>NZ_BJYM01000001.1 GCF_007991515.1 Oceanobacillus sojae
TGTGATTAATCTGATGTAATACATTTTTTAACAACTTTTTGATAATTAGACATAAAAACTGATAAATCCAAGCATGATAAAGCTTCAAACATACCCTTGCTTCGTTCTACATTTTAGGTTTGTAAAATGATAAAAAATACAAACTATTGATGAATCTATTAAGATAAACTATCAGTATCTTAAAATAAATCAAGAAGGAACAACAATTGATTATTTACAGCAGGTTGTGGAAGCGGCAAAAGAGAGTATGAAAAATGAGGGATGTCCTTTAATACAGCGAATGTGAAAGATGGAGAAATTGTCATAAAGCACTGCTCCATTTAGTTAACAAGTATCAAACTTCAACCCGACTGACATTGATTTAGTCGGGTTTATTTTATTTCAAAAATCTTATTAAAGAAATTCCCCTTGCCTTCAGGTTCACTTGAAGGTTTATACTCCAATTTATAGCTTAGATATACAAGCTAATACAAAGGAGGAGGAATTTTCATGGAAAATATACAAAACAAAGTAGTTATCATAACCGGCACCAGCAGCGGAATCGGGGAAAATACAGCAAAATTATTGGCAAAGCACGGTGCGAAGGTAGTTTTAGGAGCCAGACGTGAAGAAAGGTTAAGTAGTATAAAACAGGCCATTGAAGAAGCAGGAGGCACAGCTGTTTACAAAATAACGGATGTTACTTCAAGCAAACAAGTACAGGAACTAGCTCAATTAGCTTTAGACGAATTTGGAACGATTGATGTTCTTATTAACAATGCAGGTATTATGCCAGTTTCTCCATTACATGCACAGAAAATGGATGAATGGGATCAAATGATCGATATTAATATCAAAGGAGTATTGTATGGCATATCCGCCGTTCTTCCAACGATGAGAGAGAATAAAAAAGGCCAAATTATTAATGTTGCTTCTGCGTTAGCGCATGTTGTCGTAGAAAATGCTGCAGTATATGCAGGAACAAAGTTTGCGGTGAAGGCTATCACAGAAGGGCTTCGACAGGAGGAATGTGAAAATAATATTCGTACCACGATTATTTCTCCTGGTGCAGTTCAATCAGAAATTACAAATGGGATAACCCATGAAGAAACAAAGGATGCTGTAAAAGGAATGGTGAGTAAAGTGTGGCTGCAGCCAGAAAGTATTGCAAAAGCCATTGCTTATTCTGTAAATGAGCCGGATGAAGTTTCTACGAATGAAATTATCGTCAGACCTACGATTCAAAAAGCTTTTTAATTTCTCCAATTATTATTAATGGAAAGTATCAAATGATTGTATCTTAGAAATGAATGGTCTAAGATACAATCACAGATTATAACACTATAATGATAAATAAAAGGAGAAGTTACTATGGTGTATACAATAAAAGAGGCAGCTGCAAAGACAGAACTTGCTCCACATACTTTACGTTATTACGAAGAAGAGAAACTTTTACCTTACGTAAAGCGGGATGCAAATGGCTATCGAATCTATACAGAGGAAGATTTATCATGGATTGAAGTAATTTCCTGCTTGCGTGATGCAAATGTTTCCATCACTGACTTGAAAGAAATGATGAATTTATCAAAAGGGGATAAAGAGGTATTATCCGAACGAATTGATATTTTAGAAGCACACCAGAAAAAGCTTCAGGAGCAACAGGAAGAATTAAAGAAAACAGAGGAAATGGTAACCATTAAAATTAACCATTTAAAACAGCTTGAGAATATGGATCTTTCAAGTCTAAATAAACAAAAACTTTGTTAGTTATTTTCAAGTGGAAGGTGGTATATTATTTGGGAAATATAGTTTTTCGTAAAGCAAAGAAAAAAGATTTTCCTCAAATTATAGACTTGCAGACAAAAATATTTAACGGTGAACAAAAGATACCCTCGGAAGCTATATCAGCATTTTTATCAAAGAAACCACAATGTTGGTGTGCTGTATTCAATGATATGATTATAGGGGCTGTTGCTGCATGGAAAGAGGATAATGTTGTACATTGGGGGCGATTTGTTACAGATCCTGATCACAAAGGGAATCGTATTGGCAGTAAAATAGTACAATTATCCTTTGATGATTTATTTGCGGATGGAGTTTATGAAATCTACATGGAGGCAAGAGAGGTAACAGCAAATATAGTATGTAAAATGGGCGGGGAGATAGTCGGTGAGCCTCAGCCATTTTATGTTGGGACAGTTATTCCTGTTATTCTGCGGAAAAGTAACTATCATCATTAATTTACAATTTGTGTTCACGAAAACAGTTCTATGCAGTTTAAACTTAACAAGTTGACTGCATTTTTTGTGCTTTATCTGCAAAACATGCTTTCCTGTCATGTTAATGCAAAAAGGTAAAGAACCTTATCAGACAAAAATCACAGCTTAGCACAACTAAGAAGTAAACATTAAATTATTTAAAGTAGTATGATGAACAGGTTTTAGTTTCAAAGAACTCTTTTCGGGGTATCGCTATTCAGATAAACGAATGAAAGAGAGAAGCTAAATGACATTTACAAAATCTAAATCTATTTCCAACAAAATTGGTATTATTGCTAGTTTATTAGTACTAACAGGCACGTTTATTTTACTTTGGCGTTCCTTTTCTGCTAGTGGATATGGTACGTATTCAGGGCAGATTGCATTTTACTTGCTTACATTCCCTTTAACATTATTAATTTTAGGTGTAGCGTCTTTCATTATTTTACTCCTTCTTATTAGGAAGAAATCTGCATTATTTTTAAAAATAATTTGGGCGGTCATCTGTATTTCATTTTTAGGAATAGCGCTTCTTTCCGGGATTCAAAACAAACACTATGCAGATCGTATTGGCACAAAAACAGCATTGATGGATAACTATACATTCTCTTTTTCTGGTACAGATACGTATTCCGATCTAGAAGAAGATGTTGTTTATAAAACTGCCGAAGATGAAGATTTATTACTGGATGTATGGGATACGAAAGTTAATGATGAAAATCGTCCTGTTATTGTAAATATTCATGGCGGCGGATGGAGCAGTGGAGATAAAAGTGAGGTTTCCTCTTGGAGCAAATGGTTTAATTCGAAGGGGTATGTTGTATTTAATGTGGAATACAGTCAAAACGGCCCCGATATGTGGCAAAAACAAATTTCAGATACACATGCAGCGTTAAACTGGATTGTTGAACATGCGAATGAATATCATTTAGATATAAACAGAATTAATTTAATAGGAGCTTCTGCCGGAGGCCATCTAGCCTTATTAACGGGGTACACGGAACTAAAGGAAAACAGCCTTGTTCCCAAAGAAACGGATTCCGACTCCACAGTGAAAATAAATTCTATTATTAATCTATATGGACCATCGGATTTATTACAGCTCTATGGTAAAAATAATAGTAAAGAATTTGTTCAGCCACTGCTAGAACAACTCATGGATGACCAGCCAAAAACAGAAGAAATCAAACAAAGTTATCAGCAAATGTCTCCTATTCAGTATGTAAATGAATCATCTGCCCCCACTGTTTCATTTGTAGGTCTAAAAGATAAAGTGGTACCTGAAGAGCAAATAGAGATATTGCATGAAAAACTTGATGAAAATAATATAGATAACCGAGCTTACTATTTTCCTTTTTCTGACCATAGTTATGACACTAACTGGGACAGTATAGCTAATCAAGCAACCAGACAAAAAATAGAAGAGTTTTTAAATGAATATAACTAGGATTTATTGGGTAAGGGAAAGCTACAAACTAGTGAAAAAAGTAACTAAGTGAAGAATTTGTATAACTTCTTCACTTAGTTACTTTTTATTTTTTCATATCAAATGGGTCAATTACTTTCTTGTCATGAGAAGATAGTACAATATTCGTTGATGGTGTTCCATATTGCATCGTATCATCAATAAATTGTTCTAAGCTTTCCACAGAATGTGTGGCTAATTTGGCAATATAGCTTACCTCTCCGGCAACTCTATAACACTCCAGCACATCCGGATGATTATTACAAAAATTAGATAATGCTTTACAATCTGTTGATTTAAACAATACAAGTGCAGTAATGGGACGATTTAACTTTTTTAAAGAGATATGCGCATGATAACCCTCAATAATTTGCTGTTCTTCTAATCTTCGTACTCTTTCAATGACGGATGGAGAGGTTAAATGAACGGCTTTTGCTAAATCTTTCATAGAGATTTTCGCATTTTCCTGTAATATTCTCAAAATGTTTCTATCAATTGCATCCATAAAATACATCAACCTTTTTTTATTAAACAGAATATCTTATATTCCTAATTATGAAAAGCCAAACACTCAAAAATCCTTTTTGGTCTTATTTAAATGCCTTTGATTTTTATATAAAATAAGATAGCAGAAGAGGTGAAACTGTTTATTGGCAGGAAATATATAAAATTATAGATTAAAATTTAAGTATGGAGGGTGAAGATATGAAAGGGAAAAAAGCTTTAATCATGATAGATGTTCAAAAGGCATTTGAAGATAAGAAATGGGGAGAACGGAATAATCCTGATGCTGAAAAAAATATGAAAATAGTATTAGATAAATGCCGGGAATATCAATGGGAAATTATTCATATTCAGCATATTTCTGATGACCCTGAATCTGTATTTTATGAAAAAGGAGAGGGCTTTCCTATTAAACAAATCGTTACTCCTTTGCAGCAAGAAAAAGTAATAACCAAAAGAGTAAACAGTGCTTTTATCGGAACGGATTTAGATGAATATTTGCAGACATGTCAGATTGAAACAACAGCAATTGTTGGCTTAACCACGCCGCATTGTGTGTCTACAACAACAAGAGCGAGCGGGAATTTAGGATATAAAACGTATCTGCTTTCAGATGCAACTGCTGCGTTTGGAATGAAGGATCATTATGGTGAGTTCATAGATGCTGATATAATCCATCACTTGTCACTGGCAACGATTCATGATGAGTTTGCTAATGTATTAACTACAAGGGAGTTTATTCAAACTGTACTGTGAAAGCACCATGTTTTATAGATATGAAATAGACAGTAAAAAAGTGCTTTGAAGAGCTTCTAATCAAACAATCAACTTGATAAATTCTTGCAAACGTAAAATTGAAGATGGAACAAATTTAGTCTGCAATAATGATACGTTCGTAAAAGTAGTAAACCCATACAGAAAAAACAGTTATTGAAGCAAGCAGTTGATTTATAAGCAGCCCAGGTGAATAGAACTAATTATTTTGTTCAATTTCTATCATTTCTATTTTAATGTTGCCTGGAATTCTCTAAACCATTCTATTTCAAATTTAATCTTCGCAATTCCTAAATCCAGTGTTGCATATTGGAAGAAGGCAATTGATTTCAAACCGTCTTCAGTCAAAAATTCTGTAGCGCCACCAGCTTCTTTTAACTTGTTAATAAACACTGGACCGAAATCATTTCTTTGACCAATCGATGCTTTAATGGCTTCCAGGTGATGTAAATTCTTTTCTAATTCATCAATGTAGCGACTAACAAACTTCTCATGCTCGGAGCTATCTGCAAATCCTTGAAAGAACAGCTTGCTTAATTCCATGTTTTTTTCTTTATATAACATAGGAGTTGATATATTTTCTCTAAAGTGATTTTTTCCTGCTTCGGTGATAAAGTATGTTTTTTTATTTATGCCGCCTTCCACTCGTTCTTCGTAGGTAATCCATTCTTTTTTTAATAATTTATTTATGCCTGCTTGAATACTTCCAGTACTATCACTGCTGACAGTGGAGAGATTTTTTTTGATAAATTGCCTTAATTCATAAATCGTCGATCCCTGAATCATCAGAAATCCTAAAATGATATTATCCATAATCATATATCTCCTTTATTTAAAAGAATCCTGTGACAAAAAAACAAATAGATGCCAATAAAGATAAAGGCGTCATTAAATATCTTTCCTTTTTACTGGAAGATAAGCTATTCATCCCTACATTTAATAAAAGATAAAATCCAAAGAAAATGCATAATCCCTTTTGTACATTAAAAGGAAAAAACGTAGTAATTACCTCGCCTGCATCAAGTATAGCTATAATTGCAACTGCTTGGATAATTAGCGAGATTCCGCTCATTATTCTCATTTTGGAAGGTAATATTTTATATTTTCCACCCAGAGTAAATTCTCCTAACGGGTATCCCAAAGTTACGAGCAGCGTCAACAGTGCAATACATCCAAAAATGATGGCGCCTATTATTGAAAAAGAAAGCATTACAAAACCTCCTTGATAAAATTAGATGAATAAAATAACATTACTATTAGTAATATATCTAATAGTAACATTATTAATGAGAAATGTCAGTATTTTTTTGATTTCTATAAATATAAAAATTTGAGAAGGAGGCAGAAGAGAGTATAATTTCTATGTTGATAAGGTAACTTCTGATTTTAAAAGAATTAAAAAATTACATGAACTAATTTAAAATACATTCAATTAAATAAATCCTTGTCTAAAAATACTAAGTACATTTTTTAGAGACACTTACCTTTACACCAGTATCTCACCTAAAAGTGCGTACTTACATAAGATTTGTTTGCATTCTATAATCAAATAGAAACAAATTTGAAGGAGGATGCAAACACATGAAAACACTTATTGTAGCAGCTCACCCGAGTATCGAGACATCTACTGTAAATAAACGTTGGGTAGAGGAGTTAAAAAAATATCCTGAAAAATATACAGTACATGAATTATATAGAGCTTATCCAGCAGAAAAAATAGATGTAGAAAAGGAAAGGGGGCTGATTGAATCGCATGAAAACTTGGTGTTGCAATTCCCGATTCAATGGTTTAATAGTCCATCACTTTTAAAGAAGTGGATGGATGAAGTTTTCGATTACGGCTGGGCCTACGGTTCCAATGGCGGAGACAAATTAAAAAACCGGAAAGTGGCGCTGGCGGTTTCAGCAGGTATCCGATCCAGCGATTATAGGAAAGAGGGGAGATATGGCCATACGTTAGAACAAATACTTATTCCATTTGAAACCACTTTTTTCTATTGTAAGGCAGATTATCGTTCTATTCATGCGTTTTACGGCGAAGAGAAAAAACCGGGTGGAACAGAAGAGGAGGAGTTAAAGCCTGGGGAAAATGGGTTGGAGCGTAACACAATGAAATATATAACATTTTTGAATAATCTATAGTCATAAAACCCGGAGGCAAGTTGCTACGGGTTTTATGTATGTTCATTATAGTACTCACAAACCTTATTGTTATATGTTGTTATCCCTTGTTTTTTAAGATGTTCATCACCGGTATCACACATTTCTTTTAATAATGACAAAAAGGAACGTCCATACTCCGTAAGACTGTATTCAACTCTGATTGGAACTTCGTCTGCATAAACAGCCCGCTTAATTAGACCGTCTGCTTGTAATTGCTTTAACTGTTCATTCAATACTTTATGAGAAACGCCTTCACAAATTTTAAGTAAATCTTTAGTCCGCTTATTTCCATAACCGAGCTGATAAAGGATAATGCTTTTCCATTTTCCGCTTATGATATTTTGAACCACATCAAATCCTGTATGAACTTTATTCAAAACAATTCACCCCTTACTTGAAAGTAACCTAGTAACAACAAAGTGCAGTATTTTCAATTATACAAACTCAAGTTACTATGATTATAACAAAAATATAAGGTGGTGATGTTAAAAGAAGCTTGGCATAAAGTAGATACTATTTATTAAACACATATCTACTTTAAAGATTGATTTTGCTCTATACGGGACTTAATAAAGGTACTTAATAACAAAGGAGGGGAAAGAATGAATTTAAAAAATAAAGTTGCATTCGTCACTGGTGGGAGCAGGAGGTATTGGTGCAGCTATTGTGAAAAAAATTGCTCAAGAGGAAGCGAAAGTTGCATTTACTTATGTTCATGCTGAGGAAAAAGCGCAAAAGGTAGTGTCGGAAATGAAGGCTCTAGGTCAACAGGGTGTTGCGATTAGGGCAGATAGCGGCAACCCCGGAGAAATTACAGAAGCAGTTGAACAAACAATAGCTTACTTTGGTCAGCTTGATATTCTAGTCAACAATGCAGGAATTTTTCCGGCTGGGCCACCTGAAGCTGTTACATTAGAAGAATTGAATCATACGCTCGATGTGAATGTAAGAGGCGTTTTTATAACTACCCAAACTGCACTAAAATACTTAAAAGAAGGTGGACGAATCATTTCCATTGGCTCCAGCTTTGCTTATCATGTTCCTAAGCCAGATTTCAGTTTATATTCCATGACTAAATCAGCTTTGATTGGTTTTACGAAGGGTCTTGCACGAGATATAGGATCTCGTAAGATAACAGTCAATGCTGTTGATCCAGGTCCGATAAATACGGACATGAGTTCATCTGACGGTCCAAATGCAGAAAAAATAAAAAGTTTGCTGGCATTAGATCATTTTGGAGAGGGAGAAGATATTGCAGCAACGGTAGCTCATTTAGCTGGGGAAAGTGGCCGATTTATTACTGGTACATGCGTAGCTGTAGATGGTGGATTTGGAGCTTAAAAGAAAAAATTCAGTTAAAGTGAGGCAGTATAAACAAATGGAGTATGGAGGAATAAAAGGTGACTTTAAAAAATATTATTTTAAGCAGGAAATCGGTACGGCATTATAACCCAAACGTTATAATTGCCAGAAAGGAAATACTTGATGCGATTGAGTTAGCATCCAAATCACCAAATGGAAATAACATTCAAAGCACGCGATATTTACTTATTGAAGATAAAGCATTGCGCACTAAAGTCAGAGCTGCTGCCAATAATCAAGAGCAGGTGGAAACATCCAGTTATCTGATTTTTGTATTGGGTGATTACCGTGCTTTTGAAACAGCAAATATCCGTGCTATACAGGATGAAGCATTTGAGAAAGGCTATTTTAATCAAGAAATCAAATCACTTTTGACGGATGCAGCCATTGTATATTATCAAGGTATGTCTCACCAGGGCTATGTAAAAGAATTAGTACGTGATGGCAGTCTGGCGGCGATGAGCTTAGTTCTTCTTTTAAATGAAAAAGGGTATCAGACGATTACCATGTCAGGCTATGATAAAACTGCGCTTTTTGAAGCTTTGGATATTCCTGAACACTATGAAGATATTATGTTATTAAGTGTTGGGAAGGGAGCAGAGGATGGTCATGCTACTGTCAGACATCCTGTTGAAGAAATAACATTTGTTAATGCAATAGAATAGGGAAATCAGGAATCACACAGGGAAAGGTTTCTCCGTAGAGGGTTAAATTCTCCTGTTCATACCCATATGGTATAATATCAACGGAACATACAGGGGGGAATATGGATGGAGAGGATTATAAACAATGTAAAAATTCATTATCAAGAGTATGGAGCTGGTAAAACCATTTATTTTTTACATGGATTAGGGCTTGATATTGCCAGCATGATGCAAACTTATGACAGATTTCTAGCTGATAAAAATATTAGACGCGTTTATATTGATTTACCAGGGATGGGGGAATCTGGGGTTAATGAAAACTTAAAAAACTCGGATGATATTTTACATACAATTCAACAATTTATTGTAGCTGATTCTGGAGATGAAGCTGTATCATTGTTCGGGCATTCCTATGGGGGGTATCTGTGTTTCGGTTTAGCCCATAAACTGAAGGGAAAAGTAAATAGTTTGTTTATTACTTGTCCTGTCTTGATTGCGAATATAAATAATCGGAAAACAGCAAAACATAAAAATATTTTCCAGGAGAAAGTATCTGTTGAATCGAATGAAAGCTACTATGAAGATTTTCTCTCCATGAATGTTTTGATAAATAACAAAGCATGGGAAAACTATCAAAAAGCAATTATTCCAGGGTTAACTAAATTTAACAGTGATTTTTGGGATAATTTACAATCAAATTATTTCAAAAACTATTCTTTTTCATTTGAAGAGGAGTTAGTCTCAAGTAGTACGAAATACAAAGGAATTACGTTGTTAGGGAAGAATGATCAAGTCGTTGGTTATCACGATCAATTAAGTTTACTGGATGGCTCAAATGATTTAGAAGTTGCCGTCTTAAACGATGCAGGCCACAATTTATTCATTGATGTCCAGGAAGATATGGATTTCTATTTAAATAGATTTTTACAGCTTCTTTAAATAAGATATTTTTCATTTACTATGTTATATTAAAAAAAACGTACATTACCATCTGAAAGAAAGGGGTGTCCAATTCATGAAGAAAAAAATAATTGCATTTTTATCATTCGGATATGGATACTCTACTGCTGATTTTCATTAAAAATAGTCAAATTGGTGAAGTGTGTCTATTTTTAATGAATAAAGCAGTATAAATTTTTGATGGTGAGGTAATAAAATGAACGAAAAAATAGTAAGAAAAAACCCTGAAAAAATGCCGAGTCCTGTCGGTAACTACACTCAAATTACGAGAGTTCCAAAAAATGCCGAACTCATCGTGACTTCCGGACAAATTGGTGTTGATAAACAAGGAAATATTCCGGAAGACTTCAATGAACAGGTGAAGCATACATTTAACAATATAAAAAGCGTCCTCGGAACGGAAAAAATAAGCAGCGATAATATTATCAAGGTGAATATCTGGGCAACTGAATCCATTGATTGGGATTTCCTGTATTCTGAATGGGATGAACTGTTTCAGTCAGCATATCCTGCAATGACAATCGGATATATTTCAGAGCTTGGCTTGCCTGATATTAAGATTGAAATGGAGATATGGGCCGCTGAAATTTAAATAGTACCAGCACACTTTACCTATTGGACAAAGCCATGAACTACAAATTTGCAGTTCATGGCTTTGTTGTTTTTAAAGAATGAACAGACAAGCATTGTATATAGGACCTGTTCTTTTTTGCAAACCGCCAGCTTTAAACTCCTAAACTAAACATGGAAGCTGATCCTTTGTCTGATTCGGAAAAATCTCCCGAGTTGCTTTCAGACGAATAACCAGATCTGGATTGGATATAAATAATTGCCCAAATGCTACGAAGTCTGCCTGATCAGCTTCAATAATGTCTACTCCTCTTTCAGGATCTATATTTCCGACAGCGATAAGTGTTTCATCCCAGTATTGCCTGAATAATGTATGCAGCGATCTTAGATCATTTTGAAGCGTATCCTCATAGTTTTCTACAGACGGATGGAGGATTTTCAGCTGGTGTTTAGCAAGAACCCCTGTTATGGCACATACCATTTCTTCAGGATATTCCCATACATAATCTGTATCATCATCTTTCTTCTCGGAAATTCGAATGCTGATTCTATTTTTAGGAACAACCTTCTTTACTTCTTTAATAATTAAATCTAAAAACCGCAGTCTGTTTTGCAAAGAACCGCCAAACTCATCCTGACGCTGATTCGTTTTCTCGCTGATAAACTGATCAATCAGATAACCATGTGCGGCATGTATTTCAACACCGTCAAATCCGGCTTCCATTGCATTTCTTGCTGCATCTCTGTAATCGTCTATTATTTGATAGACTTCCGTATTAGTTAAAGCTCTGGGAGTTTGGAAGGGTTTCTTCAATCGATGTACCTTTCCGCTAGCGCTGATAGGTGAGGGGGCGACAGGTGCGTGCCCATTTAAAATTTCCTGATGGCTTACTCTGCCTACATGCCAGAGCTGAGCGAAGATTTTTGTTTTATATTGATGTACTTCTCTTGTAACCTTTTGCCAGCTTAACATCTGGCAATGCGTGAATATGCCGGGTATCCCGTAGGTTCCTTTGGCCGTTTCATTTATAGCAATTCCTTCAGTAATAATTAAGCCGGCACCGTATCTTGCCCGTTTACCATAGTAGTCTGCAACCAGGTAATTGACTTCACCTGTTTCGTCATCAGCAAATCCTCTTGTCATTGGCGCCATTACAATTCTGTTATCTAATGTTAAGTTCCCGATTTTATAATTAGAGAAGATGGAACGTGTCATATTGATCACCTCATATTGAAGTTTAATCTGATGCCGTATTGTTTACAATGGGATGATTAAAGTATATGCTATGAAAAACTTTAAATTTTAAAGAAAGCGGGGAGAAAAGAATGTTAGATCATATCGATCACCAAATATTAGATTTATTAAAAAGAAATGCAAGACTTACATACACAGAAATCGGCAAACAGATAAACATGTCATCTCCTGCTGTGAAAACGAGGATAGAGAGATTAGAAGATAATGTAATAAAGCGTTATACGGTCGAGGTAAATCATAAAGAGCTTAATAAAGGAATACATGGTTTCGTTCTATTTCAAACCAAGAGCTGTGAAAAGTTAACGAATTACTGTAAAGAAAACAACAATATCATAGATTTGTGGAGGATTGGCGGAGAGTATAATTACATGGCCGAAGTGGTTTGTGAAGGTATGGAAGAGCTGGAGCAAATCTCCAAAGATACAACGCAGTTTGCTTTTTCCAATATATTATCCGTTCTGGGTGATCATCCTGTTAATAACGATTAAGAATAAGAGTTCATCATAAAAACCTGACGATCAGAAATAAAATCATCAGGTTTTTATCATTTTAAGCAATGCAGGCTTTCTCGTTCAAGGCGTAACTTTCTGATTCATTTCTCCCCAGTCACACATCATATTTAATATTGGAAGAAGCGATCTGCCCAGCTCAGTCAGTGAATATTCCACTTTTGGAGGAATTTGCGGGTATTCTTTCCGCATGACAATTCCATCCTCTTCCATTTCTTTTAGCATAACACTTAGTGTTTTATACGAGATAGAGGCTATATTTCGCTGTAATGCATTAAAGCGCATGACATCATTTTCAGACAGCCAATAAAGAATAATCATTTTATATTTTCCGCCAATCACGGATAATGTATATCCAAAGCCGGTGTCTTTTAAAGCGATGCCGTTTGGAACACAGGTTTTGTCAAATTCAGTTTGCATGCAGCTTCTCTCCTTGTTTATACATTTCATTCTTATCAGCTTCTGCAAAGCAATCAGCAAAAGCTGTAAATGCCTTGCTTAAAAATGGACTTTTCCGAGTAACTAATCGGGAAGTGACGAATCTGAATTGCTCTGGTACTGGATAGAATTGTATTTGTTTATCCTTTTGATCTACTACCGATTCGGTTAGAAGTGTATTGCCGATTCCTGCCCGTACACAGCTCAGCATCGTATCCAGTGAACTTACTTCAATGGTATTATCAAACGAAATTCCATCATCTTGAAGCCAGCTTTTATTCGCTTTTCGTAAGGGGCAGCCTTCTGGGAAAACAACCCAGGCTGTATTTTTAAAATCAGAGAAAACATTCCTTTCTTTCGTCTGTCCTCCTGTTAATAGAAAAACTTCCTCCTCAAATTCATAAGCTACCTTTAGAGAAGAAAAATCATATTCACCGGTCAAAAAAACACCATCTAAGTCACCACTCAATACCTTCTGATAATTTTGCGGGGAAGTGCCGGTGCTTAACGTCAGGGACACATCCGGATATTTTTTCTGAAATTCGGATAAAGCACGGATAAAAGCAGGGGTAGATGCAATGGTTTCTACGACTCCAATAGATAATGAACCGCATGGATATTCCGGCTCCTTAACGGCTGCAATGGTTTCATCAGCCATTTGTATAATATCAGTAGCATAATTACACAGTAATGTCCCTTTTTCGGTTGGAGAAACCCCTTTGCGATCACGATGAAAAAGCTGCACACCAAGCTCTGTTTCTAACTTTCGAATCCGCATTGTAAGGTTAGATTGGACATACCCCAGTTTTTCTGCAGCCTTTGTGATACTGCCTTCCTGTTGTATCGTTACAACTATCCTTAAATCCGTCAACTCCATGTTGTTACCTCCTTTATTAACATCAATTATATTGATGACAACATCATTAATAATCATTTTACTATATGATAAGTGGGACGTACAATTAATTTTAAGCAAATCTTCTTTTGAAACGGAGATGATTGCAAAACAGGAGGAGGAATTTTTAATGCATAACGATACAAAACTTTTTTCAAGTTATCAGCTAGGGAGTCTGCAATTGCCAAATCGGGCAGTGCTATCACCGATGACCCGCACCAGTGCCGAGCAAACAGGAGAGGCGACTGCCCGGATGGCTTCATATTACTCTCGCTTTGCACAAGGCGGATTTGGACTGATCATTACAGAAGGGATTTATCCAGACCATATGAATAGCAGAAGTTATGAAAATCAGCCGGGAATTGCAGATGATCAGCAGGCAGAGGAATGGAAGCTGGTGGTAGAGGCTGTTCATAATGCAGGAGGAAAAATAATCGCTCAGCTTATGCATGGTGGAGCACTTGTCCAGCATGACAGTTTTACAGCTGTGGCGCCGTCTGCCGTCCAGCCAGTGGGCAGCATGTTAGAAGATCATGGCGGCAGCGGGGAATTTGCTGTTCCAAGAGAGATTACAACAGCGGAAATTCGTGATGTGATTGAGAGCTTTGCTCAAGCAGCTGTCCGTGCAAAACAAGCAGGTTTTGATGGTGTGGAAGTGCATGGAGCAAACGGATATTTACTCGATCAATTTCTAACAGATTATTCGAACCAGCGGACCGATGAATATGGAGGGAAGACAGAAAATCGCATTCGCCTAACTGTAGAGGTTTTACAAGCTATACGGAAAGCTGTGGGTTCAGAATATCCGGTCGGTGTACGTATTTCGCAAGGCAAAGTAAATGATTTTCATCATAAATGGGCAGATGGAGAAAAGGACGCTAAAATCATTTTTGAACAGCTGGCAGCTGCTTCGGCAACCTATATTCATACAACAGAGTATAAAGCATTTGCACCTGCCTTTTCAGATAGTCTGTCTACACTTGCTGCATTGGCAAAGCGGTACAGCAAGCTGCCGGTAATCGCTAATGGAAAATTGGGGGAGTCTGAAAAAGCAGAGAAACTGTTAGAAAAGAATGAAACCGATCTGGTTGCGATTGGAACAAGTGCCATTGTCAATCCGGACTGGGTATACAAGATAAAAGAAGGAAGGGCATTGAATACTTTTGAACATAGCTATCTTCAGCCTATAGCTACGCTTAGAGAAGAAGAGTATACAAACGGGGAAGAAAAATATGCTTATTGATCCAACAAAATTATCGGAAAAAGAGCTTTATAAGTTATTAATTGGATCTGTTCTTCCTAGACCAATTGCCTGGGTTTCCACAAAAAGTAAAGAAGGCATATTAAACCTGAGTCCGTTTAGTTTCTTTAACGTGGCTTCCAGTAAACCGCCGATATTTTCTATTTCTATCAGTCCCGGAACAGAAGAAAGGGAAGGCAGTGTAAAAGATACGCTGCAAAATATTCGGGATACAAAAGAATTTGTGATCAATTTAGTGAATGCTTCTTTAGCAGAAGCCATGAAAACAAGCTCTGAAAATTTGCCGCCGGAGATGGATGAATTTCAAAAAAGCGGTGTAACACCAGTAGAAAGCACAAGTGTGGTTCCGCCATGGGTAAAAGAATCACCGATCAATATGGAATGTAAACTGTACCAGATTATCCCTCTCGGATCAGATTATTTAGTACTTGGGGAGCTGCAGCAAATGCATATTCAAGATGCGTATTTTGATAATGGCTATATTGATATAAAAAGGCTTAAAGCGCTTGGAAGACTGGCTGGAAATTATATAGTAGCAGATAAAATAATCGATCTATCTGATAAGAACAGAAATAGAAAGTAATTTATTCTATAGAAAACATTTTCCTTATGATATTAATAGTGATGAGATAGCAACATTAAAAATAAAGATAGAAAGAAGATGAAAAGATGCTAAAAAAGAAACAAATTAACATTACTCCAGATCCTTACGCTCCTTTCCATTTATCTCAAGGGATGTCTTTTGGAGATTTACTATTTATTTCAGGGCAGACGAGTATAAATGAGAATGGGGATCTTATACACTGTGGAAATTTCGTTGCTCAAGCTGAACAGGCTTTTAAGAATCTCGATAAAATCTTAAAAAATGGCGGTTCTACACTAAATGATGTCTTAAAGGTCACTATTTTCTTAAAAAATATGTCTTATTTTAAAGAGGTTGTTGCATTGAGGGAAAAGTATTTTTCAGCTCCTTATCCAGCGGATTCCATTGTAGAAATAAACCGTTTATTTCATCCAGATGCTCTTATTGAAATCGAAGCTATAGCAGTGAAAGCTGATTAACGACATTGAAAATAAAATCATTAGAGTTGTGTCTTTCTAGCTGGATACAAGTTTTTATTTCTCTTAGGGCATAAAGTAAACAAAGCAGTGACAATATTGAGCCGCTGCTTTGTTTACTTTACCTTGATTATTTACTGCGCACCTCTAAAGAATCTTTCTCTTTTTCTAAAAATTCCTCATGCGTAAAACCCCATGCACACATATCTCTTAAAACATTTTCCAATGTTTGTCCATGTGCGGATAAAGAATACTCTACTCTTGGTGGAATTTCCTGATAAACAACACGATTAACAAGCCCGTCTTTTTCTAACTCTCTAAGTTGCTGAGTTAATACACCCTGCGTTATTTCAGGCATTAAACGTCTTAATTCTCCAAAGCGTTTTGTGCCTTTTTCTAAAAGAATAAATAATATATGGGGCTTCCATTTACCGCCGATTGCTTGAAGTGCGGAAACAATTCCATATTTTGATAGATCGTCCAACTCAAATTTCCTCCCTTTATAACAAATTCATATAAAGTATGTTAATCATATCTAAGAGAAAGAAGAAAAGAAATAAATCAGCTTGAAAAAAGTTCTGTCTTAATATCTGCGGATAGCTGCTAAAAAATTTAAAAGCTCTACATTAGGCAGGGATTTAATTGTACCTTTTATCATACTAAGTATGAAAATAATGTCTACTTTTCAAATAATATTCTGCTCAACATAATGAAGGATACCACTATTTAGTTATCAGAGGAGGATACATCAATGACATTAAAAAAATAAAGTTCTATTGGGAACAACAGAAAGCAGGGAAATTGGAGCAGAAAATTACAGGTACATTTAATACTTAATTGTTATTAAAAATCTAAATTAGGAGTGAACAGTTTTGCCTTTTGTAGTGTTTATACTAGGTTTTCTTATTTTTTCTCAAACAACATCAGAATTTATGGTAGCAGGTATCATGCCTTCTCTGTCAGAAGAATTCGGTGTATCAATTGCAGCTATTGGTTATCTTATTTCAGCTTACGCAGTAGGAATGATTGTAGGTGGACCTATCTTAACTATTGCTTTATTAAAAGTCCCATTAAAAAAAGGATTGATAGCTTTAACACTTGTATTTCTTATTGGACAGACAATCGCTGCCACCGCTCCTAACTATGAAGTCATGATGGCGGCTCGTGTTGTACAAGGAATAGCTTCTTCTGCAACATTTGGCACTGCTATGTCACTTGCCTATCAACTCGTCCCCGACCATTTACGGGCGCGGGCAGCTTCCGTTGTATTAGGCGGGCTGATGATTGCCACCGCTGCCGGAGTCCCCTTTGCCATGGTATTTAATTTGTATTTGGGCTGGCGTGCCAGCTTCTGGGCGGTTGTGGTCCTGGTATTTATCGCGGCGATATTGGTTCAATTTCTCATACCGGCCTTTGAATCGCAGGAAAAGGAAAGCATCAGCGTTAAAAAAGAGCTTGGCTCCTTTAAAAACTACCGTTTATGGGCTGCCTATACAACGAATGTATTTATAATCGGAGCAACATTCGCTGCATTTAGCTATTTCACACCAATCCTGACGGAGGTTACCGGATTTAGTGCAGGAATTGTACCTATTATATTAGGAATCTATGGTGTAGCTACGGTTATTGGTAATATTACTGTTGGCAGATTAGCAGACTTGTATATGATGCCTACCATGACCGTTGGATTATTTATTCTGACAGCTGCTCTTATTCTGTTTGGTTTCTTGGCAGAAGTTCCGGCGATTGCTGTTGTTGCAGTTATCATTATTGGTTTAACCGGCGTCTCTTTAAATCCGGCGATGGCAAAACGGGTTCTAAGTGTGTCCAATACCGGAACACTTGTCGCCACCGTAAATAACTCGATGATTAATCTTGGTCTTATGATTGGTTCATCTGTCGGCGGTCTGACGATCGATGCCGGCTTTGGACTTACTTCACCATTATGGGTCGGAGTAATAATGGGTGTTTTAGGACTGATATCGCTGCTGCCCGTTATACGTGGTAAATTTTCTGCTACTGCTGGTTAATCGTTTCATTTTTCTAACCCGGCTGGTTATTTTCAGCCGGGTTTTAGATGTTACAGGCAGGGTGGCTTTTCATCTAAAAATTTATTATAAAAAATAAAGTGAAGATTTTGGTTATATGATAAAGTGGATATAGAAGTTTATATGTACTTTGTTTTCCACCTTGCATCCGTAGATGAAAAGGCAGTTATTATCAAAGGAGGCTAATATGTTTCATTATGAGGCAGTTTGTTACCACTGCAAAAAAGTATTTAAAGTATACGAAGGAAGCCCAAAATACAAAATCGTTAAGGAGAAGAAGACAAAAATGTTTTGCTGTGAGGATTGCGATCATAAAATACGCCTTGCAGCAATAAAAAACTTCTTTAGATAGGCTGCTCTGGGATATTTATAATGCCTATTAATTCATTCAATTGACATTTCGAGAAAATTCGAATAAGATAAGTTCATGACAAACTTAAGCGAAATTTTCAAAGTGTTGGGAAATGAAAAAAGGCTGGATATGCTGCGATGGTTAAAGGATCCAATAAACCATTTTGAAAAGCCGACTGCACACCTTTCCAAAAATATCAGTGAAAAGGGAGGCGTCTGTGTGGGTGACATCCAGGAAAAAGCACAAATGTCACCATCTACTGTGTCACATTATTTAAAGATGATGCAGCAGGCAGGTCTTTTGGAATCTGAACGCCATGGGCAATGGACTTACTATCGCCGAAATGAAGAAAAAATTGGGGAAATTGTCTCTATTATAAAAAAGGATCTGTAGATCTTTTTTTATCTTTATCATTTCGTTATTTCCCGAATTATAAAATCGTATTCCGTATAAGAAGCAAGTCGTTTCTTTTTTATTTTTAAATTCGATATTTCTCGAAATATAATATTGATATTGAAGGGAGCAATTTTACTTGAAAGTTTTATTTTATATTGCAGCACTATTGGCTGGTGCGGCTTTAAGTGTAGAAGGGGCACTGTATGCAATATTAGGTGAGTCAATCGGAAAATTGGAAAGTAGCCTTTATAACTTTGTTGTTGGAACAATAATTCTTGGCATTGCTCTGCTTTTCTGGGGAAAAGGGACATTATCTTATACAGTAAAAGCCCCTAAATGGCAACTGACTGGCGGTTTGCTGGGAATTATTTATCTAACTGTTCTTGTTATCGGTATTCCGCTTATTGGCGTAGGGTTAGCGATGAGCAGTGTGGTTGTAGGGCAGTTAGTTATGAGCATGATTATCGAACATAAAGGATGGCTGGGCAGCCCTATGGTAAAAGTGAGACCAGAAAAAATTATTGCCGTTTTCCTGATGCTTGTTTCTATATTTTTAATTTACTAGGAGGATACATAATGTCTATTTTTATTTTAATTGCTTCACTCATTGGTGGTGTCCTGTTAAGTGCACAATCATCCGTAAACGGTTCTTTCAGCAGTAAAGCAGGCACATTAGAAAGTGCCTTTCTAACATTTATTACTGGTGGAATGATGCTTTTTATCATTGTTTTATTTTTTGGGACCGGAAATTTCTTATCCTTTTTGGAAGCTCCAGGGTGGCAGCTGTCAGCAGTTTGGTTTGGTGTTGGTTACTTATTTTTAACGATTCTTACCGTACCTAAAATTGGCGTCATTGCAGCAAATCTTTCCGCTATTATTGGACAGTTATCAACGGGGATGCTGATTGACAATTTCGGCTGGTTTGGCGGCATGCAAATTTCATTTGATTTAAAACGTTTGCTGGCACTTGGTTTGATGCTTATTGCGCTTTGGTTGATTTATCAAGCAAATATTAAAGATCGAAAGCAGGCATTAGAAGCAACTTAATATCAAAACAAGTGAAAGGAGATGAAGCTTGAAACTTTTATAGGAACAAGAAACAAACATAAAACGGAGGGTTCATCATGAATTTACAATTAAAAGGAAAAACAGCATTAATTACCGGTTCAACATCCGGAATAGGGAAGGCGATTGCTGTTTCTTTAGCAGCAGAAGGGGCTAACGTAATCCTTAATGGGCGTCATCAAGAAAAGATTAATCAGACAATAGAATTCATTCAATCAGAATACCCGGAAGCTTCGATAGATTTTATCACAGCCGATTTAGGTACGAAAGAAGGCTGTGAGCGAGTGATAGAGAAATATCCTAATGTCGATATACTGGTCAATAATTTAGGGATTTTTGAGCCGGTGGATTACTTTGATACAACCGATGAAGACTGGTACAAGCAATTTGAAGTGAATATGATGAGTGGTGTCCGATTAACACGCTGGTACTTAAAGAAAATGATTGAGCGCAATGAAGGCAGAGTTATTTTTATTGGAAGTGAAGCTTCTTTGGTTCCCGCTGCTGAAATGCCGCATTATAGTGCAGTTAAAACGATGCAGCTTTCTTTATCCCGAAGCTTGGCCGAGCTGACCAAAGGGTCGAAAGTTACTGTCAACACGGTTACACCTGGTTCTACTTTTACGGAAGGGGTAGAAACCATGCTTCGCACTCTCTATGCTAATGAAGATTTGACAATGGAAGAGATGGAAGAGCGCTTTATGCAGGAAAATCGATCTACTTCCATTATCCAAAGACTGATTCGACCTGAAGAAATAGCTAATCTGGTTACTTTTTTAAGCAGCACGCTTTCTTCTGCGATAAATGGTTCTGCTTTAAAAATAGATGGAGGGCTGGTTCGCAGCGTATTTTAAGCTACATGAGCTGGGAGTAAGAAATATTTATTTAATATTATAAACGAAAGGAAGACGATGAAATGTCACATGAATCATTTGATAACAAAGAAAATAAGGTTGCGCTTGTGGTAGGCGCAAACGGAGTAATTGGCAAAAATCTAATAGATCATTTAGTTTCGTTAAAAGATTGGGAGATTATCGGATTATCCAGACGCGGAGGAGAAGAAAAGGGACGTGTTCACTATATCAGCGTTGATTTGCTTGATAGAGACGACAGTCAGGATAAGCTTCGTAACCTTACGAACGTAACACATATTTTCTATACAGCTTATCAGGATCGGCCGACTTGGGCGGAACTGGTTCCGCCTAACCTGGCTATGTTGAAAAATACATTAGAAACAATAGAGGCAGTTGCGCCAAATTTAGAACATGTCAGTATTATGCAGGGATATAAGGTATATGGAGGACATCTTGGACCTTTTAAAACACCTGCAAGGGAAACAGATGCGCAATTTATGCCGCCAGAATTTATGCTTGATCAACAAAACTATCTGGAGAGCAGGCAAAAAGGGAAGACTTGGTCCTGGACAGCGATTCGTCCATCTGTCGTATGTGGATTTGGTTTAGGGAATCCAATGAATTTGGCGATGGTAATTGCTGTTTATGCTTCCATATCCAAAGAGCTTGGACTTCCATTACGATTTCCTGGCAAGCCGGGAGCATTTGATAAATTGTTAGAAATGACTGATGCTGGGCTATTGGCCAAAGCGATTGTCTGGGCCGCAACAAATCAAGCGTGTGCTAACCAGGCATTTAATATCAACAACGGAGATCTTTTCCGCTGGAATGAAATGTGGCCAAAAATCGCCCGTTATTTTGAACTGGATGAAGCACCTCCGCTTCCAATGTCCTTGGATGTTATCATGGCAGATAAAGAACCGCTTTGGGAAGAAATGATTGCTAAGTATGGACTTGCAGAGACGCCTTACAAAGATGTTTCTTCCTGGGGCTTTGGAGATTTTGTCTTTTCATGGGATTATGATATGTTCGCGGATGGTTCTAAAGCACGGCGGTTTGGTTTTCATGAATATATTGATACCCAGAAGATGTTTACGGATATTTTTGATGATTTCAAAAGACGTAAGATTATACCTTGATAGTCTTGTTTAAATAATTTATATATTCCTGGTGCAATCAGTGATTCTACTCGTCATGTATTTTACCATTCCATTTAAAGCGGCTGGGTTAATAACCGTATTATATATGGGGTTATTGGCTTTTATGAGTATTTCAGTGTTACAATCTTATGTCATGATATTAGCTGAACGCTTTGTTCCGTCTGCTGTAAATGTTGCTTCAGCAATTAATATTGCAGCTTTTCAAGCAGGAATAGCATTAGGTTCATACTTAGGTGGTGTAGTTACAGACTCGATTGGACTTATTCATACAACTTGGATTGGTGCCGTTATGATTCTTTGTGGTGTTTGTTGTTTTATCTGCATGGGGACGTTCTTTAGAGACGAAGGAAAGCAGGGAGGGTAAAACCCTATAACGAATGATGGTTAGTTAAGTTTCAGTATTTTGATTTGTTGAAGATTAAATTATTTAATAGCAAAGCAGCGGCCAACCGCTAAAGATACACCATTTTCACAGCCTGAACTCCTTTTAGAAAAATATTCTGGCTGGATGGTTATTGAGTAAATTATATGGTATATATTTAATATGAGAATATAAAAAAATCTGTATGCAACAAACGAGCCAGTTAATGGAACACAGGATAGTTTAATTATAGATATTCTTTCTACTTACTGTTACTTATCTACATGCTAGCCTAAAAGTAATCTTTGTAGAAAGTATGATGACGGAAACTAAAATCAATCAAAGACTTTATAGTAATGGAGCACGTGTTATGAATTAAGTTTCCTTTCTAATTTTCTTCCGTGCTCCAAACAAATACACAGAGGGAAGAGCATGTTTAATAAAAGCTTAAAACTGTTTACAGTTATTTTAAAGAGAAATCCAGGTTCATCTATTCTTAACAGTGCGTTACCAAAGGGATTCTCTTTTGTGAATTACCAAGATGGAGATGCACTTGCTTGGGGTGAAATTGAAAAATCTGCAGGGGCTTTTGAGCGTGTAATAGATGCTGTAGCATACTTTGAAGAAGAGTTTGTTCCATATAAAGCAGAATGTAGAACTTTTTTTATATAGAATGAAGTTGGAGAAAAAATAGCAAATTTCACTTCTTGGTGGGGTTATATCGGAAAGCGGCACTATCCGGTTATGCGTTGGGTGCCTGTTAAATCTGAATATCAACGTCTCGGATTAGGAAGGGCGCTTATCGCGAAAGGCGTCAAACGAATGGTTGAGATAGAAGGTGATTGTGTGATGTACATCCCAACACAAATCTGGAACATCAGGGCCATACAATTATATATTTGGGCTGGTTTTGAATTTGAAACGGTTGAATCCAATCCATGTGGCTATAACAATCAAACGAACGAAGCCTTACCTCATATTCAGCATCTCGTATTGTGTTATTTATAAGTATTGCTCCCTGCATCTTGCTTGGTGCTTTGTGATGGATTGCATTTTTTGATTTAGTTTTGAAAATCCAACCTTATTGTTCAAGAAATGGGCTATATAATGGATTAAAACCTAGTTTTTTAAACACTGTTTATAGTTCAGGTGAAGCGTTTTTTATAAAAAATTAAACAACCTAATTTTAAACTCGACCTAAAGTTAGGGCGAGGTTTGATGTATTTGAAGTTTCCTACCAACATTAGAGCCATTTTTACCGCAAGAGATTAGATGAGCTTGATTTTGGAAAAATATATAAATCAATCGCTGAGAATCTATTGGAAATATACGGCATAATAACCCTTTCTTGGATTACGCTGCCATCGCTGCAAGTAGAAGGTTGTTATCCACTAGTTGAGGATATATTAATCCTGTTGATTTGTTCCATAGATATTGTGACTAATTAGCTGATAACGTACCCAACTATATAGAATGGTAAATAACAATTGGCGGTATTTGTTGGACCATTCATACATTGCGGCAATTGTTCGACTATGAGATAGAGGGTATACCAATAACCCATGATTAGATTCATGAGTTGATTTTTGAGCTGATAATCTATAAATAATATTTTAATGTATAATGAAAGGGGATTCAATATGGCAATCATTTAACATAAATATATACTTTCACGGTGAAGATGAAGTCATTAAAGGATTTGGAATTAGAAAAAGGAGGGTACTTATGAATATCACATTGGATACTGGTGAAAATCTATTTTATGTAAAAAGAGACGGCGGGGAGCGTGTTCTATTATTAATTCATGGAAATATGGCATCTTCCGCTCAATGGGATTTGCTGCTTAAAGAAATAGATCCTGTCTTTACAGTTTATGCGATTGATTTACGCGGGTATGGACAATCAACCTATCATCAGCCGGTAAATTCAATCAAGGATTTCTCTGATGATATTAAACAGCTTGTTGATCAATTAGATTTGAAAATGTTTTCTTTAATGGGCTGGTCCAATGGAGGCGGTGTAGCCATGCAGTTTGCAATTGATTATCCAGACTATGTTCAAAAAATCGTATTGCTTTCTTCCATGTCTACACGAGGGTATCCAGCTTTTAATACAGAGGGTAAAAGAATTCATTCCCGAGAGCAATTAGTAAAAGATCCAGGATTAAATAGGATGTTAGATGCTCAGAAAATGAATAATCAAGCTTTTTTTAGAGCAGCTATGGATCAGGTGCTTTATTCCGTTAACCAGCCAAATGAAGAACAGTATCAAAAGTATTTAAAAAGTGCAACACAGCAAAGGAATATACTCGATGCAGCATATGCAGCGAATGTTTTCAATATAAGTACAGTATCCAATGGTGTAGCTGATGGGACTGGGGAAATACGTAATCTCGCGGCTCCTATTTTAGTAATTTGGGGGAAAAATGATTTGATCGTATCGGAGATAATGACGTTAGAAATAATAGAGGACTTACAAGAAGCTGGAATTGATTTTCGTTATGCGTCGGTGAATGCCGGACACGCTTTGTTGATAGATAATTTAGAAGTAGTTTTGAAAGAAACCTATACATTTTTAAATTTAAAAGTTTGATTACTTCTGGAAATTCTTCTTCAACTATTTAGTTATTTTTTTCTTCGGCAAAGAAACATGAATTGGAATTTCAAGTTGTATGAACCAGTTTGTGTTTGATTGAAAAAAGAAAAAGCAGCGGGTTTTTAGGAGCCGCTGCTTGCATTTCCTGCCTATTCATTTTACATTCGCATCTGGTTTAACTGTCCGATAATTAATGTCACTAGTGAACTATGACTTAAGTTTTTCCTTCACACTATCTAAAATTCGTTTGTCAACTCCTTTTGCCATTAAGTATTTCTCAATATTTTCATATTTTCCCAGGATATGATGATAAACTTGCAGAAATCAGTTAAAAGCAAGTGAGGCAGTAAAATCTTTATTTCCTATGCAGAAATGGACCTTTCTTCTTTGAAATCAGTCAGAGATTTTGCTAATAGTTTATCAAACCTGCCACCACTATATGCAGTAGTTTGTAACGCGGGAGTGCAATTTGTGGATCAGACGCATTATTCCAAGGAAGGATTTGAAGAAACCTTTGCAGTAAATCATTTGAGCCATTTTTCTTCTAGTGAACTTATTACTTGATAGAATGGATAAAGACGGAAGAATTGTTTTTGTCAGCAGCGGTACGCATGACCCGGAGAAGAAAACCGGCATGCCTGAGCCTATCTATAAAAATGCAAAATTATTAGCTTATTCTGAGGGAGACCGTATGAACGATAAGAAAGGATTGGCAGGGAAGAGAAGATATACTACTTCAAAATTATGCAATATACATTGCATGTATGAACTGGTTGATCGATTAAACAAAATGACTTCTAAAAATATAACAGTAAATGCTTTTGATCCTGGGTTAAGGCCGGAAACAAGGCTTGCCAGAACTTATCACCCTATTTCAAGATTTGTATTAAAATATTTTCTTGGCTTATTTGTAATTCTTCCTACAAATATAAATAGCGTTGCTAAATCGGGTAAGGCTTTAGCTTCATTAGTAATGGATAATCAATTAAAGTATGTCACTGGAAGGTACTTTGAGGGCAAAAAAGAAATGAAAACTTCTGCTCTTTCCTATAACAAAGAGAATCAAAAAAATCTATGGAATGTAAGTGTAGAGCTGTCACAACTTCAAAAAGATGAATCTAATTTACTTTAGAGGACACTTACGATTTTCAACGTGTTTTCCAAATAAAGAGATGCTTAAAATCATTCAGTAAGATATAATTGGGATTATTCTATTACATGAAGATACGTAAAATTAGTTAAAATAATGATAATTAACAGGGGTATTTAATCATAGAGGGTGTTTCTATGGAATTTATAACATGTCAAACATATGATGTCGATAAATTACAAGAGATTAGTAAATTAACATACAGACAAGCTTTTAATTACATATTAGGTGAAGTCAACGTCAATGAATATGTAAATATCACATACAGCAAAGATAATCTGATGAGAGAATTAAATCAGTCAAATTATCATTTTCTTTTTATACAAAATAATGATGAAATAATCGGCTACGGAATGTACACGATCCAACCAAACTATTTAAAAATGGAACGAGTATATATTTTAAACCAATATAAAGGTCTGGGTGCCGGTTCAAAATTTATGCAGTATGTTGAGGATGCTGCTAAAGAAATGAAAAAAGATTTTTTGTGTTTGGAAGTCTTATCTGATAATAAAAAGGCGATAAGTATTTATAAGAAAAAAGGGTTTCTTTTGTCCTCGGAGCAAATTATCATGATTGGAAAAAAAGAATGCCCTTTATTATCGATGGAGAAAAGTTTAAATGATAATTAATCTTCAGACCAGTAATTTATTTTATTCAATCCAACTGGACATTATTTTCAGTTGGATTTATTCTAGTTTAAAACCCCTGGCTTTGTCCAGGTTTTCAGAAAGCTATGCTTCATAGTAAGATAAATCTGGTTTCCTGACCGCTAAAATTATGGTCCAAATATTCTTGAGATAATTGATTATGAAGAGATACATTATAAAAGTAAAATTTCATGAAGATTAATTAGAAGGGACTGATAAGTTGAAAATATTTATCGTGGAAGATGATTCAGTCATATCTAAAAAAATAAAAGAGCATATGGAAAAGTGGGGATATGAAGGAGCGGTAGTACAAGACTTTCAGAATGTTCTTTCTGAAATTATTGCATTTGATCCTCAATTGGTACTGATGGATATTTCACTTCCATTTTTTAATGGGTATTATTGGTGTGGAGAAATACGAAAGGTATCGAAAATCCCTATTATTTTTATTTCTTCTGCTTCAGACAATTTAAATATTGTTCGCGCAGTTGAAATGGGGGCGGATGATTATATAACCAAACCTTTTGATTTAGAAGTATTGATGGCAAAAGTTCATGCTATTCTACGTCGGGCTTATGATTTTAGTGGCTCCAGCAATCTAATCGAGCATCAAGGGCTAATTTTTAATGTGAATAATTTTACGATTTCTTATGAGAATGAAACAGCGGAATTAACGAAGAATGAAGCTAAAATTTTTCAAAAGCTCCTTGAAAATAGAGGGAAAATCATCAAACGTGATGAATTGATGATAACTTTGTGGGAATCAGACAGCTTTGTAGATGATAGTGCGTTATATACAAATGTGAACCGCTTACGAAAGAAATTGGATCAGATGGGATTGGTTAATTTGATTACAACCAAAAAAGGCGAAGGATATATTATAGAGGGATAACATGAAAATCTTTTTAACGTATTTGAACAATTGTAAAATACCGATTGCATTATGGATTTTGTTTGGCTTGATAAACATCATTATTGGTTATTTGTATCAGGTGCCATTAGAGCGTTCTATTCTTTGGCTGGCATTATGCGGATTTATTGGAATTGCAGCTGCTGGTTTTCATTTTTATAACTACTACAGCAGTCACAAAGAGCTAACATTTCATCAAGCACAAACGCATGTTGAGATAGAGCAGTTACCGTCGCCGGCCAATTTAATAGAAAGTGACTATCAAGCTCTATTGGAAAAATTGAATGCAGCATTTTCTCATCTGGAAAATATAAAAACACAAAACGAGCAGGAAATCTTAGATTATTTCACCATGTGGGTACACCAAATAAAGATACCCATTTCTGCTCTCCACTTAATACTTCAAGATGAGGACAATGATGAAGTGTCCGAAGAAATGAAGGAACAGCTATTCAAAATTGAACAGTATGTAGAATTGATATTACAGTATGTGCGTTTAGGAAGTGCTTCGACAGATTATCATTTTCAAAAGGTGGACCTGGATGCGATTGTCCGTGAAACAATAAAGAAATATGCTCCCATCTTTATTCGAAAAAAACTGCCTGTTCATTATGAGGGGATAGATCAGCAAATAATCACTGATTCAAAATGGCTGAGTTTTGTGTTGGAACAAATTCTATCCAATGCCTTGAAATATACGAATGATGGTTCTATCTCTATTTACTTGGAAAAAAACGCTGTTGTGGTAGAGGATACAGGTATCGGCATTCACCCGGAGGATATTCCTCGCGTAGGAGAAAGAAATTTCACAGGATTTACAGGTCGGCAGCATAAGAGTGCCAGCGGAATTGGGCTTCATCTTTCCAAGCAGATTCTGGCGAAATTGGGGCATCGAATAAAAATTGAATCGGAGCCTAAAAAAGGAACGAAGGTTTTTATTGTATTTGATCCTAAACAAATAACAACAAAATAGCTAATCTAACAAAAATGTTAGAAACAAAAAAGAAATGTCAGATGGAACTGTGGAATGACATTTCTTTTTTTTGCTATCGTATAAGTATCAACAAGAAATTTGCGAAAGGAGATTATGATGACACTATTACAAGTTCAACATGTCATGAAAGTCTATACAACGAGGTTTGGAGGAAATCAAGTAGAAGCACTATCAGACGTCTCTTTCAGCGTAGACTCAGGAGATTATATAGCAATTATGGGTGAATCAGGATCTGGTAAAACGACGTTATTAAATATTCTTGCTGCATTAGATAAGCCGACACGCGGAAGTGTATTGCTGAATCGTAAGAATATCGTCCAAATACCTGAAAAAGAAATTTCCGCATTCCGACGCAGTAATTTGGGATTTGTGTTTCAGGACTTCAATCTATTGGATACTTTCTCAATACAGGACAATATCTTTGTTCCTTTAGTATTATCAGGAAAAAAACATAAGGAAATGGAACAAAAATTAAAGCCAATAGCGGAGAAGCTTGGTATCGAGCATATCTTAACCAAATTCCCATATGAAGTGTCTGGCGGCCAAAAGCAAAGAGCAGCAGTTGCCAGAGCTTTGATTGCCGATCCGGAATTAATATTGGCAGATGAGCCCACTGGCGCGCTGGATTCGAAATCCTCTGACGATCTTTTACAGCATTTTGATTATATTAATGCAGAAGGCCAAACGATTCTGATGGTAACGCATAGTATTAAAGCTGCAAGTCATGCAAAGAGGGTATTATTTATTAAAGACGGAAATGTTTTTCATGAGTTGTATAAAGGGCAAATGTCAAATGAAGAAATGTTTCAAAAAATCTCCAATACACTTGCAATATTAGCCGCAGGGGAGGATGGAAATGCGTAATAGTTTTTATTTGAAAATGGCAGCAGACAGTATTCGTAAAAATTGGAAAATGTATTTCCCATTTATCATTTCCTGTATTAGTACGATTATGATGACATATATCATCCAGGCATTGTCCACCAATCCGGGTCTTTCGGAAATTCCTGGCGGGGAGAATTTAAAAACGATTCTTTCGATGGGATATTTTGTATTGATTCTATTTTCTACTATTTTTCTGTTTTATATGAACAGCTTTTTAATGAAAAATCGGAAAAGGGAATTTGGTGTATACAACATCTTGGGTATGGATAAAAAGCATATCATGAAAATGCTTGCTTATGAAACCTTTTATATTTTCGTCTTCAGCATGATCGTAGGTTTAGTTGCAGGCACCATTCTTAATAAAGTATGTGTATTATTGATACGCCAAATGATGGGGGCGGATGTAGCTCTTGGGTTTGAGTTTTCTCCAGAAGCAGTTGTATGGACACTCAGTTTCTTTATCATCATTTTTTTGCTGATTTTATTAGGGAACATCTATCAAATTCGTTTAGCAAATCCGATTGATCTTTTAAAGAGCGGAAATGTCGGTGAAAAAGAACCGAAAACCAAATGGTTCCTTTCGATTCTCGGTGTTCTATTAACAGGATGGGGATATTATATTGGGTTAACATTACAGTCTCCCATTAGCGGTATGCCTTTTGCCTTTCTAGCTGCCATATTGATTATTGCAGGTACTTACCTGTTATTTACTACCGGAAGTATTGCTGTACTCAAAATCTTAAAAAATAATAAAAATTATTATTATCAGACCAGCCATTTTATCCCTGTTTCCGGGATGCTTTATCGGATGAAAAAAAATGCGGTGGGTCTAGGCAATATTACCGTTTTATCTGTTGGTGTGATTCTATTACTTTCTATTGCTGTCTCCTTATATATCGTATCTGGCAATAAGGATGGTGATTCACAATATGCAGGTAATGTCATTTCAGAGGTAAGGCTATCAGAGGATACCGATGACACAGGGGAAGAAGTAAAAGCGAAATTAAACGAGCTGATTGACCAAACAGCTTCCGAAACCAATAATACAGTTACTGGATTATCTTCTTATACGTATCTTAATTTAGTGACACTTGCTGCGGACGATGGTTTTGAAGTCACAAAAGATGCCTATTCAATGTTAGCAAAACAGAGTCCGGCCAGTTTATATTTGACCGATCAGGAAAGTTATAACCAGTTAACTGGAGATAATATATCACTTGATGAAAATGAAGTCTATGTACACGGAACAGGTGATGAGTATACAAAGAAAACCCTTTCGCTGATGGATTATCAATTTTCCGTCAATGTCATGGAGGATATGGAAGAATTCTCTTTAGACAATGAGACGACAAGTTTAATTAGCGATACGTATTACATTATCGTTGAAGATATCGAAACCCTTCGTCAGATAGAAAAGCAGCAAAAAGAAATAGTAGAGGGGTATGCTGCAAGTACTAACGTGTCTACGCAAATCCGTTTGGAACAGGACATAAATGAACAGCAGGAAATTGCGTTTGGAGAGCAGCTCCGATCCAACATGGAAAAGGAAGATATGGACCTTGTTGTCGTAGATAGCCGAACAGAAGCAGCGAGTGACTTACAAGCCCTCAGGAGTGGTGTTTTGTTCATTGTCTTGAATTTAGCAGTTTTACTGTTGTTAATGACAGTACTGATTATTTACTATAAACAGACTTCTGAGGCCTATGATGATAAAGAGCGTTTTTCCATCCTGCAAAAAATCGGGCTTAATCAAATGGAAATTAAAAAAGCCATTAAATCTCAGATTTTAACCGTCTTTTTTCTTCCTGTTATAGTAACAGGAATCCATATCTTAGCGATTTTCCTCTTGATGAGAAAATTGATGATTCTGGTTATGATAAATCAGGTAAATTTATTTCCAATAAGCGTACTTATCGCTTTTCTGGTTTTCCTGATTGTTTACATGATTATTTACCGGATAACGGCACGCGTTTATTACAAGATTGTCCAATAAAGTGAAACTTCCTTCAGTGGGGTTTTCTTTCAGTCCTCACTGAAGGTTAGTACCACAAGGGAATGACCTAAAGGCCCTTAAACGAATCGGGCCGTTACTGGCTGTTGGACCTCCCATTTAGAAATAAAAAGTTTCCTTCATTTCTTGAAGCGGGAGTCTTATAGCCAGTTACACTGCGATAAATTAGTTATATGAAAGAGGTCATTGTTTATGCATTTAAGTCTATTTGAGTTATTACTTGTCTTTGTTGGCGGGATTTTAATTTTAGGAATACAGTTTTTTCTATCGACCAGGAAGAATCGATTAATGGGACTTCTTTTTCCAATCGTGTCTCTGAGTTATACCATATATATGTTTTTAAAGTCAGATTTCTTTTCCGATATTGCCTTAAACATGAAGGCCTATATGCTCATTGCTCAAAATATCCCAACAATAGTTTTACTGGTGATTTACTTTATTTGCCGTTGGAGCATGAATAGACGCAGGAAGAGCTGAAGGAGGGGGAGAATATATTGACCGAAAAAAAACATCATCAACCTCATCATTTTCACAAGAATTGGAAACAAGACTCAGAAGAATCCATAAATCTACAGGTTATTGCCAATCTTTCACACGATGTACGGACACCGCTTACCATTATGCGCAGGCATGTTTTCCAATTGGGTAATGAATGCTTGAGTGTTAAAGGTATCGCATCTTTAAAAAAAATCGACCATCAAATCCTGGAGATTACTGACTTGATGGAGGATTTGCTCACGTATACTATGATTACATCCGGAAAATATCCATACCATCCGACAACTACAGATATGGTTCGTTTAATCAGAAACTTTGCAGCCAATTGGTATCCCCAATTTGAAAAAGAAAGCTTTCATATTGATGTAGATTTACCAGATGAAAAAACATTTTATTGGAAGGTAGACCCTAAATGGATAACTCGTATGTTCAATTATCTATTTCAAAATATATTACGTCATGCGGTAAAAGGGACATACGTTGGTATTAAGGTGGATGTAAAACAAGAACGAATAATTGTGATGGATAAAGAGCTTGATATGAAAGGTTCTTCTTATGATAGCGCAGCAGATATCGGCTTTTTGATATCCAATTACATGTTGCAAAAAATGAAACTGCAAGCTCATTTTTTTTCTTCAGATAAAGGAACTATCGTTGAAATATGTAAAAGTGAAAAAGAAATGAAGGAAGAGAGCTTTCAACACAGTAGTACTTGAATAAGCGGATTTCTTTTAGATTAAAATGAAGTCAAAGAAATAAGGAGCAGTACAAATGAAAAAACATTTACTAACCTTGATAGCTTTAACAGCCACCTTTATTTTACTTGTTGGCTGCAGTTCTTCCAGCTCAAATGATAATGAAAATTTTTTTAGTGAAACTATACGAAAAGCAGGAGATAAAATTACCAGCTTTTTTGGTGAACCCTCATTAACAAAAGACAAATCATTAGAAGGAGAAAGAGCATTTGGAGAAGATGATTATACAGGAACGTATGAGGCGGTATATCAACATTTTTCAGGCAGAGAAAATCTGTTTGGCGGCGCATCGCTTGATGGAAGGGAAGGAAAGACGATTCAGATCACCTATAACGCTAACATCGAAAGCGGAGAGGCAAAAGTATATTGGAACACCGCTGATTCAGAGAAGCAATTATTGTTTGAAGGCCAGGGAGAGCATACAGAAAACATTGATTTACAAGGAGGCTGGGAATATCTCAGTTTGGAAGGGGACGAACTGGAAGGAGGTATTCAGATAAAGATTGAATAAAGGAAGTTAATAAATTACAGTAAATTCTTTTACGAAGATATTTACTTTTCTATATCATATAAAAAATGTATACTCAAACCAAAGCGATACCACCATTATTTGGTAGTAATTATCACAAGGCTGTTACATTGTTTTGTGCATACTAAAAAATAAGGAGGTGTCAGAAATGAGCAAAAAAAATAAAAACAAGAAAAATCAATTGTTTGAAGATAACAAAGGTGTCCAAGCAGTACAAAATCAATTGAATGAAAGTTATCAAAGTGGAGTAGTGGAAGATCAATTAGAAAACAATAGAGGAATCCACCATTTTAATAACAAGAGCAGATAACACTAAGTTCTGATGGTAAAGCCATTACTACTTGATCAAAATCAGCTAATCAGGTAGTAATGGCTTTATATAAATTGAAGAAAATATTATAGCTACCTATTCAAAATTTGAGAACAGGCGGCTTATTTCTATCCTAATACTGCTTGTGCTACAGCTAAACGGGCAGCTGGAATACGATATGGAGAACAAGATACATAATCGATACCAATTTGTTGGAAGAAAGCGATTGAATCAGGATTACCGCCAACTTCGCCACAAATACCAATCATCATATTTTCTTTCGTTTGTCTGGCTTTGCTGACAGCAAGCTTGATCAATTCGCCTACACCACTTTGGTCCAGAACTTGGAAAGGATCTTGCTGCATAATCTGTTTTTCTTTATAGATATTGATAAACTTACCGATATCATCCCGTGAAAACCCAAAAGTCATTTGGGTTAAATCGTTGGTGCCAAAACTGAAGAAGTCGGCATTTTCTGCTAATTGATCAGCAATAATACACGCACGCGGTAATTCAATCATAGTCCCAATTTCGTAAGGGAAAGGCTCTATTTGATGCTCTTTAAACGTAGCCGCGATGGTTTCGGTTAAAAAGTTTTTAATGTAGTCCAACTCTTCTTTTTCTGAAATCAAAGGAACCATAATCTCTGGACAAACGGTCAAGCCTTCCTTTGCTAATTGAATGGCGCTATTGAAGATTGCTTTGACCTGCATTTGATAAATGCGCGGTTCAGTAATTCCTAAGCGGCAGCCGCGATGACCCAGCATCGGATTGGTTTCTTGTAATTTTTCGATTTGCTTTTCAACAGCAGATGGGTATCTGTTCAGCTGTTCAGCTAATGATTTGATTTCATTCGTATCATGCGGTAAAAATTCATGCATTGGCGGGTCAAGTAAACGAATCACCATTGGTTTATCTTGAACGGTTTTTAACATTTGATAGAAATCTTCCTGCTGGAAGCTTAGTAATTTATTTAAAGCAAACTGAACTTCCTGTTCATCTTTAGCCAGAATCAAACGACGCATTTCCAGCACACGTTCTTCACCAAAAAACATATGCTCTGTCCGAGCCAAACCAATTCCTGTTGCGCCAAAATCAATCGCCGTTTGTAAGTCTTGTAATGTCTCAGCGTTCGCACGAACCTTCAATTCAGCGCATTCGTCAGCCCAGGTAAGTAATTGCTGCAAGCTCTGATCGTTTTCAGGAACAATTGTAGGGATTTCCCCTAAATATAAGCTTCCTGTACTGCCATCCACAGAAATCGTATCGCCTTCCGTTAATGTATGATTACCACATAATACGGTTTTAGCGGCTTCATTTACTGTCAATGCTTCACAGCCAGTTACACAGCAAGTTCCCATCCCTCTGGCAACAACTGCTGCATGCGATGTCATTCCACCGCGGCTGGTAACAATTGCTTCACTGACTACCATACCTTCAATATCTTCTGGTGAGGTTTCCTGACGGACCAGAATCACTTTTTTTCCTAAAGCAGTGTATTCTTTTGCTTTCTCAGCTGTAAAGACGATTGATCCTGTTGCTGCACCCGGACTGGCAGGCAAACCTGCTGCGAAAGCTTCTGCTGTTGTTAGTTTTTTTGTATCGAAGACCGGATGAATCAGTTGATCGATTACCTCAGGGGAGACGCGCATAATCGCTTCTTTCTTTGAAATCAAACCTTCAGCTGCTAAATCCAAAGCGATTTTCAAGGTAGCTTTAGCAGTGCGCTTTCCGTTTCTGGTCTGCAAAATATACAGCTTGCCATTTTCGATTGTAAATTCGATATCCTGCATGTCTTTATAGTGCTGTTCCAGCTTATGAGAATATTTAATAAAATCATTATAAGCTTCTGGCAGAATTGCTTGTAAGGTTTCGATTGGCTCGGGTGTGCGAATTCCAGCAACAACATCTTCTCCTTGTGCATTAATTAGGAATTCACCAAATAATTTATTTTCACCAACGGATGGATTACGAGTGAAGACCACTCCTGTTCCGCTTTCTTCACCGCTGTTACCAAAGACCATCGACTGGACATTAACTGCCGTCCCTAAATGGTGGGGAATATGATGCAGATCACGGTATACTTTCGCCCGTTGATTATTCCAGGATTTGAAAACAGCCTTCGTTGCCTCGAATAATTGCTCCATTGGATCTTGTGGAAAGGCTACTTTATTTTTAAGAAATAAATTCTTGTAAAGCTCGATGACATCCAAATGCTCTGCTTCGTTAAAATCAGTTACTTTTTTATTTAAACGGCTTTCTGTTTGATGCAGCAGCACATTGAATTGCTCTTTATGGATTCCGTAAACGACGTCACCGAACATTTGTAAGAGACGACGGTAGCAGTCGAAGGCAAAGTTCACATTGGTCAATTTTGCAAAAGCTTGAACCCTAAGATCGTTTAAGCCAAGATTTAAAATGGTGTCCATCATGCCAGGCATTGAAAAGGCAGCGCCACTTCTAACAGAAACTAACAAAATATTTTCCTCGGATGTAAAAGATTTACCCGTTTCTGACTCTAAATTTTGAATCGCTTTCAAAACTTCTACTTTTAACTGTTCTTCGAAAAAAGCTGCATCATCTAAATAGTTCATACAACATTCCGTGGTAATCGTAAACCCTTGGGGGACAGGTAATCCTAAGTGAGTCATTTCAGCGAGATTGGCGCCCTTGCCGCCTAACAGATCCTTGTTCTCACTTCGTCCTTCATTAAACGTATAGATTAACTTTCTCATAATATACCTCCTATAAATCAATATGTGTCACATTTATTTAATAATCATCATATATGTCGTAAATATGTTTGTCAATATAGAATTATGTGATTATTCATTTGAATAATTCGTTAATATATGTATAATAAACTCATAATAAGCAAGAAAATGGTTTTAATGCTTTCTTTTTTTGGAGGTCCAGGTAATGAAATTAAGTGAAAGACAGGAACAAATCATTCAATTAGTAAAAGACTACCAACCAGTTAGTGGTGAAAAAATATCTGAGTTATTAGATGTTTCCAGAGCCACTTTACGTTCAGATTTATCTTTTTTGACATTAGCAGGTATTTTACAAGCCACACCAAAAATCGGCTACACGTATGCAGGTTCGGATCTAGAAACCTTTTTCTTTTTTAAGACCTTTGATACAAAAATCGATGAAATTATGATTCCGCCTTTGTTAGTTAATCAAAACACATCCATTCGGGATGCGATCACCAATTTGTTTATTTATGATGTAGGTTCTTTATATGTGGTGGATGAAGAAAAACTGCTGTTAGGTGTTTTATCCAGGAAGGATCTATTGAGGGCATCATTAAATTCCGATATTGATAATACGCCGGTTGTGGTGTGTATGACACGAATACCACATATTAAAGTCTGTGAAAAAAACATCAATATATTGGAAGCTGCCACGATTTTACAAGATTTTGAAGTCGATTCACTTCCAGTCGTTGAAGAGGAAAATCACAAAAAAGTGATTGGTAAAATTACGAAGTCACGATTGCTCAATTATATTACGCAGCAAGCCAGAAATGCAGAATTAAACAAATAAAGGGGATATCAATTTATTATGAAAAATGAAATCATCGTCTACTCCATTTCTGATTCATTAGGAGAAACATCACAAAAACTGCTAACAGCCGTCAGTGCACAATATCCAGATTTGAATTTTAATAAAAGCTACCGCTTTCCTTTAGTAAACAGGGAAGAGGAGTTACTGGAAATTTTGGGTGATGCTTTAAAGGATAAAGCGATCGTAATAAGTACCTTAGTTAATCGTCAGCTGGCAGAAACCGCCCGAAATTTCAGCAAGCGCACCGGTCTGTTGTATTTAGATCTGATGCATCCATTTTTTGAAATGATTCAAGCAAGAACCGGCTCGGAGCCAATCGAAGAACCTGGAACTGTTCATAAATTAGATACGGAATACTTTAACCGTATAGCAGCTATTGAATTTGCAGTGAAATATGATGATGGTAAGAATCCGCAGGGGTTTGTAGACTCGGATCTCGTCTTGTTAGGCGTATCACGAACTTCAAAGACGCCTTTAAGTATGTATTTAGCAAATAAAGGATACAAAGTTTCTAATTTACCGCTGATTCCCGAGGTTCCATTACCGCAAGTTTTGGAAAATGTAGAGCCGCAGAAGTTGGTGGGGTTAGTTTGCCAGCCGGACAGTTTATCAAGAATTAGAAGTAACCGTTTAGATTCCTTGGGCTTAAGCCATTCAACCAGCTATACTGATTTAGAAAAAATCTATAATGAACTCGAATACTCGCAACAGGTTTTTAAACGATTTGGTGTGTATACAATTGATGTAACTGATAAATCGATTGAAGAAACAGCTTATTTGATTGAAGAGCATTATAAAAATAGAATAATGGGATAATAGCATACTCTCTGTTGTATATGTATTTATACAATGGAGAGATTTTTTATGGGAGACTGAAAAAATTAAACGTAGCAAGATGATTTTAAAAATATTATCATGACAATAGATCAAAGCCAAATTCTTTAGTTACTTCCGTATGCCCAAGTTCTGTTACTTTAATAGAGCGATGCACTTTTCCATGCCTTATCCATCCCAATTCTAATAATCGATTCGTAATTGCCAATGCAAAAGGACCCGCGATATGAAATTTTCTTGCAGTCCAGTCAACAATTGATTTTATAATCTGTATATTCATCGTTAATATCTGATAGTTACTAAGCTGAACAATATGCAAAGATCCGCTTTGGAAGTTCATAGCTGTTCGGGAAGGCATATTGCCATTAATCCATCACCATCATTGGACCAATCAGTATGAAGGCCTCATTGGGTGCTTTTTCATTTAAATTATGTCCTTTCCCCTAAATATTTATATATACGAGGTGGACCATTTTCTGTTAGGATTAGATATGAAAATATAACTAAAATAAAAAAAAACAAGTCAAATTATAGCTGGTTATCACCTACTCTCTTCAAGGCAAGAGGTTTATTGCATGCATGTCTTTGGACGTTAGGAGTATGATATTTCAAGCTGTTACAGAACTAATGTACGAAGGAGCTGCTTTTATTGAAAAAAATGATCATTTTAATTTCTTTATTGATATTGGGAGGTTGTTCATTTTTTCAAGATGATAAAGAGGTAGAATCTGAAGAAACATCTTTGAAAGAAGGATATTATTACCACCTGGAGGAAGTTACAACAGAATTATTCTTAACAGAAATAGATGCTCAAGAATGGATGAAATACTACTTAAAGGACAATCAAGATAAATTGGATGATATCATAGCGGAAAATACAGCTAGAGGTATTATAAATAATGTCGATTTAGATCTGATACAGGAAAATGAAGTTCAGGTTAAATCTTGCAAAGAAGGATTGTGCAAAATATATTCAAATGAGTCCCCTATTCTGAAAGCATTTGTTGTTCCCGCTATGAAAATTAATGAGAAAACGGAGAGTACAGAATCAGAACACCTGAACAATGCAGATCGAGAACCAGTAGAAGATCAATTTTGGCAGCTTATCAATGAACACATAGAAGATACGCTTAAAAAGTCCTCCGAGCTAATAGAGCTGTATCAGAGTGGAAACCCTAATAAAATAGATAAAGAATCTATTGAATCCTTATATGATAGCATCCATGGAAGAACGCAATATCTACGATTAAATTTGGTTCCAAATGACGAAGAAATAGAAAAACAATTTAATGATTTATTAATGGCATCCGAATTTCTATTCAATAGCTTTCATCAAGCACAATGGTATTTTGAACACGAGGAAGAAAGAGAATTGAAGAAGTTAATAAAACAAGAAACACTTCTATTAAGAGAAGATTTTCAAGAAGTAACGGAAAAAATACAGGAATATCAAGGAAAAATCAAATAATAGTTATAAGAACCATTATCTTTGAAAAAGGGATGGTTCTTTTTATCTTGTAAATACTTATCCGTTATGCTGCAAAGTGCAGGTGTGATATTGTTTTATTTTACCTAACTAGGGAATAGTTCTGAAACCAAATAAATAATTCAGAGGGGATATTTTGAAGAAAATAGGAGGCATGAAATAATGCGTAAAAGAATCATTCTTTTTATTTATATAGCCATGATTTCTTTAGTTGCTTGCCGCCAGCAAAATGAACTTTTTAATAATGAAAATATAACATCCATTGAAATACAGAACTGGGATAATGACGAATTAGTTAGTACTGTTACAGATGAAGCTCTGATAAATGATTTAATAGAAGAACTGGAATCTGCAAATTCCTCATCAACCGCTAATATAGATATTCCAGGTGCTGATTATCGATTGTTATTTTCAAATGATGACAAGGTTGTCCAAGAGCTTGGTTACTATATTGAAGAAAAAAACTTCAATGGGACGACCGGTCAATTTATTGATATGGAAGCAGGAAATCATTATGGAGTAACAAAAGAATTACCAGTTACTGAGGAAAAATAGCGGTATGTTTCAAATAAACACGCTTTTTTCAAGAAGTTAACAATTAAGCTTGATAATATAATAAAAAGTTTGATATATTTAAATTAATCAGAAAAATTTATAATTACAATTATTTTAACGGAGAATACTAGAAGGAGGGACTCATTAATATGAAACGAATTAATTACTCGATACAGTTAATAAATCTGATGGAGCCTGTATCGAGCTTAACCGAAGCATCTATCAGTTAACTGTATCGTCCACATAATAAATTAAAAAGTGGAGGGTTAGTTATGATGAATATAAATACGTTAAAAAACGAATGGATAAAGTATGAAGAAGTAAAATTTGAAGGGTGGGATTTCTCTTATATAAAGGACGATTGGGAAAATGAAGCTCTCCCATGGAATTATACTGGAACAGTAAACAAATATTTATCTCCAGATTTAGAATTACTCGATATGGGTACAGGAGGCGGGGAATTTCTTCTGTCTCTAAATCATCCTTATGAAAAAACATCCGTAACAGAAGGCTGGCAGCCTAATATTGAGCTTTTAAAAAGAAAATTAGTTCCTTTAGGGATAAATCTGGCTCCGATCGCTGACGATGACATCATTGATTATGATGATAATAGTTTTGATATTATATTGAATAAACATGAATCATTTAATGTTAACGAAGTAAAAAGAGTATTAAAACCAAACGGTGTATTTATTACTCAACAGGTTGGCGGAGAAAATGGAAACCGTTTATCAAATATGCTTATTCCAGACTTTCAACCAAAATATAGAAACTTAAATTTGAGAAATATCCAGCATGAACTAAATGACAGTGGTTTTGAGATAGTGTTTGCTGATGAATATTTTCCTTACCAAAAGTTTTTTAATATGAAAGGCTTAATTTACTATGCAAAAGTTATTGAGTGGGAATTTCCGGCATTTAATGTAAAGGATAACTTTGAACAGCTGTTGGATGCCTATAAAGAATTAACGTTGAATGGTTATATTTTAAACTATGAGCATCGATTTATAATAGTTGCTTATAATAAATAAATTTTTATAAAATAAGAAACCCGTTTTGAAAAAATATTCAAGACGGGTTTATCTCATTTTGAAAACAATAAAAGGGGGCAGGCGGTTTAGACTTTATAGTCATTTAGCAAAAGAAGATAGAAGTGATATGAAAGAAATAATATCTAAATATATTATTACGTAAAATATAAATTTGACGTAATAAATTGTAATTTTAATTAAAGTCTTGTAAAATTAATCTATGAGGTGATCTAATGACAAACCATTCAAAGCAGCAACTATATAACAAACTTCAAACTTTACTTAAAGAACTTCCTTGGTATGTTGAGGAATTTATTAATTACAAAGAAAGAAAATTAACGGCAGCTTCGTTGCTGAATTATGCGCATGATTATAAAATCTTTTTCAATTGGCTCGTTACTGAAAATTATTATTCTGGCGAACTGAAAGATTTACCGCTTGAGTTACTTGAATCACTAACTGTTCAGGAAGCTGAGCGATTTTTGGCTTTTCTTAAATACGAGTTACATAATAAAGAACTTACGATTAACCGTAAATTATCAGCTTTAAAATCGCTTTTCAATTACCTGCAGAATATTGCCGAAACACGTGATTTACAACCGTATTTAAGGCGTAATGTCATGGCAAAGCTTGAATTCAACGATATAAAAGAAAGTATGGAAACAACTGCAAACAAAATGGAAGGAAAAATCTTAATGGGTGATGAATATGAACGATTTCGCCAATTTATTGCCTATGACTATGGCGAGCTTTATAAAGATAATAAAAAACTCGTAAACTTCCACCTTCTAAACCGTGAACGTGACACAGCAATTGTCTCGCTTATTTTAGGTTCCGGATTACGGCTTTCAGAGGTTGTGAATCTGGATTTAGATGATATTGATCACAGCAAATATACTGCACGTGTTATTCGCAAAGGAAACAAAGAACAATATGTTTATTTCAGTAAGCAAGCGATGGATGATTTGGACGAGTATTTGCAAATCAGGTCGGAACGCTATCATGTCGAGAAAGCAAATAAAGCTTTATTCATCGCTGCTGCAATGGGGCCAAAAGGAACGCCGAGACGATTAACCGCACGTTCTATTGAAAAATTAATCGAAAAATATGCAAAAGCTTTCGGAAAACCGTCATTATCCGTTCATAAATTAAGACACTCCTTTGCAACCAGATATCATAGTGAGATTAACGATGTACCGAAATTAAGACGCCAGCTCGGACACTCATCGATACAAACGACGATGATTTACACACATATTAATAATGATGATTTAAAAAATGCTGTAGACAAGATGGATATGCCAAAAACTGATGAATGAGTATCCTAGTGCTGTATAATTCGCTTTAAAGTTTTAAATCCACCTGGATTTCTACTTGATCACACGAACAAATGTTTGCGTTATTGAAGATAAGGAATACAAATGAAAGGAGATAAAATAATGCCTAGAAATCCAGGAATTACGGATGAATTTAATCGAAATTGAATTGAAAAATTTATTAGCAAAAAGTGAAATATCATTATAAATGATGTAATAGAGCAAAGCATATACTTTGTTGATTGAAAGGTTGTAATGAGCAACCTCTTTTCTTTTAAAATTTTCCTACTTTACATAATATTTATTATGGGAAATTGCAAAATAAACTGTCCCACATTAAAGTATACTCTGGATATTGAGATAATACTAAAGTTTTTACGTTATTAGAATCTCTAATTCCTTTTATGTTCAATTTAACTCACCTGTTATCAATACCATATAAATCCGCCAATGTTTGCCGATTCGTTTAAACCTCTGACTCTCGTAAAAATTACATAAATTTGCCCTAACAGCTGCACAGTGCCCGTCTGAAGTATTTCTTCATTTGCAATCTAACTTGCTGCTTGGCCAAATTTATCATATCAGCAATAACTCCTGATTTAGCAAATTTCCTGCAGACAGCAACCTTATTTAAATATAACAGGTCTTTAATATACCACATTTCTTTACCAGTTTACTTCAACCATTCTACTGCTTCTATCAAAACAGATGAAAAATCATCTATCTCCCCTATTTTAATATTCCTTATTATTAATCTCATTAAATAAAGCTTCCTTTATTTAACATTTTATAATTTTCGGAATATTCATCCGGAATATTACATCACTTTATTGTAATTTGATAAATAAATTATGCTATCATATCTATTAAGAGGTGATTATCTATGAAATATGTATCTGTCAGAGTCCAGGGACGTGTACAAGGTGTCGGCTTCCGCTACTTCACACAGCATGCTGCGATGAGTCATAACATTACCGGATGGGTAAAAAATGAAGATGACGGCGCTGTTTCTTTAGAGGCATATGGAGAAGATAACAATATTAACCGTTTTCTTGAAGAAATAAAAAAAGGGCCCACCCGCTTTGCAAAAGTAAGTGAGATGGATGTCAATAAGCTTTCCGGAGATCCTGAGTATTCCTCTTTTGATGTAAAATATTAAAATAAATAGACCTGATACAGTATAGCATAAACTGTATCAGGTCTATTTTTACAGGATTGGTGATAATAAACGGGAAATACCCTCTTTAAATTTTATCCATAAAGAGCGTTTGCTGTAGCGCTCAGGTGTTAATTCAGAGCACAGCTTGCAATCCTCTTCAAATATACGATATAATTCCTCGGAAACATTTTCATCATACGTTGCTGCACTTACTTCAAAATTTAATCGAAAGCTTCGGGAATCAATGTTCATAGTTCCAACACATGCAATTTTTTTATCTACTACAATTGTTTTGGCATGCAGAAAGCCGTTATCATAGAGTAATATTTTTGCGCCATAGTCCAGTAAATCCCCTGCGTATGCCCAAGTTGCCCAATATACGAATGGATGATCCGGCTTGCACGGAATCATAATTCGTATATCTACTCCGGATAAAAGTGCCATTTTACAAGCATCCATAAAGCTCGTATCTGGTATAAAGTATGGTGTTTGGATACAGACGCTTTCCTTGGCGGAGAGTATCATTTTAATATACATATTCTTTAAATGCTCTGTTTCTGAGTTTGGGCCGCTGGAGACAACTTGTACAGGACTTGTTCCATGGTGTTTTTTCATATGAAAGCAAAACTCTTTATAATCATCATGTTGTTTGTCTTTTCCAGCCTGATGCCAGTCCATAATAAATCTGACTTGAATATCATTAACTGCATTTCCGTATATTTTAAAATGTGTATCGCGCCAATAGCCGAATTTTTTATCCTCTCCAAGATATTCATCACCTACATTGAAGCCGCCAATATAAGCAAGTGCGCCATCAATAATGACCAGCTTTCTGTGATTCCGGTTATTAATCCGGAAGTTAATCAGCTTTAAAAAAGATGGAAAGAAAACTCGTACCTGCCCGCCTGCCTCTTTTAAATCATTAAAGAATCTGGATGGCAATTTTTTTGATCCGACTTCATCATATAAGACACGGACCTTTACGCCCTCTTTTGCTTTTGTTATCAGGGCATCTCTAAGTCTTCTTCCAAGATTGTCAGGCTGAATAATGTAATATTGTATATTAATCTCTTGTTTTGCAGCGGCAATATCTTCTAACAGTGCATCAAATTTCTTATGGCCATCACTAAATATGACCATTTCATTATCCTCGGATAATCTGGCATGGGAGGAACGCAAATTCATTGTGATGAGCTCCTCATATTGTGTTAACCATGGTATATCAGTTCGTTTCTCTTCATCTATTATCTTTAATTGTGTATCAACTTCTTCTTTAAGCAGTTTTTGTTCTTCCTTTGTTAACCCATAGAAATTATTCTGTTTTAAACTTCGTCCTAAAAAGATATAAATTAAGAATCCGACAATAGGCAGGAAAAATAAAACCAATAGCCATGCCCAAGTATATCCTGGATCACGTTTTTCAAAAAACAATACGCCAAGTGCCAATAGTAAATTAATAAAAATTGTAATGGAAGCAATTGTTGTGATAATATTTGCTATCTCTGTCTCCAATATAAAACACCTTCTTTTTCTAAATCGATAAATTTTATAATTTATTTGATTTATACATAGTACACTATATGTAATAAAAAGTTAAGTCAATTATTGCTGCCGATAAAATAAATAAAAGGAACACTTTAGCCCAAAAGCACCAGTGCTCCTTTTATTTATCAATCATCAAGGGATACTTTTCTCAAGGGTTCCTTCGCCGGTCCTGCCATGACTTCTCCGTCATAATGGTAACGGGACCCGTGACAAGGGCAGTCCCATGTTCTGTCCGCACTGTTCCAGTTTACTTCACAGCCAAGATGAGTGCACGTTGTATCAAGAACATGCAGTTTATCTTCCTTATCTTTATAAACACCAACCCGTCCGCCTTTAACAGTTGTAATTGCCGCCTCTCCCACTTCTAATTCATCTATATCCCTGGAGGCAGGAAAATCCAATTTTCCTTTTATAAGTTCTGTCGCAACCTCCATGTTAAAACTGAATAAGTTCTTTAACATCGGTTTGGAGGAGAAGCGTGCCGGAGAAAATAATTCTTTATATGGATTTTCGTTATTTTCAGTGATGGTATCTGCGATGATTTTTGCGGCTATTGTTCCATTTGTCATTCCCCATTTTCTATAACCTGTCGCAACAAATATCGAAGGGTCCCCTTTGGTTATTGGCCCAATATACGGCATTTTATCCAAGGTGGTAAAATCCTGCGCAGACCATTGATAAGAAATATCGTCAATATCAAACTGCTCTTTAGCAAATTCCTTTAAATTCTCATAACATAATTTTTCGTCCAAGCTTACTCCTGAACGATGATTTTCACCGCCGACAAGGAGATAGGTGTCTTTATTATTTAACTTGGCAGTCCGGATGGAACGGGTTGGATTTTCCACGTTGATATACATTCCACCCGGATAGTCTCCTGTCCATTTGCCTGATACAATATAAGATTGCTCTGCGTACATTTTGGCAAAATAGAGACCCTGATGATCAATATAAGGAAATTGAGTAGCTGCAATCAGATAATCACAGGTAACACGATGTTCATCCTTTGTAATGACAGTACTTCGTCTATTATATTCCAGCGTCATAGCAACAGTCTGCTCATAAACCTCAGTTCCATTTTTTACAGCTTCCTCCAGCATAAACTGTAAATATTTTAAAGGGTGAAATTGAGCCTGTCCCTTCATTTTTAATGCTTGTTTAGATGGAATTTGCAGAGGCATCTCTGTAATGAGTTCTCCTGGAATATCCAGAGCTTTATATGCTTCTGCTTCTTTTTCTAATTGTGATAAATAAGCATCGTCATTTGTATATAGAAAAGCGTCCTGTTCTTCATAATTACAATCGATCCGGTTCTCTGTGATTTCATTTTTAATAAAATGCATGGCCTCCTGCATGGCCTGATAATATTGTTTTGCTTTTTCCTTACCAATTGTTTCGATTAGCTCTGCATAAATCATCCCATGCTGGGCGGTTACTTTTGCAGTGGTGTGCCCAGTAACACCGCTAAGTACTTGATCAGCCTCTAATAAAATAACCTTCATTCCTTTTTTAGAAAGTAAATAGGCAGCGGTAATTCCTGTTAACCCAGCTCCAACAATGCAGACTTCAGTTTGCTTCGTTTCCTGAAGCTTAGGAAATTCTTTAAAGGCGGTATCCACCTGCCAAATTGATTTTGAACTCATATTTATTGCACCTCACATTTGCTTGTTTCCTTTAGTATCTCCTTTTCAGTTACAGTTACTCAAAAGAATTGAAAGCAATTAAAATGAGAGCATAGAAAAAGACTGCTTCTATATTCAGTAAGCAGTCTTTGTATAGTATAATTAACGGTTTTCAAAAAACAGCCGATTCAATGAAATATATTCATTTTCCTTATCCGGCACTTCGTCTTCCATATATATTGCCTCTACTGGACAAACTGCCTCACAAGCACCGCAATCGATGCAAATATCAGGATCGATATAGAACATATCTTCTCCCTCTTCTATACAATCAACAGGGCATACCTCTACGCATTCTCCTGCTTTTTCTGTTTTACATGGTGAAGTAATAATAAAAGCCAACGAGATTCTCCTCCTCTTTATCAATGTTTTTCATGTATTAAGTAATTATAACGCATTTTAAAATAAATGAAAACTTGATTTCGTTTTCATACACCATTATACAGCTCAATTTTATCAAAAAAGAAGAAATATGTAAGAAGGAGATAAGGCATCCTTTTAAAGCAGCACTTATCTCCTGTCAATTTATCTGATTAACATTCTTCAAAATAATCTTTTCTGAAGCCGCCAATGCGGTCACTGTTATCAATGATAAAATAAAACTCTTCTGTTTCATTTTTTACATCATAAACCTTCCCCGGAGTCAATTTACGGTCAACAATAAATTTTTTTGCATCAGCATGTACACATTTAATTTGTTTTTCTGTCTCTCTGTTTTCCCAATTCTTATGAATCATTCTTTTGTTCTCCTCTTCTTGTTTACATAATAATATTATTAACTACTTGAATAAATATAAATAGTTACCGTATCCTTCTTCTTTCATCTTATCCTTTGGAATAAAACGCATCGCTGCTGAATTCATACAATACCGTAATCCTCCTGCTTCTTTCGGCCCGTCTTCAAAAACATGACCAAGATGAGAATCAGATTGTTTGCTGCGGACCTCTGTCCGAATCATTCCATGGGATGTATCTGTAACATCAGTGACTTGCTTCGGGTCAACCGGTTTAGTAAAGCTTGGCCATCCACAGCCGGCATCGTATTGATCCTTTGACGAAAAAAGTACTTTACCAGAAATGATATCCACATAAATACCTTCTTCTTTATTATTCCAATACTCATTATCAAATGGCCGCTCTGTTCCATTTTCTTGTGTGACATGGTATTGCAGCGGTGTCAGCTTCTCTTTTAATTCTTTTTCAGAAGGTTTGCTTTGCCAATTTTCTTTAATAAATGCTTCTCGACCAGAGCCTTTTTTATACATTTTGTAATGAAAAGAACGTTTCTTATAATAGTCCTGATGCTCTTCTTCTGCTGGATAAAAAGGTTTTGCGGGAAGTATCGGTGTTACAATATCCTTTTTAAATTTTCCACTTTGCTGCAATAATTCCTTTGAATGCTCTGCTATTTCTTTTTGCTCTTCATCATGATAGAAAATAGCTGTCTGATAGGATTCACCACGGTCGTTAAATTGACCGCCTGCATCTGTCGGGTCAATTTGCTGCCAAAAGGTCTCCACTAGCTCTTTGTATGGCATAATATTCGGATCAAATTCTATTTGAACAGCTTCAACATGACCTGTCGTATCTGAACAAACCTGTTTATATGTCGGGTTTTCAACATGACCACCAGTATAGCCGGAACGGATGCTGATAACACCTGGACGTTCATCAAATGGTTCTACCATACACCAAAAACATCCCCCTGCGAAAGTGGCAAGTTCTTTCTGTTGTGACATACTTATATCCTCCCATCACTATTTCTGTTATTTATTCTCTCCCTATTCTTCCTTTTTTATAAAAAAAAATCAAGCAGAAGGCTTTTATAATTAATAATAGAGACAGCCCTCTTCTTGATTTTATACGTACAGCTTTGGCGTGGAAACACCTCTTGCTTTTATTTCCTCAGATACTTCATCTTTTGGCTCCGCCTGCTGATGATTTATTTTAATATTTGATTTTGAACTTTCAACTGGAGTTGTATTCTCTGGAGCTGCTTCATTATCCTCCTGATTGAATGTTTTAAAAGCTTTTACCATCCGATACATAGAAGGGATATTCTTAATCATTGGTCCGTACTCCTGAATTAATGGAGCTGTTGATTGTACAACACCCAGAACCTGCTGTACCCCTCCAAGTGTTTTTGAAAGTGTAGAAATTCCTCCTGATTGTGCTAATCCCTGACTGGCACCTCCGGACAATAAACTTGATAAACCTCTTGATCCGCCTTTTGCACCTGCTGCTCCACTTGAATTTCTTATTTCTCTTGGAATCCCCCTCAAATTATTATGATTGTTACGAAAAGGGGGGCGCGGCGAACGAGACATTTGATTTCTAGATGGGAAAACCATCGCTATCTACCCCTTATTTATCTATATTATTTCACTTTTTGAACATCCTCTTATAGAGTATGCGGACGCTATTCAACTGTGTAGACATTTCCCCGTATTCACACAATCATTTCCCGGGAAACCGCAGGAATCAACAAATAAACAATGATATTTATAAAGGTTGTCGAAAAGTTTCTATATTTGTCAGATAGGAATTAATCAAACGTTTGATTAATTCCTTATCTCAATATATTCATAAATAAAATGGATAACAGCCTATTATTTAACTATGAAAAAAGCAGCCAGTTTCAGCTGCTATATTTCCATTCGTATTCTGTCCAAAGCTCATCAAAGGCTTTTAGTGCTTCCGGGAAAGGACTATTCCATTCCAGATAATCGCTGATTTCATCATAACTGTTTGCGTACTGCGGGAAATGATGATCATAAAAAGCCCAATCAGCTAACTTAGAGTAATCATCCTTCTGTAACTTTCCGCGATGTGTTAATAAGAATTGATAAAAAGATTGATGCATTGTTCCCCTCCCCTACTCATTCATAAATGCTTCATGCTGAGCCTGTTTCTTTTTGTAAACAACTTTACACAGCTGAATACTGATTTCATAAATAATAATCAGTGGGATTGCCACAACAATTTGCAAAACAAAATCAGGCGGTGTAATAAGTACTCCAATAACAATTAAAACAAAATACGCATACTTTCGGTTTTTAACCATAAATGCTGGCGTCAGGATACCCAGGCTCGTCAAAAACATTGTAAGGATTGGAAGCTCAAACAAAAAGGCAAATGGCGTTGTTATCTTTAATAAAAATCCAAAATAACGCTCCACCGTAAACATGACATTAAACATACCATCATTTAATGATAACAGAAAAGGGAAAATTAGCTTAATAAATACAATGTATCCAAAAACAAGTCCCAACACAAACAAAATCAACGAACCCGGTATATAAGCTAATGATACACGTTTTTCTTTTGGTGTTAAAGCCGGGCTGACGAATGCCCAGAGCTGGTAGGCGATAATCGGTATCGTTGCGGCCAATGCAATTAATCCAGCCATTGAAAAATAAATCCAGACAATTTCAGCCGGGCTGATTACGGTCAGCTGCATATCAATATCATTCACAAAAAAAGTATAGATGCTTTTCACATTTAGAAAGCCGACTATAAAAAACAATACAAATACAATCGCAGTGACGATTAAACGATTCCGAAGCTCTGTTAAATGCCCCCCAAAGTTCATTTCTTTTTCTCCATTTATATGTTCTTCTGATTCTGACATAGTTCAACCCACCCCTTAAGCTGATGACACAAAAGAGATGCAAGGAATACTCCCTACACCTCTGCAATTAATTACTGTTTCTTTTTAGGTTTGTCATTCATGATGTCCTGGCTTGCATTTTTAAATTCTCTTAATGTTTCTCCAAGTGCTTTTCCGATTTCGGGAAGCTTGTTTGGACCAAAGACAATCAAGGCGGCAATGACTATCAAAATTAATCCGGGAAATCCAATATTTGAAAATATATTCATTTTCCATCAACTCCGTACATGAATTTAACTCATTTTTCTTCTTTGATAATGGATTTAACCTCATCTGATTCATCTTTAACATCCTGTGTTAAAGACCGAGTAGAATTTTTAAATTCCTTCAATGACTGCCCTGCAGCTTTCCCTATTTGCGGAAGCTTATTCGGACCAAAGATAATAAGAGCTAATATCACGATTAATACGAGTCCCGGAATGCCTATGTTTGCTAACATCTATTGACACCTTCTTTACGTATAGAACATTTTCTTTCTTCCCATATCATAGCATGTTTAGAAAACATTAGACAAGTTAATTTTTACGGTCATATTGCAGAAAATAATAGTCATAAGGGTTTTTATCGTTCTTTATCCCTTTTTCCTTTTTCGTAAGCTCCCACTCTGCTTCAGCAAATGCTGGAGCAAATGTGTCACCAGGGAATTCCTCATCAATTTTTGTAATATACATCCGGTCAGCAATTGGTACTGCTTGTTTATAAATTGCTCCGCCGCCAATGATGAAATATTCGATTTCGGGATGTTCATTATTCCAATACTCCACTATAGATAAATCATGAATTATTTCTACATTTTCAATTTCCAGATCTTTATTCCTGGTCAGTACGACATTACGTCGATTTGGCAACGGTCCATTCATAGATTCTAATGTTTTTCTTCCCATTACAATCGTATTTCCAGTAGTCTTTTCTTTAAAAAACTTCAAATCCTGCGGTAAATGCCAGGGCATCTTGTTTTGATAACCGATAACATTATTTCTGCTTGCGGCAAATATTAATGAAATCATGCTTTGGCCTCCTTTCCAAGCTTTGTAGTTGCAGCATTTAAACAGCAATCGGTGCTTTAATAGTAGGGTGTGGATTGTAATTTTCGATTTTCAAATCGGAAATTTCGATATCAAAAACAGATTTTCCCTCTGCGTTTATTTTTAATACTGGCAGCTCCCGGATATCTCTTTCTAATTGCAGATTTACTTGATCTACATGATTGGAATAGATATGCGCATCTCCAAAGGTGTGAACAAACTCTCCTACTTCCAAACCACATTCGTGGGCAATTAAATGTGTTAACAGTGCGTAGCTTGCAATGTTAAAGGGCACACCTATAAATACATCAGCACTGCGCTGATACAGCTGACAGGATAATTTTCCGTCTGCTACATAAAACTGAAATAGTGTATGGCATGGCGGCAAAGCCATAGATGGAACATCCCCGGGGTTCCATGCAGATACAATATGACGTCTGGAATTAGGATTATTTTTAATAGCTTCAATAGTTTCTTTCAATTGATCAATCGACTCGCCTTTTGAAGTTTCCCATTTTCTCCACTGCTTTCCATATACAGATCCTAAATCTCCGTATTTTTTGGCAAATGCATCATCATTTAATATCTTCTCTTTAAACAGCTCCATTTGCTGATCATACAGCTCTTTAAAAGCTGCATCCTTCTGACTGCGTATACCGAAATCTGTCATATCCGGCCCTGTATACTCCGAGCTTTTAATCCATTTTTCAAATGCCCATTCGTTCCAGATATTATTATTATGCTCTAGTAAATAGCGGATGTTTGTGTCTCCTTTAATAAACCATAATAACTCTGTAGCAATTAAGCGGAATGGAACCTTTTTCGTAGTTAATAATGGAAATCCTTTTTGTAAATCAAAGCGAATCTGATGTCCGAAAATCGAATATGTCCCCGTATTTGTCCGGTCATCACGATTAAGTCCTTCATCTAATATCTTTCGGCACAGCTCTATATAACCTTGTTCTCCTTGCATCCATAATCCTCCTCTATATTTTGACTCCTATATGTAGGAACTTCTTTTGCTGATATAATTTGAATTATTAAATTACATGTCTCTTTTTAATAATAAAAGTAAACCAAGAAAGGTTAACGTTATAACTAGCGAAAGAAAAACACGAAGACTCCTGTGGGAAAGCGCAGTGGGAAGACCCCGCAGAAAAAAAGCGAACTTCTTTTTTTCGAGGAGGCTGAGCTCAAGCCCACGGAAAGCGTAGTGTTTTTCTGTAGCGGTTGCATAAACCTCTCTTTATTCGTCTTGAGTGGAACATATAATTCAACCTTTAAACAATCATTATTATAACAGAAATTTGTTCCCTGTATATTTCTCAACTTTAAAATAAATAAATTCAATGAAGAAGAAACAGGTATAAATTCAAAACCTTTTGATTATTTTATAAAAATAGTCAGGATTTCTTGACTGTGTAAAAAAATTAAGCTAATATGGGTACAAGCAAAGAAGATGGTACGGAATCATTAGAATGTAAAGGTAGCTTCGATAGACAGAAGTGGATGATTATGATCCCGTTCTTCTATCGGAAGCTGCCTTTTTTCATATTTCGTTCTTCTGCTTTGTAATCACACGCGTTTTACGTGGAAGTATTTAGGAGGAAATTTAACATGGAAAACGGAGTAGTAAAATGGTTTAATGCAGAAAAAGGTTACGGGTTTATTCAACTAGAGGAAGGGAATGATATTTTCGTACATTATTCTGCTATTCAAGAAGAAGGTTTTAAAACTTTAGAAGAAGGACAGGAAGTTTCCTTTGACGTCGTTGAAGGTGAACGTGGTCCACAAGCTGCAAATGTTGTAAAAAGATAAAATATCATCATAGATTAAAAGCAGAATCCTAAAATGGGGTTCTGCTTTTTTACTGTCCCTCTTACATATTATCCTCTTCCTCTCCTTTATAAAGGCATAAATCCAGATTTTAAAACATGATATTTTGTCAATGATTTTATTACTTTATTCATTAAAATGTCATAAACTTTTCAAACCAAAAAGTTTGTAAAATGATTAAGCCAGTCTACTTGTGAATATTTGAACAAAATGTGAAAAGTCAGTAATGACACTGTATACAGGCCTTCTTTTCGATATGATAGTCATATAGGAAAGAAGTTACAGAAGGGGTGAATCACATGAAAAAATCTGATCCTAATTTAAAAGGTACACTTTTTTCAGTAATCACTATAGGAGCTATTATTCTTATCAGCTGGTTTGCAGTATTTTTATTATTTTTGTCGCGATAAAGAAGGAGGAGAAAGAGCATGCATTTACACAAATACGAGAAGATTTGGCTTATCTTCGGCGGGGCATCCCTTGTATTGTTTCTAGCAATACTTGGATTTGGAGCATTTTATTTAGGAACACATCCTCAAAGCCATGGAGTAACGATTGACCCTGAAAATGTGGAAGCTAATGAAGCATTTCAAAGAGAAAACCTGGGGATTACACAGGTAGATGATGATAAATATATTGTCAATGTTGTTGCCAGTGCATTCAACTATGATTTAGGAAGTGATGAGGAAGGCAATGCAGTTTCTCATATAGAAATTCCTAAAGGGTCTACTGTCTTATTTCAGGTAGTCTCAACAGATGTTATTCATGGATTTAATGTAGCGGGCACTAATGTCAATATGATGGTAGAGCCTGGATATATCAGCAGTATGGAAGTTCAGCTTAATAAAGCTGGGGAATTCACATTATTATGTAATGAATACTGTGGTGTAGGACATCACATGATGCATGCAACAGTGGAGGTGGTTGACGATGAGTCTGGCAATGAAACAGCAGCAGAATGAAGAAATTAATTTGACACCCTTAAGTATCGCAAAACCAGAAGCGAAATTATATCTTTCCTTTATGTATGTTGCATTTATTTCATTATTTATCGGTGGATTAATGGGGTTATTACAGGTATTGGTACGTTCAGGAGATTTTGAACTTCCGCTTGGAATCGGCTATTATCAAATACTTACTTTACACGGCGTTATCCTGGCATTAGTACTGACAACCTTTTTCATTATTGGATTTCAATATTCTTTATTAGGTAAAACAGTCGGTATGTCTGATAAGCAACGGAAACTTGGCTGGTTATCTTTTTGGACGATGACGATTGGAACAGCTTTAACTGGAACAGCCATTTTACTTGGGGAAGCAAACGTTCTATATACGTTCTATGCACCACTAAAAGCGCATCCTATCTTTTATATCGGTCTTGCACTTGTTGTAGTTGGAACATGGATTGCTGCTCTTGTTAATTGGCATCAGGTTTATGTTTGGAAAAAAGCACATCCAAACCAGAAAACACCGCTTCTCGCTTTTATGGTTACAATTAATATGATTATGTGGGTTATCTGTTCTCTCGGAGTTGCTGTAACTGTTCTTGTACAGTTTATTCCATGGTCATTAGGTTATACAGAAACAATTAATGTTTTATTAAGCCGTACGCTATTCTGGTATTTTGGCCATCCGCTCGTATATTTCTGGTTATTACCTGCCTACATGGCATGGTATGCAATTATCCCTAAAATCATTGGCGGAAAAATATTTAGTGATTCTTTAGCAAGACTTTCCTTTATCTTATTCTTGTTCTTCTCTATTCCAGTTGGTTTCCATCATCAGCTTACAGAGCCGGGTATTGATCCAACGTGGAAGTTTATTCAGGTAGTTCTTACCTTTATGGTTATTGTACCAAGTTTAATGACAGCATTTTCGATGTTTGCCATGTTTGAGACTACCGGCAGAAAACAAGGCGCAACAGGGTTGTTCGACTGGTTTAAAAAATTGCCTTGGAAGGATGTCCGTTTTGTAGCTCCTTTTGCCGGTATGGTTGCGTTTATTCCTGGTGGAGCAGGCGGTATTATTAACGCATCTCACCAATTAAACACGCTTGTCCATAATACGATTTGGGTAACTGGACATTTTCATTTAACCATTGCAACAACTGTTCTGCTTACTTTCTTTGGAATTGCCTATTGGCTCATTCCTCATTTAACTGGCAGAAAGCTTACTCCGAAGATTCACAAGCTGGGTATTTATCAGACTATTATATGGGCTGTAGGTATGCTGATTATGTCCGGAGCGATGCATATTCAAGGACTCTTAGGCGGACCACGAAGATCTTCTTTCTCCGAATACGGTGGTACAGAACAAGCTGCTGAATGGGTCGGCTATCAGACTGCTCAGGCAGTTGGAGGAACCCTTTTGTTTATCGGCATTGTCCTGATGATATATATCTTTATGGAATTATTAGCTTTTGCTCCTAAAGGAGAAGAAGAATTCCCTATTGCTGAGGAAGAAGAAGATGCACAGCCTACCCCATCATGGATGGAAAATTGGAAGCTGTGGATTGGTATTACAATTGCTTTAATTTTATTCGCTTATACGATACCAATGATAGATATTATTCAAAATGCACCGCCGGGATCTCCTCCATTTGATAATATTTTATAAGGGATGATAACTAAAAGCATACGTTCTGCAATTGGACCGGATTGTTGAGCATAAATAGGAGGAAAGTAATTCAATATAATCATGAATAAAAATATATACGAAAACCTCGCAAGTGATTTTAAATACAAACTGAATCGGGAATTGACACAGGCTGAAAAAGAATTCTTTAAATGGTTAGCACGAAAATATGTGTCTGAGCAAGGAAAAAAAGAATAATGTAGATTCTCTTTTCATTTAGCAGAGTAAATTTAATTTCAAATTTTATAAGATCCTCAAAAAAATCATCCGTTTTGAAAAAGATTAATCAAAGCGGATGATTTTATTTAATTTAAAATGTAGTTTTTAATCTTCTTTTTTACCAAAGTATTGGTAATAATTCGTCTGAATAAAACCATTAAACAGCTTGCGTTTCTTGGTAGCGGCTTTTCCAAATGCTTTTTCAAATTGTTCATAGGCTGTAATGATGTATGTGCTCCAGGATGGATGATTTTGCATAATACCACCCAGATCCTGATACATCTTTTCTACCTCTTCTTTATCACTTAACCGTTGTCCGTACGGCGGATTACTGATCAGATAGCCATCTTTTTGTTTAATGGTCAAATCACTGACCTGCATCTGCTTCCACTGGATTAAATCTCCAAGTCCTGCTTCCAGGGCATTTGCTTGTGCAGTTTCAATCATTTGATGACTGATGTCTGAACCGGTGATAGATAATGGCTGATCATAATTAGCGAGCTCTTCAGCTTCTCCAAAAGCAGCATCCCAATGTCTCTGTTTTACTAAACTCCATTCTTCAGAAGCAAATTCCCGATTAAATCCTGGCGCAATATTTTGGCCAATTAAGGCCGCTTCTATTAAGATAGTTCCCGAACCACAGAATGGGTCAATTAAAGGCTGATCAGGCTTCCAGTTTGTTAATAGAACTAATGATGCAGCAAGGGTTTCCTTTAGAGGGGCCTCCCCCTGCCCGACACGATAGCCGCGTTTATGTAAGCCTGCGCCTGATGTATCGATAGTCAATGTTGCTTCGTCCTTTAACAGCGCAATCTCTGTCTTATAGAGCGCTCCTGATTCTTCCAGCTTGTTGATGAGACCATATTTTAATTTCATTCGTTCTACAATCGCTTTTTTTACAATTGCCTGACAATCCGGAACACTGTATAAAGTGGATTTAATTGATTTTCCGGAAACAGGGATTTGTCCTGTTTCATCGATATAGCTTTCCCAGGGAAGTGCTTTTGTCTGCTCAAACAATTCATCAAATGTTTTGGCCTGAAACTTGCCGACAAGAATTTTCACGCGGTCAGCTGTTCTTAACCACAGGTTACATCTGGGAATTGCAGAAATTGGTGCATCAAAAATAACTTTTCCGTTTTCAACAGTAGCCTCATACCCCAGGTCTCTTACTTCTTTTGCAACAATTGATTCAAGTCCCATCGCTGCTGTAGCAATTAAAGTTACTTGTTTCATTTTTAATATCCTCTCGGTTATCATTTTAGTATAGTCTTTTCCATAAAAGGACTTTTTGAACACCCTTTAAAAAGAAAAAGATTCTATTTCATTTAATTGGAAATAGAATCTGTTCGTTGGTACGACCTTTAAATGCCCGATAAGCCATGTTCTGTTCCATTGTACTGCGAGCGGTGGTCAAACCTCGTACGCCGGTTGTAATCATCTATCTACAGCTATTGCTGTCCCTTGTTCAGTTCTATTCCCTACTAAAGGATGCCCCTACCATTATTTGGGTTGCTCACTCGCGGGGTTTACCTCGTTCCACCTGGTATGTTTCCAAACCAGCTACGTCACTGTGGCACCTTCAAGACCAGCTGACATATCACTATAAGTGACTTAGTACAGCTTGTCTGCCGTTAGTTTATACAAACTACCTTGACTTATGACTTCATCAAGCACGAACACTACAGGCATCACAGCCTGTGTGAGCATGGACTTTCCTCTACATCCAAAATGGACATAGCGATTACATAGGCATTTAAGTAACCTAAAATATTTTAGCAGAATTTTAGAGATAAATCAATTATCCTTTTGCTTATTCTTCAGAATCCGCGTATCTTTTTCCAAATACTGCTTTTTCCAGGTTAGATAAGCGTTTTAAAACATCATAATTCACCTGTGAGTTCGGCTGTGTTGAACGCGCTCTCGGTGTTTCTGTCGGACGGTTATTTTTCAATTTCTCAATTTCTTCATTTAAACGGTCAATTTCCTGTTTGAAATTATCATAATCCTGAATAATGATATCTAAAAATTCATCTACTTCTTCTTGAGAATATCCTCTAATTCCTGTTTTAAAATCTTTTTCTAAAATTTTCTTTCCATTTAGTTGAATACGGTCAATACTCATTTCAAAATCACCTCTGCAATATACTATACGTATCTTTTTTTATCATATGCTTTCATTTTACCATTATTTAATAAATATTAAAGTTATTATAACATAAAAAAGGAAACTGAATATCAGTCTCCTTCTAAAATTTAAAAATCTCTTAAACAATTAGAGTTTAAATCCCCTTTTTTTAGTCCATATCTTCCTTCTGAAATGAAAAAGGTAATAATTGATCCGTCGTAAGTGTTTGAACATCTTTGTTTAAGTTCGTTAAGTGAATGCTCATGTCAGGTGCAAAAAATTCACTCATTACCTGTCTGCAAGTTCCACAAGGCGGTACAGGACGTTTTGTATCTGCTGCAACAGCCATTTCTTCAAATTCTGTTTCCCCGTCTGAAATTGCTTTAAAAATTGCTACACGTTCTGCGCAGCAGGTAGATGGGTAAGCAGCATTTTCTATATTGCAGCCAGTATAAATTTTACCGGAGCTTGTTAATAATGCAGCACCTACCGGAAATTGTGAATATGGTACATAAGCTCTTGATCTGATTTGAATTGCTTCTTCCAGTAATTTTTCTTTCATATGAAAATCCCCCTACAAACAAAGCTGTCTATTTGTTTATTAACCCTCTTCAAGTGTATCCAATAATAAATCAAAAACGTATCGGATAGATGTATACAATTCCATATATCTCTTTCTTCTGGCATCCAAATAATAACTATGCATCAACAGTAATTCCATATTTTCCCGTGTTGATTGAATCTGATTTGGGTGAACAGATGCTTTTCTTTCCTTTACTACAGCCAGAGCATCTGTTTCCCAGCTTTCCAATAAATTATAAATAGGTGTTGTCTCTTCTTTTACCATATTAAAAAATTCGCGGTCTTTCCGATCACTTGGAGCTTCACCTTTTTCGAATCTTTTCCGCAGTGCCTCTAAATATTGATTTAATTTCTCTGTTTGTTCACTTAGATTCATTATTCGTCATCCTTCAATTTCAAACTGCATGTTCACCTAAGAATATAGCATGTTTTTATATAAGCTCTTTGAACATCCTCTTCAGGTGAATTTTATCATATAATAGATAGAAAAGTCATGAACAACATACTATAAAAGCTGCTTTAATCTCTGGAATTCCAGCTCTGTCTGTTTTAAACTATTCGTTTTTGTTTGAAATTGCACCCATACCTCACTGTCTACGTTCGCTTTTAATTTGAGATGAATGAGAGCGAGCTGTTCCTGAATCTGTTCTATTTGTTTCTCCATATCCGCTTTGCTGTATCCACCGTTTTCCTCAGGAATGATTGATTTTGAAAGAAGCATTTTTTATTCTCCTCCTGTTTTTTAGATAGAGTGAAACTTCATTCAGTCAGGCCCGTTGAAATGAGACTGGAACTGAAATAAAATCGTACTATTTAAAACCTGATGTGCTATGTATTCCACGAGAAAATGATAACCTCCTTCCCATTCGACAAAACTAGAATAATCAAAACAAAACTAGTGCAAATCTGTAATGATTTACACAAAATTAGACAAGCTATATAGTGAAACTTCATTTCGTCTGAGGTTTTCATTCTTCTCAGAGGTTTAAAATTTGAAAAGGAGGTTATTTCCATGAGACCATCAAAAGCACAGCAAAAAACAAATGCTTCAAACAAAAGAAATAACAATGAAAAAACAAGAGATAAAAAAGTGGCTGGCCCTAACCGCCCTTCCACGTAACTTTTAGAAGTATGGTTTAATCAGATAACCTAATTATATTCCCCGGACCTGTGCTGCTCTGGGGATAATTAGGTTTCTTAACATCATCAAAAATACAAAATTCAAGGCAAACTTCATTCTTTGGTGTAACCAGGTTCATACACCAGGTAGCATGTGATTTCCACATTTCTTATTATTGACCCTAAAGAATATCTGTTTGCAGCCGTAACTTTATGGATGGTTAAAGTAAAGGAGGGTGGTTTTATTTCTCCATATTTTGTACATAACTTTAAAGATTTTCATACGCTCTGATTAGTTTCCTTCTTGAATTTGTACTATAATATAGGATGTACTGGTTTTATATTTATCCTGATTCAAACAGTAATGTTTTCATATTGCTGTTTTTCATTTAGGATATACGTGTTAGGAGGCAAGAAAACATGAATTACCCAAATGGTCAGCGGAAATCACTAACCATAAAACCAAAGCAAACTAGTTTTAGCAGGAGAGGAATGACACTTGAGGAAGAAATAAATGAGACCACAGATTATTATCGCATACAGGGTCAGGCAATCATTCATAAAAAACCGACACCTGTGCAGATTGTAAATGTTCATTACCCAAAGCGGAGTGCCGCAGTAATCACAGAAGCATATTTTAAGCAGGCATCAACCACTGATTACAATGGGGTCTATAAAGGAAAGTATATTGATTTTGAGGCAAAGGAAACAAAAAACAAGACTTCCTTCCCCCTTGCAAACATTCATGAACATCAGGTTCATCATATGCAGCAAATAATAAAGCATGGAGGAATCAGTTTTATTATTTTACGTTTTAGAGCTTACGAAGAAACTTATCTATTCGATGCAAAGGATTTATTTGTTTGCTGGCAGGAGCAATTTAATGGTGGTAAGAAATCAATTTCTTATGAACATATCAAACAGTTGGGATATGAAATCCCTTTTCACTATCAGAAAAAGGTTGATTTTTTATCAGTAGTTGATAAGCTCTACCTATAGATATGGAGGTATAAAAAATGGCCGATCAAAATAGCCAGTCAAGAGCTGCCAGAAGAAAGCAGCAAGGTAAAAAAACAAAGAAGAAAAAGAAACAGCCTATTTGGAAAAAAATTATAAAGGTAGCCCTTTTATTATTTCTGATTTTATTTTTAGGCGGTGCTGCTGTCGGTGCGTATTGGATTGCTACAGCACCTGACATTGAAGAAGACAAGCTGAACATACCTTTTTCATCTGCACTTTATGATGAAAACGGCGATCAGTTTGGCGATTTTAGTTCAGATGAAAAAAGGACACAAGTAAAGTTTGAGGAGCTTCCGGATTTACTTATCGATGCTGTTACAGCTACAGAGGACGTCCGATTTTTTGATCATAACGGAATAGACCTCAAGCGTATCGGCGGCGCAATACAGGGCAACTTTACTGGAGGTTTTGGCTCCCAAGGTGCAAGTACAATCACGCAGCAGGTTGTCGAGCGTGCATTTTTAAGCAACGAGAAAAAGATAAGCATTAAAGTCCAGGAAATGTGGATGGCTATGAAGCTGGAAAGAGAATACAGTAAAGAAGAAATCATGGAAATGTACTTAAACAGTATTTTCTACGGTGCGAATTCTTATGGTGTTGCTCAAGCAGCGAAAACATATTTTGGAAAAGAAGATTTAAATGATCTTACCTTGCCGGAGGCTGCTATCTTAGCTGGGTTACCGCAGCGTCCAACAGCCTATAATCCATTTGAAAATCCGGAACTAACGGAAGAACGGATGAACACGGTATTAAATCTGATGGTACGTCATGGAAAAATTACCGAAGCGGAGGCTGATGAAGCAAGAAGTGTTGACGTTGCTTCCCTATTAAATGAAAGCCGTCCTGACCCAACACCATATGATGCTTTTGTTAACCAGGTTCGCAGTGAGATTGAAGAAAAATTAGATGATGTTAATCTTGACTCAGACGGGTTAAAGGTATATACAACACTGGATCCGGATGCACAGCCATATGTTGAAAGCATGCTTTCAGAGGAAGAATCACCAATCAGTTATCCAGATAATACACAGGCAGCAATGGTTGTTCTGGATACACAGACAGGAGCAATTAAGGCAATTGGCGGCAACCTGAATAATGAAGTCGGTTTTAATTATGCGATAAATGGAAATCCACAAGCTGGTTCTACGGTGAAACCATTTATGTCTTATGGTCCGGCTATTGAGTATAATCAGATGTCCACCTACCACCAGCTCGATGATGATGGTCCTTATGAAATCGAAGGCTCCAATCCGATCAGAAATGCCGGCAGAAGCTATAACGGCTGGGTGACAGCCCGATATGCATTACAGCAATCCCTGAATGTTCCAGCGGTCAAATTAATGGAAGAAGTCGGCAGGGAAAACTCGAAGGAATTTGCCGAGCGGCTGGGAATTCAATTTGATGAAGGTACTTTGGATGTCCGTGATGCAATCGGTGGAACAAGTGCACAGGTTAGTCCACTGCAAATGGCTGGTGCATACAGAGCATTCGGTAATAATGGCGAATATGCAGAGCCTTATGCAGTAACAAAAGTAGAATTTCCAGATGGCCGGGTAGTTGATTTAACGCCTGATTCAGAAAAAGTCATGGAAGATTATACTGCTTATATGGTAACTGACATGCTGAAATCAGTTGTAAGCTCTGGTACGGGTACCAACGCAGCTGTCCCAGGTTTAGATGTTGCAGGGAAAACAGGAACTACCACAATGGATAAACAGGAAGGAAACCCGGATTCCTGGTTTGTCGGCTATACGACAAATTACACGATAGCAGCCTGGACTGGTGGCTATGAAGTTTATGAAGATCCTGAAACCGGAAAAGATAAAACAAGGCGTGTTCCATTGCAGGATACTAGTCTTTCTCAGCAAATGTTCCGCAACACAATGGGACATTTATCTGAAGGAATCGAAACGGCTGACTTTACCCGCCCTGATTCTGTTGTAGATGTTACTGTAGAAAAAGGAACAAATCCGGCTGCTTTGGCAAGTGACAGTACTCCAAGCGAAAATAAAATTACGGAGCTGTTTGTTAAAGGTACAGAGCCAACGAAGGTTTCTGAGCGCTATGAAGAATTAGATGCAGTAAGCGGTCTGTCTGCAAGCTATAATGAAGATAATAATTCCATTGAAGTATCCTGGGATTATGATACTGATTCAGATGAAGATGTCAGCTTTGATGTAAGTGCCAGCATTGATGGAGGCAGTATGCAGTCCCTCTCTTCTACAAGTGACACATCCATGGAGATTTCAGACGTTGAAGAAGGTGCTGAATATACCATTCAGGTTATTGCTGAGAGAGGCTCATTAACCAGTGACCCTGCTACAACAACGGTCAAGGTTCCTGGTGAAGACGAAGAAGAAGAAGAGACCGAAGAGATACCAGGCGTTTCCGGCTTATCTGCTGAGTTTGATGGTGATGAAACGATTAATGTTTCCTGGAGTTATGACGGCCCTTCAGCCAGCTTTGAAGTAAGCGTGAATGGTGAAACGGAAAACGTCGGTTCTGAAGGTATCAGTGTAAGCGGCGTTACACCGGGAGATTACAATATTACTGTTACACCAATCAGTGAGGAAGATAATGAAATTCGGGGTCCTTCAGCATCTACAAGTGTGACCGTCTCTGAAGCAGAGGAAGAAGAACCTGAAGAGGAAGAGCCTCCTGCTGATGAAGAAACAAATGGGGATGAATCAGATTCTGAATCGGATTCGGACTCAACTGAGGACACCGATCAAAATAATGATTCAACGGAAGAAAATAACAATAATGAATCCGAGAATAATGAGAGTGAATCTCAAGAACAAAATGAAACAGAACAAGAAGAAGAAGATAGTTCAAATTCTGAAGAGGAAACTCCTGACGACTCCTCTGACCAGGGTGAAGACGAATCAAATAATGAGTAACAAAAAAACAATCCCGACTCTTTTATGAGCGGGATTGTTTTTTTGTAAAGATAATTTTGCGAAAAAAACATATTACCCTATTTTCTTCATCCTCTTTTTACCTTCTCGGCAGATATCCAATAATGGACATTCTGGGCAATTAGGATTTCTTGCTTTACAATGATAGCGTCCAAAGAAAATCATCCGATGATGCGTTACACTCCATTCATCTCTCGGTACTTTTCGCATCAGCGTATTTTCTACTTCTATGACACTATCCTTCCATCTGCATATTCCTAGCCGCTTGGATACACGTTCAACGTGAGTATCAACGGCAATTGCAGGTTCATTAAATGCAACGGAAGCCACAACATTTGCTGTTTTCCTGCCAACTCCAGCCAGTTTAACTAATTCTTCTTTTGTTTGCGGAACCTCTCCGTTGTATTCATCGATTAATGTACGGCAAAGCTTTTGAATATTTTTTGCTTTTGATCTGTACAATCCGATAGAACGAATATCATTTTCCACCTCTTCTAAAGGAACAGCAAGATAATCCTCTGGAGTCTTGTACTTTTTAAATAAGTCTGCTGTTACTTTATTAACCAGTTTATCTGTACATTGTGCAGACAGCAGAACAGCAATTACTAATTCAAATGGATTTGAATGGACAAGCTCTCCCTCTGCATCTGGAAACATTTCCGCCATGACATCTAAACAATGTCTGATTTGTGTATTGTTCAGCATAATTTTAATCTCCTTCTAGCCAATTGTAATAAAAGGATGTGTCTCTTTTAGGGCGTGTGTTTGTATTATTATCATTTGCTCTGCCCTGATGAAATTGCTGGCTTGCTTTTCTGGCATCCTGTACCGTATGAATCCCTTTTTTCTTCCATTCTCTTAAAATACGGTCGATGTATTTAAAGTTCAATTTGCCCATAAGTACTGATTCCCGTAGTCCCGCTTTTATCAATGAAGGTTCTAAGCTATCCTGGTCTAACCAGCTGTTAATAGTTTCTATTTCAAATGGTGATAAGGGTCTGCCGAATTCCTGTTCGAATAAGATAAAGATATTTCCTATATTTTCTTCGTCACGTGTTATCACAGATACATCTTCATCATATAGTTTTTCAAGCAGAGGTTCCAAAGAATATGATTCACTGATAGGCGTTTTTTCAGAATCATTCTTTTCAATAGACAGGAACCCTTTTTGCACTAATTTTCGCAGCATGCTGGCTGCTTGTTCTTCGGAAAAGCTTCCTGACTGTGCCAACTCAAAAGGAGTAGGAAAATGATTTCCTTCATCTGCAAAGCGCGAAAGCTGTAAAAGTAAAATAAGTTCTGTTTCATGAAGACCTAATTTGTAATAGGTGGTAAGCAGTTTTTTTGAGACAGGCATTTGATCCTGGATAATATCTTGATAATTAATTTTTGTCATTTCTAGCACCTCAGATAACAGTATAGCATTTTTTCTTAACTACGAAAGGAAACCCCCGCTTAAAAAGCAAGGGATTTAGAGAAAATCATAAAATAATATAAACACGCTATATTGATAACTGTTTATCAAAAAATAGTTATATTTAGCTCCAAACACTAAAAATAAACAGCTTGGAGCTGTAATTCTTTACATAGATTCCTTCTTCCTTAAGGATATAAGCGATTTAGCAGTCTTGGGAACGGAATAGTCTCACGAACATGTTCCACCCCTGATAACCAGGCTACAGTTCTTTCCAATCCCAATCCGAATCCGCTGTGAGGAACACTGCCGTATTTACGCAGCTCCAGGTACCATTCATAAGCTGGCCCGGTAAGCCCATGCTCTTTGTAACGCTGCTCCATTAATTCTAAATCATCAATTCGCTGTGATCCACCAATAATTTCTCCATAACCTTCCGGAGCAATTAAATCGGCACAAAGAACAACATCGGAACGTTCAGGATCCGGCTTCATATAAAATGCTTTAATGTCTTTCGGATAATTTGTAATGAAAACAGGCTTGTCGAAGCTTTCAGCAATTGCTGTCTCATGTGGTGCACCAAAGTCTTCTCCCCATTCAATATCATCAAAGCCCTTTTCTTTTAAGAATTCTACAGCTTTATCATAGCTGATTCGCGGGAATGGAGCCTTGATATTTTCGAGCTTGGATATGTCTCTTTCTAATGTTTTAAGCTCTAAAGCACAGTTCTCTAATACAGATTGAACGATAAAGCTTACGTAGTTTTCCTGTACTTTTAAGCTGTCCTCATGATCCATAAACGCCATCTCCGGTTCAATCATCCAGAACTCAATTAGGTGTCTTCTTGTTTTAGATTTTTCAGCACGGAATGTAGGACCAAATGAGAATACTTTTCCTAACGCCATTGCTGCAGCTTCCATATAAAGCTGTCCGCTTTGGGATAGATATGCTTCTTCATCGAAATATTTCGTATGGAAAAGCTCGGTTGTGCCTTCAGCAGATGCACCAGTTAAAATTGGCGGATCAACCTTTACAAAACCATTTGTATTAAAGAATTCATACGTAGCACGAATAATTTCGTTACGAATTTTCATAACAGCATGCTGTTTTTTAGAGCGGAGCCACAGGTGACGGTGATCCATCAAAAATTCTGTACCATGATTTTTGGGAGTAATCGGGTAATCTGTTGCTACATGAATTACTTCCAGATTACTTACCTGCATCTCATAACCGAAATCAGATCGTGTATCCTCTACAATTTTTCCAGTAACATATAGAGATGTCTCCTGTGTCAGGTTTTTAGCTTCTGAAAATACTTCCTCAGAAACATCGCTTTTCACCACAACACCTTGCATAAACCCGGTACCATCACGAAGCTGTAAAAAGGCAATTTTACCGCTTGAGCGTTTGTTCGCCAGCCAGCCGCCGATTGTTACCTCCTCATTCACATGTTTTGGTGCTTCTTGAATTGTTATCTTCATTTTAAAATCCTCCACTTATTATTAATGCTTTTTACAAAATGTTTTATTCTTTTAGCTGCTTCAAGAAATATTGCTAAAATTAATGATGGTTTTAATATGGGTAACCTTTTTAACTAATCCCTTTGGTATAACCCCTTTTTTGCTTAGGGAAACATTTTATTGTATGTGTATCTTTCCTCTAAACTCTGTCCATCAATAGAATAATAATCCATGACAAACCTGTTATCTTTATCATGGTACGTAATTTCCCACAGAGCCTGTCCATCTTCGTATGCAGGGCTGATATCAGCAAACTTGCATGAATCACAGCTGGATGACCAAGCGTCTAAAATAGCTTCTTCACTCATCATATCCTCCGTTTTAATAACAATTAATTCGCGTTCTTCGCCTTCTAAAGGCAGAAAGATTAACCGTTCCTCATTGTCCTCATTACTTGCGTAGAATACATGATAGTTATTCTCTCCATAGTAGCCTTGTATCGAATGAACATTGTGATAAGAGGTCTGATTTTCTATTTGATTTTTTGTGTCATCAAATCCTGCGTTACGGCTATCGTTGATTGCTTGATATAAATAAATACTATAGCCTATTCCTGCAAGCAAGAGGAGAGTAATGATGATAAGCGTCCATAATACCCATCTGTTATTTGATTCCCTCATTTCATTCCATCCGTTTCTTATAAGATTATCTTTCTTTCATCATTTACTATACCTAGATGTATGGTTTCTGTAAACAAATACCGTTAAAATTATAATGTCTAATCAGAAAAGCTCCGGGACACTGGCCACGATTACTTATGGTTTCAGGGTAATCACAGCCACTCCGGAAAAACAAGGCGACAGCTAGTTTTATTACTACCTCCACTTTCGCACCTAAGAATAAACATACTAATCTTGCTGTTCCAGGATGTACATGGCCTCTATTAACATGCTTGCTTTTAGTTAACTCATCTTTTTATTTTTTGAACTGGTTATTGTGTATAGCTCCGCTCCGGCCAACCACTCCGCTTTCCATGGGGACGGCTTCAGCTAACTTGAAAAGAAACCCGCTTTTCAAGTGGATCTTCAGCTCGCCCTGTTCCCATAGGAGTCTACGTGGTTGGCCTGCGCTCTAATAGGATTCTACAGCATATGGAAGAAATAATAGCCTGATGAAGTTAGATGAAATCATCGTTTTTAGCAGTTCAAATCATGACAACATAAATAATTCATATCGAGAATAGCCTTCATGCACCAAAAATAAGGATTACTGAGCATGTTTACCATGCAACATGAAAAATTTGTTCTGTCAGATCTGTCTTTTATTTGTTCGGTTATTTCAGTATAGAATATCTTACTAGCGGAGGCGGACAGTTTTGACTCCTGAGGGATCAGCACCATCTGAAGATCCACTTTTGCCAAGTGCTCTTCTTGGCAAAAGTTAGCTGAAGAGCGTGCCCCTAGGAAAGAAAAACGGTCCGCCGTAGCGGTCGCCTTTACACTTTACCTTCTATCTTTTATATGGAAAAAAATGATCAACCCCTGTTCCTGTAGATAGGAAATTACTTTTTAAAGTGTGAAAGTTGAGTTACCGCCTATTCTAATTTTTAATTCATTTCATTAACCTTCACTGTTGATGGAACCAGTTTTCTGCGTGACTCATCAAATGACGTGTTGCTTCATAGTGAACAGGTACTTCTGGAATAGACTCTAAAAAGTATTTTCCATATTTTGCTGTTTTGATTCGTCCGTCACAAATAAATACGATTCCTCTATCGTTTGAGGAACGGATCAGCCGTCCAAATCCCTGTTTAAATTTAATAACCGCCTGTGGTAGAGATAAATCCATAAACGGATTTCTTCCATCTTCCTTCAACTGGTGCGACTTCGCTTCAAATACAGGATGATTCGGCGGCTGAAATGGCAACCTGACCATTACAAGTGCTGATAAATCTTCTCCAGGTATGTCTACTCCTTCCCAGAAGGAACTTGTTCCCAGAAGTATTGCCTGATCATAAGATTGGAAATTCTTTTTCAGCCTGCTGCGGCTGCCGCTGGTCACACCTTGAGCGATGATGACGTATTGCTGTTCTGTTATCATTTCCTTTAATAAATCATTTGCCTTCCTCAGCATATCGTAAGAAGTAAACAAGACGAGCATTCTACCTGAAGTTACCTCTGCTAACGATAATATCGCTTCACAAACTGCATAAACAAAATCATCTATATTTCCATATCTAATATTCGGGAAGTCTGTTGGTATTAGTAGCTGCACTTGTTTATCGTAATGAAATGGTGAAGCAATCTGCTCTGTTAACAAATCCTGTTCAGATACTCCCAGTCTTTCTTTGATAAATTTAAATGAACTTCCCATTGTTAATGTTGCACTTGTAAAAATAACACTTTCTTTTTTAGAGAAGAAATCATCGGCCAATATTGGTGCAATATTAGACGGCTCGCTGTAAAGAAACACGCTGTGGTGCTTCCCTTTTAAATCTACCTCTATCCATTTAATCAGCTCTACTTCATTTTGCTCCTGAAACATCACTTTTAAATCATCTATATATTTTTCTAATACGTCCTGCATTTGTCCAATGTCTTCAAGAAATTGTTTCTCATCTCCAATATCCAAGGAATACTCATCCACTAATCTGGATAGAACGTCCAAGAGCTTCCGAAAATGCATTCGCAGGCGTGCTGCAATATCCTCGGCCAGCAGCCAGGTATCCTGCTGATAAGTTTCTGGCTTGATACGATACTGTACTCTTCCTAAATCACTTGTTGCTTTATCGTTTTTCTGCTGTGCCCTGACAAAGCGTTCAATAAGATGAAAAAGTTCGTCAATATCATATTTAGCTTCTTTGATAGCTGCATTCCATTTATCAATCAATTCCTCTTTTTGACTCATATCAGTTGCTTTCAAGACCGCATTAAACTGTTTATCCTCGTCAGCAGTTCCTAAATAGTTGCATGTAAATTGCATCTGTATGTAATCAAGTTTTAGTCCATAATGATGTGAAGCCGTCTCTTCAAAATGATGCGCTTCATCAATAATAACCTTTTGATAGCCTGGTAAAAAAGCATAGTCATTAAACATATCTGTACACAGTAACGCATGGTTTGTAATAATGATATCTGCTTTTTGAGCTCTTCGTCTGGCTAATTGATAATAGGAATGATGGAACCAGGGAGATTTCGGATTAATTGTCTTTTCTACATCAGCAGAAACCTTTTGAAAGAAAATATAGCCTCCTGCCGGTAATTGAATTTCATCAATATCCCCTGTCTCTGTTTCCGTAATCCATACGAGTAATATCGCTTTTGTTAAAACAAAATCATAATTATCCTTTGAGCCATAATCAAGCTCATAAAGAAACTTTTCCAGATTTAGATAATGATTTTTTCCCTTCATTAAAGCTACCCGGAGAGGGATGTCAATCACCTTTTTTAACAAAGGAATTTCCTCCTCAAGCAGCTGGCTTTGTAATTGTGTTGTATAAGTGCTGATAATTAGGCGTTCTTTATTGGTAATAGCTTGATAAACAGCCGGCAACAAATAAGCTAAGGATTTACCTGTTCCTGTGCCCGCCTCGATAAAAGCATGTTTTTTAGCAGAAAAGGCATCATAAATCGTTTCAGACATTTGCCGCTGACCTTCCCTTGGCTCATAGGAAGAAAAAGCTTTTGAAAGTGCACCCTGCTCCTGATAAATATTGTCTAAGTATTCCCCAAACGATTTATCTATCTCAGACAGAGCTTTTGTCTCTTTTTCGGACATACGGAATGCAAGACCCTGGTAATGTTTTATTTGATTGTCCGGATGCTCCCGGAACGCTAATTCTTCTAAGCGGTTATCAAGTATAACTGCTAAATCTGATTGTAATTTTTCTTCCAGATTTTTCAGCTTATACAAAGTTTCATACGGGAGATGGTCTAATTTCTCTTTTAACTTAAAAAATAACTTTGCTGTTACATATGCATCAGATAAAGCGCGATGCGGGTCATCATGATGCAGCTCAAAATGCTCTGCTAAGTGGCTTAATTTATAGCTCGATATAGTCGGGAATAATATTCTGGACAGCTCCACTGTATCCAGAACCGGATTTTTTAATTCCGGATAACCATTGGCTGCTAACTCCATATTAAGAAACCCGACATCAAAGTTTGCGTTATGTGCAATAATATAACTGTCTTGTAAAATACGAATGATTTTCTCTGCTTTATCAATAAATAACGGCGCATCCTTTACTTCTTCATTATGAATTCCTGTTAAGTTAGAAATAAATGGCGGTATCGGCTGATTTGGATTAAGCAGGGTTGTTTTCGTTTCTTTTATCTCCTCATTTTCAATTACAACCATACCGATTTCAATAATTTTTCCTGACTTTGCCGGAGAATTCCCAGTTGTTTCTAAATCAATGACAACATATCTCAGAAGACCACCTCCATTCTTTTTTTGATTTTTTCTATCTGTCAAACCATGAAATCTCTGCGGAGTAAAGTGTTACAGGACTGCCGTCAGCTGCTTCTGCGATTAAAGCTCCTTCGTCTGAAATTCCTAAAAAACGTCCTGTCCATTCATCATGAAATGTTTTTATTTTAATTTCTCCACCTATTTTAAAGGCATTTTCTTCCCATTTGGATTTAATGACTTTAAATCCGTCCTTTAAATACATCTCATATGTATTTTCAAAATACGTTAATATTGTTTGAATGACTTCTTTCTTATCCCAGTCTTTCCCTGATTCTATTTTTAATGAGGTTGCAATATTCCGAATGGACGCGTCCCAGCTTGCTTCATCCTGATTCACATTTAAACCGAAGCCGATTAAAACATAATTAATCCGGTCCTGCTCTCCTTGCATTTCTGTTAAAATGCCGCATAGCTTTTTATCTCCAATTAATAAATCATTTGGCCATTTAATGCCAATAGACAAATTTGTTAACTGATGTAATGCGTCTCTTAACGCTACTGCAGTTAACAGCGTCAGTTCCGAAGCTTTATTCGGAGGAATGGGCGGACGGAGCAGAATAGTAGTCCACAGACCTTCTTTATCAGAAAACCAATTCTTTTTCATTCTCCCTCTGCCGGCTGTCTGTTCTTCAGCAATTATTATTGTACCATCAGGAGCGTTTTCACGGGCACTCTCATGTCCAATTAATTGTGTTGACGGTGTTGATTCTTTATGGATAATATGATGTCCCAGCCATTTCGTTTCCAATCCCCAGCGAATTGTATTACTGCTGACTTTATCCGGAAATGAAACAATCCGATACCCTTTGCTCCGTATGGCATCAATTGTATAACCATCACTTTCTAAATCTTTCATATGCTTCCAAATCGCATTCCGGGAAATTCCTAATTTCTCAGAGAGTGCTTGACCGGAGATATAGCCCGCATTATTTTCGGATAAAAGCTTTATCAATCTTGATCGGGTTGATTCCATTGTATCCAGTCCTTTATTTTCGATTTTTCATTCGCCAGCTTAGAGGTAACAATTTGATATTCTATTTCATCTAACAATTCCTTTATCCATTTTCCTTTAGTACGCTCAGGGAACCATTGCATTAAATCATGTCCATTCAAACACAGCTCTTTTTTAGATGAAATAGAGAGCCGCTTCTGAATATTACGGAGCTCTTGTATGTTTATTATTTCTTTATCTGTCTGTTTTACTAAGTATACAAAAAAATCCCATTGCTCTTCAGGCAGGAGATAAACAAACCATGCATCTATTCCACACTGCTTATAGCGGTGATAGGCATCTACAAGAATATTGGCCTGTTGTTTTAATTGATTCGAACATTTGTAAGCTTTCACACAATCTGCTGCAGTGATGGAGGAGCTCTTCAGCTCAACAAATGCAAAAACAGGTGCAAGAGAAGAAACAGGCTCTATTTGTTTGAGGAGCAAAGGTACATCTTTAAAAATTGGCAGGTAATGATAAAGCTCTAATTCAAAGATATAATCAACTGCTTTTGTATAAAAAATCCCTGCACACAGCTTTTCTAATTCAACGGTTAATCGCTCCACTGCCAGTTTATTTATTAATGCCTTATATTTTCCCATCGCCTCTTTTGTTGCTTCTTCAATGGAAAATCCTAACTGACTGGAAAAACGCAAAGCACGGATAATCCGTAAAGCATCCTCTTCAAAACGGTCTGCAGCTTCCCCGACAGTTTGAATCCTTTTTTGGGAAATATCTTTTCTTCCTTCAAAAGGATCCACGATTTCTCCCTTTACATTCATAGCAATTGCATTCATAGTAAAATCCCTGCGTTTGAGGTCCTCCTTGATATTCCGGACAAAATGAACCTTATCCGGCCGGCGGTGGTCGGTGTATGTTCCATCTGTCCGATAAGTGGTCACTTCAAAGGATTCCTGGTGGTGTTTGACAATAACTGTACCATGCTCCAATCCCACTGGAATTACTTTTGGAAAGATTTCCTGAATTTCTGCAGGAGTAGCAGATGTTGCGATATCTACATCGTGAATGGGACGGTCTATAATATAATCACGTACACACCCGCCGACAAAGTATGCTTCGTATTGATGTTTTTCTATGATAGATATAACTTCTGCCGCCTTTTGAAATACGAATGGTAGCATATCTTTCAGTCCCTCTCTTCCGCTTCAAGAACCCGGTTGTATAAATTTTCATATTGATTCACGATTTTGTCAGACGCAAAGCAATCACGTACATGCTCTATGGCTGCTTTAGAAAACTGTTCCTGTTTTTCTGTATTAGATAGCAATTGTACAGCATAATCCGCTGCCTGCTGAACATCTCCTAACCCGACGATATACCCTGTCTCATCATGAGTTAATACTTCCGGGATGCCTCCTACATTTGTACCGATTCCAGGTACTCCACAAGCCATCGCTTCTAATAATACTAACCCGAAGCTCTCTTTTTCAGACATAAGCAGCATTAAATCAGCCATTGATAAAATATCACTGACATTATTTTGCTTCCCGAGAAATTGAACTTCTTTCTCTAATCCTAATTCATTAACATGTAATGACATATCTGAAAATTCAGGGCCGTCGCCTATTAATAACAATTTAGAAGGGATACTTTCATTAACTATTTTAAATGTATCAATGACATCCTGTACCCGTTTCACCTTTCGGAAGTTAGAAATATGAATCATGATTTTATCAGCGTCATTTATCTGATATTGATTGCGCAGTTCAGTTACTTTTCTCGGATAATATTCATTTTCATTAATGAAGTTATAAATAACATCCATTTCCTTCTTTATATCCAGCATTTCCATGGTTTGCTTCCGGAGACTTTCTGAAACTGCAGTAACTGCATCAGATTGCTCAATACCGTGGCGGATAATGGGCTTTAATGTGTTATCGATGCCCAGGATTGTAATATCCGTACCATGTAAGGTTGTAACAATTTTTACTGGGTGCTTTGCCATATCTCTCGCTAAAATGCCACAAATTGCATGTGGCATGGCATAATGGACGTGGAGAATGTCGAGCTTCTCACGGTCTATCACCTCCGCCATTTTTGCTGCTAAAGCTAAGTCATAGGGCGGGTATTGAAATACTGGGTAATGACTTATCTCCACCTGATGATAATATACATTGACATACACTTTTTCTAAACGAAAAGGCATGCTGGAGGTAATGAAGTGTATTTCATGCCCCCTATCCGCTAATTTCTTTCCCAGTTCTGTAGCTATTACCCCAGATCCGCCAATTGTCGGATAGCATGTAATTCCTATTTTTTTCACAATTCCCCTTCTTCCTTCACAATTTCTCTCCAGTGAAAATCGCCGCGATTCAATCCATGCATAAAGATTTCCCCTCCGGCAATATTTGTCGCTAAAGGAATTTGATAAACATCACATAAACGCATTAAGGCGCTGATATCAGGCTCATGCGGCTGAGCGGTTAATGGATCGCGGAAGAAAATAACCATATCCATTTTATTTTCAGCAATCATACTGCCAATTTGCTGATCACCGCCAAGCGGCCCAGACTGAAAGCGGTGAACCGGAAGCCCTGTCGCTTCCATAATCCGGCTTCCTGTTGTTCCTGTAGCAAATAATTGATGGTTTTTCAGTACATGCGCATAAGCTGTTGTGAACTGTACCATATCTTCTTTTTTCTTATCGTGTGCAATTAAAGCGACATTCATGATGTTCTCTCCCTCTATATATGTTTCTCTATAAGACGTTCTCTAAACCATAGATAAGCTCATCTAAATCCATCACCTGATAGACGCATTCTTTAATGCCGTCCATAAAAGATGCACGATTCATAGAATCATGCTGTATCGTTAATGTTTGACCAGCACCGCCAAAAACAACCTCCTGATGAGCTACCAGCCCAGGAAGCCGCATACTATGGATCCGCATGCCGTCAAAATCTCCCCCGCGGACACCCTGAATTGTTTCTTCTTCATCTGGATGACCCTGCTTTTTCCGTTTTCTGACCTCCTGAATCAGCTCTGCTGTTTTCTTTGCTGTGCCGGATGGAGCATCTAATTTTTGATCATGATGCTTTTCAATAATTTCTACATCTGGGAAGTACGCAGCTGCCATTTTTGCAAATTTCATCATTAAAACAGCACCAATAGCAAAATTAGGTGCAATAATACATCCGGTTTTTTTATCTCTTGCCAATTGTTTTAGTTCCTCTAATTGTTCGTTGGTATATCCCGTTGTACCTACCACCGGACGAATCCCATGATTCAATGCCGCTTTTGTATGTTTATAACCAAATTCAGGCGTCGTTAAATCAACGAATACATCTGCCTGCTGCTCTGTAAAGCACTTTTCGATATCTGAGTATACCGGTGCATTAAAATTATCCTGGAAGCCTTCTAAATCACTTAATTTTTTCCCATCATTTTTATGATCTAAGCAAGCCGTCAATTCAAAATCGCTTACTCCATAAATCATATGAACAGCTTCTTTTCCCATTCTTCCTCTTGGTCCTGCTACGATAATTTTAATTGCCATGACTATCTTCCCCCTCTTTTCTTGTCCAGCGATTTTTATCTCTTGTTTCAAATTTTTGCATTGATTTCTCAAAGGAATCTGATAAATCAAATTCAAGTGAATTTGCTAAACAAGCTAATACAAAAATCATATCTCCGACTTCTTCTTCAACTGTATTTTCTTTTTCTGTAGCTTTCTTTGGTTTCTCACCATGATAGTGATTAATTTCTCTGGCCAATTCTCCTGTTTCCTCAGATAATCTTGCCATTAATGCAAGCGGAGAAAAGTACCCTTCCTTAAATTGAGATATGTATCGATCAACACGTTTTTGGACATCTTTTAATGTATGGTTGGTATTCTCCATTTTTAACACCTCTCTAACCTTCCTGATTACTCTTTCTCTTCTCTAATGTTAGCTAAAAGCATGGGTTTTGACAACTAATTGGTACAGTATGTGGATTGTTACTTCATTTTAAATTGTCTATAATAGATATTGGTTGAAATCAGATTGTAAATACTTGGTACTAAATAGACTTTTCAAGCTTTATTTTCAAAGTATATTTCTATCATCTGTACATAAGGAGGAATCGCAAATTGAACATTCGGGTTAAAAATATTGTATTTATTTTATTAGGGGCAGCCATTTTTTCTTTTGGTCTCGTACATTTTAATATGCAGCATAACCTTGGAGAAGGAGGCTTTACAGGAATTACGCTGTTACTTTTCTTCTTATGGGATTTGGATCCTGCGATCACAAATATTGTGCTTAATATCCCAGTATTCTTTATTGGGTGGAAAATACTAGGGAGAAATGCATTTGTTTACACCATGGTAGGGACTTTATCTGTTTCCCTGTTTCTATGGATTTTTCAAATTTACCAAATTCCTATCGGGCTAGAGCATGATATGACACTTGTTGCTTTATTTGCAGGGGTATTTATCGGTGTTGGATTGGGAGTCATATTCCGTTTTGGCGGGACAACAGGCGGTGTAGACATTATAGCGCGCATTATTAATAAATATACATCCTGGAGTATTGGACGGGCTATGTTCGCATTTGACTTTCTGGTTATTATAACTTCTATTTTTACCTTTTTAAATTTAGCTCAAGGGATGTATACGCTGGTAGCAGTATTTATTGGTGCAAGGGTGATTGATTTTATCCAGGAAGGTGCATATTCTGCCAAAGGTGCTTTTATTATCTCCGATCACAGCGAAGAAATTGCGAATCAGATTATGGAGAAAATGGAACGCGGTGTAACTATTTTAAATGGTCAGGGAAGCTTCTCCAAGGAAAGAAGAAATGTTCTTTACTGCGTGGTAGCACGGAATGAAATTGTACGGATGAAGAATATTATTAACCAGACCGACCCTTCTGCCTTTGTCTCTATGACGACGGTTCACGAGGTGATGGGAGAGGGCTTCACACTGGATGAAAATAAAAAACCATTAAATGATTAACGCTGTTAAAAGAGCTTAAGGGAATCCCTTAAGCTCTTTTAACTGTATCTAGCTGATTATTCTAATATTTTTTCTGCAGCTGTTGTGTACGTCACAGCCCATTCAGAAAATGGAAGTGCATTATCCCAAGTAACCGTATTTGTTGCTTTTGCACTTCCCCAATCTAATGTTTTTTGATGAAGCATATGTACTTTTATCCGGTTTCTTATGCTGTTTTTTTCTTCTTCGTGCTGTTTATAGTATGTGTTTATAAAGTGTTTTGCAATATCCGTTTCATTATTATCTATATAGTATGTAATCATTTTAATGAAATCTGACACCGGGTCTGCAAAATACGAATTTGTAAAATCAAATACACCGCTTATTTCCCAGCCATGTTCAGACTGATATATCAAAAAGTTACCAGGCTTAAAATCACCCATAACAAAAGAAGGTGATGATATATGATTGAAGTCATCTTCAGATTCTGCCAATAAAGAGTGAACCCATTTCAAATCCTCCTCCGTTATTCTGGAGTATTTTTTAGCGTCTGTTACCCAAAACAGGATTCTCTTAAAAAGCCATTCAGAGTAAGTATTTTTAAAAGGAATAATTGTCAAAGTTTTAGGATCAAGCTCACCAAAATCATTTACTTTCCATGTATGAAAAGAAGTCAAAGCTTCGGCAATGGATTCAGCTATTTTTAATTTATCTTCAAGCTGAAGCTTTATTTGCAGAGGTTTTGAATTTAGATGCTCTCCTTTAAGACATGGCATAATAACATAATTCCAGCCGAAAATATCTTCAGAATCATCAATTATATATGGTCGGGGCACTGGTATGTTTGTTCGACTATTAACATTATCAATAAAGAATTTTTCTTCCATGAATTGACCAGAATAAAGCGGATTTCCTTTTAAAACATACTCTCCTTCTGTGGACGAAACAAACATTGTTTGCCCCATTGCTCCTTCATCTGTACTTTTTGATGAAATAAGTTTGCCTAATTTAAATTTATCTAGCACAGATTGCAGTTGTTTATCGTTGATTAATCCTAATTTATTTGAACCGAAAATTATTTCTGCAGTCATAAAAAGCATTCTCTCCCCGAAATTTTTAGTGTTTTCCATGAAAAAAGATGACCCAATTGAATCATCTTTTTTTAATTAGTCTCTATTTGCCGCAAAAATAAGAATAAAGCGGATAAGTTCAGCAACGGCTACTAATGCTGCAGCAACGTATGTCATTGCGGCGGCATTTAATACTTTTTTAGTTTCCCGCTCTTCATTGTTACGAATAATTCCGGTAGAAACCAACTGTGTCATTGCCCGGTTTGAAGCATCAAATTCAACTGGCAGTGTAACCAGCTGGAAAAGTACCGCAGCAGCGAAGAAAATAATTCCAAAAAGCAGCATATTGGTTGAACTCATAATTATACCTGCAATAATTAAAAACATCGAAATATTGGATCCGAAGTTTGCTACTGGAACCAAAGCAGTTCTAAAACGTAAGAATGCATAATCTTCCTGATCCTGAATTGCATGACCTACTTCGTGAGCTGCAACTGCAGATGATGCCATCGATCTTCCACGATAATTATTTTCAGACAGGTTAACTTGTTTCTTACGAGGATCATAATGGTCTGTTAATTCTCCTTTTACCATTCCAATCTGTACATCATGTAAACCATTGTCATCCAGAATTTTTCTGGCTACATCCGCACCGGTCATGCCCGAAGATGTTTGTTTTTTAGAGTACTTTGTATACGTGCTTTTTACTTTTCCTGATGCAATCATTGGTACAATCATTAATAATATAAAATAAATCAAATAAGCGGCCATTTATCAATTCCCCCATTACTGTATCTTAAGGTCAATTTTAGTCAGTATTTTAATTTTAGTCAACTGATTTGTCGTTTTTACGAACCGACTTATTACCTACTTGCTCTCCTTTATATTTTTTCCAACTTACATAAGATAATGTAATAATTATGCAACCGCCTACAATAATAACACCTAAAATAAATGGAGATGGTGCTAAGCTATTTTGGTAAATATCTGTTGGCGAAATAGAGGCCGCATGAATAACATTTACATGGCAAAACATCCCTAGGATTCCGATTGTCATCACTCGAAGCAGTTTCTCACCCATAGAGATCACCTCTGATCTTTTAGTGTATATTTTAAGTTTATGTCCATAGGTGAATGGGTATGACGTCCAGCTTCTTTATGGAGTAAGAAAATATAAAGTGAACTTCACTCAGCCGGGTTTTTCAACGTATAAAATGTTTCTGGCGGGACAAGGAATCGAAGTAATACTTTCAGGATAATACAGCGGCTGCAACAGGTTGTGATTGGATAGTAATCTTGTTCAGAAAAACACAAGACTTCCACAAAGGCATTTTAACCAGTGAACAGCCAATAAAGTATGGATGTCAATTAGCGGTTATTCAAATTTTGGCTTTTTCTATAAATTGTTAAATAATAAGCAAGAAGAATTGATACTACACTCAACCAGAATGTAAAATAACCAATTTCATTCATATATGTCGTTAAATTGGAATAGATAGGCATCTGTTCAAAAACATAATCGATAATATCATTATGTAATACAACAATACCTGCAACGGTTAAATGCCGCAATTTTATTTTATAATATGGTGCATAAAGCAATCCTTGAATAGCCATTCCTAAATGAGAGGCAATCAGCATATAACCTGCCGGACCGATACTCCCGGTAACAATTAGTGTTAATAAGTTCATAACAACGGCCCAAATGCCATATTTAAATAAAGAGACAATCCCTAGTGCCTCAATGTACGGAATATTTTTACCAAATATAAAAAATAATAAAAAAATAGTAAAGAACAGACTGGCGGTCGGGCTGTCCGGAACAAAAGGAATAAATATAGGCGGAGTTATTTCCAACTGCCAGCCATACCAATAATATCCGTAAATTGTGCCTAGGAAATTAATGATGAAAAGTATAATTAGAAATTTTTTATCTTGCAATATGTATGATAACATTTTTATCTCCTCAAGGTTTTCCTTCATATCGTTCTAAAGTATAGAGAAAGCACCTTTGCCTTATTGTGGTCAAAGGTGCTTCTTTTTATTCTTACTCTCCTGCTGCTTCACTGGTTTCAATGATAAAGTCTGCTAATTGTTCCAGTTCTTCATCAGTTCCTTGGAACTGATCAGCAGGCATAGCACCGATACCATTTACAGCAATGTCCATTATTTCTTCTTTTGTGTGCTCAGTTCCTACTAATGCAGGACCGGCTCCACCTTCTAATTCCCCGCCATGACAGCTTAAACAGCTGTTTTCATATGCTGCAAATCCAGGATGATCCTGGTCAACAACAGATTCACCGGGAGGAATCGGTTTATTTTGTTCAGCGCGCGTTTCCCAATCAACATGTGCTGCAGAAGTGTATGTCAACCAGATACAAGAAACTAAAGCTAAAAGCATCATGCCAACTGCAACTGGACGTTGACGCGGACGGCGTCCAGGACCGTTATCCAGGAACGGAGCAATTAACAGTGCTCCAAACGCAATTCCAGGAATAACGAGAATTCCAAGAATTATCCAATCTCCACTTGCGAATTGGTATTTTAATAATTCATACAAGAATAAGAAATACCAGTCTGGTAGAGGGATATATGCCGCATCTGTCGGATCAGCCATTCCTTCAAGCGGAGATGGGTGAGCCAACACCAGGCATAAAAATCCGACAAGGAAAACTGCCCCAGCTAACCATTCTTTTAATAAAAAGTTAGGCCAAAACGCTTCTGTTCTACCAGGATATTCAGAATAATCTTTTGGTATTTTTGATGTTTTTTCCGCTGAGATCCGGGAATCGCCAACGAATTTCATACCTTTACCCTTATGCATTAGTTGCCCTCCTTTTTATAGTGGTCCGGAAATACCTTGTCTACGGATTAAGATAAAGTGAATTGCCAATAATGCAAACAATGCTCCTGGTAAGAAGAAGACATGGATTGCAAAGAATCGTGTAAGAGTTTGTGCACCAACAATGGTAGCATCTCCGGCCAGAAGTGTTTTTAACGCTTCTCCGATAAATGGTACCTGTTCAGCAATCTCTAATCCCACCTGAGTTGCAAAGTATGCTTTGTTATCCCATGGAAGCAGATAACCTGTAAAACCAAGACCAAGCATAACAAAGAAGATAAGAACTCCCACCATCCAGTTAAGCTCACGCGGTTTTTTATATGCCCCTTGGAAAAATACCCGTAAAGTATGTAATAATAGCATTACGATAACGACACTTGCGCCCCAGTGATGCATGCCGCGTACAATTTGTGCATGTGCTACCTCAGTTTGCAGATAGTATACAGACTGCCAAGCGTTTTCAATATCCGGTACATAGTACATTGTTAAAAACATACCAGAAAGAATTTGAATTACTACAACAAAGAATGTTAATCCGCCAAAACAGTATACAAATGCTGAAAAATGGTGTGCCGGATTAACGTGCTCAGGAACCTCATGATCGGCAATATCCCGCCAAATCGGCGTAATATCAATGCGATCATCGATCCAATCATAAATCTTTTGTAACATTGTTTTTACGCCTCCTCATGTGGTCTGATATTGCCCAGGAATAGCATGCCATCCCTTTCTTCCTGCTCATAAACATCAAGCGGTTGCAAAGGCGGTGTTCCAGGAACATTTACTCCATCCTTGTAATAACGGCCGTCATGACAAGGACAATAGTATTGATCCGGATAATCATCGCTGCCTTCCCAAGAAACAACACAGCCTAAATGTTTACAAACTGGGGAAAAGGCTACAATTTCATCATTATCATTTCGATATACCCAGGCTGAGCGACTTACTTCTGATTCATACCAGCCATCTACCTGATCAACAGACCAGTCGACACGCTGCGGGTCAGAAGTAATTTCGGAAACTTCCAGACCGACATTTGCAAAGTCGCCGCCCTCATCATGCTTCAATACAGGGTCGATTGCCATCCGGACAGGCGAAATTAACAAACCGGCAGCCATAAAGCCGCCTACTCCCGTAAGTGTGTAATTCAGAAACTGTCTACGGGATACTTGCCGTTTTTCATCACTCATTTTTTTCCCCCCTCTTTTTTCAAAATAGTCACGGACATTATTAAGATTAAATCAGATTACTAGGACAATAACAATGATAGCGTAAACTATTGGTTCGGTCAATATATATCCAATGGTTAACGACAAATGTTTTGATAATGATGATAATTTCGTCATAGATTTACCAGAATGACTTAATTAACTCTACTGTCTGCAAGGTCTGGTCCCTTATTATGCCCTTCACTGCAGCAGGATCTGCGTCTTTTAAAGAAGCAGTCGGGAGCCAGATAAATTCACCTTCTAAATCGTTAGCAATTTTTCTCCAGGACGGGTCAAAGCTGATATAGAGTACTTGTTTAAAGGGTTGTTCTTTAAAATGATTCGTCCATTCATTTATTCTCTCTGCTTCTTGTAATTTTTCTGCAGATGTTATATATGTATAAATGGGTGTGAGCATTATTCTTCCCATAAGCTCTTTTTCCAATTCCCTTGCAAAAAGTGTTAATACATCATACTGGTCTGCATTTTTAGCAGAAGCCTCCAAGGCTCCAATTTGGAAAGGTGCTAACGGTACAATGATTGTATCTATGTACTCCTTCGCCTGATCATATTTCTGCAAGTCAACACTTGTCCATTTCATAAATAATCCTCCCTTAAATGAAAATCCACTTCAAATACTTTCCTATATTGTAACAATTTTTTATCTTCCCTGAAAGAACTAAATCTGATCTTATCCATTGTATTTAGAAAGGATTTGAAATTCGCATAGCTTTCAACGAAAAGTGCAAAGCACCCATTTAAAGACTTAGAAATTGCCACCAGATATTTGAGGAGGGTTCCAAGCTAACCTCTCACCATTTATACGTAGACTACAGGAGTTACGTTCTTGGGGTTTTTGATTTTGTCGTATTTTCTTTTCTAATTTTGCTATTATTGTTGCATGATACATTCACTAAAATAAGAAGCGGGCATAAATTAATTAAATAAAGGCTCTTCACCAAACCAAAATTTTAAATCAAAAAGGAAGTGTCTCTTTGAGAAATTATTATTATGTAACGGCAAATACAGCGGAAGGATTTATAAATTTACTGCCTTCTAATATAAACCATCTACAGCAAATCATTAGTTTAAATCACCCTTCCCAAACGGTAAAAACAAAAATTTTAAAAGATATAATCACGAAATATGAATCTACCTGTGAAGTAGAAGTGTTAAAAAGTGCATTAGGTGAACGCTATTTAGATGGTGTTGTTATTCGTGAAAAGAGCATCGCTATTTTAAACCGTTCCATCGTGCCAAATGATATGAGTGAGGTAACTGAACTGGATTTAATCCAATACACACAAGACACCCCAGTTAAAAATGCTGAGCTAGAGGAAAAATTCATCCATCACACAGAAAATGCATATAAACATTTGCAAACAGGGTTGCGCATACATGATGACTTGGAAGAGATCTATATTAAAGAAATGGATTTTAAAAAAGCCGATGCAATTGTCGATTCGTTTATTCAAAGCGTCTTACATGGACAACCGAAGAAAAATCGGGATGGTCACGAGTACCACCGCTTTTTTGGCACTACAACCGTGGATGGTCCTGTCAATGTCATCCCCCATATTACAGAAAAACTTTCACGTGTTTTTTATATAAAAGGGCGTGCAGGAACCGGCAAGTCAACATTTATGAAAAAAGTAGCAAGTACTTGTATTGAATATGGTTATGATACGGAAATTCATCATTGTAGTTTCGATCCCAATAGTATTGATATGGTATTAGTTCCAGCTTTGGATTTTTGTATGTTTGACAGTACTGACCCTCATGAATTTTTCCCAACTAGAGAAGGGGAAGAAATAATTGATTTATATAAAGAAGCCGTCACCCCCGGGACAGATGAAAAATTTACTGACGAAATCAACAAAGTAAATGACCATTACAAATCTTATATGAAGGAAAGTGTTATTGAGCTGAAAAAAGCTGGAGAATACCTGGAAGCTTTGGAGCAACAGTTTTCCTATACTAAACAAGAACGGAAAGAAATCAGCAATTTAATCGAGCGACAGATTCAATAAGAGCGTTCCTAACTGGGTTAAGAGCATCCCTTACATTTTTGGAAAACAAAAGCAGCCAATTAATGACTGCTTTTTTATCGAATATAGAACTTTCTCTCACTCTTTTATTACATCTACAATAGTTTTAACTTAACGGTTGTAATTTTATCAATCAGCAATAAACTTCCATAAAATACAAAAGCAATTTTTCCACTATAGGTATGAGGACAACTTTGCTTCTGTTTGCACCTGGCGGCGGCTTGCAAGTCAGCAAGTCTTCTTTAATCTAAGCAGATTCAAACCATAGTAAAGTATAGTGTCTTTCTGGAGCTGTCGTTAAGAAGCATATTAACATCTGCCTATTCAGCCATAGCTTTTTAGTGAAAAGTCCGGTTTAATAAATAATAGTTTCATTTATAAAAGCTTATGATTTATTCATAAGTTTTTCCAATTCCTTTGTCAGCTCTATAAATTTCGCTTGATCTCCTGTATCCAAAGCCTGGTCAATCTCCTCACGCAGCTGTTCCCGTTTTTGATTGACCAAGAGCCGATCCAGTAAATCAACAGTTGTCTGCTTATCATCTTTTGTCACGTAATAATCTTCTGGAAGAAATGGATTTTCTTCCAGTACAGCAGCATAATAGGCGTTTTGATTTGCCTGGTGAAAATTCAGCTGGATAAATAATGATTCCTGTTTGTTCAACCGGATATCATGAAAGGTTTTCTCTGCATCTGTAGTTACCAGATGGTTTTTGTAAAAACGAAATGGGATTTTATCTGAACAACGACTTGAAATCATTACTCCCCTTGGACAATACTTCACATCTCTTACAAAATGCACATGTTCTAAAATATCCATATGGTTCACTAAATAATTAAGTATCCATACACTTTCTCTTTTTTTCAAGCGATAATGATTTAAAAACCACTGGATGAATTTTTTCTTGTCTTTTGCAGTTACTGACGATAGCATTCCACTCTCCCCTCTCTGAAGCAGGTTATTCCGTTACATTAAATCCTGTTCTAAGCGTTCTACATGCTCACGCACATCCTCATCAATAGGCTGCTGGTCAAGATAAGCTTTCAGGATTGGAATGGCTTCTTGTACTCTTCCTTCTTCTGTCAAGAAATAGCCATACTCTTTTAAAAAGTCGCTGTCGTGTTGTAAACTAGTATATGCTTGCTGGTAACTATTTAATGCATCATCAAACGATTCTATTTCCACATTTGCCTTGGCAAGCTCCCAATCATATAGAGCATCCTCTGCGCCAGTGTTTTTAATGCTGTGAATCAATTCAATAATCTCATCAAATGCTTCTTTTTCTTTTAGTAATTCAATTAAAAATAATACTGCTTCTTTATAATCCGGTTCCAACGCAATTGCTTGTCTTACATGCTCTTCACTTTCATTATTTTTTCCTAATTGATGTGCGATATCTGCAGCGAGGAAAAAGAGTTCTTTTTGATAGGAATCTCTTTCTAAACCTTGTTGAACAGTCTTATAAGCTTCCTCAAACATTCCCTGCTCTTTATACACGTTCGCCAGCTGCGTGTAAGCAGCATAATAGTCCTGGTCAATTTCCAAAACATGTTCCCATGCTTTCATAGCAATGTCATCACGAGCCGCTTGATGGGCAGTGATCCCGTGTCTGAACAGTTTATCAGGGTCCGGTTCTTCTTCCTCTTTGTAAAATTCGAGTGCTTTCTCGTACTCGCCGGCAGCAGCGTAGGCTTCTCCCAACCGGTCTTCAATAGAAACATGCCCTACTTCTTTTGTTTTCGTATAAACACGTTCATAGTAATTGATTGCCTTTACGTATTCACCGATAGAGAAGAATAATTCCCCTAACGCAAAATCTATAATGCTCTCTTGAGGATCGATATGCTTTGCTTCCAGCAGCTTTTGCTCAGAAACTTCAAATAACCCTTGAGCCTGATATAAATCAGCCAGCTGGATTAATGCTTGAACATAATAGCCCTCGTCACCCTCTGGAATTTCATTTAATATCGTAATCGCCAGCTCATCTTCTTCTGATTCAATGAAAATATCAGATAGTGTGAGCTTTAACGCAGTTTCTTCAGGATATTTTTCAATCAATTGTTCGAGAATGGTTCTTGACTCGATCAAAAATCCCCATTGCAGGTAAAGTTCAGCTATTTGAAACAAGGAATCGTCATCAGCATTTTTTTGATAATCGCTTAATAATGCCAATGCTTTTTCTGTCTCATTTTTTTCAGCTAATTCTATTGCTTGTTGAATGGTGTTCATCTAAAAGAACCCCTCTCTCTTTTGTGTTTCTTATGCTTCCAATTTATCATACAAAAAAGATAGCTACAGTTCAAATAACAAGAACTGTAGCCAAAATATATATATGTGGAGTTAAAGATATAGTCTATTTTCATTTAAAGAAATAATAATAAAACTCGTTTTTACTGCAAGATTTCTTCCAAATTGTCGAAAAAGGTCGGATAGGATATATTAATGCTATCTTTTTCATCCATTTCTACCGCTCCTTCTGATATAAGCGCTGAAATGACTCCCATCATCGCAATCCGGTGATCCATATAGGATGAAATGGAGCCGCCTGTCAGCTTTGTCGGTCCTTCTATAATCATGCCGTCTTCGGTTGGTGTTATATTTGCTCCGAGTGCCTGCAGGTTTCGGCAAACCGCTTCAATACGATCTGTTTCTTTTACTTTCAGTTCTTCGGCATCCTTTATTACTGTTTTTCCATCTGCCTGTGTCGCCAGCAAAGCAAGTATTGGGATTTCATCAATAAGACGCGGGATAACATCCCCTTCTATCGTCGTACTTTTTAAAGCAGTATGTTTAATAGTCAAATCACCAATTTTTTCGCCGCCAGTGATGCGTTCATTAGAAATAGTGATTGCTGCTCCCATTTGCTCCAATACATCTAAAATGCCAGTCCTGGATTCATTTAAACCAACGTTTTTTAATGTAATAGTACTTCCAGGTACAATAGCCCCGGCAACTAAGAAGAAAGCAGCAGATGAAATATCGCCGGGCACTTCAACATCACATGCTGTCAACTTCCCTTTATTTGTAATGGTAATACCTTCATGGTTTTGTTTTAAATCAGCTCCAAAGGCTTGAAGCATAACTTCTGTATGATTTCTTGTTTCTGTATCCTCTTGTACAATAGTTTCTCCATCTGCAAGCAATCCTGCTAATAAAATAGCAGATTTCACTTGAGCACTCTTTACAGGGAGACGATAGGTAATTCCTTTTAATGCACTGCCATGAACCGTAATCGGAAGATATTTTCCTCCTTCTTCCCCTTCAATCACTGCTCCCATTTCTCTTAATGGGGCAGTAACCCGATCCATCGGACGCTTCGTAAGTGATGAATCCCCAAATATAGTTGTTTCAAATGGCAGCCCAGATAGAAGACCAAGCATTAGCCTCGTTGTTGTACCTGAATTTCCAAAATCTAATGTTTTTGCAGGCTTTTTAAGTCCTTCCAGACCATTGCCATGAACTAGTACTGAATTTCCTTCTTTTTCAATCTGTACGCCCATTTCCCGAAAAGCATCAATGGTTCTGAGACAATCCTCCCCATCAAGGAAGTTCGTTACTTTTGTAATTCCGTGTGAAATACTGCCAAAGATGATGGAGCGATGTGATATCGACTTATCTCCAGGGACAATAACTTCTCCCTCCAGCCTTGGTGAAGTACATTCAAATTGAACATGTGACACTGTCTTCCCCTCCTTGTCATTAAGATTGAATCATTGTTTCAAATCCACGCTGTTTTAATACCTTCTGACCTGCAACCTGTGCTTCTTTTGTGTAGAAGCTTAAGCGCAGTGCACCTGTAATTCCTTCCCGGACTTCAAGAATTTCGATATTTTTAATACTTAATGACGCATTTGCCAAGATCAATGCAACCTCAGCGATCGCACCGGGCTGATCTGGTATATCAACATAAACATCATAAAACGCAGGTATCGCACCGCGTTCACCTTCATTTAGCCCATCTCTGTAATTCTTGGCACTGTTTAAGTAGGTAATGACTTCTTCTCTTTCATTATCTTCAAGCAGCTTTTTCAAGTACTCCATTTCAATAATCCAATCCGCTAGCATGGCGGACATTTTCGATTGATTGTGATAGAAAATATCCTGCCACATAACCGGGTTACTGGAAGCAATTCGAGTAATATCCCGGAACCCGCCCGCTGCAAGCTTTGGAAGAAAGGCATGTTTTTTCTCCCATTTTCTCGCCTGGTGGACAAGAGATGATGCAATCAAGTGCGGAAAGTGCGAAATAACTCCAGTCATCTCATCGTGTTCATCCGATTGCAACACAACAAAATTACTTTTCGTTGCAGATAAAACTTCTCTCAATGTAGCAACATTTTCCTCTGTTGCATTATCAAGCGGAGATAGAACATAGATGGCATTCTCAAATAAATGTGCTTTCGCTGCTTCAATCCCTTTCTTGTGGGAGCCCGCCATTGGATGTCCACCAATGAAGCGGATCGATTTATTTGTTAAATCATTAGCAGCAATAAGTACAGAACCTTTTACAGATGCTGTATCTGAGACAATGACCTCCTTGGTGAACGGAAGACTGTCAAGCTGTGAGATAAGCTGTATCGTCTCTGAAATCGGCGCCGAAATAATAATAATATCTGCTTTCAATGCCGCTTTATCAAAGTTTGGCGAAGCTTCATCAATGATACCGTGATTCAAAGCAAAATGAAGTGTACTTTCGCTTATATCAAAACCGATTATGTAATGTTCGGACTCTTTTTTGATTGCTTTAGCAATGGACCCGCCAATAAGGCCGAGTCCTGCTATTAATACCTGTTGCTTTTCCATACGTTCACCTAACCTAATTTAATTGTTCTTGATAATTTCTTAACACTGTTTCCATTACCTTCATATCTTCTGCTTTTCCAATTGTGACACGAATCGTATTTGGAATTCCTAATAATTCTCCAGGACGTACAATAAAACCGTTCTTAATTAAATAATCAAAAGCATCCATTCCACTTTTGGGTGTTTTCACAAGCAGAAAATTTGCTTCTGATTCATAATAATCCCAGCCGATAGAAGTTAAAAAAGCTTGAAACTGCTTTAAAACTTTTTTGTTTTCCTGATAAGTATGTTGAATAAAATCCTGGTCTGAAAAAGCAATAACAGCTGCCTGTTGTGCTGCAGATGTTGTATTAAACGGTCCACGGACTTTATCTAAGGTTTCCACGATTAAAGGATCTGCTATTCCATAGCCAATTCTGAGACCGGCCAGGCCGTATGCTTTTGAAAATGTACGTAAAACAATCAGATTGGGGTATTTCTTCAACAATCCCAGAGCATTTACATTCTTTTCAGGCTGTAAGAATTCAAAATATGCTTCGTCTAAAGCAACTAAAACGTCTGAAGGACATTTGCTTAAAAAGTCTTCCAGCTCTTCTTTAGAAAGGGCAGTGCCTGTCGGGTTATTAGGTGTACAAATCCAAATAATTTTTGTATTATCCTGTACAGAACCAAGCATTTTATCCAGTGGGTGACTTCCATCTTCATTAACTGGATGCTCGATAATCTCCGCACCTTCAATTAAAGCATAATGCTTATATTGCGGAAATGTAGGAGTTGCCATGATAACCTGATCCCCTACTGTAAGATAAGAGCGACAAAGCATCTGAATAATTTCTTCTGAGCCGCTCCCGAAAATAAGAGATTCCGGGCTCACATTTAATTTTTCGCTGATTAAATAGCGAAGCTCGGATGTATAGCCATCCGGGTAAATATTAAATACAGGTTCATTTGTCAGAAATAATTCCTTCACCTTATCTGAAAAACCATATGGGTTCTCATTAGAAGCTAATTTAACGATATAATCAAGCCCAAATTCCTCTTGAATATCCTTTGTCTGCTTCCCTTGTTTATATGGGCTGAGCTGTTTTAATACTTCTTTACTTCTCATTGCTTAACTATCCTTTCTTTCTAAAAATGAGCATTCAAAAAGTCCGATAAAAAGGACCCTTCGGCTAAAGTCCCAACGCACTTCCGCAGAATGCGGTGGCTTCTACGTTGCCTACACGACGTGGGCGTTTTTAGTAGCAGACCCTCTTATCGATGCGTCATTTTTGTTGGTCTTTTTGAACATCCTCTAAAAGGTCTGGACGAAGCTTAACAGCCTCTCTCTGAAAAGTATGCTCCACCTCTGTCTGCTGCTTATCTGTATTAACAACCATCATAATTCGAATACATTTAGGCAGACTGCCCGGAACAGCTATTTCCTGCATACACATTACAGGAACATATTTCCATCCGTTAATTTCACGTAATGCTTTTGCCGGAAATGCTGCATCCACATCTTTTGTTACCGAAATAAAAGCATGGGAAACGTCTTCCGGTTTAATATTATTCTTTTCAGCCATCTCCAGCACTAATGTTCTGGTATGCTCAATGATTTCACCAGCTTCATTATTTTCTACGGTTGTAGCACCTCGTACGCCTCTTGTCACAGCTTGTTCATCCTCTCTATATATGTTCTGATATAAGCCTCCACAGAGGAATCATCTAAGTTTTCGACAGTCGGCTCACCAACTTTATTTAATAATACCATTTGAATGTGGCCTGATACTGACTTTTTATCCGACTTCATACTTTTAATAAGCTTGGCAATACTCTCTTCTTCTATGTCGACAATAGGATATTTATTAACATTCATCCAATTGTACAGCTTATTAAAAGGAAGCTCCTCACCCTTCACATCTTCACTTACATGAAGCGCAAATAACATACCGTTTGCTACAGCTTCTCCATGCGTTACCTTTCCATAGCCGAGTGTAGCCTCTAATGCATGTCCCAGCGTATGGCCAAGATTTAAATATTTACGGACACCAGACTCTTTTTCATCCTCTTCCACAATATTTGCTTTTACTTTTATACCGGCCTCTAAGTGATTTTCTAATTGGTCAGAGGAGACCTGATTTAAAGAAAGAGCCAGCAATTCTTCTGACAAACGATTATCTGAAATAAGCCCTTCTTTTAAAATTTCAGCATAGCCGCTCCGGACTTCACGATAAGGTAAGGATTTCAGGGTTTCCGTATCATATAAAACAGCTGCCGGAGGATAAAAACAGCCAATTAAGTTTTTGCCTGATTCATGATTAATAGCTACTTTTCCCCCGACACTGCTGTCATGTGCCAAAATAGTTGTCGGCATTTGAATATAATCGATTCCCCGCATAAAGGTTGCTGCAACAAATCCTCCCAAATCGCCTATTACACCACCGCCTAAAGCAATGATGAGCGATTTACGATCTAAACCGCTCTCGATTGCCTTTGTTTGTAATTTATAATATTGCTCTATACTTTTAGATGCTTCTCCAGAAGGCACAATATAAGAATAGATATGCTGATCTCCAAGGCTTCCCGCGACATCCTGCAGGTATTTATTAGCTATCTCATCGTCTGTTATGATTAAGATAGAGCTGTACTTCTTGTTTAGCCACTTTTTTATATGAAACCTTAATCCAGCTTCCATCACAATGGGATAGTTACGCTGGCTGGACTGGATTGTCAGCTGTTTCATTTAGAAGCACCTGATTTCTTCTCTGTATTGGTCAATTGCCTGCTTCAATTGTGGGAAACGGTCACTTGAAAATTGTTCTGTAATGGCTTTTGCAACTTCAAAAGCGACAACATGCTCCATAACTACAGAAGCAGCAGGAACTGCACAAGCGTCAGATCTTTCTACGGTTGCTTTGAAAGGTTCTTTTGTTTCTATATCCACACTTTGTAACGGACGTTTCATCAAAGTAGGAATAGGTTTCATAACACCACGTACAACAATTGGCATTCCAGTCGTCATTCCGCCTTCAAAGCCGCCCAGGCGATTCGTTGTGCGGTAGTATCCATCCTCTTCATTCCAGGCAATTTCATCATGTACCTCACTGCCGTTTAAACGGGCAGCTTCAAATCCAATTCCAAATTCTACCCCTTTGAATGCGTTGATGCTGATTACACTTGCTGCAATCTTGCTGTCCAGCTTTCTATCATAATGGACGTACGAACCAATTCCTGCCGGCAGTCCTTCCACATAAACCTCACAGACACCTCCGATAGAATCACCAATGCTTTTTGCTTCATCAATTGCTTCAATCATTGGCTGCTCCACATTTGAATCTAATACCATTACAGGAGAATTTCCGGAAATTTCAGCACGTTCTTTCGCGGTTAAATCTGTTTTTTCTTCTGCACGGATACCGGCGATTTCTTTTACATACCCTGTCACATAAATCCCCAACTGTTCTAAAAGAGATTTAGCCACTGCACCTGCAGCTACTCTTGCACCGGTTTCCCTTGCTGAGGAACGTTCTAAAACATTCCGCATATCCCGATGACCGTATTTAAGGCCGCCATTTAAATCAGCATGTCCCGGGCGTGGTTTTGTGACCACTCTGCGCAGTTTGGCTCCTTCATCTAAAGGATCTGCACCCATAATATCGGTCCAGTGCTTAAAATCATCATTATGTATGACAAGAGAAACAGGAGATCCAAGTGTATATCCATGACGCACACCACTGGTAATATCTACTGTATCCTTTTCTATCTGCATTCTCTTCCCTCTGCCATGCCCGCCTTGTCTTCTGCGCAGGCTCTCATTAATATCCTCTGCTTTTAATTCCATCTGTGATGGCAGACCCTCAATAATTGTCGTTAATTGTTTTCCATGTGACTCTCCAGCTGTTAAGTAACGCACTACACATTCTCCTTTACCTTATGAAGCTATTAAAATTGAGTAAGTATAGCCTGCTGACATCAAAACTTTTTCACTAAAAATAACATGTCATATTTTTTTGATAATATCGAATATACTTTACTCATTTAAATAGTTGAAAGTTTTCTAATTACTATATCATATAATCATGCATTTCGGGTAGTGTAAATTTATTGTTTTCGATAAAAAAAGCTGTCTTCCAGATAAAAGCCATAGCGTTCTGCGTTAAATATCTGTTCTGTACTGCCGACAAACAAGCAGCCATCTTTAGCTAATGCCTTATTAAAATTTTGGAATATAGTATTCTTAGCTTCATCCGTAAAATAGATTAATACATTTCTGCAGACGATTAAATCGACATCCTTAGGATAAGAATCTTCTAATAAATTATGCCGTTCAAAACGAATATGCTTTCTTAAAGAGGGGCTGACCTGAAATATAGTGCCCTGCGATGTGAAATACTTCTTCTTTAAAGCAGCTGGTAATTCTTTCAAAGAGCGCTCCTGATAAATTCCTTGCTTTGCCGCCGTTAAGACTGCCTGATCAAAGTCTGTAGCACGAATCTGATAGTTTAAAGCCGGGAAGTACTCTTCTAACATCATAGCAAGACTATAAGGCTCTTCACCTGTTGAACACGCAGCACTCCATATAGATATCTTTCTTTTATTCTTTGTTAATTCAGGAATTATTTTTTTCTGTAAAACATCCCAGCGGTTAGGATTACGGTAAAATTCAGAAACATTAATCGTTAATTTTTCTGTGAATTCCTCCAGCAATGCAGAATCCTTCCGACAAGCTGCAAAATAATCTACATAGCTTGTAAATTTATGTTTATCTCTTAATGTTGTAATACGGCGTTTCATCTGTGCTTCTTTATATAAGCTTAAATTAAGCTTAAGCGATTGATGCACTTTTTGTTTCATCAAATCATAGTCGTCTCTCAATTGATTATCCTCCTCTGCTCCTACGCAAAAACCTCCGCTTTTAACGGAGGTTTTCGGCAGCGCTTTCACTTTAATAAATCCAAGCTTCAGTTTGCTTTTCGTAAGAATTTAATTCCTTCTCATCAAAAAAGAGCCCAATTTCTCTTGAAGCGCTTTCTAAAGAATCAGAACCGTGAATGATGTTTTTTCCGACATTAATACCATAGTCTCCCCGGATGGTGCCTGGAAGTGCTTCAGATGGATTTGTTTTTCCCATCATTGTACGGGCTGAGGCTACGACATTTTCACCTTCCCATACCATTGCAAATACTGGTCCGGAAGTAATGAAATCAACCAGCTCCCCAAAGAATGGGCGTTCCTTATGCTCACTATAGTGTGTTTCAGCTAAATCGGTAGATATTGTCATTAATTTAGCCCCGACTAATTTAAACCCCTTTTGCTCAAAACGTGCAACAATATCTCCAATTAAGTTACGCTGCACTCCATCTGGTTTCACCATTAAAAAAGTTGTCTCCATTAAAATCACCCTATTCCTATGTAATTATAATAAATGAAAAATGTAACCTCTAAAATAGTAACAAATTACCTGGTAAATAACAATATCTATTTTTGCTAGGAACGCCTTTTTCCGATAAATGTCGCAATATCCTGTAAGCTTTTCTTTGCTCTGGACTCCTGCAGGCCATCTAACGATTTTAATGCCTTTTGTAAATAAAGGTCGCTTACTGCATAGCTTCTCTTAATTGCATCAGTATTTTTTAAATCGGTAATCAGTTTTTGCATCGTTTTCGGTTCAATGTCCTGATTACTGTTTATCAGTGTCTTGAATTGTTCTCTTAATTCTTTATTCTCCATTGCATATAGAACAGGAAGTGTAATATTACCCTGTAATAAATCATTCCCTGCAGGTTTGCCAAGTTCTTTTGCAGTGGAAGTGAAATCAAGAATATCGTCTATAATTTGATAAGACATACCAACATTATAACCATAACGGTATAATTTATTAGCATCCTGATTACTTAGCCCGCCAACTAGTGCACCTAATTTACAGCTGCATGCAATCAATACAGCGGTCTTTCTTTTTATACGGCGAAGATAATCACGAAAGTTCTGGTTCCATTGATATTTAAATTCTATTTGTTCAATCTCTCCGACAGATACTTCTATGAGCGTTTTTGATAATAAAGTATGTATTCTTGGATCTTCTATTTTTGTTATCTCTTCCAGAGCCCTTGCAAGAATAAAATCTCCCGTATACATAGCAATTCGGTTTCCATATTGAGAAGCGGTTGTCGGTTTTCCGCGGCGGAGCTCTGCTTCATCAATCACATCATCGTGGACAAGAGTTGCCATATGAATAAGTTCTAATGTCACAGCTACTTTTTGTATCTTATCAAAATCATAATTGCCTAAATGACAAGAAAGCAAAACAAAAACAGGACGAATACGTTTCCCTCCTGCTTTCAATAATGCCGTAGAAGCGTCTCGAAGTACGGGATGTTCAGCATGAATGCTCTTCTGTAGTGTTTTTTCTATAGAGTCCATATCTTTCGTTAAAAAGCCATAAATCTTTGGTAGTTTCATGTAAGTCACCTTATTTTACTAGTAAATTCATTTTGTTTTTTAAGATTTATGTCCTATGTGCATGGCAGCGCCACCACCGGCATAAGTCTTAACATCAACAAACTTGAAGCCTGCATCAAAGAACATTTGCTTCAGCTGATCCTTATCTGGAAAATCTTTCGCAGATTCTTGTAACCAGGAATATTCCTGATAGCTTTTTGCTATAATTTTTCCTAATAATGGCATGATAAATTGAAAATAAAAATAATATAATTGCCTGTAGCCAATCAATGTAGGCTGTGACGTTTCCAGGCAAACAACCATCCCGCCCGGTTTTACAACACGATACATTTCTTTTAACACCGTCATATAATCAGGAACATTGCGTAAGCCGAATCCAATAGTTACATAATCAAATTGGTTGTCTTCAAAAGGAAGTTCCATCGCATTGCCATGTATCCATTCAATTTTATTTGACTGTTCCTGTTCTCCTTTTTCTTTCGCAATGGACAACATGTTTTCACTGAAATCAAGACCAATTACTTTCCCATCAGCACCTACTGCTTTTGCTAAGGAAATAGACCAGTCTCCTGTACCGCAACATACATCCAATGCGCTGTCTCCCGGTGAAACATGCATCCGTTTCATAACGTCATTACGCCATAGTGTATGCTGTTTAAACGAAATCACAGAATTCATCGAGTCGTAGTTTTCATATATTTTTTCAAATACATGATGGACGCGCTCTTCTTTTGATGAATAGCTCATAATTAATTACACTTCCTTTTAAAGTCTTGACGTTCTCATTTCATTTGTTTCCTGGGAATGAATAAATTGTTCCATGAACAAATTTGAACCGGATAAATCAGAAATAGCACTGTATACTGCTTTTTCATAGTTCCGGATTAATTTCCCGTCTATTAAAGGCATGGAAGTTGCTTTATTATTACGTGCTTCCCACTCTGTAAGTAATAAAGACTGTCCATAATTTGCTTCTTCTGTGTCTATTCGGCGATACATAAGCCAATTTTGAATAATCGATTCTAATTCAGGGTTATACAAATGATTTGCAACATGTACAAGCAAGGAAGCATTCAATTTCATTTTTATATTCAGCCATGTTTCAAGCGGTAATTGCTCCTCATAGTATAGAGTAACCTTCAGTTCATTTATTTCCCGAATGGCGTTCGCCAATATCTGTATAAACTGGATTTCTCCTGCTTCTGCAAGTAGTAAATAATACAATCCGCTGTAGTAATCTCCCGAAAGAACCTGAAGCTGTTTTTTCACCATTTCACTTTCTGTATCAGCCTTTTGCTTAATTGGAACAAAATCATGTGTATCCAGGGCAATTTGAACAAGCATTGTTGAAATAATATACTTTTCACGCTGTACAGGAGTTAACGAGCTATGCTGTTCAACGAGAAATAGTAATAATTTCCACTTTTCTTCATCGATAACTGGATAACGTATATGCTTATAAATGTATGAATCATACAATTTATTTTCCAGTATTTTTCTATAACCTTTATCTGTTGTCAAAAATGTAGTCAACACTATCACCCGGATCCTTTCAGCCTTTCCATTGCTCTAGTTATTATAGCACATTTTACATTTTATAAAAACGAAAGAATTCATTCTGCTACGGGCCTGTCCAAAAAAATATAAAAAACCTTATCTCAAGACAATTATATCTTTAGGGCCCAGAAACAGTATGCTTTGTAAGAGTAGATATTTCAAGCATTTTGGCAAGGTGATAAATGGAATAATCTTTAAGTATGTATTCAAAAAAGAGTTAATGGTTTTCAGCAGGAAGAGTCATCGCTGCCCCAGAAAAAACACTAGGATTTCCGTGGTCTGGAGATCAGTCTTCTTGATGTGAGAAGTTCTGCGCAGCAGAAATTCCTTTATATTCTTCTTCAGATACGGTGTTATCTGAGAAACACATCAACGAAACAGCTTGCCGCTCATCATTTAGGTCTTTTTGAACGTCCTCTATAACAATGACTGTCAATCTATCAAAGAGAATAAATAACGGGACAGAGAACCATGGGTGGGGCCCCGCTTATTCACCCCAATATTTTCTCTTAAGATGAAACAATTTTTGATGAGGTATTAGTCACTCTATAAAGCACTCGGGGAAGAAAGTTTCGTTTTATTAATTTTCCATTTCTCCATGACTTGTCTGGATAAGTGCTTTGCCGCGAACTTTAATAGCAGAAGTATGTTCTGTAAATTGAGCAATCATAATTTCACCTTCATCCAGTTTTTCAGAGTGATGGAACTTTGTGTTACTCCCGCGAGTCAGTCCGATAACATGTACTCCATCTTCTAATGCTTTAATAACAAAATAATCTGCTTTGAAATTTTGATCGTTCATCAATTACCCCTCCTGTATATGTAAATCTCTATTTAAATTAAAATAAATATATTTTTATTCATAAATAAAGGAGAGGAGCACGTTCAAGAACGTGCTCCTCTCTTTTGTACACTCCGGATATGTAAAATATTATTTTACACTATCCTTAAGAGCTTTACCTGGTTTGAAAGCAGGAACTTTGCTTGCAGGAATTTCGATTTCTTCTCCTGTTTGTGGATTGCGTCCTTTACGTGCAGAACGTTCACGAACTTCAAAGTTACCAAAACCGATTAATTGTACTTTTTCACCATTTTTTAGTGAATCCATGACTGCTTCAAATACTGCATCCACAGCTTTTGTTGCGTCCTTTTTAGAAAGATCGCTTTTTTCAGCCACAGCATTTACTAAATCTGTTTTATTCATGACATTCACCTCCTCCCAGGATGTTCATTAGACAAATAGACTAGTTAGTGTGTCTATTCATGGTCTGTTTCATTAAAGTCACCCTAATATGTGATGACAAGGCTTATAATAAACGAGTTTGAGATAAAATTCAACAAAAACTATCGATTTTTCTAGAATTTATTGAGATTTTACATAAAATTTCCTTTTTCTTAAGAGAAATAGGCTAAACTCTTACTAAACAAGCATTGTCATCTTTCCATAAATCTATACGGTGTTTACAAGATTTTTTTGCCGTTCGCAGTAAAAAAATTTTTTAGTGCGAAGAAAGTATAAAAGAGCGGCTAAAGATAGACGCCATGATAATTTCTTAGAATGGGAAATCACAATGACCAAAAAATGCACCCTCTCCTCCAAGAAAATACTTTTCATGGAGGAGAAGGAAACACATATGTCAGGTTGGTGTTGCGACATGGTGTCACGAGCTTAACCAAATATCCTTTTTGAGACCGGGATGGGGCAGGGACTGCGATTACCCGCCCTGTCAAAAAACGTTGGAGTGGATATCTCTCAGGCAGTAACCTCATGTTTTTAATACCAGATGTTTTTCTTCACAAAAAAATAAGCAGCTATAGATTTAGCTGCTTAAAGTATAATGGCGATTAAACCGCCTGAACCTTCGTTGATGATTCTTTCTAATGTATCTTTTAATTTATATCTTGCGTTTTCCGGCATGAGAGAAATTTTGGCCTGAATTCCCTCTCTGACAATAGAGCTGAGCGATCTTCCGAAAATATCGGACTCCCAGATAGATAACGGGTCTTCTTCAAAATCCTGCATCAGATAGCGAACCAATTCTTCACTTTGCTTCTCTGTCCCAATAATTGGGGAGAATTCAGATTCTACTTCGACACGGATCATATGAATAGATGGTGCGACCGCTTTTAACCGGACACCAAACCTTGATCCCTGACGGATGATTTCCGGCTCATCCAGCTGCATGTCTTCCAAAGTTGGTGCTGCAATTCCATAGCCGGTTTGTTTTACCATTTGCAATGCTCCTGAAACCTGATCGTATTCTCTTTTGGCATAGGCAAAGTCCTGCATCAGCTCTAATAAATGATCCTTGCCCCGAATTTCTTCGCCTACAATTTCTTTTAACACATGATCATATAGTTGATCAGGTGCATGTAAATCAATTTCAGCGATGCCCTCGCCCATTTCCATCCCTGCTAAGTTCGCACCTTCAATATATTCAAAATCCCTGAAATGACCGACGATATGATCTACATCTCGCAAGCGTTTTATATCCTTAACAGTATCTTGAATTGCTTCTTGATAATTTTGACGAAGCCAATGATCTTCTTTTAAAACCATCACCCAGCTGGGCAGATTCACATTTACTTCGAGTACTGGAAACTCGAATAACGCTTCACGCAGCACGCTGTAAACATCATGCTCTGTCATTGTTTCTACACTCATCGCTAAAACAGGAATATCATGCTGCTCCGATAGTTCTTCCCGAAGCAAGGAAGTTCTTTGGCTATGCGGATCTGTTGAATTAATAACCATAATAAATGGCTTACCAACTTCTTTTAACTCTTCAATAACCCTTGTCTCTGCTTCAATGTAATCTTCTCTGCCTATTTCTCCGATCGTGCCGTCTGTGGTCACTACAACACCAATCGTGGAATGCTCCTGAATTACTTTACGGGTTCCGATTTCTGCCGCATCATGAAATGGGATAGGATCCTCATACCATGGCGTATGAATCATACGCGGGCCATTCTCATCCTCAAACCCTTTTGCACCTTCTACAGCATAGCCTACACAGTCAACGAGGCGGACATTCACCTCTAATCCATCCTCTACATTAACTTGAACAGCCTGATTAGGAACAAACTTCGGTTCTGTCGTCATAATGGTTTTGCCGGCAGCACTCTGTGGTAATTCATCATGCGCTCTGGCTCTTTCACTTTCACTTTCAATATTAGGAAGTACAACTAACTCCATGAATTTCTTAATAAAGGTGGACTTTCCTGTACGGACTGCTCCGACGATTCCAAGATATATGTCGCCATTTGTACGTTTCGATATATCCTTAAAAATATCTGTTTTTTCCAAAAGATCCCCTCCCGATCTCCGTACTTTGATATACATCACCCGTAATAGTTGGACACTAACAGTCTATGACGTTGTCCTATTAGTTTATGACTAAGTTTCACATATTTTTATCACACGTCCATCAGACTTAGATGAAGTAATGTAAAGTTTCATTTTCTAAAAGCCCCTAAAAAGTCAGAGGCTTTATTTAGAAAAGTTGCACTTTAAAACAAACTTTATATCTCATGTATATGAGGAAGGCTTCTTTTTATTCTATTTTTGGATATAACTTTTTTAACTGCAAAAAATAAATATTTTAAGAGAACAAGAAATAGGGAGCGTTTTATTTACCAGCTCTCCGGTTTTATTGATTGCAGCTTGACGTGACTATTTTTTACAAATAGTTACCCACAAGCAAATATGCTTATAATTTCCTAAAAATAAAAAAACCACACAGCCTTATAATAAACTGTATGGCTTTTCTATTTACTCTTCTTCCATAAATACAGCTTGTCCGTCTTTTACCGTATATGGCTGTGAATATGCAGGTACAAACGGAGAGTTCTCTACTAAAAGATAGCGGATGTCATCTCCCTCTTTATAATTGTGATCATTCTCTTCCAACGCCTGATTCAGGTCATAAGAATAATCAATATATAAATTTCCGTTTAAATCCATAATAATCGGTAAATCAGCTTGAGAAAAGGGACTTTTCACAGTCGGCGCTTTCTCTAAGCCGAGCTTTTCATAATCGACTGTATATAGCTGATCTGTTATTTTTTCTCCATAAGCCGGATAAGTATGCTCTTGTCTGAAAACATCTAATCGGACATTAACACTCCGAATCTGCTCTGTCGTTTGCAAATCAATAAGCCGGACAAGCAGATTTTCTTCCGGATCAACAATTGTATACTGATATACGCCGCCCTGCTCAAAGGAATTTCCAGGTATTTCAGATAGATAACCTTTTTCCAGCATCTGTTTAAAATCGATCAAATACTTCTCAAAAATATGTGTATCACTGTCTTTTGTTTGAATCGGAACTAAGCCGCCTTCTTCTTCTCTGTAAGTCTCAACTGCCTGCTGCACAATAGCTAACTGTTCTTCATTTGGAATCTGGTTTTCTGACCGTTCACTTTGAGGATACATGCAGCCGCTTAAAAGTAGAAAAATGAAAGACATCGCAAATAAATATGTATATTTCATAATGAGACTCCTTTTCCTATCTTGTTGGTCCACTAAATGTAACGTATAAAATAATCAAAGCTCCGCTTATGAGACATAAATAAGCTAAAAATGTAATAATACCACTAAACCAGCCTCGCAGCTTCGTTCTGCTCCATACAATCAAGCCCATAGCTAAGATTAATAAAAACATCCCGACAAAGGATATATACATCATTAACATGGATATTGACAAAACCTTCACCCCTATTTCACTCAAAATACATTTCAACAGGTGTTATTATAACATAACTCATGATTTATGTGCCTTCTGATAACTGACGAAACGTTGAACATTGAAAACCGTTACCAGAGCGGCCATACATATGCTTTAAAGAGCTTTTTTTGTGTACATGTAAAAACCTATGGCAAAGGGGGCATCTTCACCATAGGTTGACTAAATAAAATCCTCAGCAACTCTATTCCTTGAATGCTGGTGCGATTTATCTTATGCATTATCTTGTAACTCTGTATCCTCAATTGCCTATAAAATGCTATTTTTTAAACATATTATTTAGAGTATTGACATCTCCAGGCATTTTATTTTTGATAATGGATTGTACAATTTTATCTTCTTTTTCCTTCGAAAGGGGTTTGTTAGCCATCTGCGCGAGCTGCTGTACGAGATTGCGAACGGTTTTTTCATCAGAAAAATTTGCATTTTTTACTGAATCAGCTACTTTATAGACTTCCTCAGGACGGATATTAGTGTTCTTTTGGATCTTATCAAACATACCTTTTTGAAAATTATTCACATCATTTCCTCCTTGCAGTTCATTCGTCACATTATATGCAAGAAGTGAATTTATGTGTTATTTATCCGAGTAACGCTCCTTTAAGACACCACTGATATCATCTATTTCCTGACGTTTATTCCGGTTCATTAATTCATCTACAACATCTTTTGGATCCTTATCTTCAAAAATTATTTGATAAATCCCTTGCGTAATCGGCATTTCGACACCTTGTTCATTTGCAAATTGATGTGCTGCTTGAACTGTCCGGACACCTTCTACAACCATTCCCATTTCCTCTAAAACTTGATCCAAGTTGTTTCCTTTTCCTAACAGGTTTCCAGCTCTCCAGTTTCTGCTATGAACGCTTGTACAGGTAACAATTAAATCACCTACACCAGATAACCCAAGGAAACTTAAAGGATTTGCACCCAGCGAAGTGCCGAGACGGGCGATTTCTGCTAATCCACGTGTAATCAGTGCTGCCTTCGCATTATCTCCATAGCCGAGACCATCTGAGATACCGGCTCCCAAGGCAATGATGTTTTTTAGAGCTCCGCCTACTTCGATTCCCAGAATATCATCACTTGTATAAACGCGTAAATTTTCACTGTTAAATAAATCCTGGGCCTGGCGTGCTCTATCCAGGTTGACAGCTGATACAGCCACTGTGGTCGGGTGACGCAGTGCTACTTCTTCAGCATGACTCGGCCCGGATAACACAACAATATTCTCATAAGGGAAATCTGGCATCTCTTCAGACATCATTTCCGATACACGTTTTAACGTACCAGGCTCGATTCCTTTTGTAGCGTGAATAATCTGCGTACTTGAAGAGATATAATTTTTCAGCTGCTGACAAACCTCGCGAATTGCCTTTGTTGGCACAACGACAATAATTGCCTCAGCATCTTTAACAGCTTCTTCCATGTTATAAAATGCTGTAATGGTATCAGGAATTTCTACGTCCAGATATTTTTCATTTCGATGTGTTTGATTCATTTCATCTGCATGCTCTTTCCGATGTGCCCACAATCGCACTTCATGTCCGTTATCAGCTAAAACAATTGCAAGTGCTGTTCCCCAGCTCCCTGCGCCAAGTACTGCAATTTTACTCATATCATATCTCCCCCTTATTGTCTTCGGCGTGCAAATAATTTTATTGGAGTTCCTGTAAAATCAAAAGCATCTCTAATTTTATTTTCTAAAAATCTTTCATAAGAGAAATGCATTAGTTCAGGATCATTTACAAAAACTACAAAACTAGGTGGTTTAACAGCTACCTGTGTAGCATATAACACTTTCAGTCTTCTTCCTTTAAGCGTTGGTGTCGGATTCATCGCGATAGCATCCATAATTACATCATTAAGGACATTTGTCTGGATACGCTTCGCATGACTTTCACTTGCTAATTGAACCATCGGGATTAACGTATGAAGCCGTTTTTTTGTTTTTGCGGACAAAAATACAATTGGTGCGTAATCTAAATATTGAAAATGTGCCCGAATTTTTGTTTCGAAATCTTTCATAGCTTTTTCATCGCTGTCAACTGTATCCCATTTATTCACAACGATAACGATTGCGCGCCCTGCTTCATGTGCATACCCGGCAATCTTCTTATCCTGCTCTCTGATGCCTGTTTCTGCATCAATCAATACTAAGACCACATCAGAGCGTTCAATTGCCCGTAATGCCCTCAAAACGCTATATTTCTCTGTACTTTCATAAACTTTACCACGCTTACGCATACCAGCTGTATCAATAATTACAAAATCCTGATCATCTTTGCGTAATTTTGTATCAATAGCATCTCTTGTTGTGCCCTCTATTTCACTTACGATGACACGGTTTTCATTTAATAACGCATTTACCAGTGATGACTTTCCTACGTTTGGACGGCCTATTAAGCTGAAGTAAATTGTATCATCATCTTTTTCATCCTCTTCATTGCTCGGAAAATGATTTACAACCTCATCAAGCATATCCCCGAGCCCAAGACCATGTGTACCGGAAATAGGAAACGGCTGTCCAAAGCCTAGAGCATAAAATTCATAAATCATTTCATGCATATCCGGGTTGTCCATTTTATTAATGGCTAATACAACAGGTTTATTTGATTTGAATAAAAGCTTCGCAACCTCTTCATCAGCTGCTGTAATGCCTTCTCTGCCGTTAAGCATAAAAATAATGACATCTGCTTCATCAATAGCAATTTCGGCCTGCTGTCTCATTTGATTTAATAATGGCTCATCAACCATTTCAATACCGCCAGTATCTATTATGTTAAATGTTTGATTTAACCATTCGGCTTTAGAATAAATACGATCGCGGGTAACACCAGGTGTATCTTCCACAATGGAAATTCTTTCTCCAACTAATCGATTAAAGATAGTTGATTTACCAACATTTGGTCTCCCAACAATCGCTACTACAGATTTCCTCACGTAAGGAACATCCTCTCTTTTTCAAAATTCCTTCTAAATAGTGTGTGTTCAAAAAGTTCGATAAATAGGACCAGTCGGCTAAGGTCGCAACGTCCTGGGCTTGCGATTACTCACCCCATCGAAAAGAGTTGTTGCAACGCCGACACTAGCACGTCCTGTGCGTTGAAAGTTCAAGGCGGTGCCGATTTGAGGAACGGACATCCACAGGATGTGGTGACTTCTGTGTTGTCCACAGGACGTGGATGTTCTTAACAGAAGTTTTCCTCTATGCTTTAACATACGTGAGTACCAGAAAAGCAAACCAACGAAGAAATTCGCCGTATCATTTTTATTGAACTTTTTGAACATCCTCTAATATATCAGCAGGTTATACAATGCAGCATACTCTCTAACTGCATCTCAGTCTTTATTCTAGCAAAAGTAGGGAAGTTCCACAACGAAATTTATCACATTGTAACTGACTGGGACTAGGACTGCGATTACTAGCCCCACCGAAAATCATTGCGATTACTCGTCCCATCGAAGGGCTTTTGTAAGACTCCCGCTTCAAGAATAGAGAAAAATTGAAATTTCTAAGTAGGAGTCGGAGCACAGTAACAGCCAGTTTCAACAATCATTTTAAAAATCTTCTCATAGTTATTTTTGTAGTTAGTGTTTTACAATAATATAGACTTCGTCACTTAAGCGATGGGCGATACCATCCATAATTGCTTCCAGGTTCGTTGAAAATAATTGAAGCTCTTCATTCGACGTGCAGATAAAAATAGGAGCTCCTCCTCCGACTTGCTCTTCTTTTGTAGTTATAATAGCTAAAATTGCTTTTTCGACAATCATTTACTTTTTACCCCCTTTTAGAAATGTAGCTTCGGAAGGCATTTTAATTGCATTTTCTAATACAGGAACGGATCCGATTACTTTTTTTGCCAGTTCTGGATCCCGGACAAGCGGCAAAATAAAAACTCCCAGTCTGCCATCATCTAAATCACGTTTTATCAAAGGTGTTAATGCAGGTGTGCCTGAATCTTTATAAACACCTAATGTAGCAGAAGCATCATGCAAAATAGCCTGTTGCTGGCCCAGGTTACTTATCGTAGTGATAACATTTATGTTTTTTGGTTTTAGAATAAAACCCATTCCATACTTTAAAATTTCTTCCTGTCTCTCTTCTATCCCGATATTCATAATATAAATATTATCGACATACAGACCAGCTTCATCGAAGGAGATATCCGATTCCTCGATTTCGACAATGTCCCTTAATGCAGATCCGCTCATAAAGCTAAGCGCTGCAACAATTGTTAATACACCAACAACAGTAGAAGGAAACCATCCCCATGTAATGTAAGCAAGTGTTGTTAAAAAGGCTGCAAACATGACAAGGTAATTTCTTCCTTCAAAGGAAATGGCAATCCCTTCAATGTACGTGCTTCCTCTCGGTACCAATTCAAATTGATCAAGCTCCGTCAGCGTATTTCTTTCCATATTTCGTACGTCTCTAAATTGTGTTGCCGCTACTGTCAGGAAGGTTACTGCTGTAAATTCCATTTCCAGTAAAGCAGGAATAGCCAATGCTCCAAGTGATGCAGCAATAAACCCTAATGATAAGTGAATAATCCTGCCATGCAAATAAGTGGGATACTGTCTATAATCACTTCGTAATGTGATTAATCTGGCCAGTGTCCCTGCAACAACTCCAAATAAAATTGCCTGTAAGTAAGATTCAATTCCCATACAAACCACCTCTTTTTCTTAAGTGTTAGTATGGCTTTGTTTCAATGGATTATTAAAAAAATCAACAGAAAAAAGCTGTACATAGGCATGTACAGCTTTTTTCATTTCAATTATTGTTTATATTTATCCAGTTGATCACCGATCACATCACCAAGCTGGAAGCCTGGCTGATCATCAGATTTTTCATATTGCTTGTATTCCTTTTCCTCTTGTTCCTGCTCCAGCTCTTTAATGCTTAGAGAGATGCGCTGCTCTTCTTCATTGACATCCAATACCTTAACAGCAACAGTCTGTCCAATTTCAAGCACTTCCTGTGGCGTGCCGATATGGCGGTTAGCAATTTGAGAAATATGAACAAGACCTTCAACTCCTGGGAGCAGTTCAACAAATGCTCCGAAGCTGACTAATCTCTTTACAACACCTTCTACCGTTGAACCCGGCTTAATTTTTTCACTTACTTCAGCCCAAGGTCCAGGCAGTGTATTTTTATGAGATAAAGAGATACGCTCACTATCTAAATCTACAGAAATAACTTCTACTTTAATTTTATCTCCTTCAGAAACAACATCTGAAGCCTTTTCAACATGTTCATGTGCTAATTGTGAGATATGGACAAGTCCATCGACTCCTCCTAGATCAACAAATACACCGAAATTTGTAATCCGTTGTACGACCCCTTCAATTACATCACCGGGGTTTAATGATTGCAAAACTTTTTCTTTTCGATCTTTTTCCTCATCTTCTACAATAGCCCGATGAGATAAAATGACACGATTCTGTGTCCGGTCAATATCAGTAATTCTTACTTTTAGTGTACGATCCAGATAATCGCTGAAATCTTCCACATAATATGTTTCAACTAATGACGCCGGAATAAAACCTCTTACTCCTACATCAACAACAAGTCCACCTTTAACAACCTCTTTTACTGTTGTCTCAAAAGCTTCTCCTTGCTCATATTTTCTTTCCAATTCTTCCCATGACTGCTCTGCATCTACAGCTTTTTTCGATAACACAACTTCATCATCATCAATCTTCTTTACCTTTAAAGTGACCTCTTCCCCCTCTGATAACACATCAGTTGTGGCTTCTACATGAAGTGTGGAAAGTTCACTTATCGGCAAAATTCCTTCTGTTTTATATCCGATATCAACAAGAACTTGTTTTTCTTCTAATTTTACAACTGTCCCCGTCACTGTTGCACCAACTTCTAATACATGAAGGTCTTTATTTTCTTCACTCATATCCTTAGCCTCCTAGTTACAGTTCACCTATTCAAACAATCGAATAGAAAAAAGATTATTCATTTACTCTACTTATAACTTCTAATAATTAGTTTTATTTGTCAAGTAAAGTCAATTAATTTTTATGAATTTCGTATAAATTTCTGATTTCTTCCATAATTCCCTCTGACATCTCTTTTGCAGAAGCTTTATTTTTTCGAAATGATTCTACATCCATCGGTTTTCCATAAATAACCTTCGTACGACGAAATAATTTATATTCACTGATTATAACACAAGGAACGACCTCTGCTTGAGATCTGAGAGCAAAAAAGCCAACTCCCGGCAAGGGGTTTCCCGGCTTGCCATCCTTACTTCTTGTCCCCTCTGGAAATAAACCCAGTGTTTCTCCCTCTTCTAAAATCTTCAATCCTCCTCTTAGAGCATTTCGGTCAGCCAATCCTCTTTTGACTGGAAAAGCATGCACTCTTCTTAATAGCCCGCCTAAGAATTTCCCATTAAAAAGCTCTTCCTTCGCCATAAAATGGATTGTTCTTGATGCTGTTGTTCCTACCACAGGAGGATCAAGGTTAGAAGTATGATTGGTACAAATAATGACCGGTCCTTTTTTTGGTATATGATGCTTTCCTGTCACTTTAATCCGGTACATCGGATAAAAAAGAATAGTAAAAATAAATTTTGCAAAATTGTACAGCATGGAGATACACCTCCTGGTTCTTGACACACTCTCTTCAGCAAATGGAAATAACAAGTATCTCAGCCAATGAAAACGCAGCTTAATTATTTACATATTGACTTAGCGAATACCAAGTTTTTTAATAAACGGCTGGCATATTTCGAGAATTTTTTCAGTAACATCATCAATGGAGAGGGAAGTAGTATCCAGTTCAATGGCATCCTCTGCTTTTACCAATGGAGATACTTCGCGAGTGGAGTCAAGATCGTCCCGTCTCTCTATTTCTTTTTCCAGCGTATGTAAGTCAGCGGGGATGCCCTTTTGTTTATTTTCCTCAAAGCGGCGTTTTGCCCGTTCAGATACAGAAGCAATCAGAAATATTTTTACATCAGCATCAGGTAATACCTGAGAACCTATATCACGTCCATCCATCACAACGCTGTGGTCCTTTGCAAGGTCCTGCTGGGCTGACACCATATTTTTCCGTACTGCAGAATGCTTTGCAATTGCGGAAACAGATGCAGTAACATCTGGATACCGAATTGCTTCAGTTACATCCCTGTCATCAATCAATACATGCTGACCATCTTCCTGTTGAACAAGCCGAATATCAATCTTATTTAAAATTTCCATTACTGCCTTTTCATCTTCAGGATCAATATCCTCTTGAAGCACTTGAAAAGTAAGTGCTCTATACATCGCTCCTGTATCAATATAAATAATCCCTAATCTTTTTGCAATCTGCTTTGCAACGGTACTCTTTCCAGCTGCTGCCGGTCCGTCGATTGCAATTGAAATACTATCCATTATTTTCACTCCTGCCATTAAAAAGCCTGACTTTTGCCAAGCAAGTTCTATACAATATAATCATAACATATTCCGAATTTATTTATCACGTTGCAAATGCTACTAATGCAAATTGCCTTCGAAAATCAGATGCTAATCTTTTTTCGAAGGCAGCTTTTTTTATTTATTACGTTGGGACTTCATTTTTATTTTAAATAACAGAATTGTAATTAATCTCGGCATCTGTCATTTTTTCAATTTTTTCTTCAGCGCCAGTTTCTGCGTTAATAAATATTCGGTAAGTTGCATCATCTCGTGTTCCCAAGAATTCATAAGTCAGAATTTCTTCTCCTTGGCTATCATCAATAATCGCGAGATGATTTTCTTGAATAGTTACATTTTGATTTACTGCATCACGAGCTTCTTCTTCAGAAATAGCAGGATCTGGGATGTCGCGTTCAACATGATTTTTAAAGTAATTGTTTGCTGTCAATCCTGTAATATCTCCATTATCTAAAGCTACTTTTACCTCTACAGCATCAGAGAAAACCCGGACACCATCATCTTCATATACGAAGGAGTAAATGCCAACCTTATCATATTCACTGCTTTGGAAAAGCTGCATTTCATCAAATCCAAGCTCTGAAAGATAATCAGATGCAATTTCAAATCCTTCATTCAAACTTAATTGTTTCCCGCCTGTTTCTCTGGAAATTAATAAATTAAGTGGATGACCGCCCTTCACTGTTAAATCTGCATAGCCCCGTTCCCCGTTCTCATCATAGGAGACACTGTACATAGGTGTTAATGCACCATCGCCCGATTTTGTAACCGTCCAATCGGCTCCATCTTCCTTGCCAAAAATCTTTTCAGCTTTCTTCACTGCTTCTTCTTCCGTTAGCTCGTTACCAGTTACATTTTTATAAGGATGTTCTTCTGTTTCAGTACTGGTGGTACTTTCTTCAGGAGTCTCCTCCGTAGAGGTGTTAAAAGAGTCTTCTACTGTTTGGAAGCTATTAACCATATCATTATCTTTTTCACCATCTGTATTTAATAAAGCCTGTTCTACATCCATCCATTTTGTTCCGTTGCTTAAGGAAAGATGCTGTGCTTCCCTAAGCTCATCTCTTATTTCTCCAGATTGTTTATAAAATTTTTCCAATTGTTCTGTTTCTTCATCTGTTAAAGGATCGTCATCCAAATTACGAATAGCAGTCTGGTACGTGAAATCTCCTAATTCTGATAGAAATTCTTCCGTTTTATGAATTGGCAGCAGGCCCATTGGCAGCTGCCCTGTATTTGCATGAGCATTTGAACTGATTCGCCAAATATCAACGAACTGTGGCGATAATTTGTCTGGTGAATTCATTGCTAATGAGGTTCCTATTTGATCATTTAACACATCCATATTGTATGTCAGTTCATGGAAGGACCTTTGATATTCATTCTCGGCTTGAACATATAAATCATTTTTTTGTTTATTTGAATGGTAGCCCCAAATAGATACAGAAATAAGAGCTACTGTCAACAATGTAATTGTAATCCAACGATACATTCATTTTCACACCTTTCTAACTGCAGAATATATGCTTTCCAATTGTTTTAATCTGTGGCCGTGTCCAAATCCAGCCTGAAGTTGCTGTATCCGGGTTAAAATAATACAGTGCATTTCCTGAAGGGTCCCAGCCGTTAATAGCATCGAGCACAGCTTCTCTCGCCTGCTCATTCGGCTCAAGCCATATTTGTCCATCTGCAACTGCTGTAAATGCTCTCGGCTCAAAAATAACGCCAGATACCGTATCCGGGAATAATGGGCTGTTTACCCGATTCAGAATCACAGCTGCTACAGCTACCTGGCCTTCATAAGGTTCTCCTCTGGCTTCCCCATACACTGCATTGGCCATCAGCTGAATATCATTATTAGAATATCCTTGCGGGACATTCGTGGAGTTGACAGGAGTACTTTCCGCGCCCCCATTATTTCCTCCTGATGGAGCAGAGCCTGTGCCATACATTTCCTGCTTTACTTTTTCTTTATCATAGTTTGTTGCCTTCGTAAGCTTATCTTTTGTTGTCTGCCCGGCGAGACCATCGATTTCCATTCCAAATTCATATTGAAAATTCCTTAAAGCCCAATATGTCCCCCAGCCAAATACACCATCAATTTTGCCATTATAAAAACCAATATGCTTTAATCTGGCTTGTAATTCAATAACGTCCTCTCCAACAGCCCCTTGTTGAATTATTTGATCACTAAATGCATTTGTCTGTTCCGGCTTAGCGAAAATAAATGCAGATAGGAATACAAAGAGTGTTAAGCTATAAATCATAGGTCTGTGAACTCTGTTCATATTTATGCCTCCATTTTCTTCTCTTAAGCTTTTTCATCAAATTAACTGCCCTCCTATAATTTTTTTAGAAAGCAGCTCAAAGAAAGTATAGCCAAAGAGAAATTTTAATCACGGATAACCGTCCATAAATCTCCGCCCTAACAACCTATCAGCACTTTTGGTTGGAAGACTGCCTGCAAATGTTTCTGGTGGGCGAGTAATCGCTGTCCCAGTCTCAGTCTCACATATTGGTCATACAAGCAATTTTACAGGTTATAAAAACTTGTATTTTTAGTTTAGGCAGAAGATCAGGTAAGCTGATTTCCTGATTCACTCAACTCGCATTCCATGAGAGAAATCTCAAAGAATGAAGTTTCGTTTTATCTAAGCCTATTTTTTGTGCAATTCTTCTTTTTATTCATAAACATTTAAAATCAACCAGATTACTGATAGATAATAATTATTTCCGAACAATAAAAAAGCTGACGAACCGGCTCGTCAGCTTTTTTATCTATTTGTTTATTTTATAAACTTGTCAGGCAAAAAACGGATATCATAAGTTCTGGCGTGTTTTAACCGGTAAATTGCAAAAACCCATACACCAGCTAAAAAAATCGATAAGATAATAATAAATTGATTCAATCCGAGAAGTATGTAATTGTATATACCATGTAATAAAAATGGCAGCAAAAATGCGATGGTTAAGTATCTGCGTTTGTATTTTGAATTCATTTTTGCCTTGCCTAAATAGTACCCCATAATAATCCCAAATAGCGCATGGGACGAGACAGGATACAGTGCACGCATCCATGCAAATTCAATTCCATTTGATAATAAATAGAATACATTTTCCAGTGAAGCAAACCCCAGGCTTATTGCACTGGCATATACTATTCCATCGTAGTGGTTATCGAATTCTTCATGCTGATAAATCAAAAACATAAACATAAACCACTTAAAAAATTCTTCCATAAAAGCACTAAACAGGAATGCTTCAATAATATTCGGAATATTATCCAGCTCAGCATGAATCCCATATTGAATAAACATAATCGGTAACACAATTAAAGCTCCTGCCACAAACATGCGGGCTATGAGCCAAATCGGTTCCGTGATGCGGTCACGTAAATAAATAAAAGTCATAAAAGCTACAGCAGGGGCGATACCAGCAGATAGAGCAGCTATCATTAATTCTTACTCCTCTTCTCTATTCGATTAAAAATTACATGTCAAATAAATATTCCAATTCCATGTTGCTTGCCAGACCGACAAGAAGCTTTATCCTTGCCTTTTTGCTATCATAATCTTTTCCCAGGAGGACACCATTCTCCATTAAATCAAAAGTGCTTCCTTCATAATCATATGTAGGATAAACCTCACCTTCTACGGCTGAAGTTGTGATTACTACTGCAATACCTTGCCTGATGCATTCTTTAATTGCAGGCATCATTGTTCTGGATACTTGTCCTCTTCCGACACCTTCAAGAACCAGTCCTTTTACGCCGCTATCAATTGCTGTTTGTATATATTTTCCATCGGCATCCATGTATACTTTAATAATGTCAACTGTCGGCAGCTCTCTTTTTAATTCTAAATACTCCCGGTAGGTAGGCTTTTGAAACACACGGACATTGTTATTATCAATAATGCCTAGATAGCCATAGCCAAAAGCATTAAAGCCTTGGATATTAGAAGCATGTTCCTTTCGGACATAGCGGGAGTGAAAAATACGCTCATTGAATACGACAGTCACACCGACGTCTTTTAAATCTTCACTGCAGGCTGCAAGTATAGCATTTTTAATATTAATAAAAGAGTCTGTACCTACTTCCTGAGGAGAACGCTGTGATCCGGTAAATACGATTGGAATGCTGTAGTTTGAAATTAAATGCATGAAATAAGAAGCTTCTTCTAATGTGTCTGTGCCTTGTGTAATAACAATACCGTCAAATGCTTCTTCATTTAAATAATTGTCTATTTCTTCTTTTATCTTGATTAAATCAGTAAAATTTAAATGCATACTTGCTTTTTGAAAGAATGAATCAACCTTTACTTCTATATCGGCTGGGATATCACATTTTTCAATTATTTCTTCCCCAGTTAAGACACCGGAAGCCAATTTGCCGCTTTTTTCATTTGTATCGCTTGCAATTGTGCCGCCTGTTGCAATCATCAAGACTTTTTTCATGTAATTACCTTCTTTGTATATTTGTTATGTACATTTATTGTTATCTCTATTTGCCAAAGGAGGCAAATAATCTTCCTGCCAGCACAGTTTCTTTCATAAAAAATGAAACCTGGATCAGCGGAAGTCTGTATTCGCTTTCCATTGACCCGGAACTGTCATTATTTGCTCAAGTAAAATCATCAGAGTGTAATAAAATGAAGCTTCAATCAGCGGGGGAGTTCTTTCATCCCCACTGATTGCTGGTACCACAAGAGCATGCATCTAAAGGTATGACCAGAAAACGACCTCCCTAAAGACCCTTGAACCAATTGGGCCGTTACTGGCTGTTTGATCTTCCACCTATGATCTTCAAGTTTTTTCCGTCCTTGTAGCGGGAGTCTTGCAAAGCCCTATGATGGGATGAGTAATTGCAATGATTTTCGGTGGACGAGTAATCGCAGTCCCAGTCCCAGTCTCAGCCAGTTACACTGCGATAAATTTAGCTCTATATCAAAAAATAGAATTAGGAAGAGAAGATAGATTCAGCAATCAATTCTCCGTGAAAACGGCCATTCTCAATAAATACTTTATTATTATCATATCCGGCGGCAACTACCCCTGCGATAAATAAATTTTTCACATTGGTTTCCATGGTGTTCTCATCATGTACCGGTTTGCCGTTTTCCAGATTAATCTTCACCCCTGCTTGTTTTAACAAACGATAATCTGGGCGATAACCTGTCATAGCGAAGACAAAGTCATTTTCAATAGCGATCTCTTGACTATCTTTTTGATAAGTGAGATGTGTATCTGTTATTTCTGTCACGGATGCTCCAAAAACCATGTCTACTTTCCCATTTCGGACAAGTGATTCAAATTCTGGTAAAATCCATGGTTTAATGCTCTCTGAATATACATCTCCACGGTAAATAACAGTCACATGTGCACCTGCTTTATGCAGCTCAAGTGTAGCATCAACAGAAGAGTTTTTACCACCGATGACAACAACCTTCTGATTAAAGTATTCATGGGCTTCCTTAAAATAATGGGTTACCTTTGGTAAGTCTTCTCCCGGGATATCCAGGCAGTTTGGCTGATCATAATATCCTGTTGCCATAATTACTTTTTCAGCATGATAACTTATTTCATCACCATTATTTTTAACTGTTTTCAAGAAAAAATTTTCTCCATCTTTTTCAAGAGATACTAATTTTTCAAAAGCATTTATGCGCAGCTTACTCCGCTCGGCCACTTCCCGATAATAGACCATTGCTTGATTTCGTACTGGTTTCTTATTTTCAGAAATAAAAGGAATACCGCCAATTTCTAAACGCTCACTTGAGCTAAAGAATGTTTGGTGTGTCGGGAAATTACTAATAGTCTGCACTACATTTCCTTTTTCGATTAATAAAGGGTTTTGTCCTTTTTTCTGAAGCTCTAATGCACATGCCATCCCACACGGCCCAGCTCCAATAATAATGATTTTTTCGTCTAGCATTTCGTATCCTTCCTTCATACATCACTTAGAAAAACGATCAATTCGCCGCTGTTTAGTGAATCAACCGCCTTTTTATCCTTATTTTTCACATTAAATTTTCATTACCTATCGTACAACGAAGCTGACAGCATGGCAAATACAAAAGATTATCTTCATAAACAAATAAAAAACTCTTGTTGTGAAAGAGTTTTTTATTTATATCCTTTAGAACATTAAATTTCTGAATAGATTCTTTTCATAGATTGCCACATTCCGTTTTTAATTAAACCCAGCCTCTGAAACGGGAAGCTTCAGCCATTTTCCGCACGCCTATCATATAAGCTGCCAGCCGCATATCAATTTTTCTTGTTTTTGCCATATTGTATATACTATTAAAAGACTTAATCATAATTTCATGTAATCTTTTGTCGATTTCTTCCTCTGTCCAATAAAAGCCCTGATTATTTTGTACCCATTCAAAGTAGGATACAGTTACTCCACCGGCCGATGCCAGAACGTCAGGAACAATCAGAACATCTCTTTCTGTAAGAATTTTTGTTGCTTCCATTGTTGTTGGGCCATTTGCTGCTTCTACAATAATAGAGGCCTTAATATTATGTGCATTATCTCTGGTAATTTGATTTTCAACTGCTGCCGGAACAATAATATCACAATCGAGCTCAAATAATTCTTTATTCGTAATCGTTTTATCAAAAAGCTTCGTAACTGTTCCAAAACTATCACGGCGATCCAGCAGGTAATCAATATCTAAACCGTTCGGGTCGTGCAATGCTCCGTATGCATCAGAAATTGCGACAACTTTCGCACCGGCATCATGAAGAAATTTGGAAAGGAAACTTCCGGCATTTCCAAACCCTTGAATAACTACCCGGGCTCCTTTGATATCAATTCCTTTCTTTTTCGCTGCTTCATTTAATGCAATCGTTACCCCTTTAGCTGTTGCAGATTCTCTGCCGTGAGAACCGCCAAGAACGATTGGCTTACCAGTTATGAACCCAGGGTTATTTAATTTATCAATTTTACTATACTCATCCATCATCCAAGCCATAATTTGCGAATTTGTAAATACGTCTGGAGCTGGAATATCTTTTGTTGGACCAACAATCTGACTCACAGCCCGGACATATCCGCGGCTTAAAGCTTCCAACTCTCTAAAGGACATTTCCCTTGGATCACAGATGATTCCGCCTTTTGCTCCCCCATAAGGCAAATCGACAATTCCAGCTTTTAAGCTCATCCAAATTGAAAGTGCTTTCACTTCTGTTTCGGTAACATCCGGGTGAAAGCGGATCCCGCCTTTTGTTGGACCGATAGCATCATTATGTTGTGCCCTGTAACCTGTGAAGACTTTAACCTTTCCATCGTCCATACGAACTGGAATACGAACAGTAAGCATACGCAAAGGTTCTTTAAGTAAATCAAACACTTCCTCAGGGTAACCAAGTTTGCTTAATGCGGTTTCTACAATAGACAATGTAGAATTTAACACATCAGTATTTTCTTGATTTTCTTTGGAAGTATCTCCTGCTTTATCGGCTACCATTAATATTTACCCCCTACTATTATATCAATGTTTTACTCACTCCAAGTTTAGTATACACTTTCATACGGATTATGCAATAAAAGAGATGAACGTCATATTTATTAAGAATTAATATGACAGAGATGTATATATTTACCCGGCATTCATAACATGACAGAGGTTACGAATAATATATATTGGATTCCTTCATTCTGAAAAAATCCTGATGTATCAAATACTTATATTTTCAATTTATCGGCTGCCCAATTTGGAGAGAGGAATCCCCTCTCCAAATGAAGTTTCATTTTATGAAGCGAAATAATGATTTATTTCAGAAATTGCATCTTTTTCAAAAATAACTTTTCCGTACTCTTTTATACGATGAGAAGTTAAAATACTTGGGTGGGCAAATTCAGACATGAGACCAATAATATTTTCCTTATGACTGACTGTTTGCACATAAGGATCTAACAACATAAAATAACGGTTTTCCATAAAATATACGTTGGATTCTTTGATATTCATATTTGATAAATGCCCTGCTACGGAAATGACATCTTCAAAATCATCAAAGGAGAAAATAAGCTCTTTACTTTCGTCAAGTGTCACTTTCATCTCGATGTATTCATCATCTAACTCTATATCAACCTCATCATATTGGTGCGTCACAAAAATATGCATTCCCTGGGCTTGCATAAGATGTACCTGCACAAGTAACATTCCTTCAAATTCCATTCCAAGCTCACTGCTTGCTTCGTACATCATGTCACTGAACAGAGTACGAACATTAGATGCATCATGCCATAAGTCCTCCCGGGTAAACCCTCTTTCTATAAGATCATCGAACGTAAGAAAAATTTTAAACTGATCTGTTGAAATTCGTTCGATTCGCATACTGCATCCCCCTTTTACTCTTAACTTCGTAACAAGTATTTATATTACTATATGCACCATTTTCAAATGATGAACATAACCTGCTTGTATCGTTTTGAAAATGGGTATTCAATAGAGCGTAGAAATTATTAATTTTATTTTAAAAAGATATTTGAAAAAATGAATGAATTACTAAATAACCATGTTTTCTTTATCATTTTAAATACACTTCTATATATACTTGTACACCAATTATAACATTTTATGTGTTCGTTTAATTATATTATGCTTACTTCAAAATCAAATAAACCAGACAATAATTCCTGCAAGAGCGAGAAGTAATACAACAATAAAAATAAAACGTAATAAAGAAAAATTGACTTTGAAACGTATTTTACTGCTGTCTTTATGTACTTCATTTCTTGGTGGTAAATTTAATACATCTATTTCAACAGATGTTTGCTCCTTATGTTCATTCTGGTCCTGAACAGCTTCTTCTGTTTCTTTATTATGTTCTGCTATATCTTGAATAGCTTGTCTTAATGCTTCTGCTTGATCGTTTTGCTTGGAGCTCAATGCCATCACCTCATTTCTTTAACCGTATAACTAACCCAAGTAGAAAGTCAATAAAAAAATGCATGACAATGGGAATAATTAAATTAGCAGTATATTCATAAACCCAGCCGAGATAAAAACTGAGGACCAGTGCTGCAAAAAATAGTACAGGCTTCTTTAAATATCTTATATGGGCCAATGCAAAAAGAATACTTGCAAATAAGTATCCAAAAGTGGTTTGAATGGCCCCTCTAAATAAAAACTCTTCACAAATTGCTACTGTCAGTGTAAATACAAATATAAAACTTATCGGCTGATTTTGAAATATAAGTTCATTTATTCCGCCATCATCCCAGTATTTTTCAGGTGTTACGTACATTAAAGCAATCTCAATGCAAACGATGATAACAGCAGATAAAAACCCGAAGAAAATGATTTCCTTCAAATCCCATCTGAAAAGATTCAACCAATCAAAAAACGAATCAAACAGGAAAAAACTTAATATCATTGCCAACAGGAAAAATAATTCTTGAGAGAAAAATAACTGAATCCTTAGTTCTTTTTTTGACATTTGTTTTATCAGGTCATACTGTTTCACCTTATACCTCTTCCATATTCAGGACCTTTTGAAGCTTTTTGCGCCAATTTATTGGAGAAGAAGCTTCTGGTATTTTAAAAAGTGATTCAGGTACCCATTTATTCCAGTCAAAACCGCAGTTGCTGCAGCATTGATCGGTTGGGTCCCCAAATCCATCCTGAAAAGGCTGATAAAGTGTTTTCCGCAAACAATCCCCAGTCTGAACCCACCGGTATAACTCATTTAATTTATCATTTTTGTATAACTGCCGTTTTTCCAAGTATTGAACGATACTTTCTCTAACCTGTTTCCATTTCTTTTCATCAATAAACCATTCATTATCCTTAATAAGCCCATATTTTTGCAGTTGCCTCTGGATAAACCGGGCTGCACCTTCATTAATATCGAGCAGTATATGCAGTTGTTCAGGAGATGGCAAATCAACTTGAGTACTTTGACAGGTCAAGATTGTCGTGATAAGGCGATCAATAACCTCCATTGACGGCAGTTCATTTTTAACCATATTTGCCGATAGACGAAAATCTCCCTTATGATAAAGAATTACGCCGACACTTGATTCTCCGTCTCTTCCGGCTCTGCCTACCTCTTGAATATAAGATTCAATCTGGAGCGGAAGGTGATAGTGAACCACCAATCGGATATCTGATTTATTAATTCCCATTCCAAAAGCGCTTGTACAGCAAATAATATCAATTTGATTATTCATGAACTGCTGCTGAATTCGCAAGCGTTCAGATGCTTCCATTCCGCCATGATAATAAGCAATATTTCGTTTTGGAAGTTTGACGGATAAAGACAGAGCTGTTTCTTCTGCAATTTGTCTGCTTGTAAAATAAATTAATACAGGAATGAAATATGACTTTGTCATTTCTACAATGCGGTCTAATTTTTCTTGATCATTCTCCACTTCTTCCACACAAAAAGCAATATTGTTCCGATCCATCGGATAAATATGCCTTTTCATGTCCGGCTTGTTCAAGCTATGGATAATATCGGTCTGGACATCTGGTGTTGCTGTAGCACTCAACGCCAATACCGGAGGATGATTTAATGCTTCAATCACTTCATGCAGACGCTGATAGTCTGGACGAAACTCATGCCCCCATTGGGATATACAATGCGCTTCATCCACTACAAAAAGTTTAATCGGCAGCTGCTTTAAATAATTTTGATGCTTTCTTTTTTGAAGCCACTCCGGGGAAACATAAATAAGCCGGTATGAATCTAAATTATTTAAAGCTCTCTGTTGTTCCATAAAAGGCAAAAAACTGTTTAAAGCAATAACATCTTTAAAGCCGGCAGCCTTTAGCTCCTTAACCTGATCAATCATCAAAGAAATTAACGGAGATACAACAATAGTAATGCCGTCTAACAGCTTTGCAGGAAGCTGATAGCAGATAGATTTACCGGACCCTGTCGGCAATACACCAAGGACATCCTTCCCGCAGAGGACATCAGATATGATTTCCTTCTGTCCCTGCCGAAAAAAATCATAATTAAAATGACGATACAATGCTTCTTCTAAATGAATTATTCTCACCCTCTACTTATTGTATAAGACCAGCGCTAAACGAATTTGAAAATAACTGATATCCGGATTCACATTATTTTTAATTTCTTTTAAACGATAGGACTGCTTTGAATGTACGACTTCTTTAATCTCTTCATAAATCGTGGAATTCAAGTAATCAAAAAAAGGAAACTCCATCTCATGCATAGCAATCTCCACCAAGTGGTCCTGTATCGTATTTGCTTTTAAACGACGGATTTGCACAATTTCTTTAAAAGAATGCTTCTTTTGAAGTAAACGGAGTGTATGCTGGGCTGTTTGACTTAAGGGTGTATCAGAAATATATAAGTTTTTTGTAAAGTGCTTGAGCATTAGATAATCATTATCATGCTCCTGAACCCTTAACAGGCGATAAAAACCTTTTTGCAGAATTAAAAAACAATCCTGAATAGAAAGCTGATAATCCTGCGAAAGCTGCTGCAAACTGCTGCCGTAAGAGTAGTAACTGGTTATACGATCAACAAACATCGATGCTTCGAGGTCTGTCAGGCCGGATAAAGCTTTTTCTAATTCTTTATATAGTTGTTGTAATACCTCTTTTGAACGCTGCTTATACTGCTTATAAAAACCTTTAACAAATTGTTCAGCTTCATGGTTATCTGAAATGGGAATAAAAAGATATTGTTTTTTAGAAGTGTTGGTAATGGTTTGAATAAAAAGCAGCAATCGCTGCTTGAATGTCTCCATCACATTTGCATATTTCGCACCCGCAAATCCGTCAAGATTTGTTTTACATGATGCAAGCCAGGACTTTCCTTTTTTTGTGATTTGTATTTTTTTCTCATTATCTTCCCTCAAATAATCAAGTTCTATTAACTGGTTAAGCTGTATCCTGTAATCGTCTTTAGCCAAGCCGGGGTAGATACCGTAGTAATCAGCGATATGATAGAACCTGGCATCCTGTATAGTTTGGATAGCTTTTTTTCCGATTAAAAGATTATACACACTGGAAGATGTACGTTCTTGATTTATTTTTTGAAAACAATCCATAAGGATTCCTTGAAAAAGCATCCTGACACCACCACCCATACTGAAAACATCCTCTAAATTCCAAGCTTATTGAACAGCCTCTTTCATCCAGTTTATTAATAAATCCTCCTGATATAAATCTCCTGGATAATCTATTCTCTCTATTTTTTCATTTTCGTATAAATATTGTAATAGTTCGTTCATTGCCCCCATGTATTCATGGTATAAGAACTCGTAGCTGATTGTTTCCTGAGGCATTATATTGTCTGCACAAACTCCAGGATCTGTGTAATTCACATATGTTCTGCACGGCAACGGGCGAAACTCATATATAGTACAAGCATTTGCTTCCAGATTTAAAAATGGGCATGGGAGATGTTCCTGTTTGTATTTATATTTCGCATCTGGATCAGAAATCATATCCGTATGACTTAACCTGTTAATCTTTTCTCCAAAAGTTTGATAATACTGGCCAAGATGCTCTTTCATAAAATGCTTTTTATCATCGGGCATTTTATGAATTGCATTTTTGATAAGCTCTGCCTCCATTTTATTTATTACAATAGGAAAATAACAACAAAAAGCGCAGCCCATCTGGCACGTCGGCATAATATCAGCCGTAGATTCCATATCACTGATTTCTTCAGTCACTGCCTGCAATAACTGAACGAATGCCTTAGCAATTTTATCGTCAGCTGACATCTCTTCATTATCTAAAATATAATCAACTATTTCCTCAAAACGTTCTTGTTTAATTTGATATTTTGTATTAATTTCCTCACATTTCAGCAGAATTTCATCGTAGGTTAAAAACATAGACATTGGCTGGACTCCTATTTTATACATGATAAAAAGGCTATCATGCAATAAAGATTCAATTATTAATATAGAAAAGTATATCACGAATGATTATATGTTTATATATTTTATGATCAGAATAACTTCTAATGGGAAAAGACACAGGCCAATAAAATAACTCCTCAGTATACGTAACAAAAGAGAAAGCTGCTCATGAGCGGCTTTCTCTTTTGTTATAAGTAGCTAATATTTGATTCGAAATCTATTTTTCGAATATCTTTTAAACAAACCATGAAGCAATGGATATAATAAAAGGATAAACACACCATTACCAATAGCATGTGCTGTATCAAAAGGAAGCCCGGCTAAATAATATGGCCAGAAATGTCCCGTAACCTGAAACGTCGTTAAAGAAATAATAAAACCATAAAAATAACCGCTGAACATCGAAAAAAGGATAATAAAAAGTAAGGGAACATTTTTCCAAATAATGCCTATAATTCCTGCGGTTAAACCAATTAAACACCATGAGATAATTTGCCAAACAGTCCAAATTCCCATGCCAAGCAGCATGTTCGAGAGAAATACCACTAATACACTTAAAATAACAGATGATACTGGACCGAGGAAAATTCCTGTTAAAATAATAATTGCTGTAATAGGCTGTACATTAGGAAGAAAATGAAATGCATATCTGCCTACTACAGCCAGTGCCGCAAGTAGTGCAAGTAATGTCAGCTTGTATGTATTCATTTTTACTCTATTGATTGCAGATCAAATATGATTTCTTCGCCACCATTCAGCTCATATTCTCCTGCCCCAACCGGAGAAGACTCTCCGTCTACATAATACATCCAGTACTTTCCTTCGTCTTCATCATCTGACACTCGTTCAATCGAAGTGATAAAACCGTTATCTTCTTCTACATAGAAGGCATCCTCCAGTACATTTAAAAGGATATCCCCCTCTTCCACTTGAACAATTTCTTCTGATACATACTGATTCCCGTCATCAATTGTTATCGTTATTCGTACCTCATCTTCGGCCAGCTCCTGCTCTTCACCACTTGATTCATTCGTACTGACTGAAGTATTAGAGTTTTCATTTTCATCCCCATTATTACCGCACGCTGCAAGCAGAACAAAGGATATTAACATAATACCTAAAAACTTCAACCACCTATTCATCTTCATGTCCCCTTTCGTTATCAACTTCAAATTTATCCATAAAGTGTGTGTTCAAAAAGTCCGATAAATAGGACCAAGAAGTTCAAGGCGACTAACTTTTTGAACATCCTCATAAAGAAAGCCTGTTTAGTTAACAGGCTGAAGATGGAACAATATATACTTACTCCGTTCAATCCAGCTGCTTTACTTTGGCATTGGAGTGGTGGAAAGAAAGGTACTGCTTTTGCCAAGCTCTATTTAACAACTAATTATAAAGGAGTATAAATAGAGCTGCGAGTACAGTAACAGCTTTCACTGATTACCTCTCATCCCCTAATTTTTATTTTGTATATACCAACTATCTTATCATATCTATTAATTTTTAGGAATGTTTCATAGGTATTTCAAAACTAAATGTTGTACCAATATCCAGCTTACTCCTTACCTGAATTTTCCCATGATGCGCTTCAATGATATTTCTGGCAATGGCTAATCCTAAGCCTGTTCCCTGCTTCTCTTTCTTCACCCGTGATTTATCCGCTTTATAGAAGCGCTCAAAAACAAATGGCAGATCTTCTTCCGGGATGCCGCTGCCATTATCCTCTACTTCTACGTGAAGGAAATCTGAGTTGCTAAGCGCGTGCACCTCTACTTTTCCACCCTTGACAGAGTGACGGAGTGCATTATCAATTAAATTGGTTAACACTTGTTCGATTCGATCTGCATCCATTTCACCAATCTGCTCATGCATATCTAAGCTTAACGAAAGTTCTACTTCACTCTCTTGAGCAAGCCCTTGAAATTTATGCACAATACGCTCAACAAACGCCTGAACAGCAACAGACTCAACATGTAGTTGAATTTGACCGGCTTCCATTCTTGCTAAGTCAAGTAATTCATTTACAAGCCTGCCCATTCTGAGCGATTCTTCATATATAATCTTAGCCAGTTCATTCTTATCTTCTTTTGTTTCAGCAATATCATCGACAATTGCTTCACTATATCCTTGAAGCATAGAAATAGGTGTACGCAATTCATGCGAAACATTTGCGATAAAATCCTTGCGAAGTTTATCAAGACGCCGTTCTTCAGTCATATCACGGATAACGGCAACACAGCCCCGTACATGGGATTCATCATACAATGGCGTTACTAGCATTACATAGTTCCGCCCTTGGACAACAGACTCTTTTAACACCGCTCTCTCTTCAGCAATTACTTTATTGAGAGCATCCTTAAGTTCCGTTGGAAGCTGCTTTTCTTTATCCTCTTTCTGATTATGCTCATAATTCCAGTTATCTAAATATGCCTCTGCCGGGGGGTTCATAACGATAATTTCTCCATCTCTATTAAGTGTGAAGACACCATCAGCCATCGAACTCACAATGCTGGATAATTGTTCTTTTTCCTGCCTTAAAGCCTGAATATGATAATTGAGCTGATTACCCATACGATTAAATTCAATGGCTAAATCACCAATCTCATCCCGGGTTAATACAGGCACTTTGGTATTGAATTCACCACGAGTCAGATTATAGGCCGCTTCCCGCATTTTAATTAATGGCGCTGTAACACGGGATGATAAAAATACAGCAAAAAAGGTTGTCAGCAGTATTGCAATACCTGCACTCAGCAAAATCAGTTTGGTTGTCTGATCTTTGGTTTCATTAATCATATCCAAGGATTTAAAAACAAACACAGCTCCCCCGTTTTCCAAGGGCGAGCCTACTGAAATAATTTCATTCTCATCCTCAATCAGTCCTTGAGAGCTCTGTGCAGTGACTTGAACAAGCAATTCCTGGGCTTCTGGATCATTTAACATCCATGATTCATCAATAAAACTTAAATCTGTGTCCTCGGAATCAGAAATCCATGGCTCACCGTCTGCATAGTAAATGACAATTCGGCTGGAGGGATCTCTCAGCATCTCTGTAGCATCCTCGATAAAATCCAGATTATAGTCTGAATCAACCAATGAAGAAATTTTCGCAGCCATTTGTGTCATGTCATTTTCAGCTTCCTGAATATGATAGGTTTCAAAAAACTGCATTAAAAAGAACGTTAATACACTTAATACAAAGGACACTAATAATAATATCGTTAATGATAGTTTACCTACAACGCTCTTCCAAAACATCAGTCTTGTTCAACCTCAAATTTATAGCCGATACCCCAAACTGTTACAATCATTTTCGCAGCCTGCGGGGAAACAGAATTTAATTTTTCACGTAAACGCTTTACATGTGTATCTACTGTACGAAGATCACCAAAAAATTCATACTGCCAAACTTCTTTTAATAATTGCTCACGATTAAATACTTTATCCGGTGAATTTGCTAAAAAGCAAAGCAGCTCATATTCTTTAGGTGTCAAGCTCACTTCCTGATTATCTGCAGTAACCCGGTGCCCATCATGATCAATGGTCAAGTGTGGAAATACTAATAAATTTTTTGCGGTCGCATCTGACTGCTGATAATTTACATTAGAGACTCTGCGCAGAATAGCCTTCACCCGCAGTACAGCTTCTCTTGGACTGAATGGTTTAACAATGTAATCGTCTGCCCCTACCTCAAAGCCTTGCACACGATTGGATTCTTCCCCTCTTGCCGTTAACATAATGACGGGTGTATCCTTTTCTTTTTTCAGCTCTTCGCAAACCTGAATTCCATCCATTTCCGGCATCATAATATCTAAAATAATTGCATTGTAATTATTTTGTAAAGCCATCTCTAACGCAGTTTTTCCATCTGCTGCTTCATCTATTTCAAAATCTTCTTTTTCTAAGTACATTTTTATTAAACGTCGAATTCTTTCTTCATCGTCTACCACTAATAACTTTTGTGCTTCACTCATTTACAATTCACTCCTCATTTCAACTCTAATTAGCATTATAAACGAACCTGTTTGAAAAGTTAAGGAATTAAGAGAATCCTTGTATTCTTAACAGGTTTGACAGTCGCTTAATTAATCTTCATCCAAAAAGGGAATTGCTACCAAATGGTTGATAACAATCCCCTTTTTCTATTTGTAATCACCATACAGGCAGTGTTATGCGTATGAATGTAAGCTTGCCAGTATAAGATTTACTACAATCAGGTTGAACATAATAATTGCAAAGCCAACTACTGCAAGCCAGCCTGATTTTTCCCCATGCCAGCCTCTGGAGAGCCGTAAATGAAGGAATGCTGCATAGAAGAACCAAGTAATTAATGCCCAGACTTCTTTTGGATCCCAGCCCCAGAATCTTCCCCATGCCAGCTGAGCCCAAATAGCTGCGAAAATCAGCCCGCCTAAGGTGAAGACAGGGAAACCGATAGCAACAGAACGGTACATGATTTCATCCAGCATATCCGGTTTTACACCCTTGAGAAGCGGATGGAGTCTTTTACCAATTCGTTTGCGGGAAATTAAAAACGTAATACCATAAATAATCGTTCCTGCAAAGAATGACCAAATCACTGTATTTAGTTTTCTTCCTGCTTCGTCGCCATGCATCCAGGCTGGCGCCTCGAACCAGGAATTCATTACATTTTCTGATAGTAATGTGCTGTCTTTAGGTGCTGCAATCGGCGGAAGCTGGTATTCAGCCATAACAGCCTGTCCATCTCTTTCCACTTCAAAGGTTGCTTGATAAGAAACCGCGTTAAAGATTGATGTAATAGCAATAAATCCAATAAATAAAAAGATACAATAAATAACAACTTCAAGCATCGCATTGCGAAAAGTCAGCTTGGTTTGATCAATTTGTCGGATTAAATACATTAATCCGGCAACAAAACTTATAAATAAAATCCCCTGCCCTAATGCAACTGTTGTCACATGGATGTGCAGCCAATTACTTTGTAAAGATGGTACCAGTGGTGCTGCTCCTGTGGAAAACATGCTTGCATAAGCGATAATAATTGTTGCCAAAGGAAGAGCAAATACTCCTAAAAAGGCTGTTTTATAGTAGATGTAAATAATAATAAATGCAAAAATCATTGACATCCCTAAAAAGGTTGTAAACTCAAAAAGATTACTTACAGGCGCATGGCCAGTCAACATCCACCTTGCAATAAAATAAACTAATTGAGATGCAAAACCAATAATTGTTATAACTAAACCGATGGTCCCTGCTTTTGTTTTCTGATGTCGTTCACTTTTATTTTGACGAATTGCTCCTCCAAAGAAAAAGGTTGCAACTAAATATAAAATAAAAGCAATAAGCAAAGCTCCACTACTAAGACTGTATAAATCCATTCGCTTACCTCCAATCCTATCTTAACCATTCCGTTTTAATGTTTACTCATCTATTTCCTGCTGATCCTTGACCATCTTAATGTTTGTATCCTCTACAGCTTTTTCAATATCACGTTTAATTCCGTGCCAGTTTTTATTTGTATGAGCTGCTAAAAGAAGCGTATTGTCATTTTGTTTATTAATCCAGACTCGGCGATGCTGCCAGTACATTCCCTGAATAACACCAATCATAAAGATCATGGCACCTACAAAAAAGTAGGGAAGCGTCCGGTCTGAGCTTACTGCAATACCGCTGACATCCCGGAATTCAACATCATCAATAGCTACCTTGTATTGATTTTCTCCAGTAGCATCGATATTCCGGCCAACCCCCAGAAAGCTCACTTCTCCTTCTTCTGAACCGGGAGGATAAACTGTCACAACAAAGGCTGGATTTCTAGGAAAATCTGTTTCTGAAGCAGGATTTCCGTTTTCTGTCATAATATAATCTGGATAATAATTTGTTAATTCTACCCGGAAACCGCTGTCTAATTCATATACTGAATCCGGATTTGTTAAATCAATGGTAAAATCTCCAAGCGATTCTTCTTCTGAATCATCTGCTTCGTGAATATGAAAGCTCATATTTTCAAATTCATTTAACTGATATCCCTGCTGATATAGTGTGTATTTATCAAATTTTGCCGGGTTATTCATTTGAATAGAATGCTCCAGAATGGGTTCCAATTCCGGCTCAGCACCTACCACATCAGCATTCTTTGCTTCGTAAACGACAATATCTGTCTGGAAATTACTTGCAATTTCTTCCTCTTTCAGAAAAGCCTCCTGAAAGCGCTCATCATCTTGATCATGTGTTTCCAATATAAAGTCTTTATTCTCTATGTAATACTGATTGTTTGTGCCGGGAATAACTCTCTGCTCCCCTTCACGAACCCACATATATTCTTCAGTAAACATGATTGGTGTTGTACGTAAGATAGCTGCAATCAATATAATAATAAGTCCAATATGGTTTACATAAGGTCCCCACCTGGAAAATCGGCCTTTCTCTGCCAATATCTGGCCATCTTCTTCCGTGATTTTATACCTGGAATTCTTCAATCCTTTAACCAGTTTGTCTATATCTGAGTCATCCGCATTTATTGACTCGCTGTACAGGCGCTGTCTGGATAAAAACTTCTTATGTTTTTTCGGTTTCTGGTTTCTTAAAGCTCTAAAAAGCGGGACAAAACGGTCTAAACTGCAAATAACCAACGAAATACCAATTAAAGCAATTAAAGTAATAAACCAGTAAGAGCTATACATATGATGAAATCCGAGCTGGTAGTACATTAGACCCCAAATACCATAACGGTCTTCATAAAAAATTGCCGGATCTCTTGATACAGCATCCTGCGGTATAAATTGCTCCTGCGGAAAAATCGTACCAAATATAGACGCAACTAATGCTGCTACAATAAGCCAGACGCCTACTTTTACAGAGGAGAAAAAACTCCAAATTTTATCTATAATTGATTTTTGATATGTTTGTGAGCGTCGGGCACTGCCGTCATAGCGCATATTTAAAAGCTTTTTGCCGTCATTCCCGTCAATATGCTGATTTCCTTCTACAGGCTTTCCGCATGCTTCACATAACACGGTACCCTCGGGATTAATATGGCCGCACTCACATTTTATTTTATTCATTGTCTACCTCCATTCTCATGGAATATCATGATGCATCTGGTGTGATTGCATCTAAGTGTCCTTCTAATTTATCTAATGTCAGCGCCCCCTGGACAATTTCGTCTATCGTTCCATCAGGATTAATAAAGAACGTTGTAGGCATTGGTCTGATTCGATATAAATCTCTTACCTCAGCGTTGACATCATGCGGAATAGCAAACGTTAAGCCATACTCATCGATAAAATTATCAACTACTAATTCTGTACTGTCCAGACTGACAGCAACGATTTCGACCCCTTTTTCTTTATACTTCGGGTATAATTCCTGCATATAGGGCATCTCTTGTTTACAAGGCCCGCACCAGGTTGCCCAAAAATTCAGCATAACCCCTTTTCCTTCTAAATCGCTGAGCTGCATTACATCAGCATCAAAATCTCCATTAATTTGACTTAATTTAAAATCTGGAGCAGCATCACCTGCACGGTATATTGTATTTTCATCTTTTGAATTTGAAAATAGTACAAATATTACTGCAGCAACTAAAACAGCTAAAATAGAAGAGCGAAAAATGAGACGGTTGCGTTTCTTTTTCTGTTTATTAATATTTCTCTCTCCCTTATTCAACAGCACTCCTCCCCTTTCTCACTGATTATACCATTGTGGGCAGCTTGTAAATTTGAATATTATCTTACAATTTTGTGGACGTGTTCCGTAATTGGTTGACTTCTTTCGGTGTTAGTGATCTATACTCGCCGGCATTTAATCCCTGCAGTGTTAAAAAGCTGTATTGTTCCCGCTTCAGTTTCATCACCGGAAACCCAATTGCCTCAAGCATTCTGCGTACTTGTCTATTTTTCCCTTCATGCAATGTTAATTCAATAATAGACGTTTTCTTTTCCTTATCGCTTGACAGCATATTAACGTAGACTGCTTTCAGTTTTTCATTGTCAGATATAACACCCTTCCGTAATTTTAATAATTCTTTTTTATGGGGTATACCTTTGACTTTTGCTACATATACTTTATTAACTTCTTTACTTGGATGCATCAGATGATTTGCAAATTCACCATCATTTGTTAAAAGCAATATTCCTGAAGTATCATAATCCAGTCTTCCGACGGGAAATACTCTTTCACTTACACCCGGCAGAAAATCTGTAACAACTTTTCTTCCTTTATCATCTTTAACGCTGGAGATAACACCTCTGGGTTTGTATAGCAGATAATATACGGGCTCTTCTTTTTCAAGAGGCACACCATCAACTTCTACTTTATCGTCAGAGGTAACCTTAATCCCCATCTCTGTTACTGTTTTATTATTTACTTTTACTTTTCCGTCAAGAATTAATTGCTCAGCCTTTCTTCTGGATGTCAGACCGCTTTGAGCAATAACCTTCTGTAATCTTTCTTCATGCTTTGACATATAGATCCCCAATCTTTTTTAATTGTTTTTACTTGAAGATGATGTTCAAAAACCCTCAAATAATAATCCGCTTAACAATGACCTTCTAATAAAATTACCCACATCATACAAGCAGTACGGAAAACACTTTCACGTACGAGAAGCCCATTCGTAAAAAACACTTCATTTTGAACTTTCATTGGCGCCTATTTATTCTGTATTCCTGTAACGATTGAACAGAAGAAGAGGCTGTTATTTCTTCCTTTTCATACAGCCAGCACCTGTCACACTAAAATAGCCGGTTGACTCTTGTATAACAAGAAAGCCTATGATGAAATATATTTTTCACATATCTTCATCATAGCCCTATTTTACAAGTTAGGAAAGCATAAAATTCCAGCGACGATTTTTGATGGGACAAGTGATTATATCATTATAACAGTAATTTGGTACAGCAATATTTTAATATACCAGACCCTAAGAAAAAAATATGCATTCGCTAAGGTGCCATTCCATGCAGTTTTTTAATATTTGCTACTGACTATTAATTATCCAAACATCATTGTAACAAGAAATACAGCTGCAAGTATAGCAATTAAATCAGCTAATAACCCAGCCTGTAATGCATAACGGATTTTCTTAATACCAATGGCACCAAAATAAATGGTAAGCACATATAGGGTAGTATCCGTACTACCCTGCATAACAGATGCAAGTGTACCGATAAAGGAATCTGGACCATAGGTTGCGATTAATTCCGTAGTCATACCTAATGCTGCTGTACCAGATATTGGACGGATTAGAGCAAGGGGCAAAACTTCTGCAGGAAATCCAATAAAGTCCAGTGCTGGGGCAATTAATCCTACAAACGCATCTAAAGCACCCGAACTTCGCAGTATTGAAATAGCAGTAATCATCCCCACCAAAAAAGGAAGCAAAGAAACAGCTGTCTTTATGCCTTCCTTTCCTCCCTCTACAAATAAATCGTATGCAGGTAATTTTCGAATACTTGCTGCAATCATAATTATTAAAATAAAGCAAGGTATCATCCAAATACTAATTAAGCTGATAAACCCCATCATGATTTCCTCCAAGTACTTTTATAATAAAAGATCCGGTCAATAATCAGTCCGGCAATTGTACCTATACATGTAACCAGCAAGGTAACACCGACAATTTGAGTAGGAGAAGCAGATTCATATTGCATTCTGATTCCGATAACCGTTGTAGGAATCAGCGTTAATCCAGTTGTGTTCAGAATAAGAAAAGTAATCATGGAACGTGATGCCGTATCAGAATTATTGTTAAGTTTCTTCATTTCCTCCATTGCTTTAATTCCTAATGGTGTTGCTGCGTTACCCAGCCCAAACATATTTGCTGTTAAATTAGATAAAATATAACCTAACGCTGGATGATCCTTCGGTATTTCCGGAAATATTTTCGATATAATAGGACGAAAAATCCTTGCCAGTCCCCGTAAAATACCAGCTTCTTCTGCAATGCGCATCATGCCAAGCCAAAATACCAAAATACTTATCAGACCAATAGCTAAGGTAACTGCCTGCGCAGCACTATCGAATATAGCTTCATTGACTGCCTCCATATTCCCGGAAAACATTGCATAAATAATTCCGATAGCAGCCATACATATCCAAATCCAATTAATCATTTGTATCCCACCTCAGAATGGAATGAAACACATGAGCGACATCATCCATAAAATAATCTTTTTCATTATCATCCAGTTGATTTAATACGGTATTGTCAGTCAGTGACGTTGCTTCTTCATTTAAGTATACTTCTTTAGCCCAAGAGTCATTTTCATGCTTGTAAAGTGGTAAAGTAACAGTGTTTTTTGATAAATCCTTTTTATCTGTTACAACTTCTCCATTCTGGTCAACCTCTTTCATTTCAAACTGTTCAAAGCCCCATTCAAACATGGCCATATGATCTTGCCAATCATCAGGAGCATCCAATGTTACAGCAATTAATTCCATTCCGTTCTTCTCAGCTGTAGTAAGCAGCGTGCGCCCTGTTTGCTTTGTATAACCTGTCTTTCCTCCTGTGCAATATTCATAAAAAATAGTCAGGAGTTTGTTTTTATTTTGCCAATAGTAAGATCTGTTTTCGGACAAATATCTTTTCGAGCCGCTTATCTCTTGAAAAACAGGGTTTTCCATTGCATACTGCATTAAAATTGCCATGTCATGAGCACTCGAATAATGCGTCTCTGAGTCCAGTCCATGCGGATTATCAAAATGCGTATTCTTCATTCCAAGCCACTTAGCCTTTTCGTTCATTAAATAAACAAAGCCCTCTTCACTTCCGCCAACATGTTCAGCAATAGCAACAGCAGCATCATTTCCTGAACGAAGCATAAGGCCATATACTAAATCCGTTAAAGACATTTCTTCCCCCTGCTCTAAATAAATAGAAGACCCTTCTGTATAAATAGCATTTCTGGAAACAGTGGCCTTTTCATTCATTTCTCCAGATTCAATAGCAATAATTGCTGTCATTACCTTCGTAATACTCGCAATAGAGGCCTGCTCATCAGCGTCTTTTGCAAATAATACCCTTCCTGATGATTGTTCGATTAAAACAGCCTGCTGTGCCGAAACATCCGGTGCAGCATGTCCATGAATTGGAAAAGATATGAAGCTAATAATACAAATGACCATCCATATAAAAAAACGCATCAGGTTGGTTCCCCCTCATAAAACACAGCTTTATGTCCAGAACTTCATCAAATTCTGTCTCTGACAGTGAACTTGATAAATATTTCTAATTCATTTATATGCATGAAACAAGCTGTTATGATTAAAATGAGATCAGGCGAGATATGGAAATTAAAAGAAATAGAGAAAGAACCACTGCTGGAAGCTGGCAGCTACTTCCTGACCAATATTTATTTATGCATTAAAAAACCTTATAGATAAGTATTCATTACTCATCAATAAGGTTTTCTAATCTATATTATTCATCCTGAAAACGGTCAAAAAATAAATCGACATCTGATGTATCAGTTTCAGAATCAAGCGTACTTTCCAATTCAGGCAGTTCTTCTAAGGTGGATAGACCAAAGAAAGTAAGAAATTCCTTGGTTGTCCGAAAAAGTATTGGCCTGCCTACGGTTTCTTTTCTTCCGCACTCTTCTATTAACATCCGTGAGACTAATGTTTGCAGTGGTCTTTCACTGCGGACACCACGTATTTCATCAATTTCAGCCCTCGTTATCGGCTGCTGATAAGCAATGATTGCCAATGTTTCTAGAGCTGCCTGGGACATTCTATTCGGCTTCGGCTGAATAACCCATTTCTTAAAATACTCATTATGATCAGGTTTTGTTGTTAAGCTGAGCATTCCATTAGCATTCAGAATCATCAGGCCCCGACTCTGCTTTTTGTAATCTGTTTGAAGTTCATCAATAATTTGGCGAACTTCATCTAAGGAAATATCAAGGATGCTGCTAAGTTCACTTACAGTTATCCCTTCATCTCCGCCGGCAAACAGCAGACCTTCTGCAACTCCTTTTAAACGCTCTTGTTCCACGATTATTCCTCCATCTTATAAACATATAATTCTTCAAAATGCTGTTCTTGCATAGCATAGACTTGTCTGTTTTTCATTAATTCTAAAATAGCTACAAAGGTTGTTACGATATATGATTTGGTCGGAACAGGAAACAAGGCATGAAATAATACCCCATCTTTACTATTTATAACTTGCTGTAACACTTCTTCCATCCGTTTTTCTATCGGAATATCCGCTCGTTGAATAACTGTATCCTGCGGCTCTTTCCATTGATTTCTCTGCATCATTTTTTTCAGTGCATTAATCATATCAAACACAGATACATTCCCGGTATTTGTATTTTCGATCGGTACATCTTTAAATTCAAAAACAACCGGTGAGCGTGTATAAACCTGCTGTTCGGCAGCTTCTTTCTCTTTTAACGCTTCTGCGGCTTCTTTGTATTTCCGGTATTCAATTAAACGCTGCATCAGCTCTTCACGTGGATCATCCATATATGCTTCGTCCATATCGTCCTCTTCAAACTCCTGTTTTGGAAGAAGCATCTGACTTTTTATTGCAAGCAATGTAGATGCCATCACCAGATATTCACTGGCAACGTTTAGTTCCAGATACTGCATGGTATGAATATAATCCATATACTGCTGTGTAATTTGGGCAACGGGAATATCATAAATATCGATCTCATATTGATTTATCAAATGAAGTAATAAATCCAAAGGGCCTTCAAATGTTTCTAATTTAACTTCATATCCTTGAATCATCGCTGTAATTCCTCTCAAGCGTAGTAAAACAATGTGTTAGAAGCTGATTAAAAAGTCAGCTTTATCGAGCTTATTAAACATCCTTTCAGTTACTTAACCTAAAAAAGTAACTAAAATATTTGCAAAAGCCCATACACTCTTTGCTTAGCTTACATAAGTTATAACGTAATATAAATGTTAGCACAAAACATTTATGGATTGAACTAAAAAGGAGGAAATAAAATGAGTGGATATTCAGGTGGTTACGCAGGCGGATTTGCCTTAATCGTTGTTCTATTTATTTTATTAGTAATTGTTGGAGCTGCTTGGTTCTAAAATAAAATGAAATAAATAAAAGTAGCAACGAATGAAAAGCCAACCCTTATAAGGGTTGGCTTTTCTACATTAAATTTAATCAGGTGAAACTCCATTTTACAATGCGTCTAATGATTTCTCGTAAAAAGCTTTCACACTTTCAGCAGGCACAATATTGTATTTATCCGAATAAATACGATGAATTTCTGCAATCATTCGTGATCCTATCCCTTGATCCCTGTGTGAAGGGTTCACTGTAAGATGCTTAATAACCAACTGATTGTCATTCATAATTTGTACACCTACTGCTCCCAAAACATCATCGTCTTCTTTCCATAAATGCAAATGCCATCCATCATTTTCTTCATACTCCCGAATGGTTTCTTGCAGTTTTTTCACGTCTTTTTCCTCAGGCATAAATGATAATAAACCCATAGCAATCTTTTCTAAGTTTCTTTTAAAGCGAATTAACATAATTACCCCTCATTAAATTTCTTGTATGGTAATCCTCTTAAATTCCAATCAATATTTACTCTGAAAGTATAACGCATTTCCAGTATAATGAAAAGCACCATTTTTATTTTGCATAAAATAGCAGAGAATATTTAAAAAGGGATGCAGCCTTGAAAAATAGATTACCGGACTAATTCATTCCCTTTTATAAAAAAGACAACATTAGTACGTTTTCTTGCTATTTTTTCTCTTAAGGCCATCATCCCTTTGCAAATCTTTATTATCCTTCTACGCGAATTTCTTTCATTACATCGCCATTTGACATTGCTTTTGCAAGCTCAATACCAGATGTTACTTTTCCAAATACAGTGTGAACCCCATTTAAATGAGGCTGTGGTTCATGCACAATGAAAAATTGAGAGCTTCCCGTATCTTTTCCGGCATGTGCCATAGATAGAGAGCCTTCCTCATGCTTGTGCGGGTTTCCCTCTGTTTCACATTTAATTGTATATCCAGCAGAACCTGTTCCATTACCTACAGGACAACCGCCTTGGCTGACAAATCCAGGAATTACACGGTGAAAAGTTAACCCGTCATAAAATTTTTCATTTGCTAATTTTTCAAAGTTAGCTACAGTACCAGGTGCTTCCTCTGGATATAATTCAAATTCAATTTTATTACCATTTTCCATTTCAATATAACCTTTTTTCATTTGGGCAAATCTCCTTCTAAAAATATATGTTCAAAAAACACGGTTAAAATGACCCATCGGCTAAGTTCACAACCCCAGCGGAAATGCAAGCTAACGAGCTTTCACAGGATGTGATGACTTCTACGCTGTCCACAGGACGTGGACGCACTTAGTAGAAGTTCTTTTTCCCATAGTGTCATTTTGATTGGACTTTTTGAACTTCTTTAAAACAATTATACTTTATTTTACCACTTATTTGGGTTAAGTAAAGCTCTTTATCCCCTCATAAGACAAGTCATTTTTGACAATATCCTGACACGTTTCTCTGCGGACCACAAGATGATCCTGTCCGTCTTCAATAAATACAACTGCCGGTTTTGTTAAACGGTTATAGTGGCTGGCCATGGAATAATTATAAGCGCCGGTTGAAAAAACTGCCAGTATATCTTTATCTTTGATTTGTGGTACGGGTAAATCCCAAATCAGCATATCACCCGATTCACAGCATTTTCCCGCGATAGAAACTTCCTTCTCAGGACTTGCTGCCGAACGGTTAGCAATAACTGCGTCATATTTTGACTGATACAATGCGGGCCGGATATTATCTGTCATCCCGCCATCAACGGAATAATATTCTCTTACACCAGGGATATTCTTATTTGCACCAATTGTATACAGCGTAATTCCTGCATCGCCTACAATAGACCTTCCCGGCTCAATCCATATCTCTGGAGATTTCATATTATATTTATTACAATTTTGCCCGACGCTTTGAATCATATCTTTTACATATTCTGCCAATGGAAGCGGTGTGTCATCTACTGTATAACGAATTCCAAAGCCGCCGCCTAAATTAAGGACCTCTGATTCAAATTGGTATTTTTCTTTCCATACTGCTAATTTAGCAAAAAGGATATCTGCTGCTACACGGAATCCATCGGTTTCAAATATTTGTGAACCGATATGGCAATGCAGTCCTTTTAAATAAATTCTGGGATGTCCCAAAAGCTTTTTTAAAGCACCCTCTGCCTGCCCATTTTGAAGATCAAAACCGAATTTTGAATCTTCATTTCCAGTCATTATATACTTATGTGTTTTCGATTCGACCCCTGGGGTTACCCGAATTAACACGTTCATTGTTTTCTCCTGCTTCATAAGCTCCATATCTAACAATTCAATATCATGAAAATTATCAATAACGATACACCCTATTTCATGTTCTACCGCCATAGCAATTTCTTTTTCATTCTTATTATTGCCATGCATATGAATTTTTTCAGTTGGAAAGTCTGCTTGAAGTGCTGTATATAATTCACCTTCAGAAATAACATCTAAGCATAATCCTTCCTGCTTTGCCACCTGAAGCATTGCAATTGTAGAAAAAGCCTTGCTGGCGTAAGCAACTCTTCCATGAACTCCCGCATCACGAAAGGCTTGAACAAAAGCTCTCGCATGCCTCCGGATTATTTCCACATCATAGACGTATAAAGGTGTTCCGTATTTTTCCGCTAATTGGACAGTATCAACACCACCAATTTCTAAATGTCCCTTTGTATTTACGTTAAAGGGGTGCGCATCAAGTATCATTCTTTTTCCCCCATTATTTCAAATAATAAAATACTTTATCACAATACAGTAAATAATGAAAGCCTAAATAAACTGAAGCTTCCTTCAGTAAGGATTCTTTTATCCTTTAATGAAGGAAATTGCGATAAACCTGCAGCACCTGAATATACCGTAACCAATCTATAAAAGGAAAACCATTCCTCTGTTTTTTTAAGGGCGCCGGTAATTATTACGTGGATGTACAATACTGGGACGATGCTTTGTGTATGGAACCGGCATACGAAGTATAATGTGCGTCATTGCTTTTAAATTAAAAGGCAGTAATGGCCACATATATGGTGTTCTTAGAGATCTGATCTGAACAATAAATAAAATATAAAGTGTGATTCCAATCATATAACCCGGTAATCCGAATAAGCCTACAGCCAGCACAAGAATTATAGTAATTACCTTATTGGCCACACTTAATTCGTAGCTTGGTGTTACATAGTTCCCGATCGCGCTTGTTGAAATATACAGAATAACCTCTGGTGAAAACAATCCAACTTCAATTGCTATTTCTCCAATTAAAACAGCTGCGATTAACCCCATCGCTGTTGATAATGGCGTTGGCGTATGTATCGCCGCCATTCTTAAAAACTCAATCCCGATTGCTGCAATGATAATTTGAACGGTTATCGGTACATTTCCTTCATCATTAGGGCCGATAAAGCTTAATTTCTCCGGCAATAAGGATGGTTCAACTGCAAATAATAGCCAAGTTGGCAATAGAAATAAAGCTGCTAATACTGCCAGAAAGCGGATAAATCGAATACATGTACCGATTGCGGGTACTTGCCGGTATTCTTCTGCATGCTGCATATGATGAAAAAAAGTTGTCGGAACAATAATAGCACTTGGAGAAGTGTCCACAAAAATAATGACATGGCCTTCTAATAAATGGCTTGTCGCTACATCCGGTCTTTCTGTATACCGAACCAAAGGGTAAATATTCCATTTTTTAACTAATAAAAATTCTTCCAATGATTTATCGGACATAGACAAGCCATCTACTTCAATTTTTTCAACTAGATCTTTTAAGTACCTTACTAAGTTTGGGTTAGCTACATCTTCAATATAAGTGAGACAAACGTCTGTCTTTGAGCGTTCGCCAACTTTCAGCATGACATTCCGCAGCTTTTCATCACGCAGACGTCTTCTGGTAAGCGCTGTGTTTTCTACAATATTTTCTGTGTACCCATCTCTTGATCCGCGAATGACCTTCTCTGTATCTGGTTCTTCCGGCGTTCTTCCCGGATAATTACGCACATCAATAATTTGTGCATAATCCTTCCCGTCAATAAATACGGCAATGAGTCCACTTAACACCTCGTCAACAGCTTCATCCATTGTAGTAACATGCTCTACTTGCTGATGGACTAATCTATTCTCAATGATTTCTCCAATCTTGCCACTTTCCGATTCATTATCATTGACTTCAACCATTACCTTTAATATCTCTTGTACAACGGATGTATCCGTTAAACCATTCACATAATACATCTGTATACGCTGATTCAAGACCACTGTTTCTCTATATCCCAAATCATACGATTCTTCTAAACCTACCCTCTTTTTCATATATGCATACGTATCTTCAATATGAGGAGAAATAGACTTCTTTTTTCCTTTGTCTGTCTGCATATTATCACCTTCTGAATGTTATATCGAATTAATCTCACACTTATAACTTCATTGTTCTAAAGCCTGGAATTAAACAGTTATATTTAATCAGGAAGTTATGATTGATTCTGCCTTTACCGGACAAAATAGATCCATTGAAATAATGAACCGAACACCTTACCAAGCAACAATGCCATCATGAATAAGATCACATAGCTTCCCATCCCTATTCTCCGCGTGAGAATAGGGAAAACATTTAATACTTCTGTTAATGCTGCAGCTAACATTCCGTTAAAAATACCATGAAATAACCCCCACAGTATTAATACAACAACAGACTGTGATGTTGATATAGGGGCAAATGAGAAATAAGCTCCGATTAACATCCCTATTATCACTGCAGCTCCATAGGCTTTTATATACTTTTCTGTCTTACTCAATTGAATAAGCCTCGGGATGATCCCTAACACCGTAATAAAAGCAACAAATCCCGCACCAACAGCAATGCCGCCACTGAATCCGATAAAAATTTGCAGGATACTAAGAAGAATTTCTTGGATCATTTAGCTCATTTTCCATCGTATTAATATACTGCTGTAAATCCTGCTGGTAATTAAAAATCTCTACTTCTAACGGGCTTGGTTCTTCGTTAAAACGTTTTTTAAACCAATGGTTAAAAAAAAGAACCGTTCCTAATCCAAGACCTATAGAATAGGGAATTTGAATCCATAAAGGATACTCATTTTCTACACCGGTCAGGATAAAATGCAGTTTTTGCTGAACGGGCTGCATACTAACATCATAATGAAAATTCATGATGGTCATTGCTGAGCCTACAAACAGAAGTAACCAGACAAATGTAATAATCAATGGATGTGTCGGCTTTTTATGCGGTTCAATTTGTATGAGGGTCTGTTCTGGCCCAAGCAGTTGAAATTCAAAATTTGAATATTTTTTTGTGAGGTGGTCAATGATTAAAAAGCTGTCAATCACTAAAATACTTTTATCTTTTTTAGACAGCCGGTAAATAGGCGTGTTTTCCAGTAATTCTTTCTTATCCGAATGCGTGGATATATAAGCAATTTCTTTTAACTTAAGTTCTTGCCATTGTTCCAAAACCACTCTCTTCCGCATTCTTATATAGACAAGCTCTGCCATAATCAAAATCCCCCCTTAATCTGTTTTCCTTAACAACTAGTATTTGTTAAAAGAAAGCAAATTATAAGCCTTAAACCCAAATCCTTTAACAACAAAAAAGCTTATCTGTGTTATTTACACAAATAAGCTTCATATATCTGTCATCCGGCATCCATATTTTTTTTCATATCTTCTAAAATCTTTTTCTCCAGTCTGGAGACCTGAACTTGAGAAATTCCGAGTCTTTCCGCTACTTCTGTTTGTGTCTGGTCTTTGTAATAACGTAAGTAAATAATAAGTCTTTCCCGTTCAGTAAGCGAACGAACAGCCTCTTGAATGGATAATTTTTCAAACCATTTGGAATCCTGATCAGCTATTTGATCTAATAAAGTAATAGAGTCACCATCACTTTCATAGACCGTTTCATGTATGGACTGAGGTGATTTTGCAGCCTCCTGCGCATGCACAATTTCCTCTGGTTCCAGCTCTAAAGCTTGAGCAAGTTCATTAATAGATGGAGATCGCCCTAAATCTTTTGCCATTTCTTCCCGTTTACGGCGAATTTTATTCCCCATCTCCTTTAAGGACCTGCTGACCTTTACACTGCCATCATCTCGGATAAAACGCTGTATCTCGCCAATAATCATGGGAACGGCATAGGTAGAAAATTTCACATTGTAGGAGAGATCAAATTTATCCACTGCTTTGATCAATCCAATACTTCCAATTTGAAATAAGTCATCTGGATCATATCCGCGATTTACAAATCGTTGAACAACTGACCACACAAGCCGGACATTTCGACGGATAAGCTCTTCCCTTGCTTCATTGTCACCAGACTGGCTTAATTGAATCATTTTCTTTACCTGTTCATTGGAAAGCTGCTCTCTTTCCTCCGTTTTATGAATATTCACCATTGATTTTTTAGTTGTATACCGTTTTTGATTTTGATAATTGCTTCTTCATATAAACGGAAGTCCCTTTTTCAGGAGCAGAAATGACTTCCACGGTATCCATGAAATTTTCAATAATTGTAAAACCCATGCCGGATCGTTCCATTTCTGGCTTTGATGTAAATAAAGGTTCCCTTGCTTCATCAATATTCAAAATGCCTTGTCCTTCATCACGTATGGTCAGCTCTATTTCCCCATCATACAGCACACAGTCAATATAAACCTTATGATGCGGTTCGCTTCCATAGCCATGAATAATAGCATTGGTCACTGCTTCAGATACCACCGTTTTAATTTCTGTTAATTCCTCCATTGTTGGATCCAATTGTGTGACAAAGGATGCAACAGCAACTCTGGCAAAAGCTTCATTTTCACTTACACTTGAAAAAGAAATATTCATTTCATTTTTCATGATGTCACCCCCAAGCCTTGAAGTGCACGTTCTTCATCTTCCTCTAAACGAATAATTTTGAAAAAGCCTGACATATCAAAAAGACGGTGCAGGGAAGGAGCTACAGAGCACAGAACCATCTCTCCCCCTAATTGAACAATCTCTTTGTAACGCCCTAAAACAACACCTAATCCAGAGCTGTCCATAAAGCTTACTCCCTTTAGGTTTAAGATGATATGTTTAATGGAATGCATATATATCCAATCTTTCCACGTATCTCTTAACCCTTCTGCTTCATGATGATCCAATTCACCTTGCATACGTACAATCAGCACATCGCCTTTTACTTCAAATTCAGTCTGTAATCCCATGTGCAATGCTCCTCCTCTTTGTTGTGAAATAGTTACACTTTGCTTGAAATAACTGTTCAAAAAAATCCGGCGAATTCTTTTCACTATATTGATTTTAACGGCTTTTTGAACATCCTTAGTATAAGGAATTCTCTAAACAAATGACTATTTCCTGCTACTCGACAAAAGAAGTGGAAATACGTATTAATCGGCTGCTTTCACCATTTTTTGCAATGTTCGTTTTGTTAATTCAGGAATAGATGCCTGTGTAATATCTTCATTAATAATCAATGGTGTAGTATATAAAGGCTTGTCATTTTCTTTGACAATAAGCTCCCCGACAACAGTTCCTTTTTTAATTGGAAATTTCCAATCATCTTGAATAGAAATTTCTGTTGTTACAGCCGGTTCTTCTTCTCCTTTTTTATGAAGGCTATGAACATCCTGTTTGGTAACAATGTCAAAGCTTTGAGGCTTTGCTTTTATTTGGTTTAGTTCCATCACAGTTTCTTCTTTGGCAAAAAGCTGCTTTGTATGATAGCTTTGGAAGCCATAGTCCAGTAATCCGGATACCATTTTATTCCGCTCTTTAGGTGTTTCAGCACCCATAACCACTGCAATCACCCGCATATCATCCCGCTTTGCTGTAGCAGTTAGACAATACTTTGCTTCATTTGTATATCCTGTTTTCATGCCGTCTGCACCTGGATAAGAACGAATCAGTTTATTTGTATTCACAAGCCAGAACTCATTTTCTTCCCCCTGGCGTAAATAATCCTCATAGATAGACGTATAGTTCGTAATATCTTCATATTGTAATAATGCTCTTGTCATGACAGCCATATCATAAGCACTGCTGTAATGATTGTCTGCCGGAAGCCCGGTGGTATTTTCAAAATGGGTATCCTTAAGACCCAGTTCTTCTGCTTTTTTATTCATTTTACTGACAAATTCCTCTTCTGTTCCTGCAATAGTCTCTGCCATTGCGACGCTGGCATCATTTCCGGAAGCAATTGCTATCCCTTTTATTAAATCATCTACAGACATTTCTTCCCCAGCCTCCAGGAATACTTGAGATCCCCCCATTGAAGCGGCATATTCACTTACGACAACGATATCCTCTTTTGAAATTTTATCTTTTTCCAAAGCTTCCATAATTAAAAGCAGAGTCATTATTTTTGTCATACTGGCTGGCGGTAATTGTTCGTGCGCATCTTTGTCAAACAGTACTGTACCGGTATTCTGTTCAATTAAAACCCCTGATAATGCATCCTCGGCTAAGCTTGTTTTTTCTTTATTTTCTTCATTCGCTAAAACAGTTGAATAGTTGAAAAATGTCGTTCCGATAAGTAATCCAATCATCAATACGATTAGTCGCTTCATACTGCTTCCCTCCAAATCACAATAATACTTTTAGGATTTCCATTTTGGCTTTATTTCATACTATTTTTAATTTGAAATTTATAAATAGGAGCATCTTTTTTGTTGTTCGATAAACTCTGCCCTATACTGGAACTAGATTAGATAAAGAAGGGAGATTTATAAATGGGACAGGAAATAAGCGGTAAAATTGCATATATTACAGGAGGAAGCAGCGGAATTGGAAAAGCAGCTGCACATCATTTTGCAAAAGAAGGTGTTCATCTCGGTTTAATTGCCAGAAGAAAAGAAAATCTTGAAGAAACACAGCAAGAGTTGGAAACATATGGTGTGAATATTGCTATCTGCAGAGCAGATATTTCTAAGCCTGATCAAGTGAAAACAGCTGTTCAGCAGTTTGAACAGAAATTAGGGAAAGCTGATATATTAATAAATAATGCTGCAATAAGTGATTACGGCAACTTTCAGGATATGGATGAGGAAGTCTGGAAGCATATTTTTGAAGTAAATGTTTTTGGAACATACCATGTTTTAAAAGAAGTTCTTCCACATCTTGTAAGCAAACAAAAAGGAGATATTATTAATGTTTCCTCCAGCAATGGATTAAAAGCAACTGCAGGATCAACTGCTTACAGTGCTTCCAAATTTGCCATTCAGGGTATGTCAGAGGCTCTGATGCAGGAAGTTCGCAAAGAAAATATCCGCGTATTTACTATGAATCCAAGCTTAGTTGCAACCAAGTTAGCATTTGGTGATAAACTGGAAGAGAAAAACGAAGACAAGTTTATGCAGCCTGAGGATATTGCGGAATATATGGTAGCTCAGCTAAAATTAAATCAGCGTATTTTTATTAAGCAATCCGCCCAATGGGCGACCAATCCATTTTAATAAAATAAACCAAGAAAATCACTTGGTCTTTAAAACGATGGTGTTCTTGCCAAAGAGATGTCCGCTCCAACGGTTTTCGATGGGACGAGTAATCGCAGTCAAAGGAAGCCGCTTTCCATGGGCAACGCTCAGCCTCCTCGAAAAAAGACCCCACAGGAAAAAATGTACCTCTTTTTTTCGAGGAGATGAGCTCGGGATCCACGGAAAGCGTAGTGTATTTCTGGAGCGGTTGTTTTCAACGTTTTTATATACTTTCTTATTCATTAAAAAAAGATTTAGAAGACAAATACCTTCTAAATCTTTTTTTAATGAAACTATTTTCAATTAACAATACCAATAACACTTGGTTTTACTTGAACAGGATTTTCCGATATCGTAATAGCATCCTTTATTTTCTTAATGACAGTATCGTTATCTTCCATGTTCGTGTGAATTGTTGCAAGTTTAGCGCCTGCCTGCAGCCTATCACCTGTTTTTACATGGAAAGTGATTCCTACCTGATGATCAATTTGATCATCCTTTGTTTTTCTGCCGGCGCCGAGAAGCATAGCAGCTTCTCCTAATTGCTGGGTTTCTATAGAAGCAATATATCCTGCCTGTTCAGCATTTACATCAATAGATTGTTTAGCCTCAATTTCATGGATACTGTCTACCTTACCATCCTGTGCTTTGATAAAGGTTACAAACTTTTCATAAGCCTCTCCACTTTGAATCACTTCTTTTACAAGCTTTCTGGCTTGTTCTTCGGTAGTTGCTTTTCCTGCTAAGAAAACCATTTGTGCTGCTATTTCTACGGATACATCGTATAAATCCTGACTATACTCCTGATCGCGCAATAATTTTACTGCTTCCAACACTTCATTTCCATTACCAATCTCTGTTCCGAGAGGCTGATCCATATTGGTTAACACAGCCACTGTTTCCCGATTTAATTTTTTACCGATAGCGACCATTGTTTCAGCCAGCTTCTTTGCCTCTTCTTCTGTTTTCATAAAAGCACCGTTGCCGACTTTAATATCCAAGACAATTGCATCTGCACCGGAAGCAATTTTCTTACTCATTATAGAGCTGGCTATTAAAGGAATTGAATCTACTGTTCCTGTCACATCTCTTAATGCATAAATCTTCTTATCTGCCGGTACTAAATTTCCTGATTGGCCGACTAATGCAATTCCAAGCTCTTTCACCTGGTCTTTAAATCTTTGTAACGGGAGCTCTGTATGGAACCCTTTAATCGATTCCAGCTTGTCTACTGTACCACCCGTATGTCCCAGCCCGCGTCCGCTCATTTTCGCAAAAGGAATTCCTAAAGAAGTAATTATGGGAGCAACAATTAAACTTACCTTATCCCCTACACCGCCAGTAGAATGTTTATCTACAACTGTTGTATTTAAAAAGGATAAATCAATTGTCTCTCCCGACTTGACCATTAAGTCTGTGAGAGCGGAGGTTTCATCACTATTTAACCCCTGAAAATAAACAGCCATAAGCCAGCTTGAGATTTGATAATCTGGTATGGAATTATTAACATATCCATTTACAATATGCTCAATTTCTTCGTAGGATAATTCTTTACCATATTTTTTCTTATTAATAATTTCTATGGTATTCATGTTAACCATCCTTTCTATATTATGATGAACAATTCTCTTTTAGTTCTTTATCTCATTCAGGAAGCTTGTGCCATGCTCAGGTAAAGGAATATTAAAATTATCTGCAATTGTTGCACCAATATCAGCAAAATTTGTACGTAAAGGGAATTCTTTTCCTTCTTTAATGTTTGTATGGTAAACAATAAGCGGTACATACTCCCGTGTGTGATCCGTTCCATGGTGGGTCGGATCATTTCCATGATCGGCTGTAATAATTAACAAATCATCCTCCTGTAACTGTTCGAGTATTTTCGGAAGCTGCTTGTCATAAGTCTCCAGTGCCTGCCCATAGCCAATCGGATCTCTGCGGTGCCCGTATTTCGCGTCAAAATCAACAAGATTAAGGAAGCTTAGGCCAGTGAAATCTTTTTTCATAGATTCACTTAATTTTACCATGCCATCGTCATTATCCTTTGTACGAACAGCCTCTGTAATGCCTTCTCCATCATAAATATCAGATATTTTACCAAGCGCAATGACATCAATTCCAGCGTCCTTTAATTCATTCATTACAGTACGTCCAAAAGGTTTCAATGCATAATCATGGCGGTTGGAAGTACGTTCAAAAGCACCGGGCTCTCCAACAAACGGGCGGGCAATAATACGGCCTACCATATAACGTTCATCCAATGTAAGCTCTCTCGCAATTTCACAAATCCGATATAATTCATCAATTGGAACAATATCTTCATGTGCTGCAATTTGCAATACAGAATCTGCCGATGTATAGACAATCAGGCTGCCAGTTTCCATATGCTCCTTCCCAAGCTCCACTAATATTTCTGTACCGGAGGCCGGCTTGTTGCCAATTACTTTTCTGCCTGCTTTTTCTTCCAGCTCTTGAATAAGCTCATCTGGGAAACCATCCGGGAATGTCCGGAATGGCTGATCGATACGAAGACCCATAATTTCCCAATGACCGGTCATTGTATCTTTGCCATTAGAGGCCTCCTGCATTTTTGTATAATGCGCTTTCGGCTTATCTGCCGGATCAACTCCTTCAATTTCGCGGATATTGCTCAGACCTAAGCTGCCCATAGTCGGCATATCAAGCCCTTTCATTTCTTTTGCAATATGCCCTAATGTATCTGACCCTAAATCATTAAACTTTTCTGCATCGGGAGATTCCCCGATTCCAACTGAATCCATGACAATTAAAAAAACACGCTTAAATTGTTTCATTTGTATCTACCTCCTATGTACTATATTCCCGAAACAAGTGCTCAGTATGATCACTATTACAGATGTTAGATGTCTGACAACACAAGAATAAAGGAATTTCTTTTATTTGAAAAGCTTTTCGATATTTAACAGCTTAATCATTGACTGAAGATTATGCTCTGGGATGGTAAGTTTGATAAATATCTTTTAACCTTGCTTTCGTCACATGTGTATAAATTTGTGTAGTGGATATATCTGCATGTCCCAGCATTTCCTGCACGATTCTTAAATCGGCACCATTTTCCAATAAATGCGTTGCAAAAGAATGTCTTAACGTATGCGGGGTGATGGTTTTATGTACCTCTGCTTCCATCGCAAGTCCCTTTAAAATCTTCCAGAACCCTTGTCTGCTTAATGGCCGGCCGTGCTGATTTACAAATAGAGCATTCTCTTGCTTGTTTTTCTTCAAAAGCTCTTTTCTTGCCGTTTGCATATACTCCTCTAAAACTTTTTTGGCTGTATCTCCCAAAGGAACAATCCTTTCTTTTGAACCTTTCCCCATACATTGAACAAAACCCATGGATAAATGTAAATCTTCCAATTTTAAACCTATCATTTCAGATACACGTAATCCCGTAGCATATAACAATTCTAACATGGCTTTATTACGCAACGACAGAGGTGTTGTTGTTTCAATGCTTAATAATTTCTCTACTTCCTCCTGAGAAAGGGTGTCCGGCAGCTTCCGCTCTTTTTTCGGAGTCTCAATATGAAGGCTGGGGTCCGTATCAGCAATGCTCTCCCGTATTAAAAACTGATGAAAGGATCTGATTGAAGAAATATGCCTGGATATTGTTGCAGTTGACTTACCGCTGTCTTTTAATTCATATAAAAAACGCATAATATCATTACGGCTTATGTCATTCCATTCGTTATATCCTATTTTTGTCAATTGTTTTTCATAAGCAGTAAGATCTCTTTGATAAGAGGTAATAGTATTATCAGACAGCCCTCTTTCTACCCGTAGAAAATGATAGAAATCTTCTAATGCATATTTTAACATATCTATTCTCCTTTCAAAATATCAAATGGAAACCAGCCAGCTTCCTCATATATCACCTTAACCGCTGGCCCTTCAGGTGAATCATAACGATGCATTTCTTGAAATTCATTATATATATAATGTAAACATACCGTAAAAAAGCAGGCTCCTATCATAAACCAAATAAATATTTTAACAGCCTCTTTAAAATGTTTTTCCATATTCTGACCTCCCTGTATCTGAATGTTTATTATTATGTTGTATTGTAAACAAACACTTATACAGTTAGAATATGCAAATAACAATTTTAAAAATACTAGAAAAAGATGGAGGAAATAAAAAAACGAAACATCTTCTTCTGTTAATATTATACAATGGTTGGAACCAGAGTTAAACTACAAACACTTTTGGGCTGTTTAGCTCTATGACATAATAAAATCAAAAAGGAGTTCATACAGATGATTGAAGAAAAATTAAAACAAATTGGCGACAATACGTCTATTCAAACAATGACTCCTATTTCCGGAGGCGATATTAACCAGGCATATTATATAAAAACCGAAAAACAAGAATACTTTGTAAAAGCGAATCGGAATACTGCCGATGATTTCTTTCAGGTGGAAGCTGATGGTCTTGAAAGAATACGTTCAACACAAGCAATTGCTGTCCCGGAAGTTTATTACTATGACAAATCCTCTAGCAATAAAGAAATGGTGCTGATAATGGAATGGATTCAGGGTGAAAAAACAGCAACGACAGAGCAGCAATTAGGAGAACAGCTGGCTTCTATGCATTTAACTGACCGCTCCGCTCAGTATGGGTTAGGTAAGCCGACTTATATTGGAAAACTGCCTCAGACAAATGGTTGGTATAGCGATTGGGTCGAGTATTTTCGCGATCATCGTCTACAGCTACAATTAGATTTATCTGTAAAGTTTAATCGGATGAACCAAAAAAGACGCTTAAAACTGGAAACATTGATACGTGATTTAGATAAATATCTGCCAAACCAGCCACGGGTTTCTTTATTGCACGGCGATTTATGGGGAGGAAATTGGATAACGGGTCAGGCAGGAAAACCTTATTTAATTGATCCTTCCGTGCTGTATGGGGACCATTTATTTGAGCTTGCATTTACAGAGCTCTTTGGTGGTTTTTCAGAAGTTTTTTATAGTAAGTATAAGGAAATTCTTTCATTAGAGGATTATTATGAGGAAGTGAAGCCGATATACCAGCTATTCTACTTGCTTGTTCATTTAAATATGTTTGGAGAAGCTTATGGGGCTGTTGTGGATCGGATTCTAAAAAAATATATCAGGTAAATTATTCACCTTTTTCAGATTAAAATATGTGACAGTACAACAAACAGATACTGCCACATATTTTAATCTGGTTGCCATATCAGCGAAATCGCTACACCCTTAAGATAGTGCAAATATGCCAGCTCCTATTCTTGTTCATGTATGTATTTTTCCCAATAAAAAAACCTTTCTCTATTCGAAAAAGGTTTTACTCTGATTAGGGGGTCGCTTTTTGAACATCTTCTTTTACGGCTGCTGCCTGGCATTGGCGACAAATCCCATGAAAGGTTAACCGATGATCCTTTACCTCAAAGCCCCAATCATTTTCAACAATTTGCTCCACTTCACCTAATAAATCATTCTCAATCTCTTCAACAGAGCCACATTCAATACAAACCAAATGATGATGAAAGTGTTTTGCGCCTTCTTTACGCAAATCATATCTTGATACACCATCGCCAAAATTAATTTTGTCTACTATTTTTAATTCAGATAATAATTCTAATGTACGATAAACGGTTGCCAGACCAATTTCCGGTGATTTCTCCTTTACAAGAAGATAAACATCCTCCGCGCTTAAGTGATCGTCTTCTCTTTCCAGAAGCACTCGAACCGTAGCTTCCCTCTGGGGAGTTAATTTGTAGCTATGCGAATGTAGCTGTTTTTTTATCTTTTCAATCCGGTGTTCCATGGATAGTCGCCTCCCTCACTTTACATCTTCATTATATGCATCTATCTTCCATGTGTCAAAGAGTATTCTCAATTATTAATAATAATTATTACAAACTAATATTGGTTATTATATTATAAATGGAGTCTCTTAGCAAGATTTAAGCGAATAACATAAAGTAAGAAGGTCTTTTAATAATCATCCATTATATCTTTCAATCCATTCTAACATTAAGGTATTGGACAGGTAAGCTTCCATTAATGCTGCTAAAGCAGTAAATACCATTAAAATAGCGAATATAATAAGCAATCGGATAAAAGGCGGCAGAATCTCCTGGTGATGATGCTTTAAAAATAATTTCTGCCATAAGCCTATAGAAAATATCATCGATACACTTCCAGCAATAATATAGATAGGAATAATTAATAGATTTTGAGGAGCGATGGATATAGCTGACAAAAGCAACCCTTGGCCCCCTAACTGGCTTACCATAAATCCGACTGAAAAACCGACAACAAATCCTTTCATAAATACCATAATCCATATAATCGGAAGCCCAATCATACTCAGTGCCAATAAAATCATAAAGGAGAGATACTTTATATGGTAAAGAAGACTTCTGATAAAGATATCCTGCCGGCTGATAACTTCACCGTCATTTGTCTGCTGCGTAAAAAAACGTTCTAAATAGAAGAATAAATTCTGTTTTTGTACAAAATCCATACTATTTACTAAGATAGCTCCGAATACGATACCTGTCAGAAAAAGAATGATTGTAAATACATAAATTGTTGTATGGCGTTTTATATGCTCCATAAATAAATTACGAGAGGGATTATACATGTGGATCCTCCTGACTATAGTTCTTATACTACAATCTATGAGAACCCCACTTTAAACATACCTATTAATTTTATCTTTTGATAGAGCATATACATATTGGTCATACTATGATTTTTGCAACGTTGCCTTTATTATTTATTTAAAGCATGTAAATAAAGCACAGCGTAATTTGTTTTTGCATCTTGAATACGCCCTTCTTCTACAAGTTTTTTTGCTTCTTCAAGAGTCACTTCCATGATTTCTACAAATTCATCATCATCCCCGGCAGGCGGATTTTCCATTTTAATTAAATCATTAGTAATATAGACGTATACCAGCTCATTAGCAAATCCCGGCGATGTATAAAAAGATGTAACCTGTGATAGATTTGTTGTTGTATAGCCTGTTTCTTCTTCCAGTTCACGGACAGCTGCAGTTAACGGATTCTCGTTCTCTTCCAGCTTCCCTGCCGGAATTTCTATTAAAGCTCTTTCTAACGGTTTGCGATATTGTTCTACAAGCACTATTTTATTATCTGCTGTAATCGGAATTACTGCTACTGCTCCAGGATGATATACAAGCTCTCTCTTAGCTGTTTCTCCATTCGGCAGCTTCACTTCATCCAATTGAACATCTATAATATTTCCTTCAAATATTTTCTTGGTTGTAATTGTTTTTTCTTCAAAACGATGCATGTCTCCATCTCCACCTTTTATAAATTATTATAGATATCCATTCAAAAAGCTTCCGTGGAAGGAAGCTTCATTTTTGTCTATCTTCCTATTCATTCTAATTCGCTATGCTCTATTGTAGCAAGTCCATACTAATTTTTCTTCTGATACGTTTTATTTTTTACTCAACTTTTGCACCTTAAAAAATAACTTGCTTATCATAGAGACTAGAGTTGATCGTTCCTTCCATCTATCTCTTGGTGAATTATAAACTCTATCTAGAAAGAAGGTAACGTGTAAAGCCACCACTGCGGCGGACTGTTTTGCTTTCCTAGGGGCATGCTCTTCAGCTAACTCCATCAGGCTATGATTTCTTTCATTCGCTTTAGAAGCCTAACTGAGCGCAGACCAACCACGCAGACCCCTACGTGGTTCGCAGGCTAAACCCGTGACTCCTGGGGTTGCGATTACTCACCCTATCGAAAAGCGTTGTCACAACGCCTGCACTTGCGCGTCCTGGGACTGCGATTACTCGTCCAATCAGAAACATTTGTACAACGGAAAGCGGAGTGGTTGGTTGCAGGAGCTATACACAACCTCCATTTCAATTGAAGGATGATTTAACAAAATGCAAACGGGATAATGAAGAACATGTTCATCTTGGAATAGTATGGTATAGAAGCTTATTCTCAGGTACGTTTTTTTTAAATGAATTTCCTTCTAAAAACTATTTGTGTTATTACAGACAAATATAGGTATTTCTTCAATATGTATATTAATTGTATTCTTTTCCATCTGCCTCTACAATATATGCATACGTAATTCATAGAGGAGGAATAACATGAAGAAACGGCAGCTTGGTACAAGCAATATTGAAATTTCTGATTTAACGCTTGGCTGTATGTCCCTGGGAACAAATGCTGAGCAAGGTAAAAAAATGATTGATTATGCTTTAGATAAAGGAATTAATCACCTCGATACGGCAGACCTTTATAATTTTGGTGAAAATGAAAAAATCGTTGGAGAAGCAATTAAACACCGCAGATCTGATGTGGTTGTTACAACAAAAGTCGGAAATCATTTCCAGGAAGGAAAAGATAACTGGTTCTGGGACCCATCGAAAAAATATATCCATGAAGCTGTCCGTAATAGTTTACAAAGATTAAATACAGACTATATTGATGTGTATATGCTTCATGGCGGCACCTTAGATGATCCTGTTGGCGAGACAATTGAGGCTTTTGAAGAATTAAAGAAAGATGGATTAATCCGCACCTATGGAATTTCCTCTATACGTCCGAATGTCGTCCGTGAATATGCAATCCGGTCTTCTATCGATGTTTTAATGACACAATTCAGCCTCTTAGATAGGCGGCCTGAGGAAGCAATTTTACCAATTGCAGAAGAAAATCAAATCAGTGTCGTTGCCCGCGGACCGCTTGCTAAAGGACTGCTGAGCAATAAAGCTGATGAAGTATTGGATAAAAAAGGAAAAGATGGATATCTCGATTATTCTTATAATGAATTAAAATCTCTTTACTATGAGCTCGAACAGGCTTTACCTGACAGCTCTCTCCAACAATTAGCAATGTACTATGTTGCCAATCATCCTGCTGTTACATCAACAGTGTTTGGAGCAAGCTCATTACAACAATTAGAACAGAATATTGCTGTCCACCAATCTATCAATGAAATCACGGACGCTGCATATCCTATTCTGCAACAGCTGACAAAAGCTGCTCAATATGAGCAGCACCGCTAGAATTAATAATATTCTAGTTACCCTGAGATCTGGGAATTTTCGTGTTCAAAATAACCGGCCAGCTTCAGAGAGCAAGGTATCGTTCCTCTCTGAAGCTGCCCTCATTTTAAAAATCAGCATACCATTATTTTTTATCAAATTGAGCTTTTAAGACGCTTTCCATTAATCCAGGGAATAGACGGTACAAAATACTTCCGGCTTCCATCCACCACGGCATATTAATTTCTCTTTTTTTAGTAAATAAAGAACGAACTATCTTAGCTGCGACCTTTTCAGGCTTGAGCATATATTTTTCTACATTCTGTTGATATGTGCCATCCTTATCCGCCATCTCAAAAAAGTTCGTCTTTACAGGACCCAGATTTACAGAAGTAACCGTCAAACTGCTTTCTCTGGTCTCCTGTCTGAGTACATTCGTAAAGCCAAGCATTGCATGTTTGGAAGCAACATATCCTGCAGCTTTGGGAGTCGGTAATTTTGCAGCCTGGGAGACAATGTTTATAATATGTGATTTTGCTTTAAACTGCAGAAAATGCGGCAGAAATGCTTTTGCATATTGAATTCCTGCTAAAACATTTACCTGAAACATTTCCTCTAACTCTTCCATATCTAGTTCTTCTATCTTCTCAAATACGCCAAACCCTGCATTGTTAATTAATCCGTGAATACGCTTCTCTGTTTCCATGATTTCATTAATCTGTTCATCAATAAGTTCCCTTGAGAACTTTTCAATCGGATAAATCTTACAAAGACCATTATTTCCGTCTATTTCATCGGCTAATTCTTCCAGTAATTCTCTTGACCTCGCTATTAGAATTGGTATACCGCCCTGGGCAGCAATTTCCTTGGCAAGTTCTCTTCCTATCCCCTTAGATGCACCGGTAATAATAATTTTTTTCTCATTAACAGAATGATTTATTCCTATTTTCATAATTATCGACCCTTACTTCATATAATTATTTAAGTACGTGTTCAAAAAGTATGAAGAAACTCACCGCGTCATTATTATTGGACTTTTTGAACATCCTATTAAGTGGACATACTATACCTATTGTACAACGAATCAATTATCCCGTACACCTGTTTAAACATTGACTTATAAACAAAAATCTAACACAATGAAGTTGGGGGTGAGACCATGACATCCATTATCGCACACCGGGGAGCAAGCCGATATGCCCCTGAAAACAGTTTCCCTGCATTTAAGCTTGCATATGAAATGAAGGCAGATGGAATTGAAACAGATGTACAATTAACCAAAGACAATATCCCTGTCCTTTTCCATGACGAAAGCTTGAAACGGATTTTTGGAGAAAAAGGCTGGGTTAATCAATATACGCTGGAACAATTAAAACAACTGGATATGGGAAAATCTTTTCATCCCAAATTTACAGGAACAAGCATTTTATCATTGGAGGAATTTCTTGCTTGGATAAAAGATAAACCATTAATGCTTCATTTAGAATTGAAAAATAACAAAATTGAATATAAGAACCTGGAGGAAATTACATATCAGCTTATCGAGCAGTATCAGATGACAGATAGAACATACTTCTCTACATTCTCTAATAAAAGCATAACGCGCCTGGCCAGCTTTAAAAAAATTTCGAATATCGGCTGGTTAACAAAACGAATCAGACGGGATTTATTAGCATATGCTCTATCAATTGGAGCAACAGCTATTCATATAAAGCACACACTTTTGCGGCAGCGTCTTGTAAATGAGGCCTTAAAAAGCGAGATTCCTGTACGGGTTTATACAGTTAATTCATCCCGTCTTTTGAACCGCTGTTTTTCATACAAAGTAGACAGCGTATTTACAGATGTTCCTGACAAAGCATTTGCTGCACGGAAAAAATTATATCGCAGTTTTTTGATTTAATAAGGGACAATCATGAATTTTTAGCCTTATACATTGATGATTGATGCGTATTTGGGTAAAATCTTTAATTATAATATTATATATAGGGTGAGATGGAAACATGGAAATTACTTTCTTAGGCACTGGAGCCGGACTTCCTTCTAAGGAAAGGAATGTAACAGCAATTGCGCTGAGTATGCTGCAGGAACTAAACGAAGTTTGGCTGTTTGATTGTGGAGAAGCAACACAGCATCAGCTTCTTCATACAAAAATTAAACCAGGAAAAATAAATAAAATCTTTCTTACCCATATGCATGGAGACCATATTTATGGATTGCCGGGATTCTTAAGCAGCCGATCCTTTCAGGCTGGTACGGATAAACCGATGACTGTCTATGGTCCTGAGGGAATAAAGGACTTTATTGAATATGCTTTAAACTTGAGTCATACCCATTTAACTTATCCTCTTACAATCATTGAAATAAATGAAGGATTATTATTTGAAACAGAAGCAATCGAAGTATATGCAAAAAAACTTTCACACGGCATACCAAGCTTTGGTTTTCGTATTGTTGAAAAAGATAAACCAGGTGAGCTGCTTGTTGAAAAATTAAAAGAAAAAGGTGTCCGTCCTGGTCCGATTTATGGGGAAATAAAAGAAAAACCTTCTGTCACTCTTGAAGATGGCAGAGTTATTCATCAAAAAGATTTTATCGGTCAACCTAAAAAAGGCAGGATTATTTCTATTCTTGGTGATACAACCTATCAGACGGCACATGAAGAATTTGTTAAAAACAGCGATCTGTTAATTCATGAAGCAACCTTTGCTGGAAATAAAGAAATACTTGCAAGAAACTATTTTCATTCAACAAATATACAAGCTGCAAAATTAGCAGTTGACGCTAGTTGTAAACAATTAATTTTGACACATGTATCTTCAAGATATCAATTTTCTGAGATGGATGCGTTTCTTGAAGAAGCAAGAGAAGTGTTTTCGAATACCTCTGTTGCGAGCGACTTTAGTGTGTTTCAATTATAGTTTGAAGTGCGTGTTGAAAAAGACTGATAAAAAGGACCGGCAAGTTCGAGGCAGCGCAAGCTCCTGGCAGCACATCGTATGCACTTAAGTACGTAAGTACACTTCATAAAAAGTCCTTTCACGAAGTGTCATTTTTATTAGACTTTTTGAACATCCTCTTGAAGGAAGAAAGGGAGAGACAGATTTGATGACCTTACAAGAAAACTATCAACAAATCGTTGATGATCACCGGAAGTATGTTGAGCAAGGAAATACGGTTGATTATACATTTCGTAAACATCAATTAGAGAAAATAAAAAAAATACTTAAAGACTATGAAACTGAAATATATGATGTACTAAAAAAAGATTTGAATAAACCAGATCATGAAATTATCACTACCGAGATTGGGATTATTCATACAGAATTAGATTTTACAATTAAAAATCTCCGTTACTGGATGCAGCCTGAAAAAGTTGCTTCTCCATTAACTCATAAAGGCTCTAAGAGCTACATTATGAAGGAGCCGCTTGGTGTTGTACTGGTTATATCGCCATGGAACTATCCTTTACAATTATCCCTGGTACCGATTATTGGAGCACTCGCAGCCGGCAACTCAGTAGTATTGAAGCCTTCTGAGCATGCTGCACATACCTCTGATCTTCTTGCCAGAATGATAGAAGAGAATTTTGATCCATCCTATTTCTCCGTTATTCAGGGGGCTGTCGAAGAAACAACAGAGCTGTTAAAGCAGCGGTTTGATCATATTTTCTATACTGGTGGAAGTGCTGTTGGAAAAATCGTTATGCGTGCTGCAAGCGAGCATTTGACACCTGTCACATTGGAGCTCGGAGGGAAAAGCCCTGCCATTGTTGATGAAGATGCAAATATTCAAATTGCTGCAAAACGGATTGTTTGGGGAAAATATACAAATGCCGGACAAACCTGTGTTGCTCCTGATTATTTATTAGTACAGGAATCCGTTAAATTCAAACTGCTGAAAGCAATGAAAAAACAGATTAAATCCATTTTCGGTAAGAATTTGATTCAGGGTGAGAATTATTCAAAAATCATTAATGAAGATCATTTTAAACGTTTAGTTTCATTCCTGAACGAGGATCATATTGTACACGGCGGAGAATATAATCAGGAAGATCTTATCATTGAGCCTACCATTCTTGATAAGATTGATTGGGATGATCCAATTATGCAGGAAGAGATATTTGGACCAATTCTGCCTGTACTGCAATTTGAAAATATTGAAGATGCTCTTTCACTTATTAAATCAAAGGAAAAACCACTAGCTTTATATTATTTTGGTGAAAATCCAAGAATGCAATCCCAGGTAATGGAATACGTTTCATTTGGCGGCGGTGCTATCAATGATACATTCTTCCATTTAGCAAACCCATATCTTCCTTTTGGCGGTGTTGGGAAAAGCGGTATGGGAAGTTATCATGGAAAAGCCAGCTTTAATACTTTTTCGCATCAGAAAAGTGTTTTAAAGCAAACTACGAAATTTGATTTTCCGTTCCGTTATACAGGCGGCACGGTTTCATCAAATATTTTAAAGAAATTCCTGTCCTAAGAATAAAAAGCCTTGATTTTACATCTATTAAATCAGAAGTAAAATCAAGGCTTTTTATAATCATCTAGAAAATCTTTTTGAAAGCTTGTTCGGGGCTGCTGCTCTTTATCCTTCTCGCTATTCAAGGAAAGAAATACATTCTTACCATATTTATCTGTCAGTTCTTCCATTGTTTCATACAGCTTTTCTTTCTTTACATTATCGCGGTAGGTAAACAAGTCAAGCTGCTCCCCTACTTGCCGCTTTTCTTCTAAATTTTGTAAAGAAACACCTAATAGTCGGACAGGTTCTTCGTTCCAATGTTTTTTTAATAATTCTTTCGCCACAAAAAGTATATCCTTTTTTTCATCAATATATTTTTGTAATGTTTTGCTGCGTGTAATGGTTTGATGGTTGTGAAAACGAATCATCAGCTGAACGCTTTTTCCTGCTGCACTCTTTCTTTTTACCCTTTTCGCTACATTTTCAACGAGGTGTTCCAGCAGTTGATGCAGCTCATCCCAATCTGTTGAATCATGCGCTAAGGTTTGTGAGCTGCCGATACTTTTAAAGTCATGCACTGCTTCTGGATCAACCGGACGATAGTCTATCCCATTGGCAAGATTCTTTAATCTTTCTCCATTAACACCTAATAACTGCTTTAAAGAATAAACATCATGTGCAGCCAGATCACCAATCGTATGAATAGATACTTTTTTTAATTTTTCAGCCGTTTTTGCACCGATCCCGTGCATCTCTTCAATCTGGAGCGGCCATAGCGTCGAAGCCAATTCACGCTTGCGCAAAATTGTTATTCCTAAAGGCTTTCTCATATCTGAGGCCATTTTTGCCAAAAATTTATTCGGTGCAATGCCAAGACTGCACGGAATATCCAGCTCTTTTAAAATCCTCTGTTGAAGATAGTCGGCAATTTCCACAGGAGTACCCAGTTCTTTGGTATCTGTAATATCCAAATATCCTTCATCAATCGAAACTGGCTGGACTAACGGTGTGATCTCAGAAAGCATCTTAAAAATAGCCCGGGATGCTTCCCGGTATCTGTCAAAATTAGGACGCATCAATAGTAAATCAGGGCATAGTTTTTTTGCCTGCCAAACCGGCATGGTTGTTTTAACTCCTTTTGCTCTCGCTTCATAGCTGCTTGTTACAATAATACCTTTGCGTTCTTCCGGATTTCCAGCTATGGCAATCGGCTTTCCTTTTAATTCCGGGTTATGCGCCATTTCTACAGATGCATAGAAACAGTTCATATCAATATGAAAGATTACGCGTCCTTTTGAATTTGCAGAATGAGCCATGTTATCACTCCTATTCTTACATTGCAATAAAAAGAGAACACACTCCATCATGGAATGCGTTCTCCTCTTTGTTTCCGCAGAAAGCCGCTCCAGGAATTGAAGCTTTTATCTTATTTTGCTGCGATTTTAACAATTTCCACAATAAATTCTGTTACTTTTACAAGATCTTCCGTTTTAATCCGCTCATTTGTAGTATGAATTTCTTCATAGCCGACAGCTAAGTTTACGGTTGGAATACCGTACCCTGCAATCACGTTAGCATCACTGCCGCCGCCGCTTTGTTCTAACTTACTATCTCTGCCGATAGTACGTGCAGCTTCTCGGGCAACCTCTACAACTTGAGAGCCCTCTTCAAAATGATAGCCTGGATATGCGACAACAACATTCACATCAGCAGATCCACCAAGCTCTTCAGCAGCCTCTTCAAAAGCTGTTTTCATTTTCTCAACCTGCTTTTCCATCTTCTCAGGCACTAACGAACGTGCTTCTGCTAAAATTTCTACGTGGTCAACCACAATATTCGTCTGCTTTCCGCCCTCAAATCGGCCAATGTTTGCTGTTGTATCCTTATCAATTCGGCCTAATGGCATTTTAGAAATTGCTTTGGATGCAATCGTAATGGCAGAAACCCCTTTTTCGGGTTCTAATCCGGCATGAGCAGTTTTTCCAGTAATTGTTGCGTGAATCTTTGCCTGGGTTGGTGCGGCAACGACAATATCACCCACATTGCCATTACTATCTAACGCATACCCGTAACGCGCATCCAGCTTAGAAGAATCTAATGCTTTCGCACCCACTAAACCGGATTCCTCACCTACTGTAATAATAAATTGAATCTGTCCGTGAGGGATATTATTTTCCTGAAGCACTCTAATCAGCTCAAACATGGCTGCTAAGCCTGCTTTATCATCCGCTCCAAGGATTGTATCTCCTTCAGAAGAAATAACTCCATCTTTAATAATTGGACGTATGCTCTTGCCTGGAACAACTGTGTCCATATGAGAAGTAAAATAAATTGCGTCAGCTGCCTCTTTGGTTGCCGGCAATGTACAAATTAAATTTCCTGCGCCATGGCCGGTTTGCTCTTTTGAATTATCTTCTTCCACCTGGACACCTAAAGCCTCAAATTTTTTGGTTAAAATCGATGCTATTTCTCTTTCAAACCCTGTTTCAGAGTCCACCTGAATAAGCTCTAAAAATTCATTAACTAATCTTTGTTCATTCACACTCATATTTGTAACCTCCTATCCAATAGGCTACTATATTTTTTAAGTTTTTTACAGTAGAAAGCCTTAAATTGGCAGTCTTTGTATGCAAAATAGGCAGAATGATAAAGAATGTTTCTGGAAAAGTTATATTATTAACTTGTCTCATCAACAAATTCGCGTTAGAATAACGATAGATGATATCGGATGATGAAGGAGGATTTTTCATGGCAGCAAAACAATCTAAACGCGCACGCCGCAATAAAATTATCGTATATTTCATGGTCGCTCTTATGGTTATTTCAGCCATTACAGCTGGATTAGCAGCATTTGTCTAAAAAATTCTGTACAGAAATTTATTTCATTAATTTCTGTACAGAATTTTTTATAATCAGCTCCATATGTAACGATAGAAAAGAAAACCTTTAATTAATTTTAATTTTTCTTTTCTTCCAATGTGATACATCGCTTTTCTTAAATTTATTTTTTATAATTAAGTACTCTTCTATTTCATGCAGTAATTGAAATAAATGCGCTCTTGTTTCAAACTCTTCCCGCGTTTCGGGTAAATCCTCTGCGTGGAATTCTCTTTTTAGTTCCTTCAATTCCTCTAAAAAGGTAATAGCTGTATTCCCGGGATGGACAGCTTTGGACAAACGTTCAAAAAAACCTGCAATTTTAATCGCAATGGCATCTGTTTTCGGTAAATGCGTTACTAGAGGAAGCATTTTCTTCAAAAGTTCAAATTGTCTTTCCCTCATTTTAAAATAATTATAATAAGTATGCTCATTTCGCAGCAGATGATTATCTCTATCCCGAATGACTAATTGTTTTGCTTCAACAAGTATGTCCTCTGTAACTGCAATTTCATTTCCTTGCCACATTTCATTTTCATCCCGAATATACAGGGAATATTCATATAAAATATGACTGAAATTACTTTCTAATCGAATTTGCAGCTTCTTTAATTTATTTTCTAAGCTGGGCATATAAAGGTTCAACAGCAGCCCTGTTCCGAGCCCAATTGTAATAAGAACAAACTGCTCTCCTATCAAAGAAAGCGTCACATGTCCAGATCCGTACAGATTCAGCATGACAACAGAACTGGAGGCAATACCGGGAGTCGCCTTCAACGCAACAGTTGCAGGGATAAATAATAGAAGCAGTATAAATATAGAGATTGCATGATAGCCAATTATTTCAAAAATAATACACGAAAAAACAACGGCTGAAGCACATGCAACAAACCGTTGCCAGGCACTTAAAAATGAAGATTTTCTTGATGGCTGTATACATAGAATTGTTAGAATTCCTGCTGAAATAAAATTTGAAAGACCGACCCATTGCGCCAGCGATATAGCGACCGGAGTTCCAATAGCAGTTTTTAAGGTGCGATATCCAATTTTCACCCTTTAAGAACCTCCTGCGGTATTTTCCTGTAAGCAAAGCAAAGAAGGCTGCCAAATGACAGCCCCTCTTAATTCCTTACACTTCTTCACAATATTGATCAAACAGATTTTGAAGTTTAGCGGAAACATCCATTGCACTATGTCCTTCAATCTGATTTCGCTCTACCATTGCAAGAATTTTTCCATCCTTAAGTAATGCGAAACTTGGTGAAGATGGTGCATATCCTTCAAAATAAGTTCTTGCCTGCTCTGTCGCTTCCTGATCCTGACCAGCGAATACGGTCACTAAATGATCCGGACGCTTATCATAATGAATCGCATTCCCTGCCGCTGGACGTGCTACACCGCCTGCACAACCACAGGTTGAATTAACCATCACAAGTGTTGTACCTTCACGGGAAAGTGCTGCATCCACCTCTTCTGCGGTGCGTGCTTCTTCATATCCTGCTTCCGTTATATCTGTTCTGGCAACTTTAACTACATCCTGCATAAATAAATCGAAATCCATTGTACTCCACCCTTTTGCTTAAAATATATTTATAGCTTATCAGCTAGTCATTAAAAATTCAATCTATTGGCTTTTGTTCTGTTAGAGGATGCTCAAAAAGCTCAATAAAAATGACACGGTGAACTTTTTGAACATACACGGTTATTAATAAAGGGTTATGGAAGATTCATTCATACCTTCAAGAATTTCTTTTACACGGGCTAAAAATCTTCCGCATACTAATCCGTCTAAAATACGATGATCCAAGGAAAGTGATAAATTCACCATATCACGGGCTGCAAACATATCATCAATAATGACAGGACGTTTTACAATTGATTCTACCTGTAAAATTGCCGCCTGCGGAGAATTAATAACTCCCATCGAGGAGATGGATCCAAAGGAGCCTGTATTATTTACAGTAAATGTACCTCCCTGCATATCCTCGGGAGATAGTTTACCTTGACGAGCTTTTGTTGCCAATGTTGTAATATCACGGGCAATTGCTTTTATTGTTTTTTCATCTGCATGCTTAATCACAGGAACAAACAATTCTTTATCCTTGGCTACTGCAATGGATAAATGAATATCTTTTTTCTGAATGATCTTATCTCCCGCCCACATGCTGTTTAATTCAGGATATTCCTTTAAGCCTTGAGCAACAGCCTTTACAAAAAATGCAAAAGGTGTCAAAGAAAAGCCCTCCTGATTTTTAAATGGTTCCTTTACACGATTACGGTATTTTACTAAGTCAGTAACATCTGCCTCTACCTGCATCCAGGCATGAGGGATTTCATGCTTTGACCTAACCATATTTTCGGCAATCACTTTCCGGACGCCCTTCACAGGGATTTCAATATCTCCTGCCGAGCTTCGTATGCTTTCTTTTGATGCGGATGGTGTTTCTTTCGCAGGAGCTGTTCCTATTTTTTTCTCTTGGGAAGGCTTTGCCTGTTCTTGAGATACACCCCTATTTTCAATACTCTTCTCGACATCTTTTCTGGTAATTCTTCCTCCCTTACCTGTTCCTTCAATACTATCTAGGTCAATATTATGTTCCTGAGATAAACGTAATACAGCAGGAGAATATCTTTTTTTCATTGAGCTGTCTTTACTGCCTGCTTCTTTCTCAGCTTTGTCATCTTCCGTATTCGATTCTTTTTCGTTTGTTACTCCCGGGCCTTCTAAAGAAGCCTCTTCTGTTTCTATATAGCAGATTAGAGTACCAACCTCTACTGTTTCTCCTTCTTCCACTACAAGTTCTGTTATTGTTCCTGTATAGGAGGAGGGAACTTCTGCATTTACTTTATCAGTCATTACTTCAGCAATAGGATCGTATTTATTTACTTGGTCTCCGACAGAAATAAGCCAAGAACTGACTGTCCCCTCTGTTACACTCTCACCAAGCTGAGGCATAGTAATTTTTTCAACACTCATAATTCTACCTCCAATTAATATTCCGCAAGGTCACGCATTGCTTTTTCTACTTTATCGGGGTTTAGCATAAAATATTTTTCCATAGTCGGTGCATAAGGCATCGCCGGCACGTCGGGGCCAGCCAGACGCTTAATCGGAGAATCTAAATCAAATAAGCAGTTTTCCGAAATAATTGCTGCAACTTCACTCATCACGCTGCCTTCTTTGTTATCTTCCGTCACAAGGAGAACCTTTCCTGTTTTGCTCGCTGCTTCTATAATTGCTTTTTGATCCAGCGGATATACCGTACGTAAGTCAAGAATATGTGCTTCTATTCCATCTGCCGCTAATCTTTCAGCAGCCTGCAATGCAAAATGTACACATAATCCATAAGTAATTACAGTAATATCCTCGCCTTCTCTTTTTACATCTGCTTTACCAATCGGAAGGACATAATCATCCTCAGGTACCTCTTCCTTCAACAAACGATAAGCACGCTTATGCTCAAAAAATAATACAGGATCATTATCCCGGATAGCTGCTTTCAGCAAACCTTTAGCATCATACGGACTTGAGGGCATAACAATTTTTAATCCTGGTTGATTTGCAAACAGCGCTTCTACAGATTGAGAGTGGTACAAAGCGCCATGCACGCCGCCCCCATATGGAGCCCGAATCGTGATAGGACAATTCCAATCATTATTAGAGCGATAACGGATTTTTGCAGCTTCGGAAACAATTTGATTTACTGCCGGCATGATAAAATCAGCAAATTGCATCTCTGCAACCGGGCGTTTTCCGTACATTGCTGCACCAATGGCAACACCCGCAATAGCAGACTCTGCCAGCGGTGTATCTAATACGCGGTCTTCCCCAAAAGTATCATAAAGTCCATGCGTTGCTTTAAACACGCCGCCCTTTTTACCTACATCCTCACCAAGAATAAATACATTCTCATCTTTTTGCATCTCTTCTTTTAGAGCAGCTGTAATTGCTTGTATATAAGACATAACAGGCATTGATTATTCCCCTCCTTCGTCCAATTCCTCATAAACATACTTCAATGTATCCTCTGGAGCAGCATATGGAGCTTTTTCTGCATAATCTGTCGCTTCATTCACAAGCTCGTTAAGGCGCTCATGAATTTCTTTTTCTTTTGCATCATCTATAATATTCTTTTCTTTTAATTTTTCAGCAAATGTAATAATGGAATCCTTCTCTTTCGCTTTCTTCACCTCATCCTGTTCTCGATAAACACGATCATCATCATCACTGGAGTGTGCGGTGAAGCGATAGGTTACTGCTTCAATCAATGTCGGACCTTCCCCGCTAACTGCTCTTTCTCTTGCTTCTTTGACTGCTTGATAAACAGCAATAGGATCATTTCCGTCCACAGTAACTCCCGGCATTCCATAAGATGATGCTCTTTGAGAAACAGTTTCACTGGCTACTTGACGATCATAAGGCACAGAAATAGCATACTTATTATTTTCAACCATTGTAATAACTGGAAGCTTATGCACACCTGCAAAGTTTAACCCTTCATGAAAATCTCCTTGGTTGGAGGAACCCTCTCCCAATGTAACAAACGTTGCAATATCTTTTTTATCCATTTTGCTGGCTAATGCTACACCAACGGCATGTGGAACTTGAGTTGTTACTGGAGATGAACCGGTCAGAATACGATTTTTCTTTTGACCAAAGTGACCCGGCATTTGACGTCCTGCTGAATTTGGATCCTCTGCTTTTGCAAATGCAAATAACATTAAATCTTTTACAGTCATTCCAAAGGCTAAAACGACTCCTAAATCTCTATAATACGGAGCTGTATAATCAACAGAACGGTCCAATGCAAAAGCTGCTCCGACCTGTGCTGCTTCCTGCCCTTGACAGGAAACCACAAATGGTATTTTTCCTGAACGGTTTAAAAGCCACATTCTTTCATCTATCTTTCTTGCTAACAGCATCATTTCAAACATTTCGACAGCCATCTCGTTGCTTACATTTTCCCAAGATGTTTGTTTCATATTATTTCCCTCCTTCAGCCATTTCACAGCATTAAATGGTATTCATTTATCCATGAATCTGTTTTTCGTCAACTGCCAGAGCTGCTTCACCGATAACCTCTGATAAGGATGGATGCGGATGAATTGTCTGGCTGATTTCCCATGCAGTTGCGTCTAATACTTTTGCCAATCCCGCTTCAGATATCATATCTGTTACATGCGGACCAATCATATGAACTCCCAATAAATCCTGTGTTTTTTTATCTGTAATTATTTTTACAAAGCCGTCTGTTTCACCATAAACCAGCGCTTTACCAACAGCTTTAAAAGGAAATTTTCCGATAACAAGCTCATAACCTTCTTCTTTTGCCTGTTTTTCTGTCAGGCCGACCCTTGCTGCTTCCGGGTTTGCATAAATACAACTTGATACTGTATTATAATCTATTTTTTGTGGGTTTTCATCTGCAATATGCTCGACAGCAATAATGCCTTCATGAGAAGCCACATGGGCAAGCTGCATACCACCGATTACATCACCAATAGCATAGATATGTGATTCCTTTGTCTGGTAAAAATCATTTGTATCGATGACATGATTCGAGATTTGGATATCCGTATTTTCAATCCCGATATTTTCGATATTTGCTTTTCTTCCAACAGATACAAGCATTTTGTCAGCGTTAAATTGTTCTGTCTTATCATTAATCAATGCTTTTATTGATATATTATTATTTTTTTCTAATGTATCTGCCTGAACATTAGCACCCGTTACAATTTTCACGCCTCTTTTTTTCAATTGCTTCTCCATCTCTTTTGCCACATCTTTATCCTCAGTCGGCAGAATTTGCTTTTGGTATTCCAATACAGTTACATCTACTCCGAAATCATTCAGCATGGATGCCCACTCTATGCCGATAACTCCACCGCCTACAATGAGCATAGATTCTGGAAGTTTTTCCATTTCCAGCGCTTCATTGGAGCTGATAACAAGTTCACCATCAAAATCCAGTCCAGGCAAGGTATTTGGCTCCGAACCGGTTGCAATCAAAACGTTTTTGGGAATTAACATATCGTTTTCATTGCCATTCTCATATTCAACAGAGATAGTACCAGGCATTGGTGAAAAAATACTTGGTCCTAAGATACGGCCAAATCCCTGATAGACATCTACCTTTCCTTTTTTCATCAGCCCCTGGACGCCTTTGTGCAGTTGATCAACAATTGCTTTTTTTCTTTGCTGTACCTTGATAAAGTTTAAGACTGGCTTATTCACCTCAACGCCAAATTTATCAGCATTTCTGGTTTGCTGATAAATTTCTGCACTGCGGAGCAATGCTTTAGAAGGAATGCAGCCTCTATGTAAACACGTTCCCCCTAATTCAGCCTTTTCAACGATTGCTACTTTCATTTTTAACTGACTCGCACGGATAGCAGCAACATAACCGCCTGTTCCGCCGCCTAAAATGACTAAATCATACTCTGCAGCCATCTAATTAGCCTCCTCTGCTACGTATATCTTTACTTCCCCGGGATTATTTAAAACTTCTAAAACCCCTTCATTCATTGCCTCTAAATCATTTTTACCTGGAAACACCATTACATCAGCAATCCAGTTTATTCTTGGGATAATCGCATCAATAACAAAATCATTCTCACTGATCTTTCCAGTAAAAACAATCCCGTCCACTTCTCCGTGTAACACTGTACTCATTGCTCCAACTTCTTTGGCAATCTGGTATGCCTGCGCTTCGATGACGTTTTTTGTGTGACGATCTCCCTGCATCAGTCTGGAATGGATTATAGAAGGATCTTCTGTGTGCAAATAAGCCTTTAATCCTCCATCCTGCTGTAGATGATTCCAATCAAAATCCTCCACATTAGAATATTGTTCAGATATATAGGCCAGGAACCCCTTTAATGGAATACTTCCTGAACGATCAATTGTAAAGGGACCCTCTCCATCAACACCATTCGTTACATCTATAATTTTGCCTGATTGATGCGAAGCAATGGTAATTCCTCTCGCAATATGAATGGAGATAAGTTTTAAAGAATTATATGCAGCCCCAATTTGTTTAGCTGCAATTCTGCCGGCATGCCGATGATTAAGAGAATGAAATATACTGGCTCTTTCTATTTCAGGAATACCAGTATATTTAGCTATTTTCTGCATTTCATCCACTACTGGCGGGTCAACAATGTATGCATGTATATTTAAATTCTCAGCAATATCATAAGCAAGGATTGCTCCCAAATTAGATACATGCTCCCCATACGCGTTTGTTTTTAAATCATAGAGCATCGCATCATTTACTTGATAAGTTCCCCCACCGATTGGACATAATAGCCCGCCCCGGCCGCATACACTTATTAAACGCGATGTATTCATTCCATCCAAATCCAGCTGTTCAAAAATGGCCTGTTTTCTGTAAGCAACCTGATCGATAAGCTGGTCAAAACGATTTAACTCATCTTCATCGTGAATAATCGTCTGCTGATATAAATGATGATTTCCTTCAAATACACCAATTTTGGTGATATACATGTCGGGGTAGATAACTAAAACACGTCCACTCTGACTCACAATACAACCTCCATCATTGCCCTTTTCATATTTCAGTACCTCATAACAAGAGGCACAATTTTATTGTCTATGATCTAAAATATTTCGTTCATTTATAATAAACTGGCTGCGGGAATTCTTCTTTGCCTGAATTCTTTCTTCCGCAAGACGGTCAGCTGCGATATATGTTGGTATTTGATCGCGGTTCGAAATCGCAAATACCTGCTCCAGATTTTTGTATATGCGCTGTACATTATGTAATGCACGCTCACGATTGTAACCAATTAATTCATCAGCAACATTTATTACTCCACCAGCATTAATTACATAATCCGGTGCATATAAGATTCCTCTTTGATGCAGGATATCACCATGCTCATGGCTTTTCAGCTGATTATTAGCAGATCCTGCAACTACCTTGGCTTTTAGTCTCGGAATTGTATTATCATTAATGGTCGCACCAAGTGCACAAGGTGCATAGATATCACAATCCACATCGTAAATATCATCTGGATCTACTGCTTTTGCGTTAAAATCATTCTGCGCGCGCTGAACTGCATTCTTATTGATATCTGTTACTATTAACTCGGCACCTTCTTCATGCAATAATTTACATAAGCTGTAAGCAACATTTCCGACTCCTTGAACAGCAATGACTTTACCCTCTAAGGATTCTGTTCCAAAAGCTTCTTTAGCTGTTGCCTTCATTCCTTGATAAATTCCAAGTGCAGTAACCGGTGAAGGATTTCCTGCTGCTCCGCTATAAGAAGTCACTCCTGTAACATATTCTGTTTCCAGCGCAATTTGATCCATATCCGATTCATTAGTGCCTACATCTTCAGCGGTAATATATCTGCCGCTTAAGCTTTGGATATAGCGTCCAAATGCACGGAACATTTCCGGATTCTTATCCCTTTTAGGATCTCCTATAATGACTGTTTTTCCGCCGCCAAGATCTAAACCGGCAGCAGCATTTTTATATGTCATTCCTTTTGCCAGCCGCAGTGCATCCTCAATTGCTTCTTCCTCTGAAGCATAAGTCCACATTCTGGTTCCTCCCAGTGCCGGCCCTAACGTAGTATCATGTATTGCAATAATAGCTTTCAGTCCTGATTGTTTATCCTGACAAAAAAGCAGTTGTTCATAATCATATTTCTCCAAGTAATTAAAGATTTCCATATTTACCCCTCCTGAATAAATCACGATAAATTATTATCTAACTTATATTTATCTATAAAATTTTAAATATGCTTTAAGTCGGATGATTATCTTCATCCTCTATTTATATAAATCTGCAAAATATTGCAGAATATATTACTCAATCCGATATTTTTCAAGCTTATAATAGAGATTGCGAACAGATATTTGTAGAACTTTTGCTGTTTTAGTCTTATTTTTATTACATTTCTGATAAACTTCCTGCAAATACATTTTTTCATAATGGTCCAGTGCTTCTTGTAATTTTAGCGGTTTCTCTGTTTCCACACTGCCTTCTGAAAATGTACTTTGCTTTGTTTGAAGTTCCGGTAAATGAGATACTTCAATCTGTTCCTCTGTATTACCAATAAATATCATGGAATGACTTATCACATTAGCCATTTCTCTTATATTACCCGGCCAATGATATTGCATCAGCTTATCCAGAGCTTCATCAGATATCCCCTGAACATTTTTCCCATATTCTTCATTAAGCTGATAAATAATATGTTCGACCAGTACAGGTATATCCTCTTTCCGCTCCTTTAATGATGGAATGGATATTGGCAGTTTATTAATCTGATAATAAAGATCCTCCCGAAACTTCTTATTCATAACAGCCTTCTCTAAATTAATATTCGTCCCGGCAATAACACGGACATCAACAGAAATAGGCTTTGTTGCTCCAACAGGAATCACCTGGTTCTCTTTTAGCACACGCAGTAATTTTTCCTGAATAGTTAAGGAGAGATTACCAATCTCATCAAGAAAGATGCTCCCATTATTAGCCTGCTCAAACAAGCCTTTTCTGCCTATTAATTTCTCATCTGCTGAACCAAACAATTCTTTCTCAAGCATTGATTCAGACAATGTTGAACAATTAACGCGGAGGAATTTATTATATTTGCGGTCACTTTCATGATGTATAGCATGAGCGAACAGCTCTTTACCAGTACCTGTTTCTCCTCTTAAAAGAACAATTGCCGGCGTCTTTGCACCTACTTTTGCCTGTTCTAAAGCAAGTTTCATTTCTGGTGAATTGCCGATAATATCATCAAACGTATACCTTGCCTCCAAATTACGGATAATCTGCCTAGCTCTTTTTAACTCTTTTGTCACAGATTGTAATTCACTGACATCATGAAGTACACCGACACTGCCTTTCATTTTCCCTTGAACAATAACCGGTGCAACATTTACAATGACTTCTTTCCTTGCAGGGCCAACCTTCATATGTACTCCGCGAACAGCACGGCGGGTTTTTAAAACCTTCAGATGAACACTGTCTCCTTCAGATATATCCACTGTTGCCGGTTTACCAATTACTTCATTTTCTGTTAACCCGGTTAAACGTGTATAAGCAGGATTAATAATTAAGCCATTTCCATTTTCATCAACAACACTGATAGCTTCATCAGAAGATTTAATAATTGCCTCCAGCATTGTTTTTATTTCATTTAAATCTGTATTTTCTTCTGCTAGTTGGACTACTTCTGTAATATCCTTGAAAACAGCAAAAGCTCCAACCAAATCACCAGTTTTATTAATAATTGGTATACGTGATGCAATTACTTTCTTGCCGTTATCTAAAATTGTTTTTTGGTTTAATTCTTTTCTCTGACTTCTTAAAACATGTGACAAACGGCTGGTTTTCAACAGTTCTTTTACATGCTTCCCTATGTAGTCTCTTTCCTTTTTGCCAAGAATCTGTTCTGCCCGCCGATTTAGCAGCTGGACCTGCTCGTCTTTATTAACAACAATCATACCGTCATTCATATGATTTAAAATTAATTCCAGGCGGTTTGCCTGTACCTTTACTTCATTCGTTAATATTGTCTTTTCATGAATTAATTCATAAATAATATTTGCTACAGATCCGGGAATAATGATTGTTTTTCTAGGAAAGAGCTCTATCATTTTTTCAAATAAATCTTCCTCGCCTGTTACATTAACGACTATATCAATATTATGGTGAATCCACTCTTTCCATTCTGTGCTTGTATGAACGTTCATCTCTTCAGCTAACTTCATGGCAGGAGCATTCGGATCCTTGTCAACAATTGCACAAATTTTCATTCGTTTTGTTTCTTTAAATAGGCGAAATAATGCTGTACCACCTTTTCCAGCGCCGACTATCAGGATTTTCTTCATACTTTTCATCCACCTTGAATTTATTTGCACACTTTCATCATACGATACCATGCATAATTTAGCAAACGAATTCTATTTCTATTTTTCGACTTATTTTGATATACTTATGTCGATGTTAAAAATATAATGGAAGTACATATCAGTTTAAAAGTGCTCAATAGAAGAAGTCATTGGAAGTATTTATAAAGGAGTTCGAGTTTTATGCAAAGAAACCTCGCTCTAATCATCCTGTTTATTCCCGGGCTGATTGCAGCTTTTGGCATTAAATTAATGCGTGATACGCTTTTTAATGAGTTCTATCCTATTTTTATTTACGGAAGTATTCAATTTATTGTCGGTCTGATATTATTTGCAGGCGGATTGGTTTTTCTCGGCGGCTTTATCATTTATAGAGACAGGAAGAAACGTAACCAGGAAAAGAAAACGCAAAGCTGAAAAATTCTGTTCTATATAGAGACAGAATTTTTTATTTTATTGCGGCAAATCATCAGTAAAAGCACTGCTGACTCAAGTTTCATTTATATGTAATGCAACTTTGAATTCATACTCTGAAAACATCTCAGATCATCTTTAATAATCCATTATTAAAACTTGTTTTTTATTCCAGATTAACTGAAATTGTAATTTTAAAATTAATTTAGCGGAATGAAAGCGTTATTTTCGTCGTTTTTCTTTCTTTTTTTCGTTTTCCACTTTAATTTAACAGAAAATATGTTATATTAATAAAAATAAAAAATACCAAGTATTAAATCTTCATATTATTTTAGTAGTTTATGGAGGAAATTTTGAAATGGGGGATCATCAAATGAAAGTAGCAAAATTTGGAGGAAGTTCTGTAGCAAATGCAACACAAATTAAAAAGGTAGCGAACATAATTAAGTCAGATCCCTCCCGAAAGGTTATTGTTGTATCTGCGCCAGGAAAACGTTTCTCCGATGATGTAAAAGTGACGGATTTGCTAATAGACCTTTGCTATGCAAAACAAAATAATCAAGATTATGAGCAGCATTTACAAAGAATCTTGGAAAGATTTCAAGAAATTATAAATGATTTAGAGCTGGGTAATGATATTTTAGAAGATATCCAGCAAACGATTGAAAAATATCTGCAATTCGATACATCGCCATTAGGACAGCTGGATGCTTTAAAATCTATTGGAGAAGACAGCTCCGCTAAAATAGTAAGTGCTTATTTACAACGGTTAGGCTTAAATGCAAGTTATGTTAATCCGAAAGAAGCAGGAATTTTTGTAAGTAATGAGCCCGGGCAGGCTCAGCTGTTACCCGAAAGCTTTTCTATTATTTATCAGCTCCGTGAACGTGATGGCGTTTCAGTAGTTCCAGGATTCTTTGGTTATTCTAAAGAAAATGATTTAGTTACCTTCTCGCGTGGCGGGTCAGATATTACAGGAGCTATTCTTGCTGCCGGTACCAAAGCAAGTTTATATGAAAATTTCACAGATGTAGATTCTGTTTTTGCGGTAAACCCGAATTTCGTGGAAAATCCAAAGGATATTACCGTATTAACCTATAAGGAAATGCGTGAGCTTTCTTATGCAGGTTTTTCTGTTTTTCATGATGAAGCACTTATACCTGCGTTTAAAGAGCAAATCCCAGTTTGTATTAAAAACACAAATAATCCAGATGCGCCCGGCACTATGGTCGTTGCTGAAAGAGATGCTACAGACCAATGTGTTGTCGGAATTGCAAGTGATGTCGGCTTCTGCAGTTTATATGTAAGTAAATTTTTAATGAACCGTGAAGTCGGTTTTGGCAGAAAGCTTCTGAACATTTTTGAGGACGAAGGAATCTCCTTTGAGCATGCTCCTTCAGGAATTGATGATATGTCTGTTATTTTTAGAGACCACCGGTTTACACCGGATAAAGAACAGGTGGTTATCGACAGGATCCGTAATGAATTACATGTAGATACCGTAAGTATTCATCGTGATTTAGCTGTGATTATGGTTGTTGGAGAAGGATTAGTAAATACAGTTGGTGTTGCAGCCAAAGCAACTGCCTCCTTTGCCAAGGCAGGTATTAATATCGATATGATTAACCAAGGATCTTCTGAAGTATCTATGATGTTCGGTGTTCATGCTGTTGATTTGGAGAGAGCAATTCAATCATTGTATAAAGAATTTTTTACTGAGGATGAATCTAATTTAAAGTTTCCTTCTGTGTCAGCAAAAGGTCATTAATAACTTTTAAACACCGTTTTGAGCAGATTGTCTGTTTAAAGCGGTGTTTTTTCTATCTCTGAACAACCTTGCTGATTCCCCCTGATTTATGAAACAAAAAATATCGCTTCAAACATATAATACTTATCTACTGACAGGAAGGTTGTTGAATACTTGAAAAATGCTTATAAGGCACCTCTTTATTTGCAATATCTTGCATGCTTTTTATCATTGTTGGACCGCTGACTATATGAATCATTTATCAAAAGCAGCTTTTCCTGGATAATTAGCAAAAAATGAAATAGAAGTAAACGAATCGTCCTTACCAGCCCATCATTGTAGCAAAACTGCTGAAATTTGGGTATATCCTCCCTCGGAAAATATTAGTGAAGTGTACTGTGTTACCCAAAAGAAAATGAAGAACTCCCTATAGAATCTAAAAAATACGAAAACAACCATCAAAAATTGGGAGTAACGTATCTCTTTACTAACGACGGTAATGAAAACACTATATTTAACCGCATATAATACCGAGGCGGTGGTTTAGAATTCATTTATATTACCTATCACTTTTTTGATCAAATAAAAAATCGTTTTATCATCTCCATCTCTATAGCTACACCTATTTTAGCCGGAATCTATTTTATTCTATATCGAAGGAGTAAGCGTTAGTTCTTCGTTAGCGAGATGAAATAACGTTTATTTGTACGCCTTCACCAGCATTGTCCGACAGGTGAACGATGTGCGCAAACTCTGTCTCGGAACACGCTTTAGAGTCATCCTTTTTCTTATACTTCTATATTGTGCAAAAAAAGATACTGTGCAAGTACGAATAGTACTTGCACAGTATCTTATAATAAATATTAAATTTACAGTCATTTTTATAGAACGAGACAGATTAACTTTGCTTAAATCAACGTTCTAAGCAACACGAGTTAATAGTTGGTCAAATACTGCTCGCGCTCCCATGGATGCACAGTAGTTCTAAACATATCCCACTCTATATCCTTCGCCTCAATAAAGTGTTCAAATAAATGCTCACCTAAAGAATCTACAAGCACTTCATCCTGTTCAAGCAGGTTCATTGCTTCCTTCAACGTAGACGGTAAATCTTTTACACCATTTTCTTCACGTTCTTTTTTATTCATTACATAGATATTGCGGTCAACAGACTCTGGAACTTCTAACTCTCTCTTAATACCATCCAAGCCCGAAGCCAATAGAACAGACAATGCCATATATGGGTTTGCTGTCGGATCTACACTGCGGACTTCTACTCGTGTACTTAATCCGCGGGAGCTTGGAATACGCACAAGCGGACTGCGGTTTGAAGCTGACCATGCTACATAACAAGGCGCTTCATAGCCCGGTACTAATCGTTTATATGAGTTCACTGTCGGGTTTGTTACTGCAGTGAAGTTTGTTGCGTGTTCAATAATTCCGGCGATAAACTGATAAGCCGTTTTACTTAACTCTAATTCACCTTTTGTATCGTAGAATTTATTTTCTTTGCCATTGAAAAGAGACATGTTCACATGCATTCCAGAGCCATTCACTCCAAATAAAGGCTTCGGCATAAATGTTGCATGCAGATTATGCTTTCTGGCAATTGTTTTTACTACTAATTTAAAGGTTTGAATATCATCCGCATGCTTTATTGCATCAGAATATTTAAAATCAATTTCATGCTGTCCAGGTGCAACCTCATGATGGGATGCTTCAATCTCGAAGCCCATTTCTTCAAGCTCTAAAACAATATCACGACGGCAATTTTCGCCTAAGTCGGTTGGGGCTAAATCAAAATAGCCGCCATGGTCATTTAATTCCAATGTAGGTTCTCTATTCTCATCCAGTTTAAATAAGAAGAACTCCGGTTCTGCACCAATATTAAACGCATCAAACCCTAATTCCTCCATTTTTTCCAGGTTGCGCTTCAGGTTATAACGCGGGCAGCCTGCGAATGGAGTACCATCCGGATTATAGATGTCACAGATAAAGCGCGCCACTTTTCCTTTTTCGGAAGTCCAAGGAAATACGATGAATGTATCCAAATCAGGGTGCAGGAGCATATCTGACTCCTCAATACGTACAAACCCTTCAATACTGGATCCATCAAAAGCCATTTTATTATCTAAGGCTTTGTTTAATTGGCTTAAAGGAATTTCAACATTTTTAATCGTCCCGAGCATATCTGTAAACTGCAGACGGATAAAACGTACATTCTCCTTCTTAATCTGACTTATAATTTCTTCTTTGGTCAATTTCTTAGCCATTTGTTCTCCTCCTAAAAATCTTTGATAATATGAAAAGAAAGTCTTCACTACATTGGATGTGCAGTCAGAAATCTTTTTAACCTGATACTAGCGTTTCACAAAAAAACGTGCTAATTCCCCTTGTCTCATACTTGCTTTTCCGTATCTGCCTGCTTCATTTAATTCGTTCTTTAAAATTCCTCTAAGCTCTTCATCGGTCAGATTAGCTGGAGTTTTTTTCTTTTTCTCCGGGACTGCCTCCAGAATTTCTTTTTTCTCTTCATCCAGCAGAAGCTTAATTCCAGCCATATTTAATCCTTTGTCTAAGAGATCTTTGATTTGAAGCAGCCTGTCTACATCATTAAATGAAAATAGACGCTGATTTCCTTTTGTCCGCTCTGGAGCGATTAAATCATTTGCTTCATAATAACGAATTTGTCTTGCAGTCAGTTCGGTTAATTTCATTACTATTCCTATAGAGAATAAGGGCATTGAACGACGATCCATATCATTCAAAAGATGACCCCCTTCTTTGTTAATGTGTTCAGTATATAATATGTCAGATTTAATGTCAATTAAGTGTTAGGTTCTTTAACATACAAATCGTGCTTTACTTTCTTTTTCCCGTTGGCTAAGAAATTAAACCTTTATTTTCCAATGTTTTCACAGCTTCGACAATAGCAATTTTCACATGTGTATAGGTTAATCCTCCTTGAACATAGGCTGTATAAGGAGGACGAATTGGTCCGTCTGCCGATAATTCGATACTTGCTCCTTGAATAAATGTACCTGCAGCCATAATAACCTGATCCTCATAACCCGGCATTTCACTGGGATAGGGTTTTACATATGAATTTATTGGTGAATTCTCTTGAATTGCCTGACAGAAAGCAATCATTTCCTCGTCTCTGTTAAATGTAACTGTTTGTATCAGATCTGTTCTTTTTTCCTGATATGAAGGGGATGTTTTAAAGCCTGAAAGCTCTAAAAATCGCGCTGTAAATAAAGCCCCTTTTAAAGCCTCTCCTACTGTATGCGGAGCCATGAAGAAGCCCTGATACATTTCCTGAAGCATACAAAGAGAAGCTCCTGTTTCTTTGCCGAGACCAGGGGCTGTCAGTCTGTTAGCACATAAATGGATGAGGTCTTTGCGACCCGCAATATAGCCCCCAGCCCGTACCAGTCCTCCCCCAGGATTTTTAATAAGAGATCCCGCAATTAAATCGGCGCCGACATGCAAGGGCTCCTTTATTTCTGTAAACTCCCCGTAACAGTTGTCCACAAATACAATAACAGAGGAGTCTATTTCTTTTACGAAAGCAATCATTTCTTTTATTTCATCAATTGTAAAGGAAGGTCTTGTACCATAACCTTTTGAGCGCTGAATAGCAATTACTTTTGTCTCTTTTGTCCAGCTTCTTTTTATCTCTTCAAAATCAACTTCTCCTGTGTTTTTTAAAGCAACCTCGCGATAGCCAATTTGAAAATCGGCGAGTGATCCTTCTTCTTTTCCCGGCTTTCCGATTACTTCCTCCAATGTATCGTATGGATGTCCTGTAATGTAAACCAGCTCGTCCTGCGGGCGCAGTACACCGAATAAAGCGGTTGTAATAGCATGTGTCCCGGAAACTATTTGCGGACGTACAACGGCATCTTCTCCGCCAAATACTTCGGCATATACTGCTTCTAATCCTTCTCTGCCCAAATCATCGTATCCATAGCCTGTTGTTCCCTGCAGGTGTGTATCGCTGATCCGATGATTCCTGAAGGCCTCCAGGACACGTCTTTGATTTTTCTCTACAATTTCTTGAATATACTGATGACCTTCCAAACAATCTTTTTCTGCTTCTATAACTAGTGATTCTGCATGCATTTATTTACTTCTCCTCTACAAAACGGTGAAATGGATGATCTTTTCTGACATAACCCTGAACATGAAATTGATTTGTTTCTTCCAGCAGCTCTTTTTTAACTACTAACGCAGCAGATTGCAGCTGATATATTAAATCTCCTTCACTCGAATCTAATACAATGTCAAATAAATCCCATTCTTCCTTTAATACCTCTTCTATTTTTGCTAATAATGTTTGTAAATCTTCTTCTTTCAATGCACTGATTTGAATATTAGGGAATTGATTAGCAAAAAAGAAATCTGCTTTCAGCTGGTCCTTTTTATTATAAACAGTCAATACAGGGATATGGCCGGCATCTAATTCAGTTAAAAGTTTACGGACTGTTTCCTGCTGCTGTGATAAATCAGGATCAGAAATATCCACTATATGCAATAGAAAGTCTGCTTCCCTCACTTCCTCCAGAGTTGATTTAAACGCTGCAATAAGTGCAGTAGGGAGATCTTGAATAAAGCCTACCGTGTCCGTGATTAAACTTTTCAATCCGCTGGGCAATTGAATGCGACGGGTAAGTGGATCCAAAGTCGCAAATAATTGATCTTCTTCTAACGACTGGCTATTTGTCAAACGATTAAAAATAGTCGATTTTCCGGCATTTGTATAACCCACAATGGCAATTTGAAAGACATCGTTTGCTCTCCTCCGCTTTCTATACTGATCGCGCTGCTTCACTACTAATTGAAAACGACGTTTTATATCATAGATTCTTCTTTCAATATGCCGGCGGTCTGTTTCTAATTTTGTTTCTCCCGGACCTCTTGTCCCGATTCCACCGCCCAGTCTTGATAAATTTGCCCCTTGTCCATGCAAACGGGGAAGCAGATACTCCAATTGAGCCAATTCTACTTGGAGCTTCCCTTCCTTTGTTTGTGCACGCATTGCAAAAATATCCAATATTAATTGACTCCGGTCAAGAACACGAACATCCAGTACATCTGCTAAATTGCGGACTTGACCAGCCGATAACTCATTATTAGCTACAACTAAATCAATTTCCTCCGTCTCTACAATCCGGGCAACCTCTTGAAGCTTCCCCTCACCGATATAAGTGGCTGGATGGACACGGTCCCGATTTTGCGTAATCACATGCTGTACCCGACCCCCGGCAGTTTTACACAAAGAGATCAATTCATCTAAAGAAGATTGAAATTGACGTTCTGGTTTTTGGGATTGGTTAACCGAAATTACTAATACATTTTCTAATGTCATAGCCTACCTCTTTCTTATAGCTTTGGTACATAATTTTTTTGCTTTCCTGATGCGAAAAAAATGCCCTATATATATCATACCCACTATTTCTATTCTAGCAACAAATCCTGCTCTGTTAAAATAATTAAATCCCTGGATACAATCTGTTCTGAGGTCAGTAATCGAACTGCCTGCATACGTATTGCTTTTTCAATTACGTTTCTTACATATCTTGCGTTAGAAAAATTAATTGTATCCTCCCGGAGTTTTCTTGTTAAATGATTGCGAAGCTTCCATTCTGCCGGCTTAGATAGTTGATATTGTCTTTCCGTAAGCATTCGGCTACCAATATTTAATAATTCATCAACAGAGTAATCATCGAAATCTAAAATAAATGGAAATCTGGATTCAAGACCAGGATTCATTGTAAGGAAACGATCCATTTCCCGGGGATAACCTGCAAGAATCAATACTATATCCTCTCTTGAGTCTTCCATATGTTTTACCAGCAGGTCAATTGCCTCTTTGCCAAAATCCTTTTCCCCGCCTCGTGATAAGGAATATGCTTCATCAATAAATAAAACACCGCCCATCGCCTTCTGTATGACGGCTCTTGTTTTTTGTGCTGTCTGCCCAATGTATTCCCCTACTAAATCCGCACGTTCTGCCTCGATAAAATGGCCCTTGGAGAGAATATTTATATTATGATAGAGCTTTGCTAATTTTCGGGCAACCGTTGTCTTTCCTGTTCCAGGATTCCCTTTAAACAGCATATGAAGAACCTGTTTTGAACTTTTTAAACCTTGCTCCTTCCTCTTTTCATTTATAAGAATATTTGCGTAGATTTCTTTAATAGACGTTTTTAAATCATCTAAGCCGACAAAAGATGCAAATTCTTTATCTATTATTTCAAGTGGCGAATGTTTTTGCTTTTTTACACGGACCTCTCTGCCGGGCTGCTGTGTATTCTCGTGTAAAATGATATTAATACGGCCATTTTTATAACCTTCCGCTTGTGCCAATTCTTCATCACCCCTTATTCATTAACAATATACGCAGATAACTGAAAAGGGGTGACAAATGCCTATAGATTCGTAATAGCTTATGTTTTAAGAAATCATTTAATATTATATGTAAAGCTCTGAGTATATAAAAACCCGAAGACGCCAGAGAACGAATTCGGGTTTTTATAAAGCTATTCTGCTTTCTTACATATTCGCAACAGTTGGTAAGGAAGTAGCTCCCATTAGATATTCATCAACCTGATAAGCTACCTCTCTCCCCTCATTAATCGCCCAGACAATTAAGCTCTGACCGCGGCGCGCATCTCCTGCTGCAAACACATTATCTTCTGTTGTTAAAAACTTTCCGTATGCTGCAAGCACACGATTTCTCATTGTTTTCACCCCAAAAGCATCTAAAACGGGCTCTTCAGCACCTTCAAATCCAATAGCAATTAAAACAAGCTGTGCCGGCCAGATTTTTTCTGTTCCGGGTATTTCCTCGAAAAAGAAGACGCCATTTTCATCCTGTCTTTTCTCCATTTGAATGGTATGCAGCTCTTTCAGATTTCCTTTTTCATCTGTTACAAACCTCTGCGTCTGAATAGAGTATTCACGGATATCCCTGCCGAACTTTTCTTTCGCTTCTTTGTGCGCATATTCTAAACTGAATACCTGCGGATAAGCCGGCCATTGATTTTTTTCAGCCCGTTTAATTGGGAGCTGTGGGTGCTTGCCGAATTGTACAATACTTTTAGCACCTTGACGAATTGCCGTTGCAATGCAATCTGCACCAGTATCTCCACCGCCAATAACAATAACATCTTTTCCATCAGCGTTTAATTCATCTTCCAATTCAATATTATTATCAAGGAGTTTCTCCGTTGAGCGGGTCAGATAATCCATTGCAAAGCGTACTCCTTTTCCATCTCTGCCTTCTAAAGGCAGATCACGATGCTTCTGGGCACCGGTACAGAGAATAACAGAATCAAAGTTTGCTTTGATTTTTCCTGCTGAAATATCCTTGCCTACCTCTGTATTTAAAACAAAGTGAATGCCTTCCTGACGAAGTAGCTGAATACGTCGTTCAACAACGCTTTTTTCCAGCTTCATATTAGGAATTCCATATGTTAATAATCCGCCGGCACGATCAGCGCGTTCATAAATCGTCACTTCATGACCTGCTTGATTCAGTTGATCCGCTGCTGCTAATCCAGCTGGACCCGACCCAATAATAGCAACTTTTTTTCCGGTACGTACATCAGGAATTCTCGGCTCAATCCAGCCTTCTTCAAAGCCTTTATCAATAATTTTCTGCTCAATATTTTTAATTGTTACGGCAGGATCATGAATCGCTACTGTACAGGAACCTTCACATGGTGCCGGACAGACTCTGCCGGTGAATTCAGGGAAATTATTTGTTTTCATCAACCTGTCTAATGCTTCTCTCCATCTGCCTTTGTATACAAGATCATTCCATTCCGGGATCAGGTTATAGACAGGACAACCAGATGTTGCTCCTTCTATTTCCATACCAATATGACAAAAGGGAATACTGCAATCCATGCAGCGTGCCCCTTGTTCTCTTGCTGAATTGTCAGAAAAAGAGCCAGCGTATTCTTTCCAGTCTTTCATCCGTTCCAGCGGTTCACGCTCACTTGCAGTTTTTCTTTTAATTTCCATAAACCCTGTTGCTTTACCCATTTACTCTGGCTCCTTTCTCATTCCTGATGATAGATTCTTTATCTAAGTTCACAGTCATTTTTTGATTTTTCTTTGCCATAAATGCTTCATAACGAGCTTCTTCTAAGCTTAAGCCTTGCTCTTTAAACCATTCAATCTGCTGAAGCATTAATTTATAATCTGTTGGAATAACTTTTATAAATTTCTTTACTTCTTCCTGCCAGTTCTTTAAGATAAATGCTGCTTTTTCACTGTCCGTGTAATCCAAGTGATTAATAATTAAATCCTTCACTTCCTCCTGTTCCTTTAGATCAGTTATTTCTTCAAACTGGATCATTGCCGTATTTGTCAAGGACTTAAATGCAGAAATATCGTCTGGTCTTATATAAGAGATACCACCCGACATTCCAGCAGCGAAGTTTTTGCCGACGTTTCCAAGGATAACAACCCGACCGCCTGTCATATATTCACAGCCATGATCACCAACACCTTCTACAACTATTTTTGCGCCACTGTTTCTGACTGCAAAACGCTCGCCCGCATAGCCTTGGATATATGCCTCTCCACCTGTTGCACCATAGAATGACACATTTCCTGCAATAACATTATGACTTGGATTAATCGTTGAATCCTTTGGAGCACGAACAATCACTTTACCACCGGAAAGCCCTTTACCAACATAATCATTGGCGTCACCAGTAACTGTCATTGTCATACCTGATGGGATAAAAGCACCGAAGCTCTGGCCGGCAGATCCTGTGAAATGTAAATTAATTGTATCCTCCGGCAGGCCTTGTTCCCCGTATTTCGCAGTAAGCTCACTGCCGACAATTGTACCGGTAACACGGTCTGTATTTCTAATCGGAAAGCTTGCTTGCATTGCTTCCCCTGTCTCTAATGCGTCTTGAACGACAGGCAAAATTTCTTTTAAATCTAAGGATTGGTCTAACTGATGATCTTGCCCGGCTGTATTTCTTTTCGTGCCTTCCGGCTGATAGACCAAGGTTGATAAATCAAGATATTTCGCTTTCCAATGTGTATCCGCACGATGGGATCTTTCCAAATATTCGGTATGGCCAATCATCTCATCCATTGTCCGGAAGCCAAGCTCTGCCATAATTTCACGAACTTCTTCAGCGACAAATTGCATATAATTCACAACATGATCTGGATCTCCGGTAAATTTTTTACGAAGCTCCGGATTTTGTGTTGCGACACCAACTGGACAGGTATCCTTATGACAGACACGCATCATCACACAGCCGACAACAACTAGTGGTGCTGTAGCAAATCCGAATTCTTCCGCTCCAAGCAATGCTGCAGTTACAACGTCTTTTCCAGTTAACAGCTTACCGTCCGTTTCTAAAATAACCCGATCTCTAAGACCATTTAACATTAATGTCTGATGTGCTTCTGCTAATCCTAATTCCCATGGAAGACCAGTATGCTTAATACTTGTTTTGGGTGATGCTCCTGTTCCGCCATCATAACCGACAACAGAAATAACATCGGCATTTCCTTTAGCTACCCCTGCAGCAATCGTCCCAACGCCTGATTTTGCTACCAGCTTAACACTTACTCTGGCTTTTCGGTTAGCATTTTTCAAATCATGAATCAACTGCGCCAAATCTTCAATAGAATAAATATCATGATGCGGCGGAGGAGAAATTAAATCAACGCCCGGTGTTGATCTCCGTACATCAGCAACCCATGGATAAACCTTTTCGGCCGGCAACTGACCGCCTTCACCAGGTTTTGCTCCCTGCGCTACTTTTATTTGCAGCTCTTTTGCATTTACTAAATAGTTGCTTGTCACTCCAAAACGGCCGGATGCTACCTGTTTAATTGCACTGGAACGCAAATCACCGTTGGCATCAGGAGTAAATCGAGATTTGTCCTCCCCGCCTTCTCCGCTGTTACTTTTACCGCCGAGACGATTCATCGCAATCGCCAATGTTTCGTGCGCCTCTTTACTAATAGAACCAAATGACATCGCACCTGTTTTAAAGCGTTTGACAATAGATTCAACCGATTCTACTTCTTCAATGGATATAGGTTCTGTTTTCTTGAAATCAAATAGATTTCGCAAAAAGCCGATACGTTCTTCATTCGATTCTTTAGAAAATTGCTTGAACAGCTTATAATCGCCTCGTCGGCAAGACCATTGTAATTTATAAATTGTAGAGGGGTTAAATGCATGATGTTCACCAGTTTTGCGCCACTGAAAATCACTTCCTGAATCAAGCAGCTGACTAATTGCTTCCTGATATCCTTCATGGTGACGTTTTTCTGTTTCCAGCTGTATCACATCAAGTCCAATTCCATCAATTTGTGAAGCCGTCCCGGTAAAATGTTCTTCTATAACCTGTTTACTGATCCCGACAGCTTCAAAAATTTGTGCACCACGATAACTCTGCACAGTCGAAATCCCAATTTTGGACATTACTTTGATAATACCTTCCGTAGCAACTGCAATATATCTTGCCTGAGCTTCTTTTGGATTTAAAGCCAATTGGCCAGATTCGAAAGCCTGCTGGTATGTCTGATAAACCAGATATGGGTAAATCGCATCCACGCCGTAGCCAAGCATTGCTGCAAAATGGTGTACCTCACGCGCTTCACCTGACTGGATAATGATACTTGCTTTCGTACGGATACCTTCACGGATTAGATATTGATGCAGCCCGCTTACCGCCAGTAATGCGGGTATTGCTTTTCGCTCTTGATCCATTTCTGTATCACGCAGCACAAGAATATTTTTCCCATTCAGAATAGCAGTTCTTGCTTGTTCAAATACTTGATTTAACGCCGCTTCCATATTATCCGTAAACAAAGTATCAATAATTGCTGTCTGTAAACCATTGATTTCATTATTTACTATCTTTCTCATTTGTACATTTGATAAAATAGGTGAATCTAATCGTATCCGTTTTTTCTTTTCTGTTTCCGGATGAAGAATATCTCCTTCACTTCCGAGCCACGTCAGCATTGAGGTCACTAATTGTTCGCGATAAGCATCAATTGGAGGATTCGTTACCTGGGCAAAGAGCTGTTTAAAATAATTAAATAAACTTTGCGGACGCTCCGATAAAACAGCTAATGGAGCATCATTTCCCATGGCTCCGATTGGATCTTTTTCATCCTGCACCAACGGAATTAAATACTTTTCAATATCCTCCAGAGTATAACCGAATGCTTTCTGTTTATGGAACAATTGCGGGTCCATTTCTCTGCTTTCGTCAACCTCTGGGTCCAGTGTTATAGTTTGCTCCTCCACCCAGTTCTGATAAGGGTGTTCATTTGTAATGGCCGATTTTATTTCTTCATCAGAAATAATTCTTCCCTGCTCGATATCTACTAATAACATTTTCCCCGGACTCAACCGTTCTTTTAATAAAACATTACTCTCTTCTACATCAATCACACCAACTTCGGAGGAATAAATAATATAATCATCTTTTGTTACATAATACCTTGCCGGCCGCAAACCATTTCTGTCTAAAATAGCCCCAATTTGCTTTCCATTCGTAAAAGTGATGGATGTCGGTCCGTCCCAGGGCTCCATCATTAGGCTGTGATACTGGTAAAAAGCACGTCTTTTCTGTCTCATATGTTCATTTTTATCCCAAGGCTCAGGTATAAGCATCATCGCTGCATGCGCAGGCTCTCTTCCTGCCAAAGTTAAAAATTCCAGCGCATTATCCAGTGTTGCTGAATCACTGCCGTCACTCCGGATAATTGGCAACAGTTTTTCTAAATCATTACCAAATGCGTCAGAAACAAATTGTTTTTCTCTTGCTCTCATCCAATTCACATTTCCACGTAATGTGTTAATTTCGCCATTATGGATTAAATAACGGTTCGGGTGCGCCCTTTCCCATGATGGAAATGTATTTGTACTGAACCGGGAGTGTACGAGTGAGAAAGCGGAAATAAAATCTGCTTCCTGTAATTCTAAATAAAATCCATTTACCTGCTCTGGAGTCAGCAGGCCTTTATATACAATTGTTCTGCTGGAAAGGCTGGGAACATAAAAACGAATATTTCTTTCTTCTGCCCAATGCTCTGCTTGCTTACGGATAACATATAACTTTCTCTCAAAATCCATTTCATCGGCAGTTGCATTTGCTTGAATAAATACTTGTTTAATTTCCGGAAGTGTTTCAACTGCCCCCTTTCCAATACAAGACGAGTTAACGGGTACGCTTCTCCAGCCAATTAACTGCTGCCCTTCTTGAGTAATTAAAGCATTTACTTTTTCCATTACTTCAAGCTGTTCCTGCTCGCTTTGAGAAAGAAAGACCATGCCAACCGCATATTCTCCAGCTGGTGGAAGCTTAAAGTCCCGACATACTCTTCTGAAATATTGATCAGGAATCTGTACCATTAATCCAGAACCATCACCAGTCATTGGATCGCTGCCCTGTCCGCCACGATGCTCCAGCTTACAAAGCATACTCAATCCTTTTGTAACAATGTCATGAGTCTGTTTTCCTTTTATATGTGCATATAAGCCAATTCCACAGGCATCGTGTTCAAAATCCGGTTGATATAGCCCCTGCGCTTTTGGCAAATTATGAAATACCATTCTGTGTTCCTCCATTCCGTATACATTAAAAGTGGGTAAGATACATTTTATGTTTTTTTATCTATCCAAACAATATATAATAAACATAATATTAATCTAATTTTGATATGAGGTGGAAATATGGAACTGCGTCAATTGAAATATTTTGTTGCGGTAGCAGAACGGGAACATGTATCAGAGGCTGCATTGGAACTGCACGTTGCCCAGTCGGCAATCAGCCGGCAAATTTCAAATTTAGAAAATGAATTAGGAGTGCAGCTTTTTGAAAGGGTCGGGAGAAATGTACATTTAACATCTATCGGAAAAATATTCTTAACACATATAAAATCTGCTTTAAAGGGGTTGGATTATGCGAAAAAGCAGGTGGATGAATATCTGGATCCTGAACGCGGCTCGATAAAAATCGGATTCCCAACAAGTCTGGCAAGCAACCTCTTGCCAACCGTACTATCAGCTTTTAAGAAAAGCTATCCAAATATCCGATTTCAATTAAGACAGGGCTCTTATAATTTTTTAATTGAGGCAGTCAGGAACAGAGAAATTGATTTAGCCTTTCTTGGTCCTGTACCCGATAATCAACCTGATATTATTGGCAAGGTTCTTTTTATGGAAAATTTTTATGCCCTTATTCCCAGTTCTCATCCTAAATCTGCAGAAGAAAAAATTTCTGCACAAGCTTTAGAACATGAAAATTTCGTGTTGTTTCCTGAAGGATATGTACTTCACCAGCTTGTTATTGATTTTTGCATCCGTTCAGGCTTCACACCAAATATTTATTCTCAGGGCGAGGATTTAGATGCTATTAAAGGACTTGTAGCAGCCGGAATGGGGATTACTTTGCTTCCAGAAAGTGCTTTTAATGATTTAAACACTGCTTACAGTTCTAAAGTAGCGATTGATAACTCCCCTTTAAAACGGACAGTCGGGATTATTATTCCAAAAAACCGTAATCTCGCCCCTTCTGAAATGGTTTTTTATAATTTTATTCAGGATTATTTTGGGGTTGGGGAATAAAGAAAAATGAAAAACATCGCTTAAAATGATAGATAGCAGATATAAAAACAGGCTTCTATTTGTTTTTCAAATAGAAGCCTGTTTAAAAACTCTCTTATAATCTATAATTTACGAACCATTTTTATAATAACATCTGCTGCATTCTTTGCAGCTTTTTCTAAAAATACGTCAAAGGAAACAGATGATTTTTTTCCAGCAATATCGGACAGTGCCCGAATAATAACAAACGGTGTCTTATACTGGTAGCATACTTGCGCAATTGCAGCAGCTTCCATTTCTAAAGCCAGCATTTCCGGAAACCGTTCGCGGACAACAGCTATTTGATCTTCTCTTTGCATAAATGAATCACCTGTTGCTATAATACCAAATTCTGCCTGGATATCTGATTCCAGAATAACTCCGCCTGCTAATTTAACCAATTCTGGTGAGGCCGTATAGGATGCCGGCATGCCGGGAACTTGTCCATAATCATAACTGAATGCTGTTGCATCTACATCATGATGTAATACCTCTGTGGAAATAACAACATCACCTACATCCAAATTTTCAGCAAACCCTCCAGCAGATCCTGTATTAATAATTTTATCAGGATTAAATCGTTCATGCAGGATAGTTGTGGACATTGCCGCATTTACTTTTCCAATACCCGACAGCAGAAGAACAACTTTTTTTCTTTCCAGATAACCTTGATAAAAATAACTATTTGCAATTTCGATTTCTTGTATATCTGTCATTTTTTGTTTCAGCAATTCAATTTCTTCATCCATTGCTCCAATAATTCCTATCGTCATCTTCATCCTCCATTACTGTCCTGCATCGTTTTCAATCAGCTTTTCTACCTTTGTCGGCTGCCAGCCTTCCCCGTCTACCCAATCTAAGAACACACGATAAAACTCTGAGCTGCTTGAATCAGAAACCGTGGCAATTACTTTGTCAGGGCCATTATTTCCAACCCAATGTTCTATCATACCATCTTCACTTAAACCAGTAACCAAGGAGGTTGCTTTTTTTATTTCAACACGATCCTGAGATCCATTGCTAAAGTCTGTATTATGCTCTCCTTCTTGCTCTGTACCTACAGGATCCCAGTCGCCAGTATATGCTTCTGAAACATTATCATCTGATGGTTCAGCAGATTCCCTGTCTTCGTATGAATTATCTTCTTCATTTTCGTCCTCGTTGTCATCATCTTCTTTGGACGCATCCTCGTCTTTATCTTCATCTTCATTTTCTTCGTCTCTATTCGCATCCTCATTATCATTTTTATCTTCATCATTTGAATCAGGATCAGTTATTAGAAAGCCATTATCATCTTCTCCGCCGCCTTCTTCACCATTATCTCCCTCGGACGTATTTTCAGATGCATCAGATTCAGTACCTTCATCAGCTGTATCGTTTCCGCCAAATACCCATATCGCAAGGAAGACCACTAAAACGACTCCTGCAGCAATGGATAGAATGGTAATTGCATTTGTATTTTTTCTTCTTTTTTCAAATTTGTTTGATCTTGTTTGATTCACCAAGTACTCCCCCTAACTACAACTATTTGTATTATACTATCATATCGAGTTTAACAATCCTTGTCTATTCAATTTTAGCATAAAAATGCTGTTTGTTTCTTCTATAAACTAAAGTATTGATAGAACAAAGTGAAGATGAGGATTTTACTATATATTAAAAATTCAACTATGTAATACTATTCGTACAGATTCTCTGATTTTTAACGTTTTAGGAATAAAAAAAGCAGGCAGCTGAATATGACAATCCTTGAACAAAAATGTATATATTCGAGGATGTTACACATATCTTATCAGTAATAACAAAACTTACAGCTTAATTAATGCAGCTGTAAGTTTTGTTATTACTTAAGTATAAGTTCTTGAAAATCCATTCTCTAATCAGAGCGCTTACTATACATCATTTAAGATTCAGAATAAAGAACTGCTAAGCAAACGCTTTCCAATTTTTAATCTACACTTGTTATTCGTACTTCAATATCTCCGGCAGGTGTAGCTACTGTAACTTCCTGTCCAATTTCCTGCCCTAACAAACTTTTAGCCATTGGCGAATCATTGGAGATTTTCCCTTCAAATGGGTCAGCTTCTGCACTTCCAACAATTGTGTAAGTTTCTTCATCACCATCAGGTAATTCAATAAAAGTAACTGATTTACCCAATGAAACAACATCTGGGTTTTCATTATCATTCTCGATAATTACTGCATTGCGGATCATTTTTTCTACTTGTGTAATACGCTGTTCTACAAATGCCTGTTCATCTTTAGCAGCATCATATTCAGAGTTCTCAGACAGGTCTCCAAAATCACGAGCCACTTTTATTCTTTCAACGACCTCTTGCCGACGGTCTGTTTTTAAATAATGTAGTTCTTCCTCTAACTTATCTTTCCCCTCTTGTGTCATGTAAAAGCTTTTTTCTGCAGCCATTTTCTATACACTCCTTCTCGTATCATTTCTTTTCAGGGATAAACGCAGCATATTTTTGACTCAAAACTGATTTTAAAAACTAACCTGCCGCTTATTTCCCATGTATATAAATTAATTAATAAAATTGGCTATATAGCTTATGTGCTAATTCTTGAAAATATACTAATCAATACTATGGCAGATATTACCTAAAATATCAAGAAAAATAATTACCTATTTGAATTCTTTATTAAGATATTTTCTATTTTAGATGCCATAATATCTACTGCAACATGGTTTTCTCCGCCTTCTGGAATGATTAAATCTGCATATCTTTTCGACGGCTCAATAAATTGCATATGAGCCGGACGAACCACTTGAATATATTGATCAATTACTGATTCTAACGTTCTGCCGCGCTCTTTAATATCTCTTAACAGGCGACGGACAATTCGTAAATCAGCATCTGTATCAACAAATACTTTTATATCCATTAAATCAACCAGATTGACATCTTCCAAAATCAATATTCCTTCAACAATTATTACTTCTTTCGGTTCAACATGAATCGTTTCTTTTGAACGGTTATGGACTTTATAATCATAAACCGGCTTTTCTATAGGTTTATATTCCAGCAATTGTTGCAGATGCTCTACTAATAAATTATTGTCAAACGCTAATGGATGGTCATAATTTGTTTTCAACCTTTCCTCAAATGGGAGATGCGACTGATCCTTATAGTATGCATCCTGTTCAATAACTAGTATTGACGTCTCTTTAAAACGGTTGCAGATAGATTTTGTTACTGAAGTTTTTCCACTCCCGCTCCCGCCGGCTACGCCTATTACAATGGGTTTATCTTTTTCCATGCTATTATCTCCTTACATTTCTCATCTCTTATAGCTAATGGAAACACCATCATCAATCGGTATAATAGACGTATGATAATCTGGATGATTCATTAGCATTTCATTGTACGCTTTTAATTTTCGCACTAAAGTTTTATATTTTTTAGGCGCTTCTCCACCTGAATAAACCATCCCGCGAAATAATACATTATCTGTAATTAATATACCGCCAGAAATGAGCATTCTATCTGCCAAGTCAAAATAAGATTGGTATTGCCCTTTCGCAGCATCGATAAAAATAACATCGAACTGTTTCTTCTTTTCAGCTAAATCCTGCATGACATCAGCAGCATCACCTAAGATTACGTCGACCTTGCTATTACGCTTCTGCTTTTGAATATTTGTAATAGCTTCATAATAACGTTTCTTATCTTTTTCAACGGTAATAATTTTGGCATCTGGTGCTCCCTCTAACATTCGCAATGCAGAGTAGCCAATTGCTGTACCTACCTCTAAAATAGATTCAGGCTGCTGCATGGTTAAAACAAGATTAATCATATGCATGCTGTTTCGATGAATGATTGGAACATGATTTATTTCTGCATATTTTTCAAGCGCTTTTGCAGAATCCGGTGAAGCAGGCAGCAAGTTTTCCAGGTAATTTTCTATTTTTTTATCCATTTCATCATTTCCTTTAAGTTGCAAAGCATTAAATTTATTCTATATGTGCTTATTCATGGTCAAAAAAAGCATATTCATTTTCCCGCACAGAGAGTGTGCTGATCCTCAGCATTCCCATAAATTCTATACTTTCCTAATCTGTAAAAAAGAAAACGGAACATGGGGAAATTCTCCATAAGTCCGTTTAAGGGTTGTTCAAGCTGACACTTCTAATCATCTATTTGAACACACTCTTTAATTTATATATTTTTCCCGGTTCTTAACATGTTCGTCAAACGTTTCAGCAAAGTGAATATTTCCATCTTCATCATGTAAGAAAAACAGGTAATCTGAATCTTCTGGAGACACCACTGCTTTCAAAGAGTTTTCCGCAAAATTCGATATTGGGCCTATTGGTAAACCATCAACTACATATGTGTTATATGGTGACTCTACCTCTAAATCCTCAAAGGTAACAACAGCTTGATGTTCACCTTTTGCATATAATACGGTTGGATCAGTCTGCAGCTGTATACCTTCATCCAAACGATTATAGAATACACCGGCAATTTGCGGCCGCTCCTCTTCATGGGCAGTTTCCTTCTCCACAACCGATGCAAATGTTATCGCTTCGTGCGGTGTTAAATCCCGCTCTGCAATTTCACCTTCATATTGCTGGAAAATAGAATTTGTTTGTTCGACCATACGATCTATTATCGATTCAATGGTTGGTTCTTCTTCATAAAAATCGTATGTCGAAGCAAACATATACCCTTCTAAAGGAGTACGAATTTCGTCATCTAAAATATCCTCCGTTAATAAGGAAGGATATTTTCCCATTAATTCTTCAATAAAATCAGGGTCATTAGCAACCTCTAAGAAATCTTCCTTGGAAAAATCAAGCTGCTTACTGTATATCTCAGCAATTTGATCAACTGTCAATCCTTCAGGAATTGTTACAGTATGTACAGCATCAACAATAACTCTTCCATGCTGCAATGATTCAATAATTTCATCCATATTCATCGCTGTATTAAAAGTATAGTTTCCAGCTTGGAATTCGTTCACATTATTAAATTTTGTATAGAAACGGAACACACGTGCATCTTTTATAATTCCATTTTCTTCAAGAATACCAGCTATCGTTGAGCTGGAAGATCCTATCGGAATTTCCACTTCTACCTGGGTTGAGTTATCTTCGTCAACGGGCTCCAATGCCGAATTAATATATATATATCCTGAGATACCGCCGATTATTATAATAAGAGTAAAACACACAATAATAATTGCTACAATTTTTCTAACTTTAGATGCTTCTTCTCCTCTTTTTATAAGATTCTTCTGGAATCCATTATGTTTGTCATCTTTTGACACCATGTACCCCCCTTTCATCCGCTTTATTATACTAAATCCATATAAAATTATCCAATATTCCTGTTATTTTATTTCATACTTCTTTATTTTAAACAGAAATTTTTATTTTCATAAGGAATTTTGGAGAAAAATATATTTTTTGCAGACATAGAAAGGTTAATATTATTTAAAGCCAGACTTGTAAAAAAATAAAGACATCGTAAAAGAAAGCTGATGTCACAAAACGTGAACATCAGCTTTCTTATCTTTTTTTTACTCTTCTTCTTCTGCTAATGTGTTTAACATTTCCTCTACCATATTCCATTCATCGTCAGATTCAATAGGGTATAATGTGTAATCTTCATTTTCCTGTTCCTCATAGCGGAATGCATACACCTCTACCTCTTCATCCTCTGCCTGTTCAGCAGGTACGACAGCTATATAAGATTGTTCAGTTTCATCCACATCGAATGTGAAGAGTACTTCGAAAAGATGCTCATCACCGTTTTCATCTGGGATAATAATTCGTTCTTTTTCCTCTAACGCCATTAAATAACGCCTCCTTTTGAATCAAGATAACCCTGCAAAATCATTGTAGCTGCCATCTTATCAATTACTTTTTTTCTTTTTTTCCGGCTCATGTCTGCTTCTAAAAGAACACGTTCAGCCGCCATTGTCGTTAAACGCTCGTCCCATAATACAACAGGTAAATTATATTTTTCTTCCAAATAAGCAGCATAACGCTCTGAAGCTTCGCCTCTTTCGCCAATCGAACCGTTCATGTTTTTAGGCAGACCAACAACAACCCGGGATACTTCACTATCCTCTATAATGGTTTGAAGTTCTTTATCCGCAGAACTGAACTCGTTCTCATCCCAATAAATAGTGGTTAGTCCTTGTGCTGTCCAGCCAAGAGCGTCACTAATTGCAACACCTATTGTTTTTGAACCTACGTCTAAACCTATTACTTTCATGAATTCTCCTTATTCTGTTCTAGATAAAACTTTACAAGTTCTTCAATAACTTCATCCCGTTCAACTTTACGAATCAAATTACGAGCATCATTATACCTAGGAATATAAGCAGGGTCACCCGATAATAAATAACCGACAATCTGATTTATCGGATTGTATCCTTTTTCCTGTAATGATTCATGAACAGTCAATAAAATTTTTTTAATGTCCTGGTCAAATGGTTCTTCGGAAAAGTTGAATTTCATTGTTTTATCAATTGAACTCATAATGACACCTCGTCCTTCGTTAACCTTCTTCATCTATTCTAACATGTTTATCTCTATCATTATACTTATTTACAAGAAAACATACAACCAATGATTAGGCATTTGTCGCTTCTGTTACATAACTTAAAGCACTTTGTAATGCTTCTGTAACCTTAGATGGGTCTTTACCCCCAGCTTGTGCCATATCTGGACGGCCGCCGCCGCCGCCGCCACAAATTGTTGCAGCCTGTTTTACCAGGTTACCGGCATGAAGGTTTTGTTTCATCAAATCTTTTGTTACCCCTGCAACAAGCTGTACTTTATTATTATGCACAGCTGCAAGCAGAATTACACCTGATTCTATTTTTTGTTTTAATTCATCTACCATCGAACGTAATTGATTCATATCTTTCACATCAACTTGTTTAGCTAATACTTTTACATTATTTACCTCTTTTATTTCATCTAAAATAGAAGATGCCTCTAAATTAGATAATTTAGCTTGTAAAGAATCTACATGCTTTTGTGTCTCTTTTAATTCCAATTGTAACGAAGACACTTTTTGAGGAATTTGTTCATCTTTTGCTTTTAATAATGCGCCAGACTGCTTCAACAGTTCAATCTTGTTGTTTAAATAGTTATATGCTTCTTTGCTTGTTACAGCTTCAATCCTTCTTGTTCCTGCACCTATACCGCTTTCTGATACAATTTTAAACAATCCGATTTCTGCTGTATTACCAACGTGACATCCGCCGCATAATTCAATACTGTAATCGCCGATTTGAACAACACGGACAATATCTCCGTATTTTTCCCCAAACAACGCCATCGCACCCATTGCTTTAGCTTCTTCAATTCCTTTGGTTTCAATGAAAACCGGCAATGAATCCCATATTTTTTGATTCACAATTTTTTCGATTTTTTCCAGTTCCTCGTCGGTTACACTGCTGAAATGAGAAAAATCAAACCGGAGACGGTTAGGCTGATTTAAAGAACCTGCCTGATTAACATGTGAACCGAGTACATCTTTTAATGCCTGATGCAGTAAATGTGTAGCTGTATGATTTTTAATGACATTTGTACGGAACTCCCGTTCAACGACAGCTTTTACTTCCTCAGAAACGGAGAATATGCCTTTCTTTACTTCTATCCGATGAATATGTTGGCCGTTTGGTGTTTTTTGTACATCTATAACTGCAGCAAGAGAATTCTCTGTCTGAATCGTACCAATATCAGCAACTTGACCGCCACTTTCAGCATAGAATGGTGTTTCTTTCAACAGAATAAATGCTTCCTGTCCAGCAGCTGCTGATTCCACAACTTCTTTCTCCTGAATAATTGCTTGAATAACTGTTGTTCTTTCCAGCTCAGAATATCCAATAAACTTGCTTTCTACATCAATAGTTGAAAAGACTGTATCCTGAACCTGCATGGAGTCAATTTTTTGACGTGCATTTCTTGCTCTTTCACGCTGAAGCTTCATTTCATTTTCAAAGCCTTCCTGATTCACTGTAAATCCAAGCTTTTCAACATATTCTTCTGTTAATTCCTTTGGAAAACCATAGGTATCATATAAACGGAATACTTCTTCTCCAGGAAATATACTGCTTCCTTTTTCTTTTTCCGTCTCAATGAGCTTCGTCAGGATTTCTAAACCGTCATTTAAAGTTTCATGGAAACGTTCTTCCTCTACTTTAATAATTTTTTGAATGTAGTCTGTTTCTTTTACAACCTCTGGGTAGAAATCCTTCATGATTTCAGCTACTACCGGAACCAGGCGGTACATAAAAGCTTCATGAATATTAATATCCTTCGCAAAACGTATAGCACGGCGAATCAGTCGGCGCAAAACATAACCTCTGCCTTCATTAGACGGCATCGCACCATCTCCAATTGCAAAGCTGACTGTCCTGATATGGTCAGCAATGACTTTAAATGCGGTATCAGCCGCTTCATTTTCTCCATATTTGCTGTCTGCGATCAATTCCGTTGCCTGGATAATCGGCATAAATAAATCCGTTTCATAGTTTGTAGGCACATCTTGAATAATGGAAGTTAATCGTTCCAGGCCCATCCCTGTATCAATATTTTTCTTAGGAAGTGGCGTATACGTATCATCCGGGTTATGGTTAAACTGAGAAAATACCAGATTCCAGACCTCTAAATATCTGCTGTTTTCACCGCCTGGATAAAGCTCTGGATCAGCAGGGTCATTTCCATAGCTTTCTCCTCTGTCATAGAAGATCTCTGTGTTTGGTCCACTTGGTCCTTCTCCAATATCCCAGAAATTCTCTTCTAATCGAATAATGCGTTCTTTTGGCAGACCTATTTTTGTAAGCCAAAGATCATAAGCTTCATCATCTTCCGGATGAACAGTAACAGATAATTTCTCTGAATCAAAGCCAATCCACTTTTCATCCGTTAGAAACTCCCATGCCCACTCAATCGCTTCTTCCTTAAAATAATCACCAATTGAGAAATTACCCAGCATCTCAAAAAATGTATGATGACGAGCTGTAAAACCAACATTCTCAATATCATTTGTCCGTATAGCTTTTTGAGCATTCACTATTCTTGGATTATCAGGAATGATCCGGCCATCAAAATATTTTTTTAATGTCGCCACACCGCTATTAATCCATAACAGCGTAGGGTCATCATGAGGTACTAAAGAAGCACTGGGCTCTACCTGATGCCCCTTCTCTTTAAAAAAGTCAATAAACATTTGCCGAATTTCTGCAGAACTCAATGATTTCATTATATTTTTCCTCCTTTTTAGAAAAGCGCAAGCCGCGCCCGTTAAAAAACGTAGAGATTACGCCCCCCGGTCTTTTGGGGGTGGTTTTCCTTTACTTAGGAGATAAAGGAAACATGCCCCTTTAGGGGTATGCCGACGTTAGGCTTCAGCCTGCTTTTAGTCGGTCTTCCTTCACTTTAAACCGATATTGACTTTCACCCGCAAGGCATAAGTGCGGCGGTTTTGATGGGACGAGTAATCGCAGTCCCAGTCCCGACTTTACCTCTGTCTACGCCTGGCGGCTTGACAATCGCTAAGTCTTCTTTTCACCCTCCCGGGCATAAGTGCGACTTTACCTCTGTCTACGCCTGGCGGCTTGACAATCGCTAAGTCTTCTTTATCGTAGGGCGTGACGTGAAATCTCTAAAGTTTGGTGCTCGGAGCTAGACAGTACAAAACAAAAAATCTCCTCTCTGCATCATTGCAGGGACGAGATTTCGCGGTACCACCCTTATTATGAACAAATTATATGTTCATCACTTTATTCATTATAACGGTATGATACCGACGGGGATTAGCCGTACTCCAATGCAGCTTTCCATAACAATATAATTAGGAGTCCTTTCAGCCGGGGGATTCCCTCTCTTGAAATATCATGTCATGTACTTAACATCTTCAACGTGATTTGCGTGATTATTTTTTGTTGTTTGTGTGATTATAGCGTTATTATATTGATTTTTCTGCTGTATGTCAATTTTTCTTCTTTGCAATCAAATTCTTAGTGTAGAAGTCATACTGCCAGTTACACTGTGGATAAGCATGTGTTTCAGCTTAACCGGCTTTTGAAATTTGATATTGCTGAATCAGTACTTTTAACATTGTAAAAACAGGAACAGAAATTACCATGCCTATTACACCGGAAAGCTGTCCACCCAATAACAAGGCAAAAATGATACCGATTGGATGAATTTTCACTGTTTTCCCCATAATGTACGGAGATAATAGATTGCTTTCGATCAATTGAATCACAAAGATAATTATAATAACGAATAACGCTTTTTCCGGCTGTACCATATAAGCAACTGTTACGACTGGAATGGCCCCGATAATAGGCCCGAAATAGGGAATGATGTTCACGATTGCCAGAATAATTCCCAACAATAAAGCGTATGGTAAATCTAACCAAATCCAGCATAGGGTAGAGATAACACCAACTGCTGCACTGATAATGAACTGCCCACGAATATAGCCGCCCAGCCCCTTACTTATTTCCCTGCATACATTTCCAGTTTCATTCCGATATTTATAAGGAATAAAACGTAATAGAAATGATTTAATAAAAGGATAGTCCTTTAAGAAATAAAATACTAGAACAGGAATTATGGTCAAGAGTATGACAGCGTCCATCATTCCATTAAATCCACCGATGATTTTCCCTGAAAAATTGTTCATCGTGTTCTCTAAGGATTGAATGAATATATCCATCCTGTCATGTACTGTCTCCGGCAGGAAAGAAGTAGAAGTGTACATTTTATTTAACCCGTTCTGATACAGCTCAATAAATTCAGGGAAATTACGGCTCATTTCCTTCATCTGCTCCACCATTAATGGATAAGCACGATAGATAGCATAGCCGGCACCTCCAAAAAAAAGGACATAAATAATTAGCACTGCTATGCCGCGATGAATACGGTACCTATGCAGCCATTCAATCAATGGATGCAGCAGGAAAGCCAAAATCCCCGCAATTAAAAAAGGAAGCAACAACTTACCAATAAAGGAAAAAAATGCTCCATAATAGGGTTTTGTAATCGCTAAAAAATATAAAAGAATAAAGGAAAGGATAGCAATTACTAAGTAATAGACAACTTGCTTCGCTTTTATTTTTTTCCACATAAGAATCACTCCCAGTCCATGGTAGTGTAACCAAGAGGCTGGGAGTTTATAATAAACTTCTCTCTTCTTTTGAAAATAAATCATCTAATGAACTGAGCGTCCCGTCCGCTTCTATCTGATGGATGTGTAATTCCTTTCCAGACACAGTTAATTCAATGGAGCACACCCAGCAGTAATAGCTTGTAGGACTTAATTTTCCAATTTGTTTTTCCCGGCAATTTGGACATTCCAGCATACTTCTTCATTCCTTTTCTGCTAAATCAGTCCAAGTATTGCCCTAAACAGAATTTTTTATACACTTAATCCATAAAATCATATGGAGATAATTCTTCTTCCGGTATATCTTCTACAGCTTCATATTCCTTATTCTCTGCTTTTTGATTGGCTAACTGAATATTTAACATTTCCTGCAATGAAGTATACCTCCGATTCGTATCTTCTGTTTGCACACCTTTAATAAAAGCCTCTTTTTCGCCACAGATAATCAAAGACTCTTTTCCCCTGGTAATTGCTGTATATAAAAGATTTTTTCGCAGCATACGATGATGTGAATAAACAACGGGAAGAATGACAATTGGAAATTCGCTCCCCTGCGACTTATGAATGGAGATACAGAATGCATGAGTAAAGTTATGATAATCTTTCCGGATAAAGACAACTTCTTTATCTTCAAAAGCAATCACTATCTGCTCTTCATTATCGACATTTTCTTCTGCTTTAAAAATGGCAACAATTTCTCCAATATCTCCATTATATATGCCGTCTTCCGGCTGGTTAATTAACTGGATCACACGATCGCCGACACGATAAACAACGTCTTGAAAAGCAATCTCCCGTTTCTTCTCTCCGGGGGGATTAATTAACTGCTGTAATGCTTCATTAATCGCATGAATTCCGGCCTGCGAACGATACATTGGCGAGAGAACCTGGATAGAAGCAGGGTCAAGACCTTTTTTCTCTGCTTTATCAATAATGGATGTCAATACATCGACCATCTGATAATCACGACAAGAAATAAAGCTGAAATCCCGTGCATTTTCCAAAGAATTTTCATTACAGCTGGCATGTTTAATTTCATGGGCAAGCTGAATAATCTTAGAACCTTCTTTTTGACGATATACATCCCTTAAAGAGATGACAGGCAAAACTTCGCTTTTCATTAAATCTGTTAAAACCTGGCCTGGTCCAACTGATGGAAGCTGGTCTTCATCTCCAACCAGGATAATTTGCATTGTATCTGGAATGGCTTTAAACAGATTATTTGCCAGCCATGTATCTACCATGGAAAATTCATCCACTATAAGCAGCCTTCCTGATAATGGCTCATGTTCATCTTTTTCAAAATTACCCATGCCATTCCAGCCAAGCAGCCGGTGAATTGTGACTGCCGGCAAACCGGTAGATTCCGACATCCGTTTGGCTGCCCGGCCTGTAGGAGCTGTTAAAATAAATGGAAAACTGTCTTTATTTTTATAATCCGATAGATTTAAAGAAAGCTCATGAATCTTCGCAAAAGCCTGGATGATACCAGTTATAACTGTTGTTTTTCCAGTCCCCGGCCCGCCTGTTAAAATCATAATTTTAGAATGAATCGCCTGGACAATAGCATCAAATTGCTCTTTTCCATAGCTTAATGACTCTTCTTCTTCAATATCGCCGGTTATTTTCAACAGCTCTGCTAAAGGCACCTCATCTTCTATAGGTTTTGTCAGTATTTTTTTCAGACTTGCTGTAAAGTTGTCCTCTGCGTAATATAATGAAGGCAGATATACTCTTTCATCGATCATGATGATTTTTTTCTCCGTATTCAGCTGCATCATAACATCAGAGACAGAGCTTTTATCCGAATGGGGAAGATGAAGTAAGTAAATAATTTCCTGCACACATTTTTCAAATGGAAGATAAACATGCCCTGCTTGTATACTTTGCTGCAGGACATAGATTACCCCAGCACCGATACGGCTTTCATGTGTATGAGAAATACCTTGCTGAGAAGCTATCTGGTCTGCCATTTTAAAGCCAAAGCCTTCAATATCAAACACAAATTGATACGGATCTTTTCCAAGAACCTCCATGGCGTTATCACGATAGGTCTGAAAAATTACCTGGGCCATCTTCAGTCCAATTCCGTAGCCTGATAATTGAACAGCAACCCGCTCAAAGCCTTGGTTTTCTCTTAAACGATCTGACAAACGTTTTCCTGTTTCCTTTGATAATCCAGAAATCCCATCTAAAACAGAAGGGTTATCCATAATTTTAGAAACAGCCTTTTCTCCCAGCTCCTCCACTATCTTTAGTGCACTTTTTTTCCCGACACCGTAGAATAAATCGCTGGATAGGTATTGAACAAGTCCATCCTTTGTTGTCGGCATAATAGTTTCATAGGACTGAACTTTTAATTGTGATCCGTAGCGGGGATGCTTTTCCAGCGCTCCATAAAAACGATAGGCTGTCTGCTCCTGAAGCTGATCAAAATAACCTTTTACAATGATTTCTTTATCTTCATAGTCAAGGTTTGTCTTTGTGATTTTAATTAGGACGATAGAAAAATGCTCTGCTTCGTTACGAAAAATAGTATTTAATACGCTCCCCGTTACAAAAGGCAGTGCTTCCTTTGCTTCTACCTGGTTTTCCATGCTGATTACCCCTTATTTATCATCAAATTGCTCCATATACTGTAACGCAATTTCCTTTCCGTTTGCAGCCAGCACATGATCAGACTGTAATTCAAGTGCTTTTTCAAAATGGTTTAAGGCTTGTTCTGTTTTTTCATGGAATAATGCAATCACGCCCAGATTATAATAAGCATCGCTGTGCTCGCTATTTAATTCAAGTACTTTTTCAAATGTTTTTTGGGCTTCATCTAAAATTTCTCCCTGTGCAAGAGAGAGTCCGTATTGAAATAGATAACTTTCGTCCTGTGAATCAAGTTCTGTCGCCCGTAGCAAATATGGCAGAGACAGCTTCCATTGTTCCTGGTTTCGGAAGCACATACCCAGCATGAAGTAAGCATCTGCTTCTTCAAGTCCCAATTCAATTGCTTTTAGAAAGCTTTGTTGTGCTTTCCCAAAGTCTTCCTGATCAAAATAAAGATTACCTAAACCATAGTATGCTGTTGCAGCTTTTTCATCCAATTCAATAGCACGCTTCAAAAAACGTTCTGCCCGTTCCATTTCATTCAGCTGCATTAAAAGATTGCCGAAATTAATATATCCCAATGGGTCATTTGGAGATTCTTCAATTACCTCATTAAACAGCTTTGCTGCTTCTTCATACTTTTTTTCATTTAGCAGTGTAATTGCCTGCTGATTCTTATCCATTCATAAACCACCCTGCTAGCCTACATATTGTAATGCTTTATTGTCTTTTATAATTTCATCGATTGTTCCGCCGCCAAGGCATATATCCCCTTGATAAAATACAACAGCTTGTCCTGGTGTAATTGCCCGCTGGCTGTCTTTAAATACAACATATGCTTTATTATTTTTTACACTTACTGTTACTTCTGAATCCTTTTGACGATAACGAAATTTCGCTGTACAAGTAAAATTGTCCTCGATCTGATCCGGTTGAACCCAATTTAAATCCGTTGCAACGAGTGCATCAGAGTATAGATATTCATTATGATAGCCTTGTGCAACATATAAATAATTGTCTTTTAAATTTTTCCCTACGACAAACCATGGGTCTCCGGAACCGCCGATTCCAAGCCCTTGACGCTGGCCGATAGTATAGTACATTAATCCATCATGTGTTCCTTTTTCTATCCCGTCAAGTGTCATCATTTTCCCTGGCTGTGCAGGTAAATATTCGCTGAGAAAGCTTTTGAAATTTCTTTCTCCAATAAAACAAATTCCTGTGGAATCTTTTTTAGCTGCTGTAACCAGACCATAATCTGCTGCAATTTTTCTTACTTCCGGTTTAGGCAGATGACCTAAAGGAAACATAACTTTTTCTAATACATCTGAACTAAGCTGATTTAAAAAATAAGTCTGGTCCTTATTATCATCAGCTCCGCGAAGCATTTGAATTTTCCCGTCTTCGTTTCTTGCCACTTGAGCATAATGCCCTGTAGCTAAATAATCAGCGCCTAAAGAGAGCGCATGGTCAAGAAATGCCTTGAATTTAATTTCTTTATTACACATAACATCCGGGTTAGGCGTTCTTCCGGCTTTATATTCATCCAGAAAATAAGTGAACACCTTATCCCAGTATTGTTTTTCAAAGTTTACCGAGTAATATGGAATATCTAATTGATTACATACCCGGACAACATCATCGAAATCTTCCGTAGCCGTACAGACCCCAAATTCATCTGTATCGTCCCAATTTTTCATAAAGATACCAACCACATCGTATCCTTGTTCTTTTAATAATAATGCTGCAACGGAAGAGTCGACTCCGCCGCTCATTCCAACTACAACACGTATATTTTTATTATCTTTCATTGTCGCCCCTCCTTTAACTTGTTAATCTTTTTACAATACTTGCAACTCTTGCAGCTGCTTCTCTCACATTATCTTCAGTATTCGCCAATCCAAAGCTGAATCGGATAGAATTTGTAGTAATTGGACTATCTGAACCATACATTGCAGATAAAACATGGGAAGGCTCTACACTACCTGCAGTACACGCACTGCCGCTCGAGGCTGCGATGCCGCTCAAATCAAAATTTGCAAGTAATGCTTCTACATTTGTTCCTGCAAAGCTGACATTCATAATAGATGAAACTGTCTTCTCCTGGTCTCCATTTATACTGAAAGCAATACCCGCTTCTGTAAATGTTTCTATTAAAATTTGTTTATATTTTTGATACCTTTCGTTTCTTATCTGTTTTGTTTCCATTGCAATATTAGAGGCTAATTCAAAACCGGCTACGGATGGAATATTCTCTGTTCCAGGCCGGCGCTTTCTTTCCTGCTCGCCGCCAAATTGAACAGGAGTCATCTTAACTCCTTCTTTCACATACAAAAAACCAATTCCTTTTGGACCGCCTATTTTATGCGCGGATACCGTTAATAAATCAATACCCTGCTCATGCACATCAATATCGACCAGTCCATAAGCCTGAACGGCATCTGTATGAAAATATGCCTGGTGATTCTTCAATAAATCTCCAATTTCATCGACAGGCTGGATAACACCTGTCTCATTATTTACATACATAATAGAAACAAGGATTGTATCATCTGTTAAAGCTGCTTCAACATCTTGTACAGAAACCAGCCCTGCCTCATTTACTGGTAAATATGTTACACGGAAGCCTTGTTTTTCTAATTTTTCTGCAGTGTGCAAGGTAGCATGATGTTCCTGAATAGAGGTGATAATATGATTGCCCTTATCCTGATTAGCTTCTGCAACGCCTAAAAGAGCCATATTATCCGCTTCTGTACCGCCACTGGTAAAGATTATTTCCTTTTCATTTGCACCAACTGAGGCGGCGAGAACACGCCTTGATGTATCCAGCTGCTGTCTTGCCTTCCGCCCAAAGGAATGCACACTTGATGCATTGCCGATGATATCTTTATATACAGGGATCATCGCTTCAACCACTCCATTTGCCATAGGAGATGTAGCGGCATGGTCTAAATAAATTGCTTCCATGATTCAAAATCCTTTCTTCCCATTAAATATAAAACATATATGCCTCGCGCGGGCCATTATCACCCTCGTCATAATTTGCCAAATCTTCCAGAGTTGTTTTTTCCAATACATCTTTCACTGCATCTCTGATTTGCATCCATAAAGATGCCTGCGCCGGCTTTTCATTTTCCATACCTTCCACAATTGTCAAAGGCCCCTCCAGCACACGGATAACATCACCGGCTGTAATTTCATCCGGTTTTTTCGCAAGCTGGTATCCACCATATGCACCCCGTATACTTTTGATTAGGCCGGCATTTCTTAATGGTGAAGCCAGCTGCTCTAAATAATGCTCTGATAAATCATTATCCTTTGCAATAACTTTTAGTGAAATTGGACCGTTTCCTTCATTTTTTGCCAAGTCTATCATTATTGTCAGTCCATATCTTCCTTTTGTTGAAATCTTCATTATATACACCTCAATTTTTTAAACTATCATCTGCCATTTATATATTATTTAATCTATATAATGTACTAAATAAGCAAAATTATTGGAATCCCCTTGTAACTGTCGGATTGCTTTTCCAGAGCTTGAGATTGCTCACCTGCCGTAATCCGCCGTATTGCTTACGGTCTGGTAATTATTTAAGTCATACACATACAGAAAAAAGAATAGCCTTTAATTCCATCTATACAAATTTGATTATTTATATTATAAGGATACACCTATTATAGCATGACTGCTAACCTCTTGCATTTCTTCTATATTCACTTTAAGCTAATAGAATAATAAGAAGATGAAGGAAGTTATTTGATGTATAAACAACCACTCGCATATCGAATGCGTCCAAAAAACATAGATGATATTATAGGACAAGAACACTTGGTAGGTCAAGGAAAAATAATTAATCGCATGGTTAAAGCCAATCAGCTTTCTTCCATGATCTTATTTGGTCCGCCCGGTACAGGCAAAACATCCATGGCATTTGCGCTTGCAGAAACCATTGGACTCCCATCCAAAACATTAAATGCGGTTACAGATAAGAAAAAAGATATGGAAATTGTAGTTGAGCAAGCAAAAATGCAAGGACAAACTGTTCTTATCTTAGATGAAGTTCATCGTCTGGATAAAGCAAAACAGGATTTTTTACTGCCTCATTTGGAAAATAATTTATTGACTTTAATCGGATGTACAACAAGTAATCCCTATCACTCCATTAACCCGGCGATAAGAAGCCGCTGTCATCTTTTTGAGCTGCACGGCTTAACTCTTGATAATGTTAAAACAGCATTACAGCGTGCTATTCAAGATACGACCAATGGATATGGAGATAAAAATATCCAGATCAGTCCGGATGCTATGGAACATTTAGCTATTTCAGCTAATGGTGATCTGCGCTCAGCATTAAACGGCTTAGAACTTGCAGTCAGTTCCACTCCGCCAAATGCTAATGATCAAATTCAGATAACACTGGAGATTGCGGAAGAATGTATGCAGAAAAAAAGCTTTTCCCATGACAAAGACGGGGATGCTCATTACGATGTACTGAGTGCTTTTCAAAAATCTATTCGCGGCAGTGATGTGAATGCTGCCCTGCATTATTTGGGACGGCTGATAGAAGCTGGTGATTTAGACAGTATTGCAAGAAGATTAATTGTTATTGCATATGAAGATATTGGTCTGGCAAGTCCGCAAGCAGGCCCGCGAGCTGTCGCGGCTGTACAGGCCGCTGAACGGATTGGTTTTCCTGAAGCACGTATTCCATTAGCCGATGTAGTCGTAGAATTGGCTCTTTCACCAAAATCAAATACCGCCTATAAGGCATTGGACGCAGCTTTAGAGGATATTCGCAAAGGAAAAAGCGGCGATATTCCTGCTCACTTAAAGGATGCTCATTACTCAGGAGCAAATAAACTTGGAAGAGGAATAGATTATAAATATCCTCATAATTATCCAGGTGCATGGGTAAAACAACAATACTTGCCAGATACTATCAAAAACCGAAATTACTATACACCGAAAGAAACAGGAAAATTTGAAAATGCATTGAAACAAGTATATGAACGAATTAATAAGGAAAAAAAGTAAGAACTCAATTAGTAAAATTAATAATTTTGAACATCCTCTTTAAAGAAATGTATATTTTTTAACTCCTCTGGAAAGAATAGAGATTACTATAATCTTTCTAGCACGTTAGGAAAGTATAATTTTTTAACGTGTGAAATATAAGAAAACTGCCTATTCACTAAAATAAAAGTGTGTGCAGATTTTTCTAAGTATTTTCTTAATAATGAGGAGTGAATGACATGGTAAAGGTAAGGCAAGACGCTTGGTCTCATGAAGATGATCTATTACTGGCAGAAACTGTCTTGAGACATATTCGTGAGGGAAGCACACAGTTAAATGCTTTTGAAGAAGTAGGAGATCATTTAAATCGTACTTCAGCCGCTTGCGGTTTCAGATGGAATGCTGAAGTGCGTAATAAATATGAAAACGCAATTGATTTGGCTAAAAGACAACGAAAAGAGAGAAAAAGAGCTTTAAATAAAACCGTACAAGCTCTTCCAAAACCGGTTCAAATCGATACTTCGGAGACTGTTCCTTCTCGCGAAACAATAGATCAGCCGACAGTACAAACAAACCCTGAACCTGCTGCAGCATTTAATCTGGACACAGTAATTAAGTATTTAAAATCGCTAAAGCAAGAATTATATACTTCCAATCAATCAAAGTCCTCTATGCAGTCGTTAGAGAACGAGAATAAATCCTTGCATACAAAGGTAGAAGAATTACAAAAGAATTTAGCGGATACAGAACAGCAGCTGCAGGCAATGAAAGAAGATTACCAAACATTTATTCAAATTATGGATCGGGCCCGCAAGATGACAGTTTTTGAGGATACGAATCTTATCAGCTCTCCATCATTCCGTATGGATAAGAACGGGAACCTGGAGCAGCTGGCACAAGGCTCAAATTAGTTCAGAATAAAGACCATACATTATACTTATAACAGTAAGTGTATATCAATTACGAAAAAATACTGCACAAAAACTGTGCAGTATTTTTTCGTAATCCCGATAGTGCCGTCCGACAATAAAGTTTTGATCCCGCTTTTGGCAGGTGGGTGTCCTGCTTTAAAGATATTATGCTTCCTTTTTTAGGCATGCATGCACTTTAAAGACGAATCGGACTCCCTAACTTATAGGTGTTCGGTCAAAATACCAATTGTTGACGTACACATCAGGATTGTTATGATTTATTTTTATTATCGTAGCATAAATTTATTCAAAGTACAAATAATATATTCCAATCTGCTGATTAAATAATGCCCTGTTCGACCATAGCATCTGCAACCTTCAGGAAGCCGGCAATATTAGCTCCTGCAACAAGGTTTCCAGGTTTACCATACTCGTTCGCTGCTTGAATACTATTTTGATAAATATTACGCATAATTTCTTGCAGTTTTTCATCAACTTCTTCAAAACTCCAGGCAATACGGCTGCTATTTTGTGCCATTTCCAAAGCGGACACAGCTACACCACCGGCATTTGCCGCTTTTGCAGGAGCAAACAAAACATTATTCTCCAGAAATTGGTTAATTGCTTGCAGGGATGATGGCATGTTAGCTCCTTCACCTACAGCAATAACACCATTTTCAATTAAAGTTTTTGCTGTCGCTTCGTCAATTTCATTTTGTGTAGCACATGGCAGAGCAATCTCACATGGAATTTCCCAAACTGACCCGCCGTCAACGTATTCTGCATTTGGATGCGTTTCTAAGTATACATTAATACGCTCTCTATCTACTTCTTTGATCTGCTTCACAAGTTCAACATCAATACCATTTTTATCATAAACATACCCATTAGAATCGCTGCAGGCAACTACTTTTGCACCAAACTCAGCTGCTTTCTCCATTGCGTATATGGATACATTCCCGGATCCGGACACAACAACTGTTTTACCGGAGAAATCCTGCCCGTTATCTTTAAGCATTTCCTGCACAAAATAAACCGTGCCGTAACCAGTAGCCTCTTTACGTCCCAAGCTGCCTCCAAAACCTAAGCCTTTTCCTGTTAAAACACCTGGTTCTACAGTACCTTTAATTTTCTTATATTGACCGTAAAGGTAGCCGATTTCTCTTCCGCCGACACCAATATCTCCTGCCGGTACATCCGTATCCGGTCCAATATGTCTAGATAATTCTGACATAAAACTTTGACAAAATCTCATAATTTCTAAATCTGATTTTCCTTTTGGATCAAAATCAGATCCGCCTTTTCCTCCGCCAATAGGTTGACCGGTTAAAGAGTTTTTAAAGATTTGTTCAAAGCCTAAAAATTTAATAATACTTGCATTTACCGTTGGATGAAAACGAAGCCCGCCTTTATATGGCCCAATCGCACTGCTGAATTGAACACGATAACCGCGGTTTACTTGAATCTGTCCTTCATCATCCACCCAAGGAACACGGAAAGCAATTAAGCGCTCTGGTTCTATAATTCTCTCTAATATGCCTAATTCTGCATACTTAGGATGTTTCTCAAAAACAACCTCTAGAGATTCGACAATTTCTTCCACTGCTTGCAAAAATTCTGTCTCATGACTATTTCTATTTTTTAGTTCCTCATAGACTCCCTGTACATACTCTTTTGCTGTTCGATTATGATGCTGTAATTTATTTTCCATGGCTCCTAACATTCATCTCCTTTAATTTTTTCAACCGATTCCTCAACCAGAAGGTTTTTTTATTTTATATGAAAAAGCAAATAAACACAAGACTATTGAGCTTTTGTTTGCTTTTATTTCACAAATGATATGCACGATATGCAGAGATATCGTGCATATTCTCTATTAAAGAATAAAAAAGTATAAAAAATGCTGAAGATAACCGCTCCAGAAATACACTACGCTTTCCTTGGGCCCCGAGCTCATCTCCTCGAAAAAAAGAAGAGCACTTTTTTTCTGAGGGGTCTTCCCACTGCGCATTCCCACAGGAGTCTCCGTGTATTTCTTCCGCTAGAATTAGATTAATCTCTTTGCAAGATAACAAAAGAAACATATTTCTTCATAGATGGGAGCGGAAGGAAGCCGACTCCTACGGGACAAGCAACAGGTGAAGACCCCCGCAGGAAGTGGTTTTCTTCCGAGGAGGCTGAAGCGTTGCCCGTGGAAAGCGGCTTTCTGAGACTGCGATTACTCGTCCCATCAAAACCGCTGGAGCGGACATCTCCTTGACAAGAACATCCTTCTTTTAAGAACCGAGTAATTTTCTTATTTTTTATTATCGTTTCTTTTTGCTAATGCAATTGACAATTCCTGCAGCTGGTCCCCGCTAACTTCGCTAGGAGCTTCTGTCATTAGGTCAGAAGCGGATGCTGTTTTAGGGAAAAGAATTGTATCACGAAGGTTAGAACGGCCCGCCAGAAGCATAATAATACGGTCTAAACCAAGCGCAACCCCACCATGAGGCGGTGCTCCATACTCTAGCGCATCCAATAAGAATCCGAATTGCTCCCTTGCTTCTTCTTCTGTAAATCCTAATGCTTGAAACATTTGATTTTGAAGCTCAGTCTGGTGGATACGGATAGATCCGCCGCCAAGCTCATAGCCGTTTAAAACTAAATCATATGCATTTGCACGGACATTCATCGGATCTGTTAACAGTTTTTCCTTATCCGCTTCAATTGGTGATGTAAATGGATGATGCGCTGCGAAATAACGGCCTAATTCCTCATCGTATTCAAATAGTGGCCAATCTGTTACCCATAAGAAATTAAACACTTCTTCATCAATCAACCCTAAATCTTTCCCCAGCTTCAAACGCAGGGCTCCTAAACTATCGTAGACAACAGTTGACTTGTCAGCCACAAATAACAGTAAGTCCCCGCTGTTTGCCTTTGCCTTATCCATGATAGCTGCTTTTTCCTCATCAGATAAAAACTTGCTGATCGGACCTTTTACTTCTTCTTCCTCTACTTTTAACCAGGCTAAGCCTTTTGCACCATATACATTTACAAACTCTGTTAACTTATCAATATCTTTTCTGGAATAGCTGCCGGCTGCAGCTTCCACATTTAATAATGCTACTTTTCCGCCGTTCTCTACCGCCTGCTTAAATACCTTGAATCCAGAAGCAGCCACAATATCTGATACATGAATTAATTCTAATCCAAAGCGGGTATCCGGTTTATCAGAACCAAAGCGGTTCATTGCTTCATCATAAGGCATTCTTTGTAAAGGTAAGGTGATATCAATACCTTTTACCTCTTTAACAACCTCTTTCATCATTTCTTCTGTCATTGTCATAATTTCATCACTTGTTAGAAAAGATGTTTCAATATCAACCTGTGTAAATTCCGGCTGACGGTCTGCACGCAGATCTTCATCCCGGAAACAACGGGCAATTTGATAATAACGTTCAAATCCGCTCATCATAATTAATTGTTTAAATAACTGCGGAGATTGTGGTAAAGCATAAAATTCACCCGGATGAACACGGCTTGGCACAAGATAATCCCGCGCTCCTTCTGGTGTGCTCTTCGTTAAAATAGGTGTTTCCATTTCTAAAAATTCATTTCGATTTAAATAATTGCGGATGCTCTGCGTGGTTTGATGCCGCAATTTAAATGTTTCCTGCAAGCCTGGACGACGTAAATCTAAATAACGATATTTCAAACGGATATCCTCTGAAATATTTACATCATCCTGAATCATGAATGGCGGGTTTTTTGCTTTATTCAAAACTTTAATCGAGCTGGCCAGTACTTCCAATGTACCAGTTGGAATGGAAGGATTAATGGTTGCTTCATCACGTAAAACAAGCTTGCCAACTACATCAATCACATATTCAGAACGGATACTTTCCGCTGTTTCGAGTGCTTCCTGTGAATAATCCGGGTTAAATACAATTTGCATAATTCCAGACTTATCACGTAAATCAATAAAAATAAGTCCGCCAAGATCCCGGCGTTTTTGAACCCAGCCTTTTAGTCTGACTTCCTTTTCAATTTCATTTTCAGTTAAGTGCCCAGATAAAACACGCTCTGTCATTTTTTAACTCTCCTCCAATAACAACTCTTTAATTTCAGAAACAATATGATCAACTGAGACCTCTTTTTGATCTCCAGTTCCCATTTTTTTAATGGTCACCAATTGTTTATCAAGTTCATCATCACCTAAAAAGATAACAAATTTTGCCTTTAAACGATCTGCTGCTTTAAGCTGACCCTTCATTTTGCGGTGCTGGTAATCTGTATCTGTCTGAATACCAGCTGAACGTAACTGATGCACAAGTTTTACAGTCTCTGTTCGTACTTTTTCAGAACCAAAGCCTGCCACAAAACAGTCTAGTTTAGTATCAACAGGTATATCAATATTTTCTACCTGAAGAGCCATTAATAAGCGTTCCAGCCCCATTCCAAAACCAATTCCCGGTGTATCCGGACCGCCGAATTCAGTAATCAAACCATCATACCTGCCGCCGCCGGCTAATGTCGTAATGGCACCGAAGCCGTCTGCTTCACTCATAATTTCAAATGCTGTATGGTTATAGTAATCTAAACCCCGGACTAGATTAGGATCCACAGTATAAGAAATTTCCATCGCATCTAAATATGCTTTTACCTGTTCAAAATAAGCTTGTGACTTTTCATTCAGATAATCTAAGATGGATGGTGCTGTTTTCATTGCAGGGTGATCTCGATCCTTTTTACAATCCAGCACACGTAACGGATTTTTATCCAATCGTGATTGGCAATCCGAGCAAAGCTCCTCACGGTATGGATCAAAATGTGCTACTAGTGCATCACGATGTGCTTTTCGGCTTTCCTTATCACCTAATGAGTTGATCACCAGCTTCAAAGATTTCAATCCTAACCTGCGGTAAATTTGCATGGCAAGATCAATTACTTCTGCGTCAATTGCTGGGTCCTCACTTCCCATTGCTTCCACACCGAATTGATTTAATTGGCGCATTCTTCCTTTTTGGGGACGCTCATACCGGAACATTGAGCCAAAGTAATATAGTTTTTCCGGTAAATTTGGGCTCCCGTATAATTTATTTTCAACAAATGCACGGGCTACAGCAGCAGTTCCTTCTGGACGAAGTGTTAGGCTTCTGCCTCCCCGATCCTCAAAAGTATACATTTCCTTCTGTACAATATCTGTTGAATCCCCGACACCACGCTGAAATACTTCTGTGTGTTCGAAGATTGGTGTGCGTATTTCATGATAGTAATATGCATCACAAATTTCTTTAATTTGCTTTTCTACATACTGCCATTTTGCCGTATTTTCCGGCAAAATATCCATTGTTCCTCTCGGAGCTTTCATAGACATTTTATTTCCTCCTTCACTAATATACAAAATAACTGATGTAATTCATTTTCTGGTCAGCAGAAAATAATAACAGATAACTTTTAAAGCGGACGCTGCAAGTTCTTTAACAATACAAAAATCCCGTCCCTTATTTTAAAAATAAGGGACGGGATTTTTCCCGCGTTGCCACCCTAGTTGATATCCAAAGATACCCACCTTTATCAGTTAACGCCTGCAACACGTTTATATCTACTCAATCTTTTTCGATATAAATCCTCCAGAATGTCTTTCATATAAGCCGGATAGATAGCTGCTCTCAGCCAATGACAGCTACTCTCTTACTACCTGTTCCTATATTACTTTTTCTTTCAACGGTTTCATTCATTTAATTTTAAGAAACTTCTACCTAATACCGCCCATGTCCCGGGGCTGGTCTTACCCGTCCCGCGGAAAACATTCGTAGGCAAACTTAGAAGCTGCCACCTCTTATAGAAGTGGAATGATTATAATAATAAGGTTAGTTTCGTTCATTGTCAAGAACGACTTAAGCTTTTTTTCAATTGCTTCACTTCCTGTATAGAAATTCCAAGCTCTGTTGCTATTTCTAAATAGGTTGAAGACTTTTCCATTTGTAGAAAATGATGAAAATCAACCATCATTATTTCAGAGTAATTATTAGCGCTGTGCTGCTTTATCTCTCGATGCATAACTTAAATGCTCCTTTAAGAGTACTTTTAAAATCTATTTAAGATAGCATCTCCATAAAACCCTAACCTTATTCTTATACCTTCCCTTATCTGTCTTTACTATCAATAATTAATGTGACAGGACCATCATTTACCAGACCGACATCCATCATGGCACCGAACTCTCCGGTCTCTGTCACTATTCCTTCTGTGCGTAACGCTTTATTAAATGCATCATACAAAGCTTCTGCTTCATCAGGCTTAGCTGCTTTAATAAAGCTTGGACGTCTACCCTTTTTAGTATCTCCGTACAAAGTAAATTGAGATACAGATAAAATGCTTCCGTCTACATCTTTAATAGAAAGATTCATTTTTTTGTTTTCATCTTCAAAAATCCGCAGGTGAACAATTTTATTGACAAGATAATTTAAATCCTCATCAGAGTCCTCATGTGTAACGCCAACAAGTAAAAGAAATCCTTTTTTTATTTCACTGATTTTTTCTCCCCGGACGGTTACAGAAGCTTCCTTCACCCGCTGTAATACTACCTTCATAAAACAAACGCTCCTTATTGCACCGTTCTGGTAACGGTGTATACTTCCCGAATCTGCTTTATTCGATCTACAACTTTACGCAAGTGATTGGTATTATGAATTAAAATCGTCAATTGAATAATAGCCATTTTATTTCGGTCAGATCGACCATTAACATGCGTAATATTCGTTTTTGTTTCGTTAACAGCCTGCAATACCTCATTAAGCAGGCCGCGGCGATCATAGCCTGTAATTTCCAAATCAACATGATACTGCTTTTTCTCTGCATACTGATTTTTCCATTTCACATCTATATAGCGCTGCTTTGCTTCCTCTGTCTGTACATTCGGACAATCAGCACGGTGGACAGATACTCCTCTGCCTTTGGTAATATAACCTAGAATTTCATCCCCAGGCACCGGGTTACAGCATTTTGCTATACGGACAAGTAAATTATTTACACCCGCCACTTCAATACCCGAATCTTTCTTGGAGGACGGTCTTGCTTTATCTGTTTTTACTTCTTCTATTTTCTTTTCTAAATCTTGATCGGCTTCTCTTGATTGGCGGATTTTCTCCGTTAATCTGGTAGCTATAAGAGCTGCCGTAATCCCTTGATAACCCACAGCAGCATACATATCATCTTCACTTGTAAAATTAAACTTATCAAATACACGCTGCAAATTATCTGCAGTTAATGCTTCTTTAGGATCGATGTCGAAAGTACGAATTTCTCTTTCAACAGCTTCCTTCCCTTTGACAATATTTTCATCGCGCTGCTGCTTTTTGAAAAATTGTTTTATTTTGCTCTTTGCCTGCGAGGTCTGCACCATTTTCAGCCAATCCTGGGACGGCCCATAGGAATGCTTTGATGTCATCACATCGACAATGTCTCCGTTCTGCAATTCATAGTCTAATGGCTCCATCTTGCCATTAATTTTTGCTCCAATGGTCTTATTGCCAATTTCCGTATGAATCTTGTAAGCAAAATCAATTGGAATAGAACCTGCCGGCAGCTCAATGACCTCACCTTTTGGTGTGAAAACATAGACCATATCAGAAAACAAATCAATCTTCAATGACTCCATAAATTCTTCCGCATCATGTGTTTCACTTTGCCATTCCAAAATTTCCCGGAACCATGACAATTTTTCTTCAAAGGAGCTTTTTCCTTTTGCCTGCTTTCCTTCTTTATATGCCCAGTGTGCAGCAATTCCGTATTCTGCAATGTCATGCATTTCCTTCGTACGAATCTGTACCTCTAACGGATCACCCTTCGGACCGATGACTGTTGTATGCAGAGATTGATATAAATTTTGTTTCGGCATAGCGATATAATCCTTAAACCTTCCTGGCATCGGTTTCCAATTCGTATGAATAATACCTAAAACAGCATAACAGTCTTTAATATTATCAACTAAAATCCGGACTGCAAGAAGGTCATATATCTCATTAAATTGCTTTTTCTGATTGACCATTTTTTGATAGATGCTATACAAATGCTTTGGCCGGCCGGACATCTCTGCTTTTATATTTACAGCCTCAAATTCTTGAGAAAGATCATCAATAACTTCCTGAATGTAAGACTCTCTTTCTTCCCTTTTCTGCTTCATCAATTGAACAATACGATAATACTGCTGCGGATTAAGATAGCGTAAAGCTGTATCCTCAAGCTCCCATTTTATCGTTGAAATTCCCAAGCGATGAGCAAGCGGAGCAAAAATTTCCAGCGTTTCATTCGAAATGCGTCGTTGTTTTTCTGGAGGCAAATGCTTTAACGTTCTCATATTATGCAATCTGTCAGCCAGTTTAATCATAATGACACGAATATCTCTTGCCATAGCCACAAACATTTTCCGGTGGTTTTCTGCCTGCTGGGCCTCTTTTGTTTCATAGCGAATTTTACCAAGTTTCGTTACACCATCTACGAGTGCAGCTATTTCATGATTAAATTCTTCTTCAATTTGTTCAAAGGTTACATCTGTATCCTCGATAACATCATGAAGAAAGCCTGCTGAAATCGTTTCAGCGTCCATTAATAATTCAGCAAGTATCCCTGCGACCTGTACCGGATGAATAATGTAAGGTTCCCCAGACTTACGAAATTGGTCTTTATGAGCCTCTTTCGCAAATTCATAGGCGTGTTCAATTAGAGCAACATCTTCATCAGATAAGTATTCTTTTACTTTTTCTATAATATCTGTAATGTTGACATTTTCATCTTTTGCCATGTTATCACCTTTATTTACCTTCAATATTGAATAAATTATTTCGTAAAAAATCATATTTGTATTTATTAAAACAAATCTGTTACTTCTCTTATATCAGAAACTTAAATTTTCAAATGGTTCGAAACAGCTTTTACCGGACGGGGAATGCTCGTTCCATCGAAAAGCCCCGTTAAAAATTTACCCTTCCTGATGTAAAAATAAAAATAGCAACAAGTGTTTAAAAGCTTGAAGCCATTTCTTTCATTAAAAACTCTTAAATTTCGCAGATTTAAAAACATTATTCGATAATAATTACTATTATAAGACTTTTTTTATATTTCTGTCCAACTAAAACCTAATATAAGCTGATAAAATAATATATAAAAAGAGTCAACACAGTTTTTATCTCTGTTTGACTCTTTTCTGCCATTTAATAGGTCATAATTGTAAGTACATCGTAGCCTTCCAGCTTATCCTTTCCATCCAGATAACTTAACTCCACTAAGAAAGCACATCCTACAACAATTCCTCCAAGCTGTTCAACTAAATTAATCGTTGCTTCAATCGTACCGCCTGTCGCTAAAAGATCGTCTGTAATCAGAACACGCTGTCCAGGTGTAATAGCATCCTTATGAATGGTTAATACATTTTTTCCATACTCCAGCCCATAATCTACTTTGATTACTTCGCGGGGCAGTTTTCCTTCTTTACGAACAGGAGCAAAACCGACCTCTAATGCATAAGAAACCGGGCAGCCAACAATAAATCCTCTTGCTTCAGGACCAACAACAACATCGATTTTTTTTTCTTTTGCATATTCTACAATCTCGTCAACAGCTGATTTATAAGCCGGCCCATTAGCCATCAATGGCGTAATATCCTTAAAACGAACCCCTTCTTTTGGCCAATCTTCTACAATCTCAATATATTCTTTATAATCCATACACTGCTTCCTCCTGTAGATTCGCAGACGTATCCAGATTTAGATACGATGCAAACCATTTTTTTAAATCCTGGTAATTAGAATAAATAAGTATACTTTCTGCTTCTTTTTGTTTGAAGCAGGTTTGGTAAATGACTGATTCTGATAAATCCTTTTTATTCTTTGCGGCTTCGTAACAAAGCCATCCGTCCTTCAACGTTGCAAATCCTAAATCTGTGAAAACATCTGACATAAATTTTATCTTGGCTTCATTCCAGCCCCGATGCTGTTCAATAGCTTTCTGCATTTCCGTAACCCGAAATTGCTGATGCTGTTTAATTAAGCTGTAATAATCCACAAATTCCTTTCGGGAAGGAAATTGAAATGGGTATTGATTCGTAGTCTGACGTAACGCTACAACAATATTTTTCGGATTCATCTGCTTTATAATTTTCTTCATAACATCCATGCTTTCAGGTAATTCGGTAAAACCGATTGTATGATAAGATGTCAAATCTCTGGAAAGCGCCTCTTTATAAGTAAATGTTTCCGTATGCTCATCAGGCTGTATAGACTCATCGCAGACAAAGACTTCGTTAGCCTTATCAGGAATTAATTGCTCAGCTTTTTTCCCTCGAAAATCAAATAGCTGCCACTCTGTAATTCTTAAATCCTCTATCATTAATTGGGCATTCCTTCTCCCATTCCACTCGTTGACAGAAAGCTCTCCAACTATCGATATCTCTGTTTGCGGAGAAATAGCATCCTTCAGCTCACCAAATCCAAAACCAACCATATCCATTTGACCATTTGCAGATGCAAATTGCATTTTCAAATGGTTTTTTCTGCTTCCAATTTGACGAACCTCTTTCGGTATTTCTCTTATCTCAAACAAAGGCTTCGGATTTCCCATCCCAAACGGAGAAAGTTTTGCTATCTCCTCAATTAATGCTACATTAATATCTGCAATATCTAATATAGCATTAATATGCAATTCCTGCTTAAAATCTTCTTCCGACAGATTCTGGAAAAGTAAATCATTTAAAGCAGTTTCCAGAGAATCTAAGTTTTCAATAGGTAAGGTCATACCTGCTGCCTGTGCGTGTCCGCCAAAATGCGTAAATAAATCTCTGACTGTCATACAGCCTTCAAATAAGTCAAATGCAGGAATACTTCTGGCTGATCCCTTTACAATACCCTGCTTTGGTTTTATCGCTAAAACTATTGCAGGACGATCATATTTCTGGACTAACTTTGAAGCAACAATTCCTAATACGCCTTCATTCCAGCCTTCTTTTGCTACAATAATAATCCGTTTATCTGTTTGAACCATTTCCATCGCTTCTTGTACAATATCCTGAACAATTTTCTTTCGCTGTTCATTAATATGGTTTAGTTCGTTTGCCATTTCTAACGCAATTTCATTATCTTCTTCCAGTAAAAGATCTACAGCTAAATCGGCATCTCCTAAACGTCCCACTGCATTCAGCCGTGGACCAATGCGAAAACCGATATCCTCCTCTGTAATGATTTCCTCTAACTGACATACCTGTTTTAAAGCTTTCAAGCCAACATAATTGGTTCTTTTAAGCTCTTTCAAACCAAATGTAGCCAAAATCCGGTTTTCAGAAACCAATGGCACCAAATCCGCAATCGTACCTATAGCTACAAAAGGAAGCACTTCCCGAGGCAGCTCTCCGATTAAAGCCTGTGCCAGTTTTAACGAAACACCGACACCCGCCAGCTCTTTGAAAAAGTAATCCTCAGATAATTTCGGATGAATAATAGTGTAGCAATCCGGAATTTCTGCTTGAGGCTCATGGTGATCAGTAATGATTAAATCAATACCAAGCTCCTTTGCCACCTCTGCTTCATGAACAGAAGCAATACCTGTATCCACCGTGATAATTAACCCGAATCCAGCTTGATGAAACTGCCTGAATGCTGCTTCGTTTGGACCGTATCCTTCAGTAAAACGATTGGGAATATAGTATTCACAGTCTGCACCAATTTTTTTCAGAGCATGCAGCAGGACAACTGTAGAGCTTACACCATCTGCATCATAATCTCCATACACAACAATCTTTTCTTTATTTTCAGCTGCTTCTTTAATTCGCTTAACCGCTTTATCCATTCCATTCATTAAAAATGGGTCTATTAAGTTATTTAAATCCGGCTGCATAAATTGATTTGCTTCTTCCGTTGTGGTAATTCCTCTTTGTAAAAATAGATCCTTAACAATAGGCGACATAGCTATTTCTATAGAATCTCTTTCCTCCACAGGAGGATTATTTATATATTTCCAATTTGCTTTACTTGATAGCATAAATTCACCCCTGACCTAATCATTATACTAGAGTAGGCCAGGGGCATCAAATAGATTCCTCTGATTATCAGTTAAACTGTAAAGAAAGATTATTCTTTATTTGATTTTTTTGCTTGTTTAGCTTCTTGACGCATTTCTTTTCGGGATTCTTTTTTATTTTCTTCTTTCCCCTGCACATCTGTAATTCCATGGGCTGCCATTCTTTTTTTCAAGCGCTCATTTTCTGTACGAAGTTTTTTAATCTCATGATGCGCTCTATAAAGTCGAATTGCCCCTACCGCTGCAGTAATTAATCCTCCCATTAATACAGAAAAGAGGATAACCAGGATTAAAGGGGAATCCGCCGTCCAAAATAAATAATCGACTGCTACAGGTTCCACATTAATAACAGCAAAAACGGCGATAATAATTACAAATATAATAGCGAGTATGACATAAACCTGTCCATTCATAATTGTTCCTCCATAAAAAATATTTTTTCTATATATTCATTACCCGATTGAGTATTATTTTAAGCATGATAGTAAAAAAAGAGAGCTTTCAATGGTTTAAATCGGTAATGTTAACTAAAGTCTGAAGCTAAGCTCTTTCAGAAATATTACCACATTGAAAGCTCTCTTACTATATGACAGTTGCTAAATATAGGCTCCTTAATGCAGCTATACCTGCGGCCCGTCAACTTTTTCTTTTTTTCTAAAGTCAACTGGTTTATCCTTCACTGTTCTTCCTCTCCATACCAGCCAAAGCTGTGAAGCCAGGAACAGAGAAGTATATGTTCCAGCCAGTAATCCGACTAACAGTGCAAAAGCAAAGGCCCATATTGAGGATGCTCCAAGCACTAAGAAAGCAACAACAGCAATAATCGTTGTAATAGACGTGTTCATTGTCCGCGTAAATGACTGAATAATACTCTTATTGATAATTTCTGCAAGTTTCTTAAATGATTTTACCCGTTTTTCGTGACGGATATTTTCTCTGATCCGGTCGAAAATAACAAGTGTATTATTTAATGAGTAACCGATAATGGTTAAGATTGCAGCTACAATCGTAATATCAAATTCAATTTGCGTTATACTGAATGCCACCAGCATAAAGAACACATCATGCAATAGGGCAATTACAGCAGTAACACCGAAGAAGATTTCGAATCGGACAGCTATATATGCAACAATAAATAAAGATGCTATTGCTACAGCATAAACTGCATTTTTAACAAGCTCCTGACCAACAATCGGCGATACAACACTCACACCGGGTTCATGTCCGTATACCTCTTCAAAATGTTGCTTTAGACTATGCTCTTCCCCTTCATCCAGTACTGTATCAAAACGGACAACACCTATTTCATTATTTTCACCAGATAAATTTACAGAGCTTATTTCATAACCAAGCGTTTCAAACTCGGATTCCACTTCTTCTTCCGTTAAGCTTTGATCAGCAACAACTTCTATCCGGGTACCACTTGTAAAATCAACTCCCGGATTAATTTTAAAAATCCCAATGCTGACAGCGCCAATAATCACCAGTATTGTTGTAACAGCAAAAAACTTCTTGCGATGCTTCACGAAATTAACATGCTTGCCAAAAAATGCAGGATCAGATTCTTCTCCTTCTGTAATATCTTTAATTTGTTTCTTATTGACACCAAGCCAGCCTTTTCTTTTTTTCAAAAAGCCGCTTTGAATCCATAATGCCAGGAGAGCTCTTGTACCAAATACTGATGTTAAAAAGCTGATTAAAATACTGATGATCAGCATAGTCGCAAATCCTTTAACGGAGCTTGTACCAAATACGAACAGTACTCCTGCCGCAATTAAGGTGGTCAGATTCGCATCTAGAATTGTCACAAAAGAGCTTTTATTTGCAGATTGAAAGGCTGCTTTTACAGATTTTCCAACCCTTAATTCTTCTTTCATTCGTTCAAAGGTAATTACGTTTGCATCAACAGCCATTCCAACCCCTAAAATAAGAGCGGCTATGCCAGGCAATGTTAATACTCCATTGAGCAATTCAAAAATTAATACTACTAAAAATACATAGACAGCTAAGTTAATGGAAGCAATGATACCGCTGAAGCGATAGAATGCACATAGGTAAAGAATTATCAATGAAATTCCAATGATCCCTGCAAACACTGTCTGATTTAATGCCTGTTCACCAAATTGTGCACCTACAGATGTAGAGAAAATCTCATTCATATGTACAGGCAGTGAACCAGAATTAATAATATCTGCCATTTGCTGGGCTGATTCCACTGTAAAGTTACCTTCAATCATGACATCGCTGGAATTAATCGTCTGACTTACTGCCGGTGCAGAAATAAATTTAGGCTCTTCTTTCTCAGCTTCTGCAGCGAATGAATCCTCACCTTCCTGATAATCCATCCAGATAACCAGACGATTATCGGCCATTTGACTAATTTCTTGCGTTACCTCACCAAATTTATCTGCATCTTTTAGTTTAAGAGTTACAATTGGTGCATTGGTGTTCGGATTATAATCCTGCTTGGCACTTCCCTCTACAATATCTGATCCATCAAGATATTCCTCATCGTCAACATCCCTGAAAGACAATTGCGCAGATGTTGACAGTATCTCTCTGGCCTCGGCTTGATTTTCAATCCCTGCAAGCTGAACCCTGATTCGGTCCTCCCCTTCTATATTAATGACAGCTTCACTAATACCCAGGCGATTAACCCGATCATTCAAAGTCTGGACTGTTCCTTCCATTAAACTGTTTGAAATTTCCTGACCATCTTCAACAGGCTCTACCTCGTACAGGACTTCAAAACCTCCCTGCAAGTCCAAGCCAAGATTCACTTTACTTATCAAGTTGCTAAACGTTGTTCCAATTACTCCTGCCAAAATTGCGATGACAAGAAAAAAGGCAACGATTCTGCCTCTTTTTTTCATCGTTTGCGCTTCCTCCTTCATATATCAACCTTTTAGACGGACCTTATTTATCCGCTTGTGGTGAATTTCCAATAAGTGCTTCAATTGAAGCTGCTAAATCATCATTTTCATAGGATTGAATAGTTAAATAGCTTAAATAAACAGATGATTTCAAATGAAAAATATCTTGAACAATTTCATGAAGTCTTTTTTCGGTTTTACCCTTCCAAATTTTCACGCAAAGACATTGCCATACGCCTTCTGGAGTCGCTTGTTCATAACCTAGCATTTTTAATTCTTCCTGTTTACTTTTTAATGCCGGATAAATCAATTCTTTCCATGACTCTACATGCTGACTGTCCATTTCATCCCACCATTTCTTTATAAATCTCCATAAAGTCCTATCTTATTGTACGCCTTTTTAATTGGTAAAGAAAGTATAAAAAAGTCTAAACAGTGCTATATAGGAAAACCTGAGCACTTTTGCTGCATTATTCATTGCTTGACCCAATTCAACTGTCATGGTTTGTCCATTACCCAGCATATATATCATTGTATATCAAAATTATTTTTTTGAGAAGGCGGGGCAACTCGAATGACGAAACAAACCTTTATCCAAGGAGCATTGATTCTAATTATTGCAGGCATGCTTACCCGGTTTATGGGTTTCATTAACCGGATGGTCGTAGCACGTTTTATGGGAGAAGAAGGTGTCGGTCTTTATATGATGGCTCTGCCAACTCTATTTTTAGTTATGACCCTGACACAATTCGGGCTTCCAGTGGCTATTTCTAAACGTGTAGCGGAAGCAGATGCACAAAATGATTCTAAAAAAATAAAACAAATTGTTGCCGTCTCGCTGGCTATTACTTTAAGTGCAAGTGTCCTGTTTACAGTGCTTTTGATTCTGGCTGCGCCAATTTTATCTGTCACCTTATTTACAGACAGCCGTGTATTACTCCCTTTAATTGTCATTAGTCCTATTATTCCAATTGCCGCTGTATCAGCAGTTTTAAGGGGCTATTTTCAAGGAAAACAGAATATGAAGCCCCAAAGTATTGCCCAAGTACTCGAACAAATTGTACGGATTACATTTGTTGGTGTATTTATTTATATTCTTTTGCCTTATGGAATTGAATATGCCGCAGCAGGTGCTATGTTCAGTATTATTATTGGTGAATTTGCTTCGCTCTTATACATGATCCGAAAATTTCGTCAAAAAAGAAAGCTGAAAATACGAAAACATTTTACAGAAACTGTTCTATCCGGAAAATCAACAGCAAAAGAACTATTATCTATTTCCATGCCAACTTTGGGAAACAGAATGATTGGTTCTATTTCAAATTTCCTCGATCCGATCATTATTGTCCAATCTCTTGCACTCGCAGGTGTCACTGCCGCAGCTGCAACAAAGCAGTATGGTGAATTAATGGGCTACACGATGCCTTTATTATTTTTGCCGACATTTATTACAAGCTCTCTCTCTATTGCCCTTGTGCCATCCATTTCTGAGGCAGGAGCAAAAAATCAAACAGAATTGATTCATAACCGCATACATCAATCTATCCGGATATCTTTTGCATCAGGAGCTGTAGCTACTATTATCATGACCTTATTTGCTTCTGATTTACTTAACCTTATGTATCGTTCTGATTCAGCAGCATCCCTACTAATTATCATGGCACCTTTTTTCCTGTTTTTATACATTCAGGCTCCACTGCAGGCAGCTTTACAAGCTCTCGATTTAGCACGACCGGCTATGTGGAATTCGTTGATAGGGGTTATCTTAAAATTTGGCGTCATGATCTTATTGGCAACAAGTTCAAATTTAGGGATTAAGGGAGCCGCAGTTGCTATCTGCGTGAATGTTGTTCTTGTTACGTTTCTTCATATCGGGGTACTAAGAAGAGAAATTAATTATTTTCCTGCCTGGAAGGATATTATCCGCATGATTATATTATGTGGAGCAACTTTTCTTCTGACCTATTATATTAAAAACCAATTTTACACGGGTGACACAAACCTGATCTCATTCATCCTGCTGCTTTTAATTATCGTAATAATTTATTTTATATTACTGCTTCTATTAGGTTTTATTCGTAAAGAAGAATTAAGACAACTGCCGTTTTTCTCGAAAAAGAAATGATTTTATTTGATAGAATTAACTACTTGGTTTTATTTTGCCTATAAATGATTATCTAAACATCAGCAAATAGTTTTCTCTAACAGCTCGGTATCTCTCTTTTAAATATTTCTTCTAAATAAAAAATACAAGCATAAATTTAGAAGAAAGGACAAACTTAGAGGAGATGAATGAATGGAAAAAATTCAATGGACATCTTTATTCTACGGTTGGATTATATTATTCGGGTTACTTTTTCTTTCAAGTTTTACGTTAGGTTTGCTTTTGAAATTTCTGGATATGAAAGAAGCAACCTTATCTTTAGTCACTTTTATCATTGGACTGCTTATTCTATTCGTCTGTGGAGTAATTACTGGTTTAAAGGGAAAAGCAAAGGGTTGGCTTTTAGGTGTATTGATTGGATTGGGATTTACCGGATTTGTTTTTTTAGTTCAATTTCTCGGTTATCAGCAGGGCTTCTCGCTAACTCAAGCAATGTACCATGGATTCTACCTGATTGCAGCAATATTAGGAGGGATTATCGGAGTTAATTTTTCAAATCCTGTGGAAGAAAACTAGTTTGTACAGCATATAATGAATGCATGAAAAAAAGCTAATGATTGTCCATTAGCTTTCTTCATGCATTATGCTTCTTGTTTTATTTCTCTGATTGCAGAACGGTCATACGTTAATTTTGTGCCTTCATCAGTAATTAGCACGATTGTGCCTTCATCAATGGCATGGATTTTCGCATGTAATCCGCCGATTGTTACGATTGAGTTGCCTTTTTGAAGACTATCCTGCATTTCTCTTACTTGCTTCTGACGCTTTTGCTGCGGGCGAATAAGTAAGAAATAAAAAATAGCAAACATAAGTACAATCCATAAAATTGGTGTAATCATTTCAGCTCCCATATGTTCCATCTCCTTCCTAAAAGTTCTTTGGATTTTCTTGATTCAATCCATATTGTTCAAAGAATGACTCTTTGAAATCACCAAGTCGATCTTCTTTTATAGCAGTTCGAACTTGCTCCATTAATTTTAACAGAAAATGCAGGTTATGATAAGTCGTAAGTCGGAATCCAAATGTTTCGTTACATTTTATCAAGTGACGAATGTAAGCTCTCGTATAATTTTTACAAACATGACAGTCACAATTTTCATCAATCGGTGAAAAATCACGTGCATATTTTGCATTTCTAACCACTAATCTGCCATGAGATGTCATGCAAGTTCCATTTCTGGCAATTCGGGTCGGCAATACGCAGTCAAACATATCCACACCGCGGATAGCTCCATCAATTAAAGCATCCGGCGATCCCACCCCCATTAAATATCTCGGTTTATTTGCCGGTAATAATGGTGTTGTGAACTCAAGAACCTGATTCATAACATCCTTTGGCTCTCCAACGGATAATCCGCCAATAGCATACCCGGGAAAATCAAGTGAAACTAATTCACTCGCACTCTGCCTTCTTAATTCTTCATATTCTCCACCTTGAACAATACCGAAGAGTCCTTGAATATCTGGCCGTTTATGAGCCTCCAGACAACGTTCAGCCCATCTGGAAGTCCGCTCCACTGAAGATTTCATATAATCATAGGTAGCTGGATAAGGCGGACATTCATCAAATGCCATCATAATATCTGATCCTAATGCATTTTGAATATGCATTGCTTTTTCAGGAGATAAAAATAGCTTCTCTCCATTTAAATGATTACGGAAATGAACACCTTTTTCTTCTATTTGTCTCATATCACTTAAGCTGAAGACCTGAAATCCGCCCGAATCAGTCAAAATTGCTTTATCCCAATTCATAAACTTGTGCAAGCCGCCAGCTTCTTCAATAATATCTTCTCCCGGACGCAGCCATAAATGATACGTGTTAGAAAGTATTATATTTGCCTGCATAGAGCTTAATTCCTCAGGACTCATCGTTTTTACAGTTGCCAGTGTTCCGACAGGCATAAAGGTCGGTGTATCAAAAGATCCGTGCGGAGTATGCACACGTCCAAGCCTTGCTCCAGTCTGTTTATCTGTTTTTATTAATTCATACGTTATAGGTATCATGATTTCTCTTCCTTTTTTTCAGTCTAAACATATCATAACGCATTTATACCCGATAAAGCTAGATAATTAGCATAGCGTCCCCAAAGCTGAAAAAGCGGTAACGCTCCCTTACAGCCTCTCGATATGCATGAAGCACCTCATCTTTTCCTGCCAGCGCACTTACCAGCATAATAAGCGTTGATTTAGGCAGATGAAAATTCGTAATCAATCCATCAATTGCCTGATATTGATATGGTGGATAAATAAAAATGTCAGTCCAGCCGCTCGTTTCCACAAAGGCTCCATTATTATCACGAGCAATTGTTTCCAGTGTACGAGTTGAAGTGGTTCCAACTGAAATAATTCTTCTTCCCTCTGCTTTAGCATTATTTAATGATTCACTGGCCTTCTGAGACATGCGGTAGAATTCACTGTGCATCGTGTGCTCTTCAACAGAATCTACACTAACCGGACGAAATGTACCCAAACCGACATGTAGTGTGATAAAAATAACCTCGACACCTTTATCCTTTATTTGTTGTAATAATTCGTTGGTAAAGTGTAACCCGGCAGTCGGAGCAGCAGCGGACCCTTTTTCTTTTGCGTAAACAGTCTGGTAACGGTCTTTTTCCGAAAGCTGTTCCTTAATATATGGCGGCAGGGGCATTTCACCCAGTTCATCTAATATTTCATAAAAAATCCCGTCGTAAGAAAATTTCACTGTACGCCCGCCATGCTTTTTAATATCTGTACAAACAGCTTTTAACAATCCGTCTCCAAAATCAATGACTGTTCCTTCTTTAACTTTCTTAGCAGGTTTTACTAACACTTCCCAATTGTCGTTCTCTTCTTGATGCAGTAAAAGAACTTCTATTTTTGCACCTGTATCTTCTTTTACTCCATACAAACGCGCCGGCAATACCTTGGTATCGTTTAAAACGAGACAATCACCTGCATGCAGATAATTTATTATATCTGAAAAATGCTGGTGCTGTATTTGACCGGTCTGTTTATCCAAAACACAAAGTCTGGATGCTGTCCGATCCTTCAAAGGTGTCTGCGCAATTAATTCTTCAGGCAGATCAAAGTCAAAATCTTCTATATTCATGTCTATCCCCTTACTTTCGTCTTATCGTAGCTATCGAACCTTATCTAAATCTGCTTATAATAAATAGGATCAGAGTTAGTACAACACTAACAAGAATAGAAGTCATTAACGGGAAATGAAAGGTCATATTTCCTTTTTGAAATGTGAAATCACCTGGCAGTCTCCCGATAAATGACCAAAGTAAACCAATTACAATCAGAACAATCCCTGCAATAATAAATACTTTCCCCATTATTCTTCTCCATTTACGATTGGAATGCCAAGATGCTCATAAGCTTTAGCCGTAACCCGTCTTCCTCTTGGAGTCCGCTGGATAAAACCTAATTGAAGCAGAAAGGGCTCATATACTTCTTCGATGGTTTGCGATTCCTCGCCAATTGTCGCTGCAATCGTGTCTAGTCCAACAGGCCCGCCGTTAAACCCTTCAATAATTGCTTTTAACAGCTTATGGTCAATATGATCCAATCCTGCATCATCGACTTGCAGCATTTTCAAGGCCTGCCTGGTTGTTTCAAAGCTAATCTCTGTTTCGCCCTTCACCTGTGAGATATCACGTACTCTTTTCAGTAATCGGTTTGCAATACGGGGTGTTCCTCTGGATCTGCGGGCAATTTCTACTGCCGCATCTTCTGAAATTGTCATATGAAATATATCGGCTGTGCGCATTACAATCCGGCGCAGGTCGGCTACTTCATAATATTCCAGCCGACTAAGAACACCAAATCTGTCACGCAGCGGCGCGCTTAACAGCCCTGACCGTGTTGTTGCTCCTACTAATGTAAAAGGCGGCAAATCAATCCGGACACTACGCGCACTTGGACCACTGCCTATGACAATATCGATAAAAAAGTCTTCCATTGCTGGATACAGCACTTCTTCAACTGATCTCGGAAGCCGATGTACTTCATCAATAAATAATACATCTCCCGGCTCCAGGGAAGAAAGAATTGCTGCTAAATCTCCTGCTCTCTCAATGGCAGGACCAGAAGTAGATCTGAATTGAACACCCATCTCATTAGCAATAATAGAGGCTAACGTTGTTTTTCCGAGTCCCGGCGGTCCATATAGTAATACATGATCAAGCGGCTCTTCGCGCATTTTTGCAGCCTGAATAAATATACTTAAATTTTCCTTTACCTTAGACTGTCCAATATAATCATCTAATTGCAATGGTCTCAGGCTTTGCTCGATGGATACATCTTCTTCATGTAGATTTCCATCTATCATACGTTCATCCAATAATAACACTCCCTTCTATTTTGCTAATAGACTAAATGCTTTGCGGATGACTTCGTCTGTATTTTTTAATGTACTGTCCGACTTCAACTGCGGTGTAATTTTCTTCAGTTCATTCGGTGTAAAGCCTAATGACTTTAAAGCGTCTAGTGCTTCAGACACGATTTGCCGCTCTTGTGTGCTGCTTACTTCTTCAGATTCCTCAGCTGTACTTCCTATTGCAAAGTCGTTCACCAGTTTTCCTTTTAAGTCTAAAATAATTTGACGCGCGGTTTTCTTCCCTACCCCTGGAAAGGTTGTTAAAAACTTTTCATCTTCATTTTCCACTGCTGCAATAAATCCATGAATATTTACACCGGCTAAAATTGCTAAAGCTCCTTTAGGACCAATCCCTGAAACAGAGATAAGCTTGGTAAATAAGTATTTCTCATCTGTATTTCGAAAACCGAATAAGATTTGCGCATCCTCTCTGACGTGATGATACGTATGTATTTGGACTTGCTGATTCATTTGCGGTTCAAATATATAAGGATTGGGACAAATAATCTCATACCCAATCCCATGCACATCCACAATGACAGCATTTTCTTTTATTGAACTAAGTTTTCCATTTATATATGCAATCATTTTAAGCTCCTTTTGTTCTGGACAAATCAATGAATAAACTTCTATTCATAAATAGAAGTTTATTCATTCGATTCCAGATTATGATGAACATCCTGTACGTCTTCGCTTTCTTCCAGCGCATCCACCAGCTTCATCATTTTCTCTTCATCTTCCGAAGACAGAGAATTGAAATTTTGTGGAATTAAAGTGACTTCTGCATCAGCCAGTTTGTAGGACTGTTCTTCTAAATAAGAGACCACATCTTGGTAATCCTCAGGGCTCGTGAAGATTTCATAAGCTCCATCCTCTACGCTGACATCTTCTGCTCCTGCTTCCAGTGCATCTAAAGTAATTGTATCTTCATCAATAGAGCCATCTGCATTTTCAACGACAATATAGCCTTTACGGTCAAACATAAAGGATACACTTCCATTTTCACCAAGGTTTCCGCCATTCTTTTTAAAAGCATGTCTAATTTCAGCAGCGGTACGATTTTTATTATCAGTTAATACATTTACAATCACAGCAACTCCGCCGGGTCCGTACCCTTCATACGTAATTTCCTCGTAAGTGGCGCCATCCAGCGTACCAGTTGCTTTTTTAATATTTCTCTCTATATTATCATTTGGCATATTATCAGCCTTTGCTTTATCAACAGCTGTTCTTAAAGCAGCATTGGTATCCATATCTCCTCCACCGCTTTTCGCAGCAAGATAGATATCTTTTGCATGCCTCATAAAAATTTTACCTTTTTTTGCATCTTGTGCGTTTTTTCTCTTTTGTATATTTTTCCACTTGGAATGTCCAGCCATTAGACATACTCCTCTCTCGAAACTCTTTTTTTACTATATCAAAAAAAGTCCCATCAGAAAAGGAAAACCATCTTTTCGCCATAACTATTCAAAAAGATTTTGAAACAGACGTTCCATATCTTCCCCCATCTGATTCCCTTCATTACGTGCATTAAAATCTTTTACCCGTTCCCATTTCGCTACATTGTTATAAATAAACAGCTTTTTATCTGTATGCAAAATATGCTCTATATCGTCACTTACTTCCTCAAAGTCACGATTATCTGTCCCTTTTTTCATTTGAATTGCAACAACAACACGATCCTCTGTTGTAACAACCTGTACATCTTCCACATCTACATTCTCCCGAAGTAATTCTTGAAATGCTGCTGACTCTTCTTTATCAAAGGATTCTAATGATGGCGGTTCATTTTGCCTTTCAGCATTGTTTTCTGAGGGTACCTGTCCTTTATTTTCCTCATAGTGAATTGGCTGAACAGGCTGTTCTTTGCTTGCATTTCTTTCTGTAGATGTACCTGTACAGCCTGTCAGTAATAATAAAATGGATATCGCATAAATCATATATTGTATTTTCAGCATAATAAAATCCTCCCTTATACTGTTAGTATGGATAAGGAAGGACTTTTTAGACATCTAATTTAATGCTGTTATGAACTGGAATCATGCTTATCTTTAGACTGTTCAGGAAAGAATGGCGGCTTTGGATAGAATGAATTTTCTGGTGAATTGGATAATGGTGTCGGGTTAAAATAAGCATACTGCCGATTCTCTGCAACCCCTGGATCCCTTCTTATATCATCCATAAATGATGCCGATGTCGGCATCTGGCTTGGTTTGTCAGGTGAGACAGGACTATTATCCATAGTCTGCTTGGAAGCTGTTGCGTTATTTGCTGATGTATATATATCAGGTGCAGGTCCTTGCCGATTCATCTGATTTACAGTCTGTTCCGGCTGATAAGGCATCATCCCTTGAAACTGCTGATGTCCACCTTCATATTGCATTTCATTGAATCCCATTGGTACCGGGTTGAAAGTAGCCTGCATCGGCCCTGATTGATTCTGATTCCCCCCACAGCCGCAGTCTCCACCTGCATGCATAGGGGGCATCATTGGAAATCCCTGCTGCATCCCCGGGTGCATACCATACGGATTAAAATGAGGCATCGGTGGACAAGGCATGAAAAATACCGGCATCATTGGTGGACAAAAAGGCACTGGTTCACAAGGGATTGCTGGTGGATGCTGATAAGCTTCAAACTCAAAGGCCTCCTGCTGTTGTGGTACTTCTTTACCGGCAGGCTGCTCCATGCTTGGTGCAGTTTTTTCTTTTTGCTGCTTTTTAGGAGGTTCTTCTTTCTTTATCGGTTTCTGCATCGATTTTGGTTCCTTTTCTAAAATGGGCATAGAAGGAACCTTGGGCATTTTGGGCATAACTGCTTCAAATTGTTCTTTTTTCTTTTCTTTTTGATCATCTTCTTTTAATACAGCGATTGGTGTCGGTGTCTTTTGTTTATATGGATGCTCTGTTTTTTTCTTTTCTTCTTTCTGGACCGGTTTTGTCTGTTCTTTTTTTGCAGATTTTACCTCTTCTTTAGAAGGTAATGTCTTTTGCTCTTTTTTGGTTGTCTTTTCCTTCTTGGACACCGGTGTCATTTGTTCCTTTTTTGATGTTCCTTTTTGCACTTGTTTTGTTGCCCCTGGTATTTTTATTTTCATTCCAGGCATAAGCTTTTCCGGATTAGCTAAGTGTGAGTTTACCTTTTTCAATTCCTCAAAAGAAGCATTATACTTCTCCGCCAAATTCCATAACGTATCTCCAAGCTGTACAATGTGTATTTTCAAAAGTAACGAACTCCTTTCCCTTTCATAATTGAAATGGGCTAATGCTCTATATCAGCATATGCACATAATAGAAAAAAGTTGCACACTGGGCTTATGAATGTTTACGAAGCTGTTTTTTAGTTTTAAGTGCTTTAAATGGAAAAAGAAAAACCTGACTTATCCACTTTATAAATGTAAAAGTTAAAATTGCGCATACTAAAAACAGCAATTTTATTTCAAATCATTCATGCTGTTTTTGATTAAAAAGATTGTACTGCCTGATACCACAAGTTTATTTTTTACTTAATAAAGGTATAGAGAGGTAATAGCATATTCTATAACAACTATCTTGTCATTGCCGAAAAGACACAAAGATTTATTTCATACTGTCCTTTTTATGACTGATATAACGTACGTTTTTAGTTTCATTGGTATCTTCAAAGCATTTGATTTTATTTTGGATACTTGTTAGGATGTGAAAGTCTAAAAAATACAATATTAAATTTTGTATTTATAGATTGTTTAAATACAGGAAGGAGCAAATTATGAGTAAAATCTCAAAGAAAAGAAAAATGTCCAATGTTTTTCTATATGCCTCTATTTTAATTGGCATTTTAGTAATTATTGGAGCAGTATTTCCGGATGGATTTGGACAAGTTGCCGGTAATATATCATCCTGGATTACTGAAAATTTTGGCTGGTACTACATGATTCTTACAACTATACTTGTATTCTTTTGTGTATTTCTTATTTTCAGCCCAATTGGAACTTTAAAATTAGGAAAACCAAAGGATAAACCGGAATTTAAAACAATCTCCTGGCTTGCAATGTTATTTAGTGCTGGAATGGGTATTGGATTAGTGTTCTATGGTGCATCTGAACCTGTTTCACATTATCTTGCACCACCTACAGAGGATCCAGAAACAAATGAAGCTATGCTTGAAGCTATGCGTTCAACCTTTTTACATTATGGCTTTCATGCTTGGGCTATATACGGTGTTGTTGCCCTTTCGCTTGCATATTCGCAGTTTAGAAAAGGAGAGGTCGGGCTTTTATCTAAAGCATTGCGCCCGTTATTCCACGATCGGGTTGATGGTCCATTAGGTACTCTAGTAGATGTCCTGGCAGTTTTCGCAACTGTTATCGGTGTTGCAGTATCACTAGGTGTAGGCGCTATGCAGATTAACGGCGGTTTAAACTACTTATTCGGCATACCTAATAATATTTTTGTACAAGCAATAATTATTGCTGTGGTAACTGTATTGTTCTTAATCAGTGCATGGAGCGGATTAAGTAAAGGAATTCAATACCTGAGTAATGTCAACATGGTATTAGCCGGAATTTTATTTCTTATCATATTAATTGTTGGGCCAACTATTTTAATATTAAATATGATGACGAGCGGTACTGGTGCTTATCTGCAAAACTTTATGTATAACGCATTAGATGTTGCTCCGCTGAATCAGCAAAAAAGTGAATGGATGTCTCAATGGACTATTTATTACTGGGGCTGGTGGATGAGCTGGAGCCCATTTGTAGGAATTTTTATTGCACGGGTTTCCAAAGGACGGACAATTCGCGAATTTATTTTAGCTGTCCTTCTTGTACCGACCATTATTGGTATTTTATGGTTTAGCGTATTTGGAGTTACAGGTATTTCTGTCGGACAAAGTGCACCACATATATTTGATATGCCTCCGGAAACACAATTGTTTGGCATTTTTAATGAAATCCCTATGGGTACAGTGTTATCCATTGTTGCAGTTCTGCTCGTGGCAATATTCTTTATCACTTCAGCAGACTCAGCAACCTTCGTTTTAGGAATGCAAACTTCATTTGGATCTTTAACTCCAGCTGGAAGAGTAAAGATCGTTTGGGGAGTTTCTTTATCAGCTATTGCATTTATTCTTCTCTTAGCAGGTGGAGAAACCGGGCTCGATGCACTGCAGTCAGCCGCAATCATAGCTGCACTGCCATTCAGTCTGGTTGTTATCTTACTGGTTATATCCTTCTTCAAGATTGCTAACGAAGAAAGAAAATTCTTAGGCCTGACAATAACACCTAATAAGAAAAGGATGCAAACGTATCTGGAAACTTCTCCAGAGGAATATGAAAAGACATTGGAAACATATAGAGAAAAAAGAAAAGATAATTCAAAAGGAATATAAACAGGAAAAAAGTGCTGATACCATGTGTTCAGCACTTTTTTCCTGTTTCTTGGATTATTAAATTTATATATCAGAGGCTTTAAACATCAATAAAAAGCTTTCATTTATAAGATATTGTAAACGGAATACGACCCTAAAATAGTTACCTCACATCCAAGTGCCTCAAGCTCAGCCTTAACACCAGGCAGCAAAACATCATCGTATTTCTGATCCACATCAATAATAAAGAAATAATTGCCTAAACCAGTCTTTGTAGGTCTGGACTCGATTTTCGATAAGTTCAATTTACGCCAAGCAAATGCAGAAAGAATTTGATGAAGCGCCCCAGCTTTATCACTCGGTAAAGTGATTAGAAACGTTGTTTTTTCGCCTTTTGCCTCACTTTTTATTTTGACCTTCTCCGGCTGATGAGAAAGAACTAGAAAACGGGTATGATTATTTGGATAATCATGAATATTTTCTTTAAATATTTCCAGGCCATACTCTTCAGCAGCTGAACGATTTCCAATAGCTGCAATAGGCCTGTCAGAACCGCTGACTATTTCTGCTGCTCTTCCGGTTGAAGACGTAAAGGCTATTTTGGCATTTTTTAAATTCTGATGCAGATATTGGTGACATTGCGCTATAGCATGGCTATGTGAATGCACCTCTTCTATTTCTGATACTTTGCGAATAATATCACTGCGTACAAGCAAATGCTGTTGAATTGGTACAACGATTTCTCCAACTACAGGTATTCGCACTTGATGAATTAAATAATCAACAGTTAGCTGTACTGTTCCTTCAATTGCATTTTCTAATGGAACAACCCCGATGTCAATTTCTCCCTTATCTACTGCATCGATACATTCCGGAATTGTTTTAAAAGATTCTTTATGCTCACCATTAAAAGTTGCGTCTACTGCTAATTTTGTAAATGTTCCTTTAGGTCCTAAATAACCAATACTCGTCAACTTTATTTCCTCCTAAATATAAAAACTTTAAAGTACCTGTTTAAAAATGTAAAGACTTGAGCCCGGATTGTACCATAGCGAAACTTGCCGTCTGCTCCTTAGTACAGCTATATCGTCCTGTCCGCACCTGTAATCGGGCAATCAGCAAGTCTTCTTTGTTAAGGGGCTCAAGTATTAGAGTTTTCGTTTTTAGCACTTGGAGTTTGTCATTTCAAAGTTACTCAATAAAATCAAATTCGTAATCTAACAGTCGGACAGTATCACCGTCTTGTGCTCCGCGTTCACGCAGTGCCTTGTCAACACCCATTCCTCTTAGCTGGCGGGAGAAACGCTGAACAGCTTCATCGTGCTGAAAGTCGGTCATTTTAAACAATGTCTCGATCCGGTGGCCATAAAGTACAAAAGCACCATCTGGATCTCTTGTTATATGGAAAGGATCCTCTTCCTTCTGATAACGATAGACAACTGTTTCATCAGCCTGTTCTATCTCCTGTTCATATTTCGGAATCTCTTCCAGCTTATCTGCCACTGCAAATAATAAATCTCTCAAGCCATCTTTTGTTACGGCTGAAATTCTATATATAGGGAGCTCTTCTCCAAGTTTTTCTTTAAATTCTTTCAAATTTTCTTCAGCATCCGGCATGTCCATTTTATTAGCAGCGATGATTTGCGGTCTTGTTAAAAGCTTCTTATCATATGCAGCAAGCTCTTCATTAATTTTCACATAGTCCTCATAAGGATCGCGTCCTTCTGTTCCTGCCATATCAATAACATGTACAATCACTCTTGTACGCTCTACATGTCGCAGGAATTGATGCCCCAGTCCGACTCCTTGAGAAGCGCCTTCAATTAAGCCGGGCAAATCTGCCATCACAAAGCTTCGCTGATCTCCTGTATCAACAACTCCCAAATTAGGAGCAATTGTTGTAAAATGATAAGCAGCAACTTTTGGCTTGGCAGCACTCACTACAGACAGCAATGTAGATTTACCCACACTCGGAAAACCTACTAATCCCACATCAGCAATCAGTTTCAACTCAACTTTAATATTACGCTCCTGACCAGGCTCACCATTTTCAGCCATATCTGGAGCTGGATTACGTGGACTGGCAAATCTTGTGTTACCTCTTCCTCCACGTCCGCCTTTTGCAATTACAGCCTCTTGCTCGTGATTTGTTAAATCGGCAATGACTTCGCCTGTATCTTCATCTATTACCGTAGTTCCCGGCGGCACAGGGATAACATAGGCAGCAGCATTTTTGCCATGCTGTGTTTTGCTCATGCCATTTTCACCGCGTTTCCCTTTAAAATGGCGGTTATATCGGAAATCCATTAATGTGTTTAAACCTTCATCTACTTTAAAGACAATATTTGCTCCGTTCCCGCCGTCTCCGCCTGCTGGCCCGCCTTTTGGAACATATTTCTCACGACGGTACGCAACCAGTCCATTTCCGCCATCACCGGCTTTTACATATACACTCACCTGATCGACAAACATTGCTAATCACCTCTTTCTTCTTTTGCTAAATTCCATTCAAAATTCGTTTTTTCTTTTTCCTGTGTTACAGAAACACCATGTTGCTGTTCTATGTTCTCAATACTTATTTTCTCAAGGATGATATCTTTTATAACCATCCTAATTACCCATTGTGTTTCTTGCTCTTCAATATGAAGAACAAGATCGTATACCAGTAAATCTTGTGCAGCTTCTGACAAAAAAGCTAATAGCTTTTCACAGGATGAAAGAAGCTCCTGCTCATCAATCTTTTTCATAGAAGGTTCGAGTAAATCTACATAATACGTTAACGCAAAGGCAGGATATGTATCTTCAAATTGTAAAATCCATATCATAAGCTTATCAGCATTCAACCGCATCAGTTTCCGTTCTTCTTCATAGTATTCCAGAACATTATCTAAATTCATTTTTGCCTTATCCGCTTTCCCCATAGTTAAATAACCGGAAACAATTTGTAATCGGTTCATTAAATCATGTCTGTATTTTTGTATTATACGAACTGTCTCCTTTTCGTCCATTCCTTCACCTCATTAAAATTGAGTATAGCAGAAAACACAGTAAATCAAAAGCAGTAAAACAGAAGCATACGACAATATCCTGGAAATGAAAGCAGGCTGCCGAGAGTTTATCTCGACAGCCTGCTTTGTTCCTTAACTATACTGTTAACCAAGCATTATGCTTCTTTAGCTACAGGATAAACACTAACTTTTTTACGGTCTCTACCGAAGCGTTCAAATTTTACAACACCATCGATTTTAGCGTAAAGAGTGTCATCTCCACCGCGGCCAACGTTCTCACCTGGATAAATTTTTGTACCGCGTTGACGATAAAGGATTGAACCGCCAGTTACAAACTGTCCATCAGCACGTTTAGAACCAAGTCGTTTTGATTGTGAATCACGACCGTTTTTAGAGCTACCTACACCTTTTTTAGATGCGAAAAATTGTAAATCAAGACGTAACATAAAAATGCACCTCCTTATGAGAAATTCAGTCGAACGTGCTCCCCATAACTTTCTTCAATAGTTTCTAAGGAGACAATCATCCCCTGTACTAACCATTGTATCTTTTCAAGTTTTTCGGAGCTTATATTCTTTGGAAGCTGGACAGAAAGATAACCGCCGTCAGCTCCCTGATCGATATTGAGGTCTGTCTCACATAACTTCATAATTGCATTCACAGCGCCAAATGTCACAGCTGAAACACCAGCACATACAAGATCATATCCATAAGGGCCGCTCTCTGCATGTCCAGTAAGTTCAAATGCTGTAACTTGATTATCTGATTGAAAAACAGTTATTTGAATCATTATGAATAACAGAATCCTTATAAGCTGATTTTATCAACTACAAGTTTTGTGTATGGCTGACGATGACCTTGTTTACGATGATAGTTCTTTTTAGGCTTGAACTTCACAACATCAATTTTCTTTTGACGGCCATGCTTTTCAACCTTAGCTGTTACAGATGCGCCCTCAACGTATGGAGCACCAACCTTCACATCGTCTCCTCCGACGAATAGGACTTTTTCAAAAGTTACTGTGTCATTTACTTCACCAGCAACCTTCTCTACATAGATTTCTTGTCCTTCAGTTACTTTAACTTGTTTACCACCAGTTTCAATAATTGCGTACATTTATATGCACCTCCTCATTTAACTCAGACTCGCCATTCAGGTACTGCAGTTTACAGTTTTAAGACCTGTTCTGCGCGGTTGTAGCACGGGTGCTACTTAGAATAACAGATAAATCTTATCATTTTACGGGTTCCATTGTCAACCTTTTTTAATGATCTTAGATAAAAACTCTTAACAATAATATAGTATGGAAGCTTTTATATTTCAAAAACTATTTCACGCTCATTAAAAGCTCCTTCACATATGCCCGTATAGAATGAATATTTTTGTTTTCTCTACTTGGGTGGACTCTGTTTGTCAGAAGAACTGTATACATATTTTTCTTTAAATCAATCCATATTGTTGTACCGGTAAAACCATAGTGCCCGACAATCTTACTATTTTCAGATTTATGGAATATTGCCCAGCCTAATCCCCTGCTTTCATTTAATTGTGTTGTGTAATTAATAAATGAATCCTTTATTAATTTTTGAGAAATAATTTTATTTTCTTCTCCGCTTAAGGAATTCAATAACATAGCGCATAATTTGCCTATATCACCTGCTGTTGAAAATACTCCGGCATGCCCGGCAATTCCGTCTAACAGTTCTGCATTCTCATCATGCACAGTTCCACGCTTAACCAGATTGTCAGCCGGATAAAATTCTGTTGAAACAATTCTTTCAATTAAATTTTGGTCTGGATTAAAAATTGTATCGTTCATATTCAGAACATCCCAAATATTTTCTTTCACGAGTCGATCAAGGCTCATTCCACTGACTTTTTCTATAATATCACCCAAAATAATAAAACCCCTGTTACTGTAGATAACCTGTTTATCAGGAGGATATTCTAGACCATCCTTTAACAGTCCTGTCATAATGTCTTTTTTATTATTGCCAAATTGCTTTAAATAAGTTCTCTCAGAAAGACCGGAAGTATGCGTTAAATGTTGAAATATCGTTGTATATTTGAGTTCTGAATCTATTTCATCCCCATAAAAGCGAAATAATTCATCATTCATATTTATGTATCCCTTATCTATCAAGAACATAACTGCCGGCCAAACAGCAACCACTTTTGTTAATGAGGCTATATCAAAAATCGATACCTTATTCATTGGCAATGAATAAGGTATAATTTGAGAAAAGCCATACTCTTTATGCAACTGCACTTTCTTATCCTTCACAATTAATATTACTGCACCGGGAACCTCCTCATTATCAACAGAATTACTCAAATATTTATCAATATTCAACATGATATCTGAATTATGCTCTGATTCATCTTGATAACTTTTTATATTGCTCAATATAAATACACTCCCCTCTAATACATAATTCAATATTCTTACCTATTATTACTCAACTTTCGCACCTGAGAATAAGCATCTACACCTTGCCATTCTAGGTTAAACATGTACTTCATTATCCTGCTTGCATTTTGTTAAATTATCTTACTTTTGAAATGGAGATTGTGTATAGCTCCTGCAACCAACCACTCCGCTTTCCATGGGGACGGCTTCAGCTAACTTGAAAAGCAAAACGGCCCGCCGCAGCGGTGTCCATACACGTTACCTTCTTTCTAGATAGGGTTTATGCTTTGTCAAGAGACAGATGAAAGGAGCGATCAAAACCTATCACTACAATAAGTACATTTTTTTAGGCGCGAAAGTTGAGTTATTATATCTTAATTTATAAATAGACTAATGCTGCAGCCAAGAAAATTTATTATTAAGTAATGTCCGTTTTTATCTTTCATGCATTTACTCATATAGACAGCTTGTTCAGCATATATATACTTGTACCAATCTAAGAAGAAATTTATTTCTAATATTACTATCTTTAAAAAAGGATTGTGAGATGGATGGATAAAAACTTAAAAAAAATTCGTAAATCAATTGAAATGCGTCAGAAAGTAAAAGGACTGAATAGAGCAAAACAGGGCAACCAAGAGGATTATTTACAAAGTAACGCATTACCGGATATGGAAGAATCTCACGGTTTTTATCCTTCTATATCTTCCAGCCATACAAATTCAGCAATTCCTGAAAATAATTCCCGTATTACCAGTATTGCAGTGAAAGCTCTATTGTCCGTTTCGCTTTTTCTGGGAACAGCACTTGTTACTGAAGTAGACAAACCTTTTATGGAGCAGCCAAGAGAATGGATAACTTCCACTTTAACAAATCAATTTCCTTTTGCAAAAGTTAACGCGTGGTATTCTGAAGTATTTGGTACTCCTTTATCTTTTCGGCCAAGTACGATTACAGAGGAGGTTGTTACCGATTCAACATATCTTCCGGTGAACGGCACCATTTCAGAACACTTCCATGAAAATGGTCAAGGTGTCTATATTGATACAGAAGGAGAAGAAAATGTGGCAGCAGTTGGAGAAGGTATTGTCGTGTTTGCTGGAAATGACCGTTCTACAGATAAAACGGTAAAGATTCAACACGCAGACGGTTCTACAACGCAGTATGGTTTTTTAGATTCAATCGAAGTTCACTTATATCAGCATATTTCTAATGGTCAAGTTCTTGGAGCATTAGGAAAAGAAAGCGGCAATCAATCTGTTTTTTTCGCAATTGAGCAAGAGAACCAATATATTGATCCTGAGCAGGTGATTCTGGTTGATCAACAGCCTTAAAACTTCTATACAACTCATTCATTTCCACCCTATTCTATGGATATTTATTATCATTTCTTTTTTGACAGGCTCTTTTACAGAGCTTGCTATTATTTTCAGCATTGTTTTTCTCCATGAATTAGGGCACTACATCGCTGCTTCTTCGTTTAAGTGGCGAATTTCATCTATTGTACTTTGGGCTTTTGGCGGAGTTATGAAAACAGATGAACACGGCACTCGCCCTGTCCGCGAGGAAGCAATCGTTATAATTGCAGGGCCGTTTGTACAAATTTTAATTTATGGCTTTTTATATGCCGTATCTTCCTCTGGAGTAATTCCGGATTATTATTTTGAATTAATACTTTATTATAATACAATTATTCTCCTGTTTAATCTGCTGCCAATTTGGCCGTTGGACGGCGGAAAGCTTGTTTTCTTAGCTTTAACTACTTTCTTAACCTTTAAAAAAGCATATTATACAACAATTATCAGTTCTTTAGTGATATGCGCAATAATCATTTTAGGACAGCTTCTTTTCTTTCCATTTACGTTAAGCAGTTTTCTTATCTGGCTCTTCTTAATACAGGAAAATTGGAAGGAATGGAAATATCGCTTTTATGTTTTTATTCGTTTTCTTTTAAAGAGATACGAAGGAGATAATATTGTACGTGCTATTAAACCAATTTACGCGTCTCCCCAGGACAGTTTTTTAGATGTATTGACCCGTTTTCACCGTGAAAAGAAGCATACCATTTATATTGAATACCCTGACAGGGAGCGGATTTCTGTTGAGGATAATGAGTGTTTAGATTATTACTTTAATGAAAGACCTTATCGACAAACGATTGGGGAAGCTTTTACCGGTTATTAAAAAATAAACATCCGATGGATTTTTTCCTGTCGGATGTTTTCTTTATTAATTATTATATTTTAAAAAATGCTTTTACCTTTTGCATAAAACCTTTTTCTTCCTCCAGTGACTGCAAGGGAACTGTTTCTCCCAGAATTCTTCTGGCTATATTACGATAGCTGATAGAAGCTTTAAAATTTGGAGAGAGAGAAATTGGTTCTCCTTTATTTGCAGCTTTAATCATTTCTTCATCATCAGCTACAATACCTATTAAATCAATCGCTAACAGTTGAACAATATCATCAATATCCAGCATATCGCCATTTTTCATCATATGATTGCGAATTCGGTTAATAATTAGTCTGGGAGGTTCTATCATATCCTCTTTTTCGATAAGCCCTATGATGCGATCGGCATCCCGTACACTTGAATTTTCAGGAGTTGTTACTACAATTGCTCTGTCAGCACCGGCAATTGCATTTTGAAAGCCTTGTTCAATACCGGCAGGACAATCAATAATAATATAATCATACTCTTGCTTCAGTTCTGAAACAATCTCTTTCATGCCTTCTGTCGTTACAGCAGATTTATCACTTGTTTGTGCAGCAGGGAGCAATGAAAGGTAATCAAAACGTTTATCTTTGATCAGAGCCTGCTGCAGCTTGCATCGTCCCTGAATAACATCGACAATATCATAAATAATCCGATTTTCAAGTCCCATAATTACATCTAAATTACGCAGGCCAATATCTGTATCAATTAAACATACTTTTTTATCCATCAAAGCTAAAGATGTACCAATATTTGCAGATGTAGTTGTTTTACCAACCCCACCCTTCCCGGATGTAATTACAATCGCTTCACCCATTATTCATTCTCCTCTCAAATGCGCTAATCACCTTTCTCTGTTTAGAAAGTGTTTTAATCGAATCGATCACAATCTTGTTCTGATCTGGATCAATGATTCCGCATTCCATGTATACTCCATCAGCTTCATAATCAGGTGCCCGACTAATATATTCTGCAATTCGAAGCTGTGCCGGCTTCATATAGGAGGCAGCTATAAAAGCCTCTTGATCTCCTTCTATACCGGCATGCGCAATTCCTAATAAGTTCCCCATAATATAGATGTTCCCGCTGGCTCTTACCCTGCCGCCGGGATTTACATCTCCAATTAATAATAAATCTCCTTTTGTTTCAAGTACTTGTCCGGATCTGACAATCTGATTAACTACCTTTAATTGACTTTCATCCAGCCATGTTTTTGCATCTTTAATTGGTATCACATCTGATTCCATTGCTTCAATTTGAAAACGGTTTTTTTCTTCAATAATACCTTTTAATTGATGGCGCTGTTCCTCCGTCAGATAACGATGGCCGAGTTTTACTTTAACCGAAACAACAGGCTCTTCTTTTTGGGGGGTGCTGGCGTCCAGTTTTTTTATCAGGTCTTGTAAAATCTCCTCAAAGGAAGAATTTTCATCAATAAATAAAATCAAACCATCTCTTGTACCTTTAATTGTGATGGTCGGTTTCGTTTCTTGCACGATACATTCACCTCTTTTTTCTACAGCTGCATCTAATGAATGATGCCGACTGAGCAGAGTCTGCCGCTCTTTAATAAATAATTCGGTTTGTTCGGTTTATTTCAAACGGTCAGATTATGTTAATTCTGTACCCCATTTCCGCATTGGTTTTATAATAAACGGATAAATTAATACCAGGAATAATAGATTCATAAGAATTGTAGGTATTAACCGGTTCAATAAGTATACTTCAATCGGCATATCTGTAAATCCGATAACAGTAAAAATGGCATAAATACTAACATCAGCTATGGCTATTCCAAAAGCTGACAGCATTAGCAGTACATAAAAGTTTCCCTGCAACATTTTCTTCAAACCGCGGACAATATAAATAACAAGTGCATAAGAGAACATATAGACACCTAATATACCTGTATAAACGATATCGAAAAGCAATCCAAAAATAAGCGCATATAAAACAGCATAATAAGTGTCATTCCGGTCGTAGAAAATAGCAATATAAATCAGCATGACAAACAGCCAGTGGGGCACAATCATATATGTACCCATTAACAGCTGATGAGGCAAAAGCTCTAAAGCTACTCCAGAGAGTACCATTACTGCAAAAAGAATCAAAGGGAATATTACACGCCTGGTCAAGACTCTTCATCCCCTTCTTCTTCATCTTCCGGCTGATCTATGGAACGATTCACAACAATCACATTCCGGATATCAAATAAGTCTGCAGCCGGTTCGATCATTGCAATCCTTGTTAATCCGTATTGATCAGCAACAACTTCTTTGACTTCACCAATTGTAATACCTGCCGGAAATTCTCCGCCCAGTTCTGAGGAATATACTGTATCCCCTTCTTCGATATCGGCATCAGACTCTTCAATAATACGGAACAAGAGCATCTCTGTTTCCTCATCAAATCCTTCAATCATTCCAAAAATATCTTTGTCATCTTCCCGTAAAACCGTTGCGGAAACACGGTTAAATTCATCAAATCCGGTCAATAATTGTACTGTAGATGTACCCTTGGAAGTATGAAGGACTTTTCCAATCATTCCTTCTGCTGTTCTGACAACCATATTTTCCTGGATTCCGTCATTCTCTCCGCGATTAATGGTTACCTGGTCCACCCATTGCTCCGGCGAACGGGCAATCACGGTCGCATAGATCGGTTCATAATCCCGAGCTGTTTCCGTCATATCGATAATGGAGCGCAGCTCTTCATTCTCATCCTCCAGCTTTTGCAAATCATATACCATGCTTTTTTGTTGAGATAATTGTTCTCTTAATACCTGATTTTCTTCATATGTTGTCTTAAAATCACTAACATTTGACACAATATCAGTAACAAACGTAACTGGAGCCTGTGCAATATTTTGCACCCACCCTACAGAATCACTGACAATCTTCTCGGCAAAGTTTAAATGCCCACGACTGTTTAAAGAATATCCTATTAATACTACTAGTACAATAAATCCAATTAGGATCACAAATAATTTCTTACTTCGAAAAAAATTCATACAAACACCTACTTATTAATTTAAAGCGCGTGAAGACACACTTGGAGCAGAACGGAATTGATCAATATAATCAAGTGATTTGCCCGTTCCGATTGCTACACTTTCCAACGGTTCATCTGTAACAAATACCGGAATTTTTGTTTCCTCACTAATTACCTTATCAAGATTTTTTAAAAGAGCGCCGCCTCCCGATAAAACAATACCCCGATCCATAATATCAGCAGATAATTCTGGCGGTGTTTTTTCTAATGTTGCTTTGACGGCATTAACAATTGCATCAATATTATCATCCAAAGCTCCGGAAATTTCTTCAGAAGTAACTGTAATCGTTTTTGGCAATCCCGTCAATAAATCACGCCCTCTTAAATCCATTTCTTCTCCAACAATGCCTTGTTTAGCTGCTGCTATATCCATTTTAATCGATTCAGCGGATCTTTCTCCAATCATTAGGCTATAATTTTTTCTTATGTAAGAGATAATCGCTTCATCCATGTCATCTCCCGCAATCCGGATAGAATTACTGGTTACGATCCCTCCTAAAGAAATAACGGCAATTTCAGTGGTTCCGCCGCCAATATCAACAATCATACTGCCTGTCGGCTCCCAAACAGGCAACCCCGCTCCAATTGCTGCTGCAAAAGGCTCTGCTATCGGATAAGCTTCTTTTGCTCCTGCCTGTTTTGTTGCATCAATAACTGCTCTTTCCTCAACCATAGTGATACCAGACGGCACACAAACCATTACATTTGGTTTTCTAGCAAAGAGAGAACGCTTCTTCATTGCTTTTTTCATATAGTAACTCATCATAATGGAAGTTGTATCGTAATCTGCAATTACCCCGTCCTTCATCGGGCGGACAACAGAAATATTTCCAGGTGTACGTCCAATCATCATTCTTGCATCACTTCCGACAGCCTCAACTGCACCAGTCTCTAAATTCTTTGCCACAACTGATGGCTCGCGGACAATAACGCCCTTGCCCTTTACATAGACTAATGTATTTGCTGTTCCTAAATCAATTCCTAAATCCTGAGAAATATTAAATATCCCCATATATTTCATCCTCTCTCGTTCTTCCATCAATAATTATATTTTCAGTTTCTCGTTTTATATCAGCACGTATTATAGACTGAACCCTCTCATGAATCAAGCTTTGTTTATACAATTTTAAGAAGCGCCACTTTTACATTTTTTGAAAAATGGCGCTGAAAATTAATTCCATATACAATTATACGAAAAAAAATCTAAAATAGATAGTATTTATAAGTATCCTTTTTGTTTTAACGACACAAAGCGCTCATTCCCAATAACAAGATGATCAATAACCTCTATTCCAATTATTTTTCCTGATTCAACAAGACGCTTGGTAACAAGGATATCCTCCTGTGATGGTGTCGGGTCTCCTGAAGGATGATTATGACAAACTAAAACAGAGGCAGCAGAACGTCTGACCGCCTCGCGGAACAGTTCACGAGGATGTACTATTGAAGCATTTAAAGAGCCAATAAAAAGGGTTTGCCGATGAATGATTTGATTTTTTGTATTTAAAAAAAGAGCTACAAAATGCTCCTGTGCTAAATTACGCATCTCTTCCATAACATAATTCGCTCCATCTTCTGGAGAACGGATCATATAGGTATCTATCGACTTATAACTGCTGATTCTTTTTCCAAGCTCAATTGCAGCCAATATATTTAAACTTTTTGCAACACCTATCCCCTTAATAGCTGTTAATTCTTCTACCGTAGCATCCCTTAATAATTTAATACCTTCAAAATGCATAAGAATACGGTCTGCAAGCAGTTGAACAGGATCATTTTTAGAGCCGCTGCCAATTAATATAGATAATATTTCTTGATTGCTCAGCTTATCAGCACCATGCTTTAATAAACGTTCTCTTGGCCTGTCTTCCGTTGGTAAATCCCGAATAAAAATTGGTTTTCCCATGTTATCCCACCTTTCTTTTATCTATATCATACCGATACTAATCTTCTTCTACAAATTGGCAATTACTTATTTCTAAGCAATATCAGTAAGTTATAATTGATTTTTTCTAATAAGAAATTGGTTCTTTAAAGTCTTTTTACCAAAGCAAAAAAAGAATTTTATAAAAAAATCTTCTTTTCGTTATCTCTGAAAGCCTCTTGGACTACCCCACTTATCAACCTTATTAGTTGTTTGAAGTGGGAGATTCCTAAGAACACCAACCCATTGGTCAGTTATGGATTAGGCTATCCCCACAGTTCCTGCGGTTAATCGCAATGCTTCCTTACGAAGATTCCTGCTTGCGTTAACATCTCTTTGATGATGGCATTGACAGATGTCACATGTCCATGGACGCAAGGCGAGATTTTTAACGCTTTGGTTTTGATGTCCACAATGAGAACACAGCTGACTGGATGGATAGTTTTTAGCAACCTTAACAACCTGTTTTCCATACCAGGCCGCTTTATATGCCAGCATCGTTTGGAACGCAGACCAGGACACGTCGCTAATGGATTTCGATAGATTTCGATTTTTTAACATGGTTTTCACAGATAAATCTTCTATTCCGATGATATCGTGGTTTAGGCCAACATGATGTTGGTCATGCAAGCGTTGCCGCTAGACGCGGCGTTCTTAGCTTGCCTCCTTATCGGTGGAGATCTTATCTAACATATCTTTTCTTTTATTAGCAATTTTTTCATGAAGCCGGGCTACTTTTCGTTTTTGTTTCTGCCAATTTGCTGATCCTATTTGTCTTCTGGACAGAATTACCTGTGCTTTTGTGAGTTTCTTTTCTAATGTCCGGAAGAATCTTGTATTTCCATACACGGTGCCATCGGAAAGGGTTGCAAAATCCGTTAATCCGACATCGATGCCTACGCAGGTACCAGCCTTTTCATGAGGCTCAACTTCGGCTTCAACTAATATAAAAACAAAGTATTTACCGGCAGGGTTGCGTCGGACTGTTACATGCATCATACGGCCTTCCACTTCCAGACTTTTAGCCATACGAACAAGCCCTAGCTTGGGCAGCTTAATATGTTTATCGAACACGGCAATATTTCCATTGACATATTTCGTAGTATACGATTGAATAGGGTTCTTCTTAGATTTAAAACGAGGCGTCCCTATTCTGTTTCTTGTAATAACGGGTATAGGCATCGTTCACGTTTTCCACCGCTTTTTGAAGGGCAATGCTATCGACTTCTTTGAGGAAGGGATAGTTTTTCTTCAATTCCCGAACCGCTTTAATCGACTTATTTTTATTGAAAAATTCACCCTTCCAATTATTTTGAAGGAGCTATCCGTTTTGCACCATTTCATTCACCCTATACCAGTAAATATCTTTTTGTTTTTGTTTTCCTGTAAAATAGTTGTAGACAAAACGGGTACAGCCCATTGTCTTATGGATGAAAGCGATTTGGTTTTTGTTCGGATAGATACGAAAACGAAACACTTTTTTTACTTTCATGGTCCCTTCCCTCCTCCTGTCTATTATATCAGAAGAAGGACCGAAAAAGAACGCTTGTTCTGTTTATTTACGAGCAATTACTGCTCAAAAGCAATCTCTTGTCGGCAGGCGATTCACCTTTCCCTTATCGCTTCGATTAAAGCCTTCAAGCGCTTGAAGAGGGAGTCTTCTCGCCTGTTTTGATAAAAATCCCCTAAGGAAAGCTGGTGTTTGGGACCACGCTTTCCTTAGGGGATTTTATAAAACCTGCTATGCACGTTATCCGCTATAATTCATCATATACCTTCACCCAGTTTAATAATTGATAAGAAGAAGGTTTTCCCATCATTTCTGTTAAACTGGTTACTAATTCAGCTATCCTATCTGCCCCCTCAGGAGCCTTATCTACCAGTACGGTTATCTCTTCATCTGCAATCGGCTGATTTAAATCGGCCTGCTTGAGCTGTTCATCAAAAAAAGATTGAAACTCTGTTATCCAGGCACTTTCTGCTTCTGTCATTTCTATTTCTCTCGCTTCTGTACTCCATTTCTTCACATAAAGGTCAGCTTGATTATTAGCAAGTGACGCAGCAAGAGATTTTACTGCTTCTTCTGACGGACCAACTCCTGCCATCAGATAAAACTGTCCATCCTTTTCCAAAAATACAGTTGGAATATCCAAACTTGTTAAACTTTCTATTAAAGGATCGGCGTTTTCTAGTTCCGAAAAAATACCAGCCTGAATAATATATGTCTCTAGTGAATCTAGTGAACCCGTTACTATATCTGACTCTGCTTCTTCTTTTTCCGGCTGTGCAACCGGTGTAGTTCCCTGCGTCGGATTCCCAGCACTCGCAGGTGTATCAACCTGTACAAACATCCGGAAAAGAATAAAACCTATAATCGTTCCAACAAAAATAGCACTTACCCCGCTGACCAGGATAGCTTTCCATATTATATTTATTTTTCTTAGGGGCTTCCCTTTATTCATGCTGTTAACTGCTGATAGCGTTGAGAAGTCAGGTTCTTCTTGTTCATTTTCAACAGTTGCCGCAGATTCTGCGTCTACTGCATCTTCTTTGGAGGATGTTTTAACTTTATATGTCCAAGTACCTTTCGTATCATCTATCATATGTGGTTTTTGTTTTGTCATCAATCCGGCCCTCCAATGCTAGTATTGGTTTTACTCTAGCATAGCTCTTGTAAAAAGTAAGGCGAATTATGACATCAGCTTTTATAATCGTTCTACAATATTCTTTTTGTTCTTATCATTTTCTGTTATTTAATCTGATTCCTTCAAAGATTTAACAAAAGAACGGATTAAATCAATAAAATGGAATGATCCTGTTATCAGAACAGGCGCTGTAGACATTTTTATCTTATCTTCAATCCATGCCTGCCAATTTTCTACCTGCTCCCCTTTATTTTGCAGCGGATAATCTGTTAATGTAAGAGCCCTGGGATGTTCAAAAGAAGTTATATACAAATTTGGAAAAACATCTGCCAGCAATCTTTGCATTTCTGCTACATCCTTATCCTTGAAAGCGGCAAATAAAACCAGCACTTTTCTTCTTGGATAAATTGCTCTCACCGTTTTAATAAAAGCCTTTATTCCTTCTTCATTATGTGCACCGTCGACCAGAATAAATGGATTATCATGGATTTTTTCCATTCTTCCCGGTATCGTAACCTTTTGCATAGCATCAATCGATACACGCATATCCAAATGACCGAATCTATTCTTTAATACCTTTAAAGCTTGTATTGCTACGGAAGCATTGTGATGCTGATGTAAACCAATTGTCCGGAGTTTTACACGATATTTTGAAGCAAGGTTTTTCCATTCAAACTCATCAATCTGTAAATCTGTAATCGTGAAGTCCATCCCAAATCGATATAATACTGCTCTCTTTTCATTTGCTTCGTTGATAATAGGAATAAGCCCTTCCCCCTCCACCCCTGTTATAATAGGAGTAAATGGTTTAATAATCCCCGCTTTATGGGCAGCTATTTCCTCAAGTGTATTACCCAAAAATGCAGTATGATCTTTAGAAACTGTCGTAATAATTGATAAAATGGGGTTAATAACATTTGTTGTATCTTCTCTTCCTCCCATACCGGCTTCTACAATAGCTATATCTACATTCCTGGAAAAATATAAAAAAGCCAGCGCAGTGATAATTTCAAAGTGGCTCGGTGCCCTGCCATCCTTATCCATTTGCTGAATCACCGGTTTTATTTCTTGAAATAATGCAGTAAAAGCTCCCTCAGAGACTGGTTCTCCGTTATTAAGTATAAAGCCCGTAAGGCCTTGTAAACTAGGTGATGTAAAGGTACCTATACGATAACGATTTGCTCTTAATGCAGCTTGCAGAAAGGTACCTGTAGACCCTTTTCCATTTGTTCCGGCAATATGAATAGATGCAAATTTTTTCTCTGGATGATCTAAAGCTTTTAGCAAAGCCTCAATGCGATCTAAGCCCGGCTGTATACCAAGTTTCTGCCTTTCTTTAAAAAAATTAGTGATGTCTGAATGCATCTCTCTTTCCCCCTTCATCTATTTCATCGTATACTAATTATCACGGCATGAGTGTCCGTAATTCCGCCTTTTTCTTACAGTGTTATTATTTTTTAGGGTTTGGCGGAAAACGGCCTCTTCATCTCCTGATTGGTTCAGGCCAACACGATGTTGGTCACACAAGCGTTTTCGAAGGATTCGAAGACGTTAGCTTGTGTTCCTTGTTCTTATCGGGATAAACCATTCGTTAAATCAGGTTTCACTGTATCACAGAAAGGATGTTCTATTTTGAATTGTTTTGGCTGGATTATTATTAATGGAAGTATTGCAACAGACAAATTCCTGGACTATGCAGATATGATTAAAGATGCTGCTGCAAAGCAAGGAATTAATACAATCTGCTTAAAAAATGATGATTTAATAACTTTATTATGCCCGAAAAAAAGCACTGTGTCATCTATATCAAATAATGGTAAACTGCCTGACTTTGCTTTTTTTATTGACAAGGATATTTACTTAGCAAGACAGTTGGAACGGCTTGGAGTACGCGTATTTAATTCTTCAAAAGCAATTGAAATCAGTGATGATAAAATTTATACTTATCAAATGCTCGAGAAGCAGCAGCTTCCCATTCCTAACACCATCATTGCTCCTAAAAAATATCATGCAGAGAACCTTTCTTCCTGTTATATACAGAAAGTAATCGATTATCTCGGTTTTCCAATGATTGTGAAGGAAACATTTGGCTCCTTTGGAGAGCAGGTTCATTTAGTTCATAATAAAGAAAAACTAACCAGTGTTATCTCTCTGATTGGACAGCGCCCATTTTTATTTCAGACTTATATTGAGGAAAGCAGGGGGCGGGATATTCGCGTTCAAGTCATTGGCGATCAGGCAATTACAGCTGTGGAACGCCAAAACGGTCAGGATTTCCGGGCAAATGTAACGAATGGAGGAAAGATGCTCCCATTTACCATTAATGATAAAATAGAGAAGCTTGCCGTTGCAGCTGTAAAAGCAATCGGAGCGGATTTTGCAGGTGTTGATTTATTATTTGGACCAAATAACGAATGGTTGATTTGTGAAATAAATGCTAACGCACATATCCGAAATCTGTATGAATGTACAGGGATCAACGCTGCAGACCATATGATAGCATATATAAAAAAGGAGCTTTTCCAATGAATGGCTGGTTAATCTATACAGAAGCTGATTCCATACGAAATAAAAGTTATATTGACTGGTTTATTGATGAAGCCAAAAAGCAGTCAATTGAACTAACACTACTATTACGAGAAGATATTTCTATTGGTATTCGAAGAGATAAACAGATTATTAATACAAAAGGAAAAGAAGTCTATGCTGATTTTGCTGTTGTCAGGACAATGGATCCGCTTTTAAATAAGCAGCTGGAGCAGATGGGGGTTACTGTATTTAATAATGCGGTGATTTCAGAAACATTTAATCATAAGGCTCATGGATATCTAGCTATGCAGCAGCTGGGTATACCAGTACCGGAAAGCTATTTTTTTCACGGAAAACTTATTCCTTCCTCTTTGCCACTAAATTTCCCATTTGTTGCCAAAGCGGCTAAGGGCAAAGGTGGAAACCAGGTTACGATGATTGATAACCAGCAGGAATGGGAAGCATATCGAAAAAGCTGTACAGAGGATTTCTTATTACAATCTCCTAAAAATATTCAGCCCGGGAAGGATTTACGGGTATTTGTCATTAATAAAAAAATCATTGCTGCTGTTTTACGGTCTAATGCAAATGATTTTCGGGCAAATTATTCTCTCGGAGGAACAGCATCCTTGTACACTTTAAATAAAACCGAAATAAGAACCATTCAAAAGATTATAGATGCTTATGATTTTGGACTTGTCGGTATTGACTTTATGTTTACAGAGGATGGAAAACTTATATTTAATGAAATTGAAGATGCTGTCGGCTCTCGTACCTTGAGTATGCTGACTGATATCAATATTTTAGAAGCGTATATAAGTTATATAAAAGAAAAAATAGCTGTGCGATAATGTTTCCACACAGCTATTTTTTCATATTAATTTTTCAACTCTGCCAAACGGGCTTTTACTTTCGCCTGTTTATCCAGATAGTCTTTTTCTTTCTGCTTTTCTTCTTCTACTAATGCTTCTGGCGCTTTACTTATAAATCCTTGGTTAGAAAGCTTCTTTTGCACTCTTTCTACTTCTTTATTCCATTTTTTCAGGTCATTTTCCAAGCGGGCAATCTCTTTGCCAAAATCGATTAAGCCCTCTAATGGAAGGAAGATTTCTGCACCAGTCACCACAGAAGTCATTGCTTTATCCGGAACTGCGATATCCGTTGCAATTTGTAATGAGCCGGGATTACAGAAACGCTCTAAATATTCTCGGTTTTTCTCTAATTCTTGAACGAGCGCATTACTTTCCGCTGAGATAAGCATATCAATTTGTTTAGACATTGGTGTATCCACCTCTGCCCGGCTGTTACGAACGGATTTGATAATTGCAACTAAACGCTGCATTTCAGACACTGCCTCTTTATCATCATATTCCGGATTTACTTTCGGCCATTCACTGACGGTGATAGACGGTCCTTCATGAGGGAGCTGCTGCCAAATTTCCTCCGTGATAAACGGCATAAATGGATGCAGCATACGCATGGTCTGGTCTAAAACATGGGCTAAAACAGAACGAGTTGTCTTTTTCTTCGTTTCGTCTTCACCGTATAATGTCAGTTTTGCCATTTCAATATACCAATCACAGAATTCATCCCAGATAAAGTTATAGAGATGTCTCCCTGCTTCACCAAATTCATATTTATCGGCATTTCTTGTTACGTGATCGATTGTTTCATTCAAACGGGATAAGATCCATCTGTCAGCAACAGTTAAGTCTCCAGTTAAATCAATATCCTCATACGTGAATCCTTCCATATTCATAAGAGAAAAACGGGAGGCATTCCATACTTTATTGGCAAAATTCCAGGTAGACTCGATTCTTTCCCAATGGAAACGCAGATCCTGGCCAGGTGTTGATCCGGTCATTAAGAAATAACGCAGTGAATCTGCTCCATATTTATCAATAACATCCATTGGGTCTACACCGTTACCCAAGGATTTACTCATTTTTCTTCCTTCTGCATCGCGGATTAAACCATGCAGCAAGGTATCTTGAAACGGGCGTTCATTCATAAATTCTTTTGATTGGAAAATCATCCGGGATACCCAGAAGAAAATGATATCATAGCCTGTTACTAATACATTGGTTGGAAAATAACGTTTCAAATCAGCTGATTCCTCATTTGGCCAGCCCATGGTAGAAAATGGCCATAATGCAGATGAGAACCATGTATCTAATACATCTTCATCCTGTTCCCAGTTTTCGGCATCTGACGGAGCTTCTTTGCCTACATAGATTTCTCCTGTTTCTTTATGGTACCAGGCTGGAATCCGATGCCCCCACCATAATTGTCTGGAAATACACCAGTCACGGATATTGTCCATCCAGTTAAAATATGTTTTTTCAAATCGTTCTGGAACAAAATTAACTTTTTCCTCATCAGAATCCTGCATGTTTAAAGCTGCTTCTGCCAATGGCTCCATTTTTACAAACCATTGCGTTGACAAATAAGGCTCAACAACTGCACCGCTTCTCTCCGAATGCCCAACCTGATGTGGACGTTCTTCAATCTCAAATAGAACACCTGATTCCTGAAGGTCTTTGACAATTTGCTTACGACATTCAAATCTGTCTAACCCCTGATATTTCCCTGCATTCTCATTCATGGTTCCATCTTCATTCATAATAAGCACGCGCTCTAAATCATGGCGGTTACCGATTTCAAAGTCATTTGGATCATGCGCTGGTGTAATTTTAACCGCTCCAGATCCAAGCTCCATATCTACATATTCATCGGCAACAATCTGCATTTCTCTGCCTACAATCGGTAAAATAACCGTTTTGCCAATTAAATGCTGATAGCGTTCATCTTTCGGATGTACAGCTACTGCAGTATCTCCAAGCATTGTTTCCGGACGGGTTGTTGCAATTTCAATCGTTTCATCACTATCTTTAATCGGGTAGCGCATATGATAAAACTTACCCGGGATTTCTTCGTAAATAACCTCAATATCGGAGAGCGCTGTTTTTGTGGAAGGATCCCAGTTAATAATGTACTCTCCGCGGTAAATAAGTCCTTTTTCATAAAGACGGACAAACACTTCCCGAACGGCTTCAGATAAACCTTCATCCAAAGTAAAGCGTTCCCGGGAATAGTCTAATCCAAGTCCAAGCTTCTCCCACTGTGAGCGGATAAAGCTTGCATATTCTTCTTTCCATTCCCAAGATTTTTTAAGAAATTTCTCACGGCCAAGCTCGTAACGATTTGTTCCCATTTCTTTTAATTTTGCTTCTACCTTTGCCTGTGTTGCGATTCCTGCATGATCCATTCCAGGAAGCCACAGTACATCATAACCCTGCATGCGCTTCATACGTGTAATTGTATCCTGCATTGTTGTATCCCATGCATGCCCTAAATGCAAACGGCCTGTAACATTTGGCGGCGGAATAACAATAGAATAAGGCTCCTTTTCCGGGTCATCTTTTGCTTCAAAAAATTTACCATCTAACCAAAATTGATATCTTCCTTTTTCCACTTCTTGCGGATTGTATTTCGGAGGAAGCTGATTTTGTTTATCTGACATGTTAAAAACCTCCTTCATTCTTATGAAAACTAAAAAAACCCTTTCATCCTGATAAAGGACGAAAAGGTATATTTCCGTGGTACCACCTTTGTTTGCTTATAATTAAAAGCCGTTACAGCTTTTATAAAGCACACTTAAGGTCATGGATATCGGCTGACAACCGGAATCTCCTACTACATTTTCAGAGACTCTGCATCAGAGACGACTTCAAGAACAACCTTCCCAGGAAATTTTCACCGCATGATTTCCCTCTCTAAGAGCGTTTATTCTTTACTACTTCTCTTCCACGCATTCATATGTTTTCTTAGTAACATTTATTTTATCCTTTCCACCAGAGAACGTCAACTATATTTTCATATAATTACCGGTAAATAGGCATTTTCCCAGATAAAACTGTTAAGCAAACAAAAAAATTATCATAAAAAAGTGTATCTATATTATTGACACACTTTTCACAGGTTTATACATAACATATTATATCAAACTGCAGAAATCTATCCTTAATGAAATAAACTGGAGGGAAAAAATATGTCCCGTTATTATCGTTACCGTATACCGCCTTGGGCAAGAAAATGTATTTTTATTGTAGAGACCTGTATTACACCTATTTTGGTGTTTCAAATTATTAGAACGCTTTTAATACCTACAGCATTTGATATTTTAATACTGGCTGTATTAATTGGCCTTGCTCTTTCTTTTTACATGCAATGGATCTAATCTGGCTGTTCCTCCTTTGACTCATATGTTTCTTGTATAAAATCCACCCAGTTCATACCGAATTCTAAACGGCGAAATTGCTGTTGCAGCTCCTTCACCTGATTTACCATTGACTTTTTTGTGCGGCGGTTTGTATAATTTTTGAGCACACTTAAATAGGTTGATGGGTTAAGCAAATAGACAGAAATAAGATGCATTTCCTTCACAGTCAGATGATTTGTTTTTTGATAGACCGTAAATGCCTGCTGTATTGATTTCTCGGGCTGATTATAAGCACCCGTCAAGCCCCGGAAATAATGTGATAAATCACGTGCCGGATGCTCAAAACCGCCCGATTCCCAATTAATTAAATAACCGCCCTTTGAATGCGTGTCATCCACTCGCTGATGGCATAAGCTGGTGGACCATAAAATATCTGTTTCTTCCTCACCATAGATTTTTTCAAGTTTATCCTGCAGCAAACCTACAGCATGACAAACTCCTTTATAATGTGTGCAATAAAGAAGTTCAAATGGAGACATGTATTTTCTGCTTTCATAATCTGTAACACGATTATGCAGCAGATCTAAGGATGCTTTACAAAAGCTTTCAAAGCCTTGAAATGAATCTTTTAGACGATTTGATCTAATGCGGCTGGTCTGCCGTGTTTTTTTATGAATTTGCGCAAGCGTCTGTAGAGTTCTCTCTATATGATACGTAGAATCAGTTATTTCCGGAGCGTCAATCCAGGGTGATAAATAGTAATAAAAATTTTCTTCTTTATGAAAAAATGTATTATCCCTGGTCAAATACACAGGTAAGATTTCTGTTACATTTTGTTCACGAGCAATATGGTAGACATGCTGCCAATTTTCAATTGTCTGTTCAGTTAAAAAACTGCGCTTCAATGCATACTCCTGCATACCGTCAAATACCTTTACCACTCGTTCTGTCTGTTTTTCGATACTGACGGGGTAGATATGATATGCTTCCAGCACTTTTTTCCATAAATTCATCCCATGTCACCTCTTATTTAGAAGAACTTGAATTCGCTCGTGTTTTAGGCAAACCTGCTTCATTCTGTATTTGGTACAGTAACATCGTTACTGTTTTAAAACCTAAATTATGTAAAATCCCTACACAAATAAGCTTTTTTCTTATTTGTGCAGGTTTATTCATTTATTGATTTGCCGGAATATAGAGCAGCTGCCCTTCATTCACTTCATAATCTGCATCTAACTGATTATGCTTAATTAATTGCAATGGACTGATTGCAAACCGTTCAGCTATGGTATCAATTGTATCATTCTCCTGAACAATGCATAGCCGCATTCTTGCATAATGATTTTCTCCTGCTTCTCTGAAAATTTCGGATAATATGGATTCACTTTCTGCTCTTTCTTCTGATTTCTCCGTTTCCTCGCTCTCTGTTATCTCTTCATCTCTCGGTGTATCTTGATAAATTGTATCCTCTATATAATCAATTATTTCCGACTCATCTGTTATATCCCAGCCTGACTCTTCTTCTATATCTTCTTTTTCATCTGTCTCTTCTATCGATATAATGTCTTCAACCATTTCTAATTGTTCATCCATCTGTTCCTCATCATCTTTTTCTTCCTCTGAAACCTTTGCCTCCGATAGAGACTGAAAATATTCAGATAGAGGCTGTGATTTTATTTTCCATCTATCCGGGTCATCCTCTGCTTGCTTTTCCACTGTTGTTTGTTCTTCCGATACTGTTTGCTCTTCTTGTGCTGTTTTTTCTTCTGAAGTAGTTTGTTCATTACGTGTTAACGTTTCTTCAGGATGCTCAATTTCAAATGAAAATGTATCCCCTACCTGCTCTTGATCCGCTTCCTCTTCCTCCAGATCGTCCTCTCGAGGACGGTAGACTTCATCCTGTAAAATGCCATGTATTTCAACTGCAGCGGATATTTTCAAGTTATCTGGTCCTAGTAAATCATAATCAAAGGTTTCAATCTGTACAGTTACATCCTCTAAATTTTTCACCCGGTGAGGCGGCACAGATATATCTACAGGGAATTTATGTGTAAATAGATATAGACCGTTAACCTCCCGGATGCTCTCTACATAACGCTTTGCCTGAATCTGGTCAAAGTCAAGCACTTCTCCCTCTTCTTCATCAACATTTACTTTTTGGTATTCCCCTTGAAGCTCAATAGCACCGCGAATAGAAATATAGTTATCTAATGACTCGATTGTTATTTCTGGTTCAATGGAAATACCCCTGATTTCCTCTACTTCCTGTCCTTTTTCAAAAAACAGTGATTCTTCCAGTTCAAAAATAAATGAATTAGAATCTACTGACAAATGTATTCCTCCTCTCGCAAACAGTCCAGATGCGGATCATTCGTTATCAATTATATGATTTGGGACAGCGGAATATGCTAAGGAGGAGAAATGACTCACAGTAAATATTAAAAACCTGTAACTCCAGATACTTTTTTATGTATAGGATTACAGGCTTTTAAATTCCCGTCTTAGATTCAGTTTGAAAACATATATGCAATATTTTATGAAGAGTGAAAAATAACAAACTGCTCTTTTCAATAAGTTTCTGGGTAATTATCTACCATACAATTCACGCTTATCCGTTTATTTTTTCTTAAGATGATAAGATGAACATAAGAATGAACAGCTCTTTTATTTAAAGTTAATTCAAATGCTTCATATCCTGTTATTTTATCTCCATCCATTTCTAAAATAATATCATTTGGCTTTATTTCAGCAGTGTCTGCCGTCGAGCTTTCTTTCACCTGCAAAACCTCTGTACCGATATTTCCTTTTGCGGAAGAATGAACAATACCAATTCATCTCTTCCAAAAAGTTTTCCGTTTATCATTACCCGCTTCATATTCGCTTTTTAAATTTCTCAAAAACTATGTAGTGTCAAATTGCATATTTTTAGGGTATGCGCTGTTCTAGTCGGCTTGCTGCACAATTAAAAAAAAAGAAATCCAAATTCGCATAGAATTTAAATTTCCCTTTTCATTAAAGTTTTATAAAATATTATTTTCTTTACTTTTCAATCTTCGCAAAAGCTGTGTCAATTGCTTCAATTGTCTTTTCAATATCCTCGTCTGAATGTGCAGTAGATAAGAATAATCCCTCAAATTGAGATGGAGGCAGGAATACACCTTCTTCAATCATCGTACGGTAATATTGTGCAAAATAATCTAAATTAGAAGACTGAGCCGTTTCAAAATCAACTACTTCCTGATCAGTAAAGAATACACCGACCATAGAACCAGCACGGTTAATATGAAGCGGGATATTATATTTATCTGCGGCCAGGCGGAAGCCTTCAGCAAGCCGGTCGACTTTCTTGTTAATTTCTTCATAAGAAGCTTCTGTTAAAGCAGCTAAAGACTCATAGCCTGCTGTCATTGCCAACGGATTACCAGATAATGTTCCAGCCTGATAAATTGGACCAGTTGGTGCAATCTGTTCAACAATTTCACGCTTCCCTCCGTAAGCACCTACAGGAAGGCCGCCGCCAATTACTTTACCTAGACAAGTTAAATCCGGTGTTACATCAAAATGTCCTTGTGCACTGTAGTAGCCGACACGAAACCCTGTCATCACCTCATCAAAGATAAGTAGAGAGCCGTTTTCTTTCGTAATTTCGCGTACTCCTTTTAAGAAACCTTCTTTTGGAGGCACAACGCCCATATTTCCACACACAGGCTCCATAATGACTGCTGCAATTTTATCGCCATAATGCTCAAAAGCCAATTTTAAGCTGTCCATATCATTATAAGGAACTGTAATGGTGCTTTTTGCGATATTCGCAGGAACCCCAGGGCTGTCCGGAAGACCAAGAGTTGCGACACCGGAACCAGCTTTAATCAGTAAGGAATCACCATGACCATGATAGCTTCCTTCAAATTTAATAATCAAGTCTCTGTCAGTATAACCGCGTGCCAGACGAATCGCACTCATCGTTGCCTCTGTTCCTGAGTTCACCATCCGCACCATCTCAATGGAAGGGACACGATCAATCACAAGCTTTGCCAGTTTATTTTCCAATAATGAAGGAGCTCCAAAGCTTGTCCCTTTCTCAACAACTTCTTTTAAGCTACCTGTAACACGTTCATCCGCATGACCTAAAATTAACGGCCCCCAGCTTAATACATAATCAATATACGTATTACCATCAATATCCGTAATTTTAGAACCTTTTCCTTTTTCCATAAAGATTGGGTCTAATCCGACAGATTTAAATGCGCGGACTGGAGAATTCACTCCACCAGGCATTAAATCAACGGCTTCTTTATAGGCATCTACTGATCTTGTATTTTCCATGCTCTTCCTCCTTTATTTCTCTTCCTGCAACCATTTTGCCACATCTTTTGCAAAATAGGTAATAATTAAATCCGCACCTGCACGTTTCATAGACAGCAGTGTTTCTGTAACCAGTTTTTTCTCATCAATCCAGCCATTTAAAGCAGCTGCTTTAATCATGGCATACTCTCCACTCACATTATATGCAACGACAGGAACATCAAAATTATCTCTTACCTCACGCATAATATCCATATAAGACAGACTAGGCTTTACAATTAAGAAATCTGCGCCTTCTTTGATATCAGATTTTGCTTCACGGATTGCCTCCAAACGGTTAGCCGGGTTCATCTGGTATGTCTTCCGGTCACCAAACTGCGGCGTGCTGTCTGCAGCGTCACGGAATGGACCATAATAAGCAGATGCATATTTTACTGCATAGGACATAATTGGAATGTGATGAAAGCCTGCTTCATCTAAAGCATGGCGGATTACTGTCACAAAACCATCCATCATGTTGGAAGGTGCAATAATATCAGCCCCTGCTTTCGCTTGAGAAACAGCTGTTTTAGCTAACAATTCCAGAGAAGCATCATTTGACACATCTCCATTTTCAATCACACCGCAATGTCCATGCGACGTATATTCACATAGGCAGGTATCCGCAACAACAAGCATTTCCGGATAGGCTTGTTTCACTATTCTTGTTGCTTCCTGAATAATTCCATGATCATGAAAAGCCTCTGATCCAATTTCATCCTTTTCTTCTACTACGCCAAACAAAATCAATGAACGAATCCCTAATTGATAAGCTTCCTCTACTTCTTCCAATAAATGATCAAAAGAAAGCTGGTAAACGCCAGGCATGGAAGGGACCTCATTCCGGATGTCCTCCCCTTCAATCACAAAAATTGGATAAATAAAATCTGTTACTCTTAAATGTGTTTCTTGAACGAGCGCACGCATCGAAACGGATGAACGCAATCGTCTATGTCTGTCAAATGTGAATTCACTCATGATTTATCTTCCTTTCATTTACTATCTTTGCAATTAAGTCTAACATAGCATCTGTTGTATACGGAGTTGAAGTATACACATCAGGAATCCCTAATTGTTTTGCCTTTTCCTCCGTTGTTTTACCAATGCAAATATACGTTGCTGTATTTGGAATATACTCTGCTAATTGAACAAACGCTTCTACTGTTGATGGGCTTGTAAATGTTATATAGCTGACTGTTGGAAGCTCCCGATTCAGCTTCCGTTTCGATTCTATACAGTATGTTGTCTCATATACTTCCAGCACTTCATAAGTAACCTGTTCTTCTTCCAGTTTTTCCGGAAGCGTAGGCCGGGATAAATTACCTCGAATCAACAGCACCGGTTTATCTGATGTGTAGAACGCAAGAAACTCCTCTGCCATCGCCAGCGCATCATAAGTTGCCGGAATAAAAGAAGCTTCATAGCCATACGTATGCAATGCCTCTTCTGTTTTCTTTCCGACAATCCCTATCTTCACTTCTTCCGGAAGTTTTATATTTTGTTTACGGAGCAATTGAAAAAAACCGTCCACACCGTTTGCGCTTGTTATAAATACCCAGCTAAAGCTGGAAAGCCGCTTCAGTATAGAAATATCCCCAAGGTTCTTCAAAAACTTTATTTCAATCATTGGAGTGATAACAGGACTTCCGCCTAACTTTATGACTTTTTTCGCCATTTCAGCAGCTTTTGTCTCTTCTCTCGTAATTAATATGCGCTCCCCATGAAGCGGCTTCTCCATGATTATTCCATCTCCTCTTTGACCCGCTCCACAATATCTTTGGCTCCCTGTTCAATTAATAACTCTGCTGCCTGCTTACCAACCTGGACAGAGTCATTTCCGCGGACAACCTCTTTCAGGACTGTTTTTCCATCTGGTGTACCCACTAAAGCAGTTAATACAATTTCTTCACCATCTAAATAAGCATACCCGCCGATAGGTACTTGACAGCCGCCTTCTAATAAATGTAAGAAAGTACGTTCAGCTAATACTGTCTTTGCTGTATATTCATCATGAATTTTTAGGACAATTTCTTGTAATTCCAAGTCATCTGCGCGGCTTTCAATAGCCAGTGCTCCCTGCCCTACAGCAGGTACACATATTTCTGGATCTAGGTATTCTGTAATCAGACTCTCACTTAAACCAACACGCTTCAAACCGGATACAGCCAAAATAATAGCGTCATAGTCCTCTTCATTTAATTTACGAATACGCGTTTCCACATTTCCCCGGATCCACTTGATTTCTAAATCAGGTCTGGCCGCAAGAATTTGTGCACCTCTGCGTAAACTGCTTGTCCCGACGATAGAGCCTTTTTTTAGGTCTGCTAATTTCACATTATCTTTTGCGATATAAGCATCACGATGATCTTCTCTGATGGGAATAGAGGAAATTTCTAAACCTTCCGGGAGAGCAGAAGGCATATCCTTCATACTATGGACCGCAAAATCTATCTCTTTGTCAAACATTGCTTTTTCAATTTCTTTCACGAAAAGTCCTTTTCCGCCAACCTTTGATAATGTAACATCAAGGATTTGATCTCCTTTTGTAACAATTTTTTTAATCTCGAATTCATTTTCCACACCAGCTTTTTTCAGCTGATCAATAACCCACTTTGTTTGTGTAATTGCTAAATTACTTTTTCTGGAACCAACAATTATTTTTCGCACGATGTACCCTCCTCGATTCTATGCAGTTTGGCAATTCTTCTACAATAAAAAGCAACCAGAAAGTGATTAAATTACCTTCTGGTTGGATGTGAATGATGTAAGATGGCAGGGTTCCGTCCAATTAAGCAGTAGGTACCCGTTCAACTACTGGAAAAGAGGCAATGTCCTCTTGAGTAAATTTGTTTAATGTATCATTTTTCTTTATTTGTTTCTCAAGTTCCTCTTTTACTTCATTCTCTATTCCAAAAATATCAACAAACAACTGTAAAGCCTCGTTTGCCTGTTCTGTACCGGCCAGCTCTTTTGCTTGCGTAATTGGCTCTTTCAGCAGCTGATTAATAATACTTTTCGTGTGCTTATTAAGTACTTTTTTCTCACGCTCAGTTAAGCTTGGAATTTTCCGCTCTATACTTTTCATTGTTTCAGATTGAATAGATAATGCTTTTTGTCTGAGTGCTGATATAACTGGTATAACACCCAGTGTTTTCATCCATTCTTTAAATTGAACAATTTCTTCTTCAAGGGATAATTCGATTTGCACTGCTGCTGCTTTTCTGGATTCCAAGTGGTCATCTACTATATGCTGCAGGTGATCAATATCATATAAAGCAACATCAGCCATCTCGGCAACCTCCGGATCGATATCCCTTGGAACAGCAATATCAACTAAGAATAATGGATTTTCCTGGCGTTTCTTTTGTGCTTTTTCAATATCTTCTTTTGATAAAACGACAGACTCTGAGCCGGTAGAACTGATTAATATATCAGCAGCTTCTAAAACAGAGGGCAGTTCATTCATTTCTGCTGCATTACCCTGAAATTTTTCAGCCATTAACGCTGCTTTTTCCTTTGTCCGATTAATAACAGTGATTTCTTTTACACCGGCACTTTGAATGTTTTTTGCCGCCAGTTCGCCCATTTTCCCTGCTCCTAAAATAGCAACATGCTTATCACTCAAGTCTCCGAATTTTTCTTTTGCTAATTCAACTGCAGCATAACTGATTGATACAGCGTGTTCGCCGATACCGGTCTCTTTATGCATTCGTTTACCGAATGTAATGGCTTGTTTGAACAACTCATTAAAAATAGTACCTGTTGTATTTGCCAGCTGTCCTTTTGAAAAGGCCTGTTTCAACTGACCAAGAATCTGTGTTTCTCCAAGCACCATGGAATCAAGTCCGGTTGTCACCCGGAATAAATGCTCAATTGCACCGTCATCCTCTGTAATTTGCAGATAAGTTGAAAATGTTTCTTTTTCCTCCTTAAACCAATCTGCTAAAAATTGCTTAATATAATATCTTCCGGTATGAAGCTGGTCGACAACTGCATACACTTCTGTCCGATTGCATGTTGAAACAATTACATCTTCAAGAATACTTTTCTGATTCTTTAATGCAATCATTGCTTCTGCTAATTTTTCTTCATTAAATGTGAACTTTTCCCTAATTTCTACAGGGGTTGTTTTGTAATTAAAACCAACCTTTAAAATATGCACAGTACTACCCCCACTATGATAAAATGATTCATACTTTTTACTATTATTATCTAATAATCATTATAACATGTAATGAAATGCTTTTCGTGCTAAAATGTGAACAGAATCTGAAACAATTTCTATGTATGTAAGTTAATGATATGTAGGATAACACGATTCAGTCCAAGTAAAAAACGTCCGTTACAACAACTCATTCCGACTGTAATGTAACATAACTGGCTTTTTATAGCAAGGGACACGCTTTATTTACATGCTGGTTAATTAGAATTTTTATAGAGTACAGCAAGACAAGAAACAAGGGGGAACTTCTTAATGAAAAGAAAGCATTCATTGCTTGCTTATTTATGTATTGGAGTGGGTATTTTTCTTCTGCTCCGGGAACTTCGGATTCCATTTTTTGTTGACTTTTATTCGTGGCAATCTTTATTAATCGTAATTGGCCTTGGTGTTATTATTCACAGCTATACAACCAGAACATATCAGAATTTATTTATAGGTACATTATTATTCGGGGTTGGAATTCATCTGCACGGGATAAAGCATTATTCTTTTTGGGTAGACGATTGGTCTGTTTATTTAATTATTATCGGACTCGCCTTTATCATTCGTTATACTAAAACGAAAAAAGGCTTTTTCTCAGGTGTTTTCTTTATCCTGACAGGTTTGCTGTTTCTTTTTGCTGAACAGCTTTCTATTTATACAAGCTGGCTAGAGCCCATCATTTTATTATTAGAACGCTTTTGGCCAGTTCTGCTTATTCTATTAGGTATTATTATGCTGAAACGTAAATAAAGGATACGGCCAGAAGCTTTTGCTTCTGATAACCGTATCCTTTATTTTTATCCATTATCCATTTACATAAAAGATCTGATAGCGCTCCAAACGTCATCTTTGCCTTCTGATGTTTCTGCTGAAAACGGAATAAAAATATCCTCTGGATCCATCTCAAGAACTTTTTTGGAACGTTTAATATGTTTATACCGTCTTGTCTTTGGAATTTTATCCAGCTTTGTTCCAATTACAATAACAGGGATCCCAAAATATTTCAGATAATCATACATCTGAATATCATCCTCTGTCGGCTCATGGCGCAAATCTGTAATCAGAATAACCGCCCGGAGCGTTTCTCTGTTTTTAAAATATTCTTCCATCATGCCGCCCCATTTTGCACGTTCCTTCTTGGACACCTGTGCGTAACCATAGCCTGGAACATCTACAAAATAAATGGACTCATTAATCAGATAGAAATTTAATGTTTGTGTTTTGCCGGGTTTGGAAGAAGTTCTTGCTAAATTTTTTCGGTTAATTAGCCGGTTAATTAAGGAAGACTTCCCAACATTGGATCGCCCTGCAAGTGCAAATTCTGGATACTGCTCCTGTGGATATTGTTTCTCACTGACTGCACTGATAACGATCTCTGCTTGATTAACCTTCATATTACTCTTCCTCCTTTACCAATGCAATTTCTAATACTTCATCTAAGTGTTTCACTGGTATAAATTCCAGCCCTTCGCGAACACTTTCCGGAATATTTTCTATATCCTTTTCATTATCCTCAGGTAAAATAATCGTTCTCAGCCCCGCCCTGTGCGCACTTAATGCTTTTTCTTTTAGTCCGCCAATAGGCAAAACGCGCCCCCGAAGTGTGATTTCACCAGTCATTCCTACCTCTCTCCGGATAGCACGTCCTGTCAGCGAGGATACAAGTGCTGTTGCAATGGTGATTCCCGCTGAAGGACCATCTTTCGGTGTCGCTCCGGCAGGAACATGGATATGAATATCATATTTTTCATAGAAGTCGGAATCAATATTCAACTGTTCTGCACGAGACCTTACATAACTGAAAGCAGCCTGAGCAGATTCCTGCATAACGCCTCCAAGTTTACCCGTAAGCTTTAAATTACCTTTCCCTGGATAGTGTGTCACTTCAATCGATAAAATATCTCCACCGGCTGTTGTATATGCAAGCCCCGTTGCAGCACCAATTTGGTTTTCTTCTTCAATCAATCCATATCGATATACTGGCTTACCTAAATATTCTTCAACAATACGTTCGGTTACAATAATCCGATCCTTATTTTCATCTGAGACGAGTTCTTTTGCTGCTTTACGGCATAACGTCGCAAGCTGTCTTTCCAGACCGCGGACACCGGCTTCCCTGGTATATCTACGGATTAATTTCATGATAGCAGACTCACGAATTTGAATTTTACTCTTTGTCAGTCCGTTTTCTTTAATTTGTTTCGGCAGGAGATGGCGTTTTGCGATATGCAGCTTTTCAACCTCTGTATAGCCCGGGATAGATATTAATTCCATCCGGTCAAGCAACGGTTCTGGAATACTGTTTATATTATTTGCTGTAGCAATAAACAATACATTGGATAAATCATAGGTTTCTTCAATATAGTGATCACTGAAGTTATGATTTTGCTCCGGATCCAGAACCTCCAGCATTGCTGAAGATGGATCACCACGAAAATCATTTGACATTTTCTCAATTTCATCTAATAAAAATACTGGATTGACCGTTCCAGCCCGCCTCATTCCTTGCATAATTCTTCCCGGCATTGCTCCAATATAGGTGCGGCGATGGCCGCGTATTTCTGCTTCATCCCGAACTCCGCCTAAAGAAATGCGAACAAAATTCCGGTCAATGGCATTAGCGATTGATTTTGCTAAAGAGGTCTTCCCGACTCCTGGAGGACCAACTAAACAAAGAATAGGTCCTTTTATTGTGTTGGTAAGCTTTTGAACCGCCAAATATTCTAAAATTCGTTCCTTTACTTTTTCTAAACCATAGTGGTCAGCATTTAATACCTTTTCAGCCTTTTTCATTTGAATATTATCTTTTGTTTTAGTTTGCCACGGGAGAGCAACAAGCCATTCAATATAGTTTCGGATCACAGAGCTTTCTGCGGATGATTGCGGTACTCTTTCATACCGGCCGAGCTCTTTCATCGCAACACTGGTAATGTTTTCAGGCATATCGGATTGTTCAATTTTTGTCCGAAGCTGCTCTAAATCACCAGATTTGCCGTCACGGTCTCCCAGTTCTTTCTGGATAACTTTTAATTGCTCCCTTAAGTAATATTCTTTTTGGGTCTTTTCCATCGATGTTTTAATCTTTTGTCCGATTCTCTTCTCAATGGATAAAATTTTTCGCTCATCAGCAATAATATCTAAGAGTTTATGTATTCTCTCCATCACATCAAAAGCTTCTAGTATCTCCTGCTTATCATTTAGCTTCAAAGAAAGATGTGAAGTAATCATATCTGCTAAACGGCCGGGATTATCAATATCGCCGACTGTTTCAAATGTCTCTTCTGTTAATTTACGGGAAACTTTTATGTATTGCTGGAATTGCTCAAGTAATGTACGCATTAAAGCTTCTGTTTCAAATGCATTTCCTACAATATCTTCCTTTTCCTCTACCTCTACGATAAAGTTTTCTTCTTCCTCCAGGTAACGGACAATTCCAGCCCGGTAAAACCCTTCAACGAGTACTCTCTGTGTCCCATTTGGAAGCTTGGTAATCTGTTTAATCTTTGCCACTGTCCCAACATTGTATATATCTGCAGGATTAGGATCATCTGAATTCATTTTCTTTTGTGAAGCTAAAAATATGTACTGATCAGCCAACATAGCCTGTTCTAAAGAAGCAATAGACTTATCTCTGCCAACATCAAGGTGCAACACCATCGACGGAAATACGATTAATCCTCGTAAAGGCAACAGCGGCATCTTCAAATAGTTTGCTGTCATACATTCACCCCCTATGTTCTTTTATTATTTATTTTTCTTTGTAAGGCTCTTTCTCAGTGTAAAAAAAAATCATCTAAATGTAAACACCGTTATACTTTCTTTTAGTATAAACAGTTATACAAGTATCTATGATTATTACACTAATTTAATAATAAGAAAAGTTTTTTACTATAAGAAAGAGTAAAAAATGCAGATTCTCCTCAGAATCTGCATTTTTTATTTAACTATGCTTATGCACTTTCTTTTGGAAACTTTTCATTTCCTTCCTGAATCGTTCCATCACGGAAAATAAGTTTTGGTGTGCCATTTTCCTGAATAACAGTATCCTTTGTAATCACACACTTTTCTACGTCTTCTCTTGAAGGAAGATCAAACATGACATCTACAATGATTCCTTCAATGATAGAACGAAGTCCACGTGCACCTGTTTTCCGTTCAATAGCCTTCTTCGCAATCTCTTCCAGCGCATCCTGCTCAAACTCAAGCTCTACATTATCAATTTCAAATAACTTTTGATACTGCTTGACCAAGGCATTCTTTGGTTTCGTCAGAATTTCGATTAGTGCATCCTCATCCAGCGGAGTAAGACTGCCGATTACTGGTATACGTCCGATAAACTCTGGAATAAGTCCATAGCGCAATAAATCCTCCGGAAGGACTTTAGACAGCAATTGTGCTGTATCTAACTCTTCCTGTTCTTCATTTGCACCAAAACCGATAACCTTTTTACCGATACGGCGTTTAATCACCTGATCAATTCCGTCAAATGCACCACCGACGATAAATAGAATATTCGTTGTATCAATTTGAATAAATTCCTGATGCGGATGTTTTCGTCCGCCTTGAGGTGGAACACTTGCTACTGTTCCTTCAAGAATTTTTAAAAGGGCCTGCTGTACACCTTCCCCAGAAACATCTCTGGTAATAGAGGGATTTTCAGATTTTCTGGCTACCTTATCAATTTCGTCAATATAGATAATCCCTTTTTCTGCTTTTTCTACATCATAGTCTGCAGATTGAATCAGCTTAAGAAGAATATTTTCTACATCTTCCCCTACATACCCAGCTTCTGTTAATGATGTTGCATCTGCCATCGCGAAAGGTACATTAATAATTCTTGCTAATGTTTGAGCCAGTAATGTTTTACCGCTACCAGTCGGTCCAATCATCGCAATATTACTTTTAGAAATTTCCACATCGCCGCTATTCATACCTGAGTTAACACGTTTGTAGTGATTATATACTGCAACAGAAAGGTTTCTTTTTGCCTTATCCTGTCCAATTACATAATCATCAAGCGTGTCACAAATTTCTTTCGGCTTTGGAATTTCATTCATTTCCATGCCTTCTTCTGTACCTAGCTCTTCCTCAACAATTTCTGTGCACAGTTCAATACATTCATCACATATATAAACGCCAGGACCAGCTACCAGTTTTCGCACCTGCTCTTGACTTTTGCCACAAAAAGAACATTTTAATTGTCCTTTTTCTTCATTGAATTTAAACATTACTTTTCGCCGCCTTCCTCAACAATCTCCAAGACTTTCTCATCACATTCATTACATATATAAACGTTTGGGCCAGCTACTAACTTTTGAACTTTTTATCGGCTCTTCCCACAAAAGGGCAATTTGGGCTGTCGTTTCTTATCTTTCGACTATAACCAATTCCATTGCCTTTGCATGTGCTGTTACAGATTAGCAGTCAGCTTTATAATTTATCATATCAGATACATATAGAAATACAAAATAATATACTTTTTGTATTTGCCATAAACAATTGTATGATAAGTCTGTCATTCCAGTATGCCTCAATTCTTTTAAATGTCAACTATTTGCAATTCCATTTGTATAGTATGCTTTTCCAAGCAAGAAAAATGCAGTTTTGACAAAAAAATTGTTTTTTCGACTGCGTCCTAATTAACAGGAAAGACAAGGCACGTATTTAGGCGCACCTTGTCTTTTGTATCCTCTTTTTTTATTTAACACTTTATTTTGTTTTGCTGTTTTCTGCTAAGAAGTCAATTGCCGCACGCATTTTCAAATCATTTTCCAACGTTTCTGTTGAACCGCCAAGCATTTGAACAAGCTGCTCTTTTTCAACTCCATACATAGAACCCATTTTCTCAAGTTCCGCATCAATATCTTCTTCAGAAGCTTTAAGATCTTCTGCTTCTGCGATTGCTTCTAAAGTAAGATTTGTTTTAACGCGTTTTTCGGCATCAGCACGCATTTGTTCTTTTAGTGCATCCTCATCTTGCCCTGAAAATTGGCTGTACATTTCTAAAGTCATACCTTGCATTTGAAGCTGCTGTTCGAATTCACGAACCATTTGATTTACTTCTGTATCTACCATAGCTTCAGGAACTTCTACTTCAATATTGTCTGAAGCTTGTTGAAGCAGCTCTTCACGTTTTTCATTTTCAGCCTGCTGCTTTTTGTTTGTTTCGAGCTCTTCACGTTTTTTTGCTTTTAATTCATCAAGTGTTTCCACATCTTCATCTACATCTTTTGCAAATTCATCGTCAAGCTCTGGCAATTCTTTTGCTTTTACTTCATGAATTTTCACTTTGAATACTGCTTCTTGACCAGCTAAATCTTCTGCATGGTATTCTTCAGGGAAAGTTACTTTTACTTCTGTTTCATCGCCTGCTTTTTTGCCAATTAATTGCTCTTCAAATCCAGGGATAAATTGACCTGAACCAATTTCAAGTGAATGATTTTCACCTTGTCCGCCTTCAAAAGCTTCTCCGTCTTTAAAGCCTTCAAAATCAATTACTGCTGTATCACCGTTTTCAATTGCACTATCTTCTTTCACAACTAATTCTGCATGACGTTCACGAAGATTTTCAATTTCCTGCTCAACATCTTCATCTGTTACTTCTACAGATTTTTCTTCTACTTCTAATCCTTTGTATTCACCAAGCTTCACTTCCGGTTTCACTTCTACTTCAGCAGTGAAAACAAGCGGCTGTCCTTTTTCAATTTGGTCAATATCAATAGATGGTTGTGCAATTGGGAAAATCTCAGCTTCATCAACTGCTTTAGAATAAGCACCTGGAAGTACAATATCTACGGCATCTTGATATAGAGATTCTACACCAAAGCGTTTTTCGAAAATACCGCGGGGAATTTTCCCTTTACGGAATCCTGGAACTTGTACATCCTTTGATACTTTTTTAAATGCTTGATCTAACGCCTGGTCAAATTCTTCAGACGAAACTTCAAACGTTAATACACCTTTGTTACCTTCTTGTTTTTCCCATTTTGTTGTCATTATTATTCCCTCCAAAATCAAATCTATCATTGCATTTCATTATTCATTTGATCAATAGTTTTTTCCTAATTTACAACCACCTCATTATAACATATATCTTATGTGTTTCAAGCATTTTACTACTCTTCAATAATACTTAGATAAAGGGAATTACAAATTTTTATAGATTCTATCCATGATTGGGCAGCTGTGTCCAGTTCCTCCAGCCGGGTATCTGCCTGTAAATAATCGTTCCCAAGTGTATGAATCGCCTCCGTAATAGAAGCCACATCATTTTCTGAAGGTATGAATGGATAGGTTACATAAAAGTAGCGGTATATGAGCTGCTGAAGTAAATTGAATAAAGTAGGATTATCTACCGTCCGATTTTCTAATTCTCTCATTATAGCTATGTAGCTGTTCTCCTCAGAGATTTGAATCAGTTTAGATGGCTGAACCATCATCTTTGTATCAAACTTATGTATATGAACTGACTTCTCTATACCAGCTTCTCTGAACCATTCTAATAGTGCCGTTTTTATAACAGGATGAACTTGTTCGTTTTCAAGCAGCTGAATAATATCTTCTTTTGGATCAGCATGTATTCGCCGAAGCTGTTCAATAAGGTTCCATTGTTTCAAAAAATCATTTCCGTTTACAGCTTCCTTAAGCTCTTCTATAAAACCAGGGCTATTATCTTCATCAATTCCAATCTTCATGTTCTCGCTCATTTCATACAGCTGCTGAAAAGGCTCCTGAAGCATATCAGGAATCATATCGTATTCAAATTCTACCTCCAGCAAATCCATCAAGTGTTGATACTGACTTGTTTGAAAGAGGATGGTTAAATAAATATGGAAGTAATGATAATAATGTGCATCCTTATTTGCCAATAATTCTTCACTGAGCCGTTCAGCTTCTTTATAACTTCCCAGTTCCATCAGGCACATTAACTTACCAATATATATTTCGTGACTTCCTTCATGATATTCAATGAGGCAATTTAATTTCTCGAGTGCCTCTTTATATTTCTTTTTTCTTAAAGCATCTAGTCCTTCTTCTTCCAGCTGCTTTTTTGTGTTTGGAAATAAGATTACCTTTGTACTATCTTTCATTTGTTCACCTCTATTCTGGATTACCAAAAAATGTTCATCAAATCTGTTATTCCCTTATACAGTAAAATTTAAACCGTTTATTGGGACTGTATAAGCTGAAATAAAGATTTTAGCTTCCAGCATTTATCCTGAGAATACTTCATGCTTTTACGGGAATCTCCATGCATTCTCTTTGAAATTGATATAAGGATTATTCATCCTATCGAAAGCTTCTGTCAGTAACAATAATTAATCATATAATAAATGATTTAATCTGTGAAATCTAAAAGAGATTCAAGTATTCAGCTCATAGATTGGTTTATACTTATTCATACCTCATCCTAATACAATGTTACCTTTAAAAAGCCCAAGGGTCTATATTAATTTGAAAATGACATATAAAACGACAGACCATTTAATAAGCTCCTTTGCTCTTCTTCTACACAAAATAACGAATGCGTACTAACATCATCGTATGCCGGAAGAACAATAATATTGGAGACAAATAAACCTGCTGCAATTCAACACCAAGCTTGTTTCAAAATATACTTTAGTAATATAATATAACGAAATTAAACAACTCGTACAAGCAGTATCATTTTTAATACGGGATGTTCCCGAGTTTCTTCCTATAAGAGTACACGCTTAAAATCCGATATAATTCTCCGTCATAAAGTAATACTGATTCGGTCGTTACCTCAAGCGCTGATTCCGCGAATGCTGCGGAGGTTGAGAAAGAAACCGAAGATGCAGAAAACCTTCCTATTGCCTAATCTATAGTCGAGAATGATAGTTACGTAGAAGCTGCGGAGTTGTCCGACGATGGAATACTTACGATACTTCTTAAAGCAAGTAGTTCACTTGGACCGAAATCTGTAGCAAGCACGCATATTTATTGGTCGTTTGAAGCGATGAATGAGACGTTTAAAGACAATTCTGTGAAAGAGGTTGACTTAGTTATTCAAGCATTACTGATCGACAATAAAGGTAATGAAGAATACGAAAACGTGATAACATACGCTTACACAAGGGATGATTTTAACGAACTAAATTACGATAATTTTCTAAACCTTGTTTCCGGACAAGAGTGGAGAATATTAAATGAATCTTACGCTTATTTTATGCATCCGGCAGTTTTAACGAAATCGACGAAGATTATCAAAACAGCTTATCTCACGGAAAATCTAAAATAAAGCCAGTCGAATAATACGCAGTACCGAGCGCCGCTCTTAACGGATTGGCGTTTTTTTCGGAATATATTGCCAGCAGAGTCTCATTGTTAATTTCGGATGAATTACATATACTAATCACACGAACAAACATTCCGTTCAGAAAGGGATGTCGAATATGGAATCGTATAATATCACGAACTTTATACCGGAATAAATTGGATATAAAGACCGAAGCATCCTTAAGTAACAAGGTATGATTCTCGCCAACCAAACGGACGCCTTATAGAGGATAGATAGCCAGATTACAGAAATCGAAGGAAAAGAAGAAATGCCGGAGATAGAAATAGCGAAAGTGTTACATCACGCTTACCTATCGAAATCCTCTCTCTTACTTCAAGCGAACATTATGCGAAATGGCAGCTATTATAAAGACATCAAATGTCAGGTCGTTGGATACAACGGAGGCGTATATTTTTACGCCTAAAGGGCGGAAGAAAAAACAGGTTGTATGCTCGAAGAAATCCGAAATGTAGAATTCATGGAACCGTTAGCAGGGTACGATAAACAACATAACAATGTATGTAAAGCCCCTCACTCTTTATGAGGGGCTACTTACCTGAATGATTTAGAGTGAAAAAAAGAATTTAATGAACTCATAGCTCTATTAAGGAGGGAGTCCGACACGGACTTAATACAGCTAATTAATTAAAACTCTTCCTTCCCGGCACTAACATTTCTTTTAGTAATACCTGTTACAGCAGTGACAGAATCTTTTTTTACATCGCTTACCATAATAGCAATTTTCTTGATACCTATCATAGCCTTTGTTATCGTAACGATTGTTTTTTCGACATCTATCATGGTCTCGGTTATCATAGTAATCATTTCTCCAACACCAATCATGATGGCGCACTTTCTTCTTGTGACAGCGACATTTACAATGGTCATCGTGTTTCTTTTTACATGGATCATCATAATAACACATAGCTTTATCACTCCTTTCGTATTCAACATACGCAAATTCGGAAAAGGAGATTGGACAAAGCTAATAGTAGATAACACATTTTTGTTAAAATGTGCCAGCATTTAATCTGCGTTGCAGCTCTTAACCACTGCAGATGGTCGACTTAACTTTCCGTCTTGTGGAGTACCGAAATATTTTTGCGTCGCTCCAATTGTTCCCGGACCGAGTTTTCCGTCTGCGACTGCGCCTAGCTTTTTCTGTAGCGCTGCAATGACGTTACTTCCTCCACTGCCGAATTGTACCGTTATGCCGTAAAGGGACTGCGGTACAGAGTTCCAAGGTTACTTGCTGATAAAGCCCCGTCCTGTGGTATACCTAACGCCTTTTGTAGCGCAAGAGTAGTCGAGAATTACCCCACTTGCCATCTACGGTAAGATTAGCTCCGCTTGAACCGGAGGAGGGTTTCGAAGGGGTTCCAGAGGAAGAGCTTCCACTTAATTAGTTGCGTACTGTGTTCATGTTAATTCCGGGGCATAACGTACCAACTCCCGAAACTTCTCAGTGCCCTAACACATCGGACACTTTTAGCACGAATCTCTTTAGGTTATACTTTGCGCGCTCTTCAAACGACCTTTCTTGCGCAGCAGTGAACGACCCGTTACCGACTACGCAAATATGATACGAGGTCTGATTGTGACCGCATACTCCGTTTGTTACTACATTGCTGTCATAGCAGAGTTGAACCGTTCCGTCACGTAAAATAATTTTGTGGTAACCGGCTGTCTTCCATCCTAATGAGCGCCAATGATTCTGAAATGAATTGACATTTCCGGACGTAGTAGCGGAATGATGTCGGGCAATCTTCGTTATCTTTGACTGCTTATCCCCGCCACCCATTACTTTACCACGTAAATCTGTCACTTTCTCCATTATTTATCTACTACCTTTCGTAAGTTTTTTTCCCTTTCTTCGCCTGCTTTTTCGCCTTCATGTCTTTATCGGCCTGCTTCGCTTCTTCGGTCAGCGAGTTATTTTTCCAGTAAGCTGCGTCCATCGCTACAAAGTTAAAAACGACTGTTAGAAACGTCTCTACGTCATTCTCCGTAAAAGGCAGTACGTCATATCCCGCTAACTGCAAAGCGCTATTTAATAACACTAATACTATGAGCGCGCCCCTTTCTCCGATATACGGACGATTATTTATAGCTTTGCGCATAAAAATACCTCCATGTTTCGGACGAATACGTCCAATGCACGGAGGTTTCTTAGTCTCACAACCTAACGTTAAATAGCGTAGGTTCGAGCGTTATTTGCCTACGAGGCACATTCTTCGATACACTCTTCGAATGGCTTATCGTATAGGCTTTCGAGTTTAATTTACGTCCCAGGCAGGATTCGAACCTGCGACCCACAGCTTAGAAGGCTGTTGCTCTATCCAGCTGAGCTACTGGGACATTCTGGAGCGGGTGAAGGGAATCGAACCCTCATCATCAGCTTGGAAGGCTGAGGTTTTACCACTAAACTACACCCGCAACTACTGTATTTCTCGCATTTCTTATGTATGCCGTTTTTAACGGACAAGTAATATTATATGTTGGATAGAAGTTTTTGTCAACAGATTTTTAAACATTATTTTCATTCTTTATAATATAGCTTAAAAACCCTTGATACAAAAGGAAAAACACGTTAGATACAACGTTGATTTAAAGAAGAAAAGCAGTTCATATCTTCTTTTCAACAGAAGAATGAACTGCTTTTCTAATCTGATTCTACAAAGAAGTTTGGTAAGTCATATCTTTTACCTTTCCATCTTTTAAAGTGTAAAAGTCGACTTGTACTTGGTCAGTATTTTCCCAGCTTAGAATAGCATATGTTTTTTCAACACGATTCCTGGGCATACGGATGCTGCCTGGATTGATAAATAATTGATTCCCTATTTTTTCAGCACCAGCAATATGTGTATGTCCAAAGCATACAACATTTGCTCGATGTTCTTCCGCTGCATAAGACAGGTTTGTTAAATTTCCTTTTACCTGATGGAGGTGACCATGAGTTACAAAGAAGCGAATACCATTTAAGTCCAGTACTTCCTGATCTGGGTATAGCGAATCAAAATCACAATTTCCGCCAACTTTATAAAAAGGACTTAACTCAGCAGCATCAAAATCCAGCTCTGAATCCCCACAATGGATGTATAAGTCCACAGTATGTTTTTCCTTCATTTCTTCCAGTTCTTTTGTCAGCCCATGACTGTCACTTGTAATTAGAACGCTTGTCATCATACCCCTCCTCAATATATTTATTTATAGCAAGTGTATTCTTTTTTCCAATTGCTTCATCGCCTGTTTCCGGTGGCTTATTTGATTTTTTTCAGATGGATCAAGCTGGGCCATTGTTTCTGTATATCCTTTTGGTATAAAAATAGGATCATAGCCAAAACCGTTCTCTCCACACTGTTCCGTTTTAATATGTCCTTCGCAATAACCCGTTACAAATATTGTCTCTTCATCAGGACGGGCGATCGCCAAAACACATACGAAGCGGGCACTCCGTTCTTCTAAAGGTATCTGTTTCATTTCCTCCAGAACTTTATCTATATTTGCTTGATCATTTGTCGGCTCCCCTGCATATCGCGCAGAATAAATACCCGGTCTTCCCTCCAGGCTATCGATTATCAGGCCCGAATCGTCTGCAAGCACCGGCTGTTGAAATCGGCTTGAAATCTCTTCTGCTTTTAAAGCTGCATTTTCTACGAAGCTTTCTCCTGTTTCTTCAATATCAGGAACTTCCTCTTCTAAATCAAGCAGGGAAACAGCCTCTATTTTGTAAGGGGCAAAAAATGCTTTGAATTCCTTTGCCTTCCCTTTATTTTTGGTCGCAATAATAACCTTCTTCATGGTGTCCATCCCCCAATGAAATTATTCTTGATTAACTAAATCTGCGATAGAGCCAAGTATTTGTTTCTGCTGATTGATTAACTCCTGGATACCTTGTTCGCCCAAGGTCAGCATTGCTTGTAATTGCTGCACGCTGAAAGTAGCTTCTTCTCCTGTTCCCTGAAGCTCTACAAATTCACCTTGTCCAGTCATGACAATATTCATATCTACATTTGCTGTACTGTCTTCCTGATAATTCAAATCGAGTACTTCTTGTCCGTCAGGTAATACACCAACAGAAATAGCAGCCAAGAAATCTCTTACTGGAAGTTCCTTAAGTACTTTCTTTTCTACAAGCTGATGAAGTGCAATTACCATAGCTACATATGCACCCGTGATAGAAGCCGTTCTAGTGCCTCCATCTGCTTGAATAACATCGCAATCGATCCAAATTGTCCGTTCTCCAATTTTTGAAAGATCGACGACAGAACGTAATGCACGTCCAATCAGGCGCTGGATTTCCATCGTTCTTCCGCTTACTTTCCCTTTTGAAGACTCACGGATATTCCGCTGTTCTGTTGCCCGCGGCAGCATTGCATATTCTGCAGTGATCCATCCTTTCCCCTGCCCTCTCATAAATGGTGGCACTCTATCTTCAATACTCGCATTACAAATAACCTTTGTCTGACCCATCTCAATTAATACAGAGCCTTCCGGATGCGTAATATAATCGGGTGTTATTTGAATGGACCGCAGTTCATTTTGTTTTCTATTATCATGTCTTCCCATTTTTCTTCCTCCTTATTTCACATTACATAGCTTATCATATTTTCTAAAAAAGAAACATGAGGAAGGTGGAAGATGCAGTGAAAAATCAATCTCATAACGGGATTTTGTCAGCAAACAAAAAAAGAGCATCTAAAGAGTGGTTAAACACACTCTTCAGGTGCTCTGTACAATATTTTCATATCATTATAATTCTTCGCTTGGAGTGAAAAATTGTGCAGATACCGGTTCAGAATACGGCTCTCCATTTTCATTGAATACTTCATCCACATTTTCAACCTGGACATTTACTGCATCTACATTCGGCTGCGCTGTCAAGGTTCTCACTATTGTCTCCATTACTTCATCAGAGATTACATGCTGTTCCTGATCCATCAGGATGCCCTCATTGAAAATCAAATTAGCTACTCCTTCTTCTACAACTGGTTCTGCGGCTAATGCTGCTTCCGGATTAAATACATTGAGAACATTGTTTTGATAACCTGGGCCCTCTATCAGTTCATTAACAATACCTGCTAAATCATTTTCATCATCCATCGTTACATATTGTGTTACAGGAACATAATAACGGTTATTTTCTTTTTCTACTGGATAAAACATAGTGACAGGATTGCTGCTGAAATAATCTAATGTATCATTGTTTATCAGATTAATTCCATTTGCCCGTGTATATCCATTATTGAGCGGCGTACCGTTAACAGGCATTTCTGCTAAGTCCTCACCTTCTACCCGGAGCTTGACTTTGTGAACATTATCAAATTGCGTTAAGGTATACGTAACGGCTTCTATAATTGGAAGCTCAGAGGATGCTTCATATTCCGAAAACTCTCCAGATAAGTCAACAACAATCGTTCCATCCTCCTGTAGATCCAAACCAAGTACTTCTGTATCTTCTGGAAGTACGGCCTGGAAGCCGTTCGGCAGCATTGGTGTTATTGGACCGCCTTTAACCAGATATTCAATAACCTGCTGCGCCACTTGATTAGCTTCAGGAACTGGAAGTTCAACAGTCTGAGAAGCAACCATACCATTCGAATCAATTAAATACAGCTCTCTTGAAACAGTATCCTCCACTTCATCAGGGGTAGCTGCAGCATCTTCCCCATCCACTGTCTCTTCACCATTTACTGCTTCTGCATTTTGTGGAGGATCTACCTCTTTTGATGACTGCTCTCCATTAAAGCATCCTGCCAGTAAGACTAATATTCCAAAAGCTCCTATTAATTGGATTAACTTTTTACTCATGCAACTACCTCCCAAGATGGTTTGTACTATTATTTATACGAGCCCATCTTTAGAAATAGACCATGAATTCGATAGTTTCTAAAACAAAACTTGATTTAAAAGATTTACTTTTTGAGTATTGAATCCTAGTTTGAGTTAATCAAAAGATCAGGGGACCATTTTCTCCTAAACAGATTATATTTCTTCCAAATGAGACAAGAATAATTGCGGATACACAAAAAACAAACTTTCCACATGATCCATAACCCGTGCATTGTTTAAATCGAATTTACCAGTCAAAGCTGCTTTCTTACATAAAGTTTTTATCCATATAAAAAACACTTGTACAATGCTGAGAAAATAAACTTTTCAACCATCGTACAGGTGCTCTATCTCTAAATATTTTGTAAGTCAGCATGCTTAATCGTAAGAACTTCAAAATTACTATCCTTAAATATTTTTTCGGTGATTTCAATAAAAATATCCAAATCTCCAGTGGCATAAAATTGGTGCGGAGGCATGTGGTCATCATGATTTGCAATTTGATGAATGTCCAATGTTGTACTCGTTTCCCTTGCTGTCTCTTCACTCGAAGAAATAACGATAATCTTCTTACCGACAACCTCCTGAATGGTATCCTTTAACAAAGGATAATGCGTGCAGCCTAAAATTAGTGTATCCATCTTATCATGCTCTAAAATTGGTGCTAAGGCATTTTCTACTACTTGTTTGGCTTCTGGTCCATCTAATACCCCTTTTTCTACCATCGGCACAAATGAAGGGCAAGCTAAAGAAATAACTTCAATATCGGATTTAATTTTACGAAGTGCATAGCTATATGCACCGCTCCGTACAGTTCCCTCTGTTCCAATAACCCCGATATAGTTATTCTCAGTTGACTTAATTGCAGCCCTCGCACCAGGCTTAATAACGCCAATAACAGGGATATCCAATTCCTTTTGTAAGTCCTTTATTGTAAATGCCGTTGCTGTATTACAGGCAATCACGAGCATTTTTATATTTTTCCCAAGTAAAAAGCGGACCATTTCCCAAGTAAATTGTTTTACTTCTTCTTCTGTTCTTGGTCCATATGGGCATCTCGCTGTATCTCCTAAGTAAATAAGCGGTTCTTTAGGAAGCTGTCTCATTAATTCATGAACGACAGTCAACCCGCCCACTCCAGAATCAATTACACCAATTGGCTGTTTCAAAATTCTCTCTCCCTTTTTTCCTTCTCTACTTTTCATTCACCTGTTTCATCTCATCATGCAGGAAGCTTAATAATTCATTTAAGGTTTCTTTCTGCTCATCCGAGAATTGAGATAAAACGTCTCGTAAGTATTCTTGCCGTTTTTGGATTACTTCTTCAATAATGTGCTTTCCTTTTTCCAGAAGATGAATTCGCACAACACGACGATCATTCGTATCGCGAACACGCTCAACCAGTTCATTCTTCTCTAAACGATCGACTAAATCTGTGGTAGTACTAAATGCATGGCTAATACGGTTAGATAATTCACCAACTGTCAGATCCCCTTCTTCCAGCAGCCATTGTAAAGCAATAAACTGTGGTGAGGTAATCGGATAGTGATGTAAAATTTTCCGGCCGTTTTGTTTAATCATACCAGAAATATATCTTAATTTTTTTTCCATTTTATTAACTGCTTCTACTTCTTGGTTTTTTTCCAATATGGTACCCCCTAAAATTAAAAAATCCACTAAAATTTTTAACAATAATTTATGTAGCGATTGTTATGAGGCATTTAACATCTGCTTGTAATCCATAGTAAACTAAAAAACGGTTCTTGAAAACTTTTTTAGGGAAAAGCCTTCAAATGTTATTGCATTGAAGCAATATTTCAAAATTTATTAGGAAATCTTAGCCAGGGTAAAATCTCAAATATCTTGTTTTCCGAGAAGTAAAAATGCAGGCTGATGAACTTTTCACATGATACATTGACTTCTACACTTATCACATGATGTGGGAGATTTTAAAAGGCTTCTCTTCCAAATATGTTATTCCAGCCAAAATTTTGAATGTCCTTTTCAAAATGTACGCACTCTTTTGTTTCAGCCTTCATAAGCTATATCGACTAAATAATTTCCCTTCATGATGCAGTTCTATAAAGCAAGGAGGGGGTAACATTTGAAGGATAATGGGTATAAACCGAAGCAGCTACTGACCAAACGCGAGAAAGAAGTGTTTGAACTATTGGTACAAGATAAAACAACAAAAGAGATTGCCCAAGAGCTATTCATCTCAGAAAAAACTGTGAGAAACCACATTTCAAACGCGATGCAAAAATTAGGGGTAAAGGGCCGTTCACAGGCTGTTGTCGAATTGCTTCGTATGGGTGAATTAAAGCTGTAATCAAACGAAAAAGAGAGAGCGATAAACAGGATATTGTTCGAGATCAAAAATACATTTATTTCTTCTTTTATTTAAATTTTGTTTTGAACTCAATACAATGCTTACGTTTATTGCTGGTATTTCGAGGCATCTGCGCTTACCATTCAAACGTATTCTTTATCATCATTCCTTACAGGGAGAATGGAAACTATATGAAGGTGCTGTTTAAGTCTGAGCTTTGGAAAGGGGAGCTCAGACTTTTTTATTTACTTTGCCTATTATAAAAAAGACATCTCGGGGATGTCTTTTAAAATTGAAACAGAAAGAAATGTTAATTCCTGAGATCAAACGATATACAAATGGAACGCAGGAAATATACGTAGATTCCTTTAGAAAGCGAAGTATATTTCTGAGATGGATATCCGCACAATTTATGTTCAGAAATCGCTAGATTAAAACACTTTTGTCTCAGACTTTTTCTTTATAAATCAATGATTCTGCACGGCTACCTTGAAAGTAACTTTTGCTTCATTTCATCCGACAATTTCTTTGGAGCTTTCTTCTGAGTATCAATATAAACCAGCCTGCCCCTTGCTGTCATAACAACTTCTTCTTTTTTTACAACTTTATAATGAATATCAAAAGAGGTAGTGCCAACAGATGCTGTTTTAACATAAACTTGAATATCGTCTCCAAAATAAAGCTCCTTCAGATAATTACACTGTAAATCAGCGACAATTACTCCGTCAGTCTGCCGCATATCCTTTGATAAAAATCCTAAGTTGTTTAAATAGGCGATACGTGCTTCTTCAAAATAAATAAATGGAGAAACATTATTTACATGACCATACATATCTGTTTCAGAAAATCGGACAGATACCGGCACATAAAAAGAAAAACCTTCTTCCCAGGTTGTAAAATCTTCAATATAAGAGATACGGCTCATACATAATCACCTCCCTTGTATATATTTTATACACGTCGTCCACCGATATTTCAAAGCGCTTTCATTGCTTGTTTAAGAAAAACCCTGACCAGATGAATGGCTAGGGTTTTCTATTGTTGTTAATCTTCATTTTGTATTAAAGTGCTGTGTCACTTCCAAAGAAGTTTTTGAAAGCCTGGATGTTTGTAGCGCGGTTCATTGCTGCGATAGAAGTTGTCAAAGGGATACCTTTTGGACAAACCTGTACACAGTTTTGAGAGTTCCCACAGCCGTCAATTCCTCCAGCTTCCATTAAACCGTTTAGACGCTCACTGGCATTCATTTCTCCAGTTGGATGAGCGTTAAATAAACGTGCCTGCGAAATAGCAGCAGGGCCAATGAAATTCGAGCTGTCATTTACATTCGGACAAGCTTCCAGGCAAACGCCGCATGTCATACATTTAGATAATTCATATGCCCATTGACGTTTATTCTCCGGCATTCTTGGCCCAGGTCCTAAATCGTACGTTCCATCAATCGGAATCCATGCTTTCACCTGTTTTAATGCATCAAACATGCGTTCACGGTCTACGATAAGATCACGGACAATCGGGAATGTAGACATTGGCTCTAAACGGATTGGCTGCTCCAGCTGATCAACCAATGCTGCACAGGACTGTCTTGCCGTTCCATTAATAACCATGGAGCAGGCGCCACAAACCTCCTCTAAGCAGTTCATATCCCACATGACCGGGGTAGTTTGCTCTCCTTTACTATTTACAGGATTTTTTCGGATTTCCATTAAAGCAGAAATAACATTCATATTCTGCCTGTAAGGAATCTCAAATGTTTCCTCATAAGGAGCAGCATCCGGGCCGTCTTGTCTAGTTATTATAAAGGTAACTTTACTTTGTTCAGCCATTTCATTTACTCCTTTCTAATGTTTGGTTGTATAATCTCGTTTTCGAGGTGGAATCAAGGAAACATCCACTTCTTCATAGCTAAATACCGGCTCATTATTTTTGGCATCATATTCAGCAATGGTTGTTTTCAGCCAGTCCTCATCATTACGCTCTGGAAACTCTGGTTTATAATGTGCTCCTCGGCTTTCATTACGATTGTATGCACCAATTGTAATCACACGCGCTAATTGAAGCATATGCTTTAATTGACGGGTAAACATAACTCCCTGATTGCTCCAGCGGGATGTATCATTAATATTGATATTTTCCCAGCGTTCCATCAATTCAACAATTTTCTTATCTGTTTTTAACAGTTTTTCATTTTCACGAACAACTGTTACGTTATCTGTCATCCATTCTCCAAGTTCTTTATGGATTTGATATGCATTTTCAGTTCCCTGCATATTCATAAGCTTATCAAAATCATTCTGTTCTGCTTCTTCACGAGATTGATAGAGTTCATCTGGAAGCTCCTCCACATGTTCATCCAAACCTTCAATATATTCAATAGCATTAGGTCCGGCCACCATACCGCCATAGATTGCAGATAACAAAGAATTCGCGCCTAAACGATTTCCACCATGCTGAGAATAGTCACATTCGCCAGCAGCAAAAATTCCAGGGATACTTGTCATCTGTTTTTCATCAACCCATAAACCGCCCATAGAATAGTGAACAGCAGGGAATATTTTCATTGGAACCTTACGAGGATCCTCCCCGACAAATTTCTCATAAATCTCAATAATACCTCCAAGCTTAATATCCAGCTCTTTCGCATCTTTATGAGATAAATCAAGATAAACCATGTTTTCTCCATTGATACCCAGTTTTTGATTTACACAGACATCAAAAATTTCACGGGTTGCGATATCCCGTGGCACAAGATTTCCATATGCCGGATATTTCTCTTCTAAAAAGTACCAAGGCTCTCCATCTTTATACGTCCAGACACGCCCGCCTTCCCCACGCGCTGATTCACTCATTAATCGCAGTTTATCATCTCCGGGAATAGCTGTCGGATGAATTTGAATAAATTCTCCATTTGCATATTTTGCCCCCTGCAAATAGAGCTTACTTGCTGCAGAACCTGTATTAATCATAGAGTTGGTAGATTTACCAAAGATGATTCCAGGTCCTCCTGTCGCAAAAATTGTTGCATCTGAACGAAATGCTTTAATTTCATGTGTTTTTACATTTTGAGCCACAATCCCTTTACCAACACCGTTATCGTCAATAACAGCTTCAAGGAATTCCCAGCCCTCAAACTTAGTTACAAGTCCTTCAACCTCATAGCGGCGGACCTGCTCATCTAATGCATATAATAATTGCTGCCCTGTTGTCGCTCCTGCATATGCAGTACGGTGCATCTGAGTACCGCCAAAACGTCGGAAATCTAATAATCCTTCCGGTGTACGGTTAAACATAACTCCCATACGGTCAAACATATGTATAATACCGGGTGCAGCATCACACATTGCTTTTACCTGCGGTTGATTGGCGAGAAAATCTCCCCCATAAACTGTATCGTCAAAATGCAGATCAGGAGAATCTCCTTCTCCTTTTGTATTAACAGCTCCATTTATACCGCCTTGTGCACATACAGAGTGAGAGCGTTTTACTGGAACAATAGAAAATAAGTCTACACTGACGCCCGCTTCAGCAGCTTTGATGGTAGCCATTAAACCGGCTAAACCGCCGCCGACAACGGCAACTTTTTGATTACTCATTCGTTAGCTCACTCCTTCTTTCATTTCATTACCTTTTAAATACCATATGCGAATGCAAGTAATGATCTTATACCTAAATAACCGACTGCTAAGAATACAATCAGACACACATACGTGGAAATGCGCTGTGATTTTGGTGTTTGTGTAATTCCCCATGTTACCAGGAAGCTCCATAATCCATTTGCGAAATGGAATACAGCCGAAAGTACTCCGACCACATAGAACCAAAACATCGGTGTACTGGACAGAATGCCTTCCATAAGGCTATAGTTTACATCTACATTTCCTAAACCAACCTGAACTCTTGTTTCAAATACGTGCCATGCAATGAAGATAACAAGTACAATACCAGTAAACCGCTGTAATGCGAACATCCAGTTACGGAAAAAACCATAACGGCGTGTGCTGTATCTAGATGTAAAAACAATATAAACACCCAGAATTGCATGGAACAAGATAGGTAGATAGATTACCAGTGTCTCCAATACCAATACAAATGGTAATTGATGCATAATACCAGCTGCCGCATTAAACGCTTCTTCCCCATACACAGCAAGATGATTGATGAAAAGATGTTGTACCAGGAAAATACCAATCGGCACAACTCCCAGTAGCGAATGTAGTCTTCTAAAGAAGAACTCGCGCTGCTCTGCCATGTTTACCCCCCTTTAAAACTTAATACCTTAATATATGTATACTATAAAAAATAAAGCGCTTTACAAGAAAGCAAAAAAATGATTTTTTACAGTACAGCCAATAACATCTATTATTGTACTTCTTACAGGGTAAAGCGTCAAGAATTCCCAACCACCTTCTTAAAGAAAGCAAAGCACTATCAATCGAAATAACATTAATAACAAAAACATAATCACGATATCGCTGCTGCTAAAGGAAAAAATACTATTTTTTATACAGGAATGAAATGAAAGATACATGATTCCTAGAAAAAGATTTAGAAAAAGCACAGGTAATGTTATTATAATAGAGGTAATTAAGTTCACTTGTGACTAAACGAGAGGATAGTCTATCAAACATCCTCAAAAAATATTAAAAATTTTAGTATCAATACTTGCTAATTAATAGACGGCAATAGATAATAACCTTAGACATTTAACATGAACGAGACGTGTAGGAAAGGATGAAAGTGGTGCCAAAGTACGACGGTAATCAAAAATTAGATGTAAATGAATTAGAAAAATTACATAGCGATGGTGCGGGATATGATATTTTACGCTATATTGGCTTACCAGAGCTGTTTGGAGAAGAAAAAGAAACACTGCTTTATTTTTTAGGAAGGAATTTAGCTCGCAAATTCGAATTTAGCAGTCTGGAAGATTTAAGTTTATTTTTTGAAAAAATGGGTTTGGGATCATTAGATCTCGTAAAAGATAAGAAGAAAGTAAAAACATTTTATCTTTTGTCCGATGCTATTGTAACTAAACTAAACTCAAAGATTGAAACCGATTTTCGATTAGAAGCTGGAATAATAGCAGAAGTGCTTCAACAATTAGAAGGTGTGGACTGTGAATGCCTTGAATCTGTACACCACCGCCTGAAGCAAATTGAGTTTACAGTTTATATACAAGATTGACAGCTTTTTTTAAGTTATACTGAAAGATGCGCCTGTGGAACAGAATAACAAATTATTCAGCTTAAAAAACGATCGCGAAAATTATTCCTTTTCACGATCGTTTTTTTCTTTGTCATGTTCTTTTAAATGCCCGATAATTTCTGTGGCAATATTTTTTGGTATACCTATTTTACGCATCTCCTCTAAAGACGCATTTTTTATTTCTTCTATCGATTTAAAATGCGTTAATAGAAGTACACGGCGCTTTTCGCCAACACCGGGAATACGATCGAGCTCTGATTGAAACAATCCTTTTCCTCTTAATTGTCTGTGGAAAGTAATTGCGAAGCGATGGACCTCATCCTGTATTCGCTGTACTAAATAAAATGCCTGTGACTGACGCTGTAAAGGGATCACTTCAGGCGGATCACCATACAGCAATTCGCTTGTTTTATGACGGTCATCTTTAGCAAGACCGGCAAGTGGAATACTTAAACCAAGCTCGTTCTCTAATACATCTGTTGCTGCTGACATCTGCCCTTTTCCGCCATCTACAATAATTAAATCGGGCAAAGGAAGTTCCTCGCGCAATACTCTCGAATAACGGCGACGTATCACTTCCCGCATTGTATCATAATCATCCGGACCTTTAACATCTCTGATTTTGTATTTCCGATATTCCTTTTTATTTGGTTTTCCATCCTCGAAAACAATCATCGCTGATACAGGGTCTGCCCCCTGAATATTAGAATTATCAAACGCTTCAATCCGATGTGGAATCTCTATATTTAAGTATTTGCCTAAATCCTCTACCGCTTGAAATGTTCTTTCTTCATCACGCTCAATTAATTGGAATTTTTCATTCAAAGCAATTTTTGCATTTTCACAAGCTAATTCTACCATTTCTTTTTTGCGCCCGCGAAGCGGTGTATGAACATTTATTTCTAATAATTTTTCCAGTATTTCATCATCGATACCGATTGGAACAAGTACCTGCTTTGGTTTTAAATGATTTTCATGTAAGTAAAATCTTGCGATAAAGCTAATTATCGTTTCTGCTGCATCATCGTAAAACGGAAATACACTGACATCACGTTCAATTAATTTTCCTTGCCGAATAAAAAAGACCTGTACACACATCCAGCCCTTATCATAACTGTATCCAAAAACATCTCTGTTTATCAGATCGTTTGCAGTCATTTTTTGCTGCTCCATGGTCGCATCAATGTATTGAATCGTATCTCTAAGTTCTTTTGCTCTTTCAAAATTTAATACTTCGCTTGCTTCTGTCATTTCTTTTGTCAAACGGTTACGAATATCTTTAAATCCGCCATGTAAAAAGGAAGTTATCTCTTGGACGATTTCTTGATAAACCTCTTTAGGAGGCGGATTTTTACCGCAGGCTAAGCATTGTCCCATATGATAATAAAGACATGGTCTCCCAGGAGGGTTATTACACTTCCTAAGCGGATATATCCGGTCAAGAAGCTTTTTTGTTTCTCTTGCTGCTATAACGTTAGGGTAAGGGCCAAAATATTTCCCTTTGTCTTTTTTTAGCTGTCTTGTGACAATTAACCGCGGATGCCGTTCTGATGTAATTTTTAAATATGGATATGATTTATCATCCTTCAGCATTACATTATATTTAGGATCATATTTTTTTATTAAATTCATTTCTAAAATAAGAGCTTCTATTTCTGAGGATGTAACCATATATTCAAAATCGGCAATCTCTTGTACTAAACGCTGTGTTTTCCGGTCATTTGCTCCACGAAAATAGGAGCGTACACGATTTCTGAGTTTTTTAGATTTCCCTACATAAATAATCGTTCCATGCCTGTCCTTCATCAGATAACAGCCGGGCTGCATTGGAAGAATAGACAGTTTTTTTTCAATTGCTTCATTATTCATATATTACCAGCCCTTTATGCATCAGAAAATCCCTTCTCATCTGTTTGATGACAAAGGGATTCTCTTTTTTCTAATAAATAACAAAAGATTTTGTTCTGCCATCATATTTTATTATGACAGCAAAACGAAGACTTTACTATATTAGGCATGTTTATTAATTAAATCAGTTAATGCCTCTTTAGGTTGGAAACCAATAACTTGGTCTACAACTTCACCGTCTTTAAATAAAAGAAGTGTCGGGATACTCATCACACCAAATTTCCCTGCTGTTTCCTGGTTTTCATCAACATCTAATTTGACGATTTGTACTTTTTCTTCCATTTCTCCATCAATTTCTTCTAGAACAGGAGCAATCATTTTACAAGGTCCGCACCATGGTGCCCAAAAATCTGCAAGAACAAGACCTTCTGCTGTCTCTTCCGTAAAGTTTTGGTCCGTTACATTTTTAATTGCCATTATTTTACCTCCTTAAAACATCATACAGCTTATAATAAGCTTAGTATGAGTATATCACCGTATAAGTATACTTCCTAATAGTTTGCTCGACATATATATAATAAGCTTTAAAAGGCCTGTGGTGCGTTACTTTTCACAGGCCTTTATCCATTCTTGAACTGAAATAGCAATGTCCAGCTAATTATGCTTTTACTTTTTTAATTTCTTCAATAAGCAGCGGAATCACTTCAAATAAATCGCCTACAATACCATAATCAGCAACATTAAAGATATTTGATTCAGGGTCTTTATTAATAGCAACAATTACTTTTGAGTTAGACATTCCTGCTAAATGCTGAATAGCACCAGAAATACCTACAGCAATATATAAATCAGGGGTCACTACTTTTCCAGTCTGCCCAATTTGCAGCGCATAATCACAATAGTCTGCATCACAAGCTCCGCGGGAAGCCCCCACAGCGCCGCCCAGCACTTCCGCAAGCTCATACAGCGGCTTAAATCCGTCTGCACTTTTTACTCCGCGTCCGCCTGCTACTATCACGTTTGCTTCTGAAAGATCCACACCTTCAGATGCTTTACGTACAACTTCTTTAACAATCGTACGTAAATCTTTAATATCTACATCCTTGGCTGTTACATCACCGGACCTTGATGTATCCTTTTCAAGTGCAGGTATATTATTGGGCCGGATAGTTACAAATGTGAAATCATCTTCAAATGCTTTTTTCTCAAATGCTTTTCCAGAATAAATTGGCCGGATATAAACTGCATCGTCTCCATCTTTTTCAATGTCTACAACATCTGAGATTAGTCCTGCAGATAAGCGGCTAGCAATTTTTGGTGTTAAATCCTTTCCAATTGAAGTGTGCCCCATAACAATCCCGTTTGGAGATAACTCATCAATAATCTCTAAAATTGCCTGTCCATATCCTTCTGATGTATATTCTTTCAAATTTTCGTGTGTGACAGTTATGACACTATCAGCTCCATGAGCAATAAATTCTTCACCTGCGCTTGTCAAATCATTGTCACTGAGCAGCACTCCTACGATTTCAGCATCAGCACTAATTTGTTTTGCTGCTGCAATTGCCTCGAAGGAAACATTTCTTATATCATTATCTCTTACTTCACCAATCACTAGTAACTTGTCACTCATTGTTATTATCCCCTTTCACTATCAGCTGCATTAAATTACGTGTTCAAAAAGTTCGATGAAAAGGACCAAGAAGTTCAAGGCGACGAGCTTTTTCCAAACGGAGCGTATGTTTTTAAATACGTGAGTAACGCTTTTGGTGGGACGAGTAATCGCAGTCCCATTGGAAAAAATCGTCAACGTAGAAATTCGCAGTGTCATTTTTATTGGACTTTTTGAACATCCTGTTAAAGTACTTTTTTGTCATTTTTCAACAAGGACACAAGCTCCTTCACCTGATCCGCTATTTCTCCTTCTAACACCTTACCGGCTTCTTTTTCCGGCGGCAGATAAATATCAATTGTTTTTGTTTTAGCTTCCACATCATCTTCGTCCAGGTCTAAATCGTCAATTTCCAATTCTTCAAGTGGTTTTTTCTTCGCTTTCATAATTCCCGGCAAAGACGGATAGCGTGGATCATTTAAACCCTGCTGGCACGTAACTAATAAAGGCAGACTTGTTTCAATAACCTCCACGTCACCCTCTACATCCTTTTCAATCGATACTGCAGCGCCATCTATGGACAAACTGGTTATGGTTGTAACATAAGGTATACCCAAAAGCTCTGCAAGTCTTGGGCCAACCTGACCGCTTGCTTCATCAATAGCAACATTTCCCGCTAAAATTAAATCAGCATCCTTACCTTCAAAATAAGCCTCTAAAATTTTCGCAGTAGTAAATTGGTCTCCATCTTCTAGATCTTCTTCTGTGTTAATAAGAACGGCTTTGTCTGCTCCCATCGCAAGTGCTGTTCGGAGCTGTTTTTCAGAATCTTCGTCTCCAATAGTAACTACAGTTATTTCACCGTCATGGGCGTCTCTTTGTACAATTGCTTCTTCTATTGCATATTCATCGTAAGGATTAATGATAAATTCTGCACCATCATCTTCAATTCTGCCACCTTGAACAGTAATTTTTTCTTCTGTATCAAATGTTTTCTTTAATAATACATAAATATTCATTCTTTTTTCCTCCTAACAAACTAGAATCTATTTATCTTGAAAGTTAGCTGCTCTTTTTTCTATAAAAGCGCTTACACCTTCTTTAGCATCATCAGAGCCAAAAATCTCACCAAACAAACTGGCTTCCTTTTTAACTCCTTCTTTAAATTGGCTCGTATTTGCATACGGAATCAGCTTCATAATCCGGTTAATTCCCGGCTTGCTTTTTGCAGCAATCTTTCCGGCTAATTTACGAACCGCTTCTTCAAGCTCTCCTTCTTCAAATGTCCGGTTAACCAATCCCCACTCCTCAGCCTGCTTTCCGGAAATGGGTTCTCCAGTTAAAATCATTTCGTATGCTCTCGCATTTCCTACATAACGCGGTAACCGCTGCGTTCCTGCAAATCCAGGAATAATCCCTAAATTCATTTCTGGGAGACCTATTTTTGCATTAGCTGTTGCATACCTTATATGACAAGCCATAGCAAGTTCCAGTCCTCCACCTAACGCGGCCCCATGTATAGATGCAATGACCGGAAGCGGAAAATGCTCTATCTTGCTAAAAATATCCTGGCCATTCTTTGCTAAAGTTTCATACTCAGACGCTTCTTGAAGAGAGGTGAATTCTTTAATATCTGCCCCTGCTGAGAAAAACTTGCCTTCCCCTTGCAAGACTATCACTTTCGCTTCATCACCTTTTTCAATCTGTGTTAACAGCTCATCCAGCTTCGCAATAATTTTTGAAGATAACGCATTTGCAGGAGGGCTTTTAATCGTTAAATAAGCAACCTTCTCTGCAGTTTTTAAATCAATAATGGACAAGACTACCACTCCTTTTTTGTTTTAACCGCTTATTTAGAAGCTAAAGCACTGACCAGCATTCTGTGGATTTCTGGTACCATGTCAACAAGAGTATATTTCTGTTCCTTCATAACCCAATTTGTCACAATCTCATCTAGCGTTCCGAAGATCATTTGCCTTACTAAAGGCATATTAAGATCTTCTTTAAATTGATGCTGATCAATTCCTTTTTGGATAATACCATCAATCACTTTTAAATAAGGCTTCAGAACTTGATTAATTTGCAGTCTTAGAGAAATGTTTGATTGCCTCAACTCCAGCTGTGTTACGATTGCTAAATAATAATCAGAAGACAACTGCCTGAAATGCATTTCAATCAATGTATATAATTGATCTGAAGCGGAATCACTGCCTTCAATCGCTTTAGCTATCCGTTCAATAAATTCTCCCATTTTTTCTTCAAATAGTGATACAAGAATATGCTCCTTGTTTTTAAAATATAAATAAATTGTACCGTCAGCAACATTCGCTTCCTTGGCTATTTTTGAAACTTGTGATCCGTGGTAACCATTCTCAGCAATTACTTTCACAGCGGCTTCAATAATTTGATGATATTTTGGCTTTTGGTTATTCATAATTTTCTCCTTGATTGTATATTAAAAAATGAGTGAATAGTCATTCATATTTTTAATATACAATCCTTGCAGTTTAATGTCAATGAAAAACTGGTTTATCTTATCATATTTTAAAACATCCTCTAAAAAGAAAAAAAGAGCACGAGGCTCAAACAGATGTTGCTTCTTGTTTCTGTTTCTCTTCGTCTACCAGTTTTCTTCTTAAGATTTTTCCAACTGCTGTTTTCGGTAACTCATCACGAAATTCATAAATTCTTGGTACTTTATAGCTTGCCAGATGTTCTCTTGCATACTCATTTAATTCTTCTTCCGTTAAGCTTGTGCCCTCTTTCAGGACGATATATGCCTTTACAGTCTCACCTCTGTATGCATCTGGTATTCCTGCCACTACAGTTTCCTGAATAGCCTCATGTTCATATAATACTTCTTCAATTTCCCTTGGATAGATATTAAAGCCACCGGCGATAATCATATCCTTCTTCCTATCGACTACATAAAAATAGCCTCTTTCATCCACATAACCCAGATCACCGGTTAACAGCCAGCCATCCTTTAAGCTATTTGCTGTCTCATCTTCATTATTCCAGTATCCTTTCATGATTTGCGGACCTTTCACAGCAATTTCTCCTATTTCTCCCATTGGAAGCTCTTCTAAGCCGTCACTACTCATTTGAACAATTTTTGCATCCGTATCCGGCCATGGAACACCGATACTGCCATTAATACGTTCCGCATATACAAAATTTGCATGTGTTACAGGAGAGGATTCAGTCAACCCATATCCTTCTACCAGCTTTCCTCCGGTAATTCTTTCAAAACGTTCCTGGATTTCAATAGGTAAAGGAGCTGAACCACTAATACATGCTTCGATAGAGGATAAATCATATTTCTCTATATCAGGGTGGTTTAAGAGACCGATATAGATAGTTGGAGCACCTGGAAAAAGATTTGGTTTTTGTTTATCAATTACCTTTAATAAATCACCTGCATCAAATTTTGGTATAAGAATAATTTTTGCTGCTTTTTTAATCGCAAAATTCATGACTGCTGTCATCCCATATACGTGAAAGAATGGAAGAATACCAACAACTGAATCTTGTTTGTCTTTTTTTGCACTTCCAGAAAGCCAGGTTTCACACATCTGTACGTTTGAGCTCAAATTATAATGAGTCAGCATAACTCCCTTTGGGTTCCCTGTTGTTCCGCCGGTATATTGCAGGAGAGCTAGATCTTCCATAGGATCAATGGATGATTCTAAATAGTCAGCAACGGATTGTTCCATTATTTTCTTCCATACATGTGTATCATTACCAGGTTCCACTTTGACAACCATATTATATTCCCGTTTCTGTATAAAAGGATAGATTACGTTTTTGGGAAATGGAAGATAGTCCTTGATACCTGTTACAATGACATGCTCTAATGGAGTATGATTACGAACACTATTCACACGTGGAAATAATATATCTAAACAAATAATTGCTCTGGCCTGTGAATCATTCATTTGAAAGATTAGTTCTCTTTCTTTATAAAGCGGGTTCGTGGGAACAGCGATAGCGCCTGCCATTAAAATACCATAGTAACTGATTACAGCCTGAGGTGTATTCGGTAAAAAAATAGCAACCCTGTCTCCTTTTCGAATACCAATAGATTGCAGGTAATTTGCTATTTTTTTCGATTCTTCATAAAGCTCTTTATATGTTATTTCTTTCCCCATAAAATAAAGCGCTTTCTTTTCTCCGTACTGATGAGCGGCATCGATTAAATATTGATACAGAGGGCACTTATCATACTCCATTGTTAACGGTATATCTTCGGGATAACGATCATGCCAAAGTCTTTTCTCCACCATTAAATCACTCCTCCTTTAGTATAGTATATACCTATTATAACGATTAATTTCTATTTTTGAAAATATTATCTAAATTTTAGAGAAATAAGTAGATAATTCCTACCACGAAAAAAATGATTCCTACTGCCATTAATATCTTTGCTAAACGTTCAAATACCAAAATTTCCACTCCTAACCTACTATACTGGCTCCAATAACATAAGCTAACCCTACTGAAATAACCATAGAGATAAACCCGACAGCCTTATTGCCATTACCAATTTCTTCATCAACTTTCATAAATGGGGTTAAAAATTCAAAGAACAGATACCCGGCTATTAATAAGATAAAACCAAATACGCCCCAGCCCATAGAAACTAATAATCGATCATTATGTTCAATAGAAAATCTGAAAATCATTGCTATACCAAATAGTTTACCGCCTGTAGCCATAGCAACGGCTATGTTTCCATTTTTAATTTCCTCCCAGTTTTTATAGGAAGTCACCAGCTCAAATATTGCTAAAAATAGTAGTGTTGATAAGATAAACACACTATATCTTGCTGCCGTTATTACTAAAATATTTTCCCAAAAGCCTTCCATTTTCTTCGCTCCTTCATTGGGAAAAAAGGGATCAATTGTAATGGTATGCTATCCATTCTCAATAATATATTGATTAATCCCTTTTTTCAACGTCCATTAACATTTAAATAAATTACCTCTTATTCAAAACGAATTATCGTAACACCGCTTCCGCCTTCTCCAGCTTCACCTGACCTGGAGCCTTTAATATGCGGATGCCGCTTAACGAATTCCTGAACCCCTTTTCGTAATGCGCCGGTTCCTTTGCCATGAATAATTGATGCCTGAGCATATCCAGCCAGTAATACATCGTCAACATACTTTTCCAGTTTGTGTATTGCGTCCTCATAACGCTCGCCGCGCAGGTCTAATTCTGTTTTTACGTGCTGATTACTCCCTCTTACAGTAGCCACTGGTTCCGCCTGTTTCTTTTTCTTCTTCTTAACAAGCTCTAAATCAGATCTTTTCACCTTTACCTTCATAATGCCGACCTGCACCATGTATTCCTTATCATTAACTTTACTGACAACCTCGCCAAGCTGATTCACCGTAAGAAGTTTAATTTCATCTCCTGGCTTTAACTCGCTCTCTTCCTGCTTCTTTTCAAGAGATACAGCTGGTTTTTCTTTGCTCAGGTTGGGCATTGCTTCATCAAGCATTTTTCTGGCTTCTATCCATTCATGCTCTTTCATTCCGGATTGGTTTTTCATATTCCGCATCATCTGAACAATTTCTTCTGCTTCTTGACGCGCTTTAAGCAATGCTTTTTCTGCTTTTTCCTCTGTTCTTTCATAAATTTGTTGTTTGCGATCTTCCCACCTGATCATTGCTTTCTCCAGTTCAGCATGAAGTTTTTCGCTCTCTTCAAGGAGCTCATGGGCTTTTTCATAATCTCTTTCAGCCTCTGTATGGGATTGTTCTAAAGAAGCAATCATATTTTCCACCTGATGTGAATCTACTCCAATCAGCTGCTTGGCATGATTAATCATTGTCTCATCAAGGCCGAGCCGTTTTGAAATCTCAAATGCATTACTGCGCCCCGGAACTCCTATTAGTAATCGATAGGTAGGTCTTAAGGTTTCTATATTAAACTCAACGGAAGCATTGACAACTTGTTTCCGGTTGAATCCATAAGCTTTTAACTCCGGGTAGTGCGTTGTAGCAATGACACTTGCATTCTTTGAAAGAACTTCATCAAGAATGGACATCGCTAAAGCAGCCCCTTCTTGAGGATCTGTACCTGAACCCAATTCATCAAATAAAACAAGTGACTGATCTGTTACATGTTTCATAATTTCTACAATATTAGTCATATGTGATGAAAAAGTACTTAAGTTCTGTTCAATGGACTGTTCATCACCAATATCAGCAAAAACCTCATCAAATACCGGCATTTCACAGCCATCCAGCGCCGGCACCTGCAACCCTGATTGAGCCATCAATGTACAGAGACCAATCATTTTTAATGTTACTGTTTTTCCGCCTGTGTTTGGTCCAGTAATAACAATAGCCTGGAAGTCTTCTCCCATTTCAATATCATTAGCAACAACCTGATCTTCCGGGATATATGGATGTCTTGCCTGTTGCATCTTTATATAACCATTTATATTCATCTTAGGCCTTACAGCATGCATTTTTTGTGCAAGTTTTCCCCGGGCACTTATAAAATCAATTTGCGAAAGCCAGTATACATTATTCAAAAGCTCCTGTTCATAGGAAGCAATATGGCCGCTCAGCTCTTTTAAAATACGGTCTATTTCCTGCTTTTCTTTAGAAAATAAATCCTGTAATTTATTATTCATATCTACGATTGCTTTAGGCTCCATAAATAACGTCTGTCCCGATGATGACTGATCATGAACAATACCGCCAATAGCACCGCGATATTCTTGTTTTACCGGTAAAACATAACGGTCATTCCGAATGGTGATAATAGCATCTGAAAGCATTTTGCTGTTAGAGCGTGTATAACTTTCCAGCTTGCTCCGCACACTGCTCTCGTAAGTGCGAATGGAGCTGCGGATGGAACGCAAAGCTGAAGAAGCTCCGTCCATAATATGACCATGATCATCAATACAGCTATTAATATGCTGCTCTAAATCACGAATTGCAATAATATTTGATGCAGCAGATTGAAGAATTGGTATTTCTAAATCCTCCACCTGCTCCAAAAAGCTTTTTGCTTGCCGGCCGCCATACAAAGTATCACCAATGCGCAAAACCTCATCTGCAGCCAAAATACTGCCTATTGCACTTCGCTTCACGCTGGGACGTATATCCGATATACCCCCTAAAGGGATCACCTTATTCAGCCGGAAAATTTGTACTGCTTCATCTGTCTGTGCTTGTAATTCCTCCACTTCTTCCAGCGAGGAATTAGGGCGTATCTTAGATGCTAAATCCTTTCCGATAGAGGTTTCAGCTTGATCACACACCATTTCAGCAAGGCGATGAAATTCTAGCGTTTTTAATACGCGTTCATTCATTTTAAAACCCTCTTTTATTAAAAATTATTTTTATATTAGTAAGATAAGTTTGTTGCTATTTTGTTTCCTTATTATATTTATATAATTAATTTCACCCATAAATTTTAGTGGTAGCCCATTAAAAGAAAATACAATTTCATTTATAAAATTTTCATTTTCCCCGGTTAAAAAATGTGATTAGTTCTTCTTTTGACCATGTGTTGATAACAGTAGATGGTTTAATCCATCCTTTGCGGGCCGTTGCTACGCCATATTTCATATGCTCAAGCATTTGATAATTATGTGCGTCAGTATCAATAACCAGTTTAACGCCTGCTTCCTGTGCTTTTTTAGCCCATTCGTGGGATAAATCCAAACGATTTGGATTAGCGTTGATTTCTAAAGCCGTATTTGTTTCTTTCGCTTTTTCAATCAACTTCTTTAAATTCACTCTATACCCATCTCTTCTGCCAATAAGTCTTCCTGTCGGGTGAGCAATAATGGATACGTATGGGTTTTCCAATGCATTATTTAACCTGTGCATAATATCTTCTTCTGATTGTTGAAAGCTGGAATGAATCGCACCAATAACAAAATCCATTTCTTTTAGAAAATCATCATCAAAATCCAGGCTTCCATCCGGCAAAATATCCATTTCCACACCGGAAAATATCTGGAAATCCGGATATTTTTCATTTAAAGCATTTATTTCTTCCCGCTGCTTCCGAAGCCGTTCTTCATTTAATCCGTTCGCTACCCGCAAATATTTAGAGTGATCTGTTATTGCCATATAGGAATAACCCATACTCTTCACTTTTTCAACCATTTCGTCCAAAGATTGCGCGCCGTCACTCCAGGTGGTGTGCATATGCAAATCTCCCTGAATATCAGAAAGCTGGATTAATTCCTGTTTATCTTTAAATATTTCTACTTCTCCCGTATTTTCACGAACCTCCGGAGGAATAAAGTGCAAACCGAAATGTTTGAAAAAAGATTCTTCAGTTTCAAATTGAAGTGTCTCCCCTGTTTCTTCTATCTCCACACCATATTCACTGATTTTTTCACCACGTGATTTTGCTAATTGCCGCATGGCCACATTATGGTCCTTTGAGCCAGTAAAATGGTGTAGAGTGGAAGCAAACTCCCCATCAGAAACCAGACGAAAATCAACATTAATATCATAAACCTCTTCCAAAGTGATAGATACCTTTGTATCTCCTTTAGCGATAACATTTTTGATGGAAGGAAATTTTATTAACGCTTCTTTTACTTCCTCTGCGTTGTCACTAGCAATGATAAAATCAAGATCTTTAACTGTCTCACGCATACGCCGGATGCTTCCCGCCTGAGAATAGCGGATAATACCAGTGATATCATTTAAGTAAGCTTCCACCTTTTCTGCGATCGGAAGCATAATTGCTACAGGAATTCGTTCTGGTCTCTTGCCAGCTTCCTCTATCGCTGTAACAATTTTCTCCACAGATTTTTTGCCAAATCCGGGTAAAGCCTCCACCTTTCCGGACAGACAAGCTTCTTTTAAAGTGTCAGCGTCCACCACGCCTAATTCTTGATAAAGCTTAGACAGTTTCTTTCCTCCAAGTCCAGGTAAGTCCAATAAGGGGACAAGCCCAGCAGGAACCTCTTTCTCCAATTGTTCCAGTGTTTCCGAATGACCTGCTTCAATAAATTCTGTAATTACTGCAGCAGTTCCTTTTCCAATGCCTTTCATCTTAGTAAAGTCATCTATTTCACTCAAGCTGCGGTCATCTGTCTCAATAGCCTGCGCAGCCTTTCGATAAGCACTTATTTTAAAAGGGTTTTCCCCCTTCAGCTCCATATAAACTGCTATTTTCTCCAGCAAACGAATAATATCTTTTTTATTCATATACTTTCCCCTATTCTGTCACCATTTACATAAACAAAACTTCCTTTTGTGGATTTTTCTTTATACACGGAAGGTTTGATAAGTTAATAAGGAGATGAAATACTTGTTTTCCCAATTTGTTTAAACATATTTCTTCAATCTGCCACATTGGAAATTACAGGCATTCCTATCGTAACAAAACTGACCCAAGCTAGTTTAGTCTGAGTCAGTTTTGCTTATTATCATCATGTTCATGGTCTGCTATTTTATTTAGTCAAAGATTCCGTCAAATTAAACCATAATTCAAAAATACGTTCTGAAAAATACGGTGTATGCTCAATGATCCGCATCGCCAGTGAAGATCCTTGAATCGCTTCCTGTACACCGCCAACCGGTGTTAGGGCCAGGATATATAAAATAATAAAGCTGATTAAATATAATTCAACAAAGCCAAGTGCAGCTCCTAAGATTTTGTTAACAAAGCTGATGATTGGTATCGCAGCTACAAAATCTAACATCGAAGCAATAATTTGCAAAATAAACTTCACTGCAAAGAAAATAATCGCAAAGGCGATAGCATTATAAAATGCGTTTTCTATAGGCAGGTTTTCCAAAAACGATGACCAGGCTCCTTCTCCTGAAAGATCCGGATAAGGAATATAAAGAGAAAGTCTTTCTCCGAATGGGCGGAAGTACATTACCGCAACAATAAAAGCAATAATAAAACCTGTTAAATGAAATAACTGAAGAATAAACCCTCTTTTTAACCCCATCATTATTCCAAATAACAGAAGAATAATTAAAATTAAGTTAATCATGTTTGTTAGTCCTCTTTCTTTCGTAGTGAACCTAAAAGTGTCGCATAGTCTTCTTTTAGTTTTAAATAATCGTTCATTGTATTTACAGCTGTTAATACTGCTAAACTGGCTGTATCTAATTGTTTATTTGCATCATGGATTTCATTCATTTTTTGATCGACTAAATTTGCCACTAATTGAACATGGCGTTCTGATTCTGTACCAATAATATGGTAGGTTCGATTATATATTTCAACAGTAACGCGTTTTTTCTCATTGTCTGTCATTTTTTGCTGCCTCCTGTGCAACGATGATTCTTTTATATATTAACATGAACTTTGCTTAAAAAGAAGTATTTCAAAATCCCGCTATTTTTGCTATAGTCTTAGGTATCTAATGATTGGAGGAATGAAGCTTTGGGCCAAGAAGTATTAACATTAGCTGCACCTAAAATAAAAGAAATGAAAAAGCATTATCACGCTTACTTAGAGAAAACACCCCAGGGAGCTGTCTTCCGGGCAAAAACACCTTATGCTGTTATCACAGCGTACCATTCCGGCAAAGTTCTTTTTCAAGGAAGTCAGCCAGAGAAGGAAAGCACCCAATGGAAGAGTAAATCTGCCATTACACAAGCAAAAAAAACAAAGCATTCCCCAAATATCGACACAGCTATTTTCCAAAAGAATCATATTGGTTCGGACGAGTCCGGTACTGGCGATTACTTTGGGCCGATTACTGTTGCTGCAGTTTTCGCAACAAAAGAGCAGCAATTCCAACTAAAACAGCTCGGAGTTGTAGACTCTAAAAATTTAAAGGACGATGTTATACAAGACATTGCGCAAGAAATCTTAAAGCTCCCTATTTCATATACAATTCTTAAATTAGGGAACGAAAAATATAATCATCTGCAAAATAAAGGCTGGTCTCAAGGAAAGATGAAAGCGATGCTGCATCATCACGCTATTGATAGATTGATCAAAAAACTTAATGGATCAGCTTACGGCGGAATAGTAATTGATCAGTTTTGTGAACCTGCTGTATATAAGCGTTACCTGCAATCGGAAGCATTAAAGCTTCATGAAAATACCACCTTTATTACCAAAGCAGAGAGTCATTCTATTAATGTTGCTGCAGCTTCTATTTTAGCAAGAGCCCGGTTTGTTACTGCTATGGATAAATTATCAGAAGAAGCCGGGATAATTTTGCCAAAGGGTGCCTCCAGTAAAGTAGATAAAGTGGCAGCAAATTATATAAGAACTCACGGCGAACAGCAGCTTGGACATGTAGCGAAACTTCATTTTGCCAACACAAACAAAGCAAAGAAATACTTATAAGAATGAGGTGACATAATGAATATACCTTTAAAGAACGATTGGGAACAAGTTTTAAAGCAAGAATTTCAAAAAGACTACTATAAACACTTACGGGAATTCCTAAAAAAAGAATACAGTTCACACACAATTTATCCAAATATGTACGATATTTTTAATGCATTGCATTTTACGGATTTTCAAAAAGTAAAGGTTGTTATTTTAGGCCAGGATCCTTATCATGGCCCCCACCAGGCACATGGTCTTAGCTTTTCTGTACAACCCGGTGTTCCGGTTCCTCCTTCATTAAAAAATATGTATCAGGAGCTCGCTGCCGATGTCGATTTTAAGATTCCTTCTCATGGCTACCTGAAAGCGTGGGCAGATCAGGGAGTACTTCTGCTTAACAATGTTCTGACCGTCCGGGCACATCAGGCACATTCTCATAAAAATAAAGGCTGGGAGCAATTTACTAATCAGGTGATTTATTCTTTAAATCAGAAGGATCACCCAGTTGTGTTCTTATTATGGGGAGCAGCAGCACAGAAAAAAGTGGAGTTAATTGATACGGATAAGCATTATGTTTTAAAAGCTCCGCATCCAAGTCCTTTATCAGCACATCGCGGTTTTTTTGGATGCCGTCACTTTTCAAAAACAAACGCTATTTTAAAACAGGAAAATCTTACTCCTATCGATTGGCAGCTTCCTATGAATGTGAATCCGGATAATTGATTTATTGCCAGATTAAAATTGAAATATGCTTGATTTTCTTTAGGGAAAGTCTTTTATAAGCTGTGTTGTTGAAAAGATAATAAAGTCAAAAGTGTTTATGATAAAATAGTATTATTCATTATTTCCGCATACCTTGAAATTTTTTATCTTACTTTTATTTGATCAGGTGCTAACCCAAAGCAAACATAGATTATTAAGGAGATTAGCACCTGTTGATTTATAAAGGTTTTACCTCTTGTTTCTATGAAATTAATACTAAATATCAGGAGTAAAATACAGGTTAGCACTTTTGTATATATAAACCCTTACTGTATATAGAGAATTTATGTGCGCTTTCGCATCCTATATGGGTGCGTGGATTGAAATTGTGGAATATAAAGAGGGGTGGATAGCGACACCTTTCGCATCCTATATGGGTGCGTGGATTGAAATTTGACCTATGTAATTAACAGTTAAAAGGAGAGGATTCGCATCCTATATGGGTGCGTGGATTGAAATGCACCGATGAATGACGTTCCTAAACTAAATGCAATTCGCATCCTATATGGGTGCGTGGATTGAAATTTATCTTACTGATGGTGACGGAGAAACTGAGGTATTCGCATCCTATATGGGTGCGTGGATTGAAATTACTCTAACCGCTTGATACTCTCCTGCAGCAACTTCGCATCCTATATGGGTGCGTGGATTGAAATCGGAACTAGATAAAAAGAAAAAGAAGAGGTGAGTTCGCATCCTATATGGGTGCGTGGATTGAAATATGTGCAAGGGGACGAGCTGCCATCTTCTCAAGATTCGCATCCTATATGGGTGCGTGGATTGAAATTCTCGATCACCACGCTGAAATGAGTTAAGCAGTTTCGCATCCTATATGGGTGCGTGGATTGAAATGTGGAAATTGATAATCAACAGACTATAAACAAAAGCCGCCGTCACAGCTTTAGGAAAAGTAGTGACAGCGGCTTTCTTTTATTCTGATTATGAGCGGACATAAGATCCGAATTGATTATTTACTTTTTCAATAATCTCCTGATAAGAAGCATCCACTTCATCATCCTTTAACGTACGGCTCGGGTCCTGGTATAGAAGACGGTAAGCAACAGATTTTTTACCTTCTTCCATATGCTCTCCCTGATAGACATCAAATATAGATACCTCTTTTACCAATGGAGCTCCGATTTCCTTGATAACTGCCTGAACATCACCGGCAGGAATATCATTGTCCAGGATAAAAGCAATATCCCTGGTCACAGATGGATAGCGCGGAATATCTGTGAATGAAGGTGTCAGCTGATGAACTGCGAACACAGATTCCAGATCTATTTCAAAGACATATGTTTCCTTCACATCAAAATCTTTTGCAGTCAGTGGATGAACCTGGCCAACATAGCCAATGCCCTTTCCATTTAACCTGATTTCTGCACAGCGTCCCGGGTGCATATCTTCCATTTTTGTTTGTACAAAGGTAACATTCAATTCTAAATGTGCAAACAAGCCTTCAACAATTCCTTTAGCTACATAAAAGTCAACCGGCTTCTTCTCCTGCTGCCATGGATGATTATGCCATAGACCGGTTAAGGCGCCGGCAACATGCAGGTTTTCAATTGGCTGATTTGTTATCTCCTCTTCACGGGAAATAAATACCTTACCAATTTCATAATAAGCTAAATCTGTTTGTGTCCTGGCTACATTATGCTGCAATACGCGAAGCATTTCCGGAATAAGACTTAACCGCAGATGACTGTGCTCTTCACTCATTGGCATTGCCAGCCCGACAGAGTAAGCAGGCTTTTCTTCAATATCCGGTGTTAAGAATCGCTTTGCATCCTTTTCGTTTGTTAAAGAGTAGGTTAATGTTTCCATTAGCCCGGCACTTGATAAATAATTTTTAATTTCCCGCTGTAATAGCTGGATATCAGTTAAACCGCCAGCCTGAACCCAGCCTTGAGGAATCGTATATGGTAAATGATCATAACCATAAATACGGATTACCTCTTCCAGAATATCTTCAAAAATAGAAATATCAAGACGGCGGGTCGGTACTTGAACAATAATTTCTTCTCCATTTTTACTGAATTCAAATTGTAAGCGTGACAAGACAGAGGTCACATCTTTTTCGTCCAATTCCATTCCTAATCGCTGATTTATTTTTGCTGTTGTAACTGTGACAGATTTCTCTGATTTATCCAGCTCATCTACTTCTACAACACCACCTGCAATTTTTCCATTTGCATATTTTTGAAGCAGGCTGCATGCACGTATTCCAGCACGTTTTACGCGATTTGGATCAACACCTTTTTCAAAGCGGGTGCTTGATTCACTGCGCAATCCTGTTTGCTTCACTGTATGGCGTACAGAAGCTGAATTAAAATACGCTGCTTCCAACAGGAGGTTCGTTGTTTCATCTGTTACCTCGGAATCAGCTCCTCCCATTACTCCAGCTAAAGCAACAGGCTCTTTTCCATTCGTGATAACAAGATTGTTTTCGTTTAATTGACGTTCCTGATCGTCTAAAGTAACCATTGTTTCATTTACTTTTCCTTGACGGATGACTACCTGCTTCGATCCAAATTGATCATAATCAAACGCATGGAGCGGCTGCCCGTATTCTAATAAAACAAAGTTAGTAATATCCACTACATTGTTAATTGGACGAATACCTGATGCCATTAAGTAGTTGCGCATCCATAATGGAGCCGGTTTTATTTCCACGTCTCTAATTATAAAAGCACCGTAATATGGATTATTTTCAATGGAATCAATTTTTACATCGATATAATCTTTTGCTTCTATAGATTCGTCAACAGTCAGATTTTCATCAGGCAGTTCCATTGGCTGATTTAAAATTGCTGCCACCTCGTATGCCACACCAAGCATACTTAATGCATCCGGCCGGTTTGCCAGTACATCCAAATCTAAAATGGCGTCATCCAGGTTCAATAATTCCTGTACAGGTACACCTACTTCTGCATCTTCAGGGAAAACAAAGATTCCTTCTGCGACATCAACAGGAATGTATTTTTCATCTAACCCAAGCTCCTGCAGGGAACAAATCATTCCATTTGATTCTACACCACGCAGCTTCACTTTCTTGATTTTCATACCATTTGGAAGCTTTGCACCGGGCTTTGCAACAGCAACCTTCTGCCCCGATCCAACGTTTGGCGCACCACAGATGATTTGCAGAGACTCTTCTCCAACATCCACCTGACATAAGTTTAATTTATCTGCGTCTGGATGCTTTTCGCAGGATTTCACATATCCAACTACAATATTTTCACTTTTGGGAGCCAGATATTCAATCCCTTCTACTTCAATACCAGACCGTGTTATTTTTTCTGCTAATTCTTCTGGTGTTACATTATCTAAATTGACATAATTTCGTAACCAATTATAGGAAACAAGCATGTACTCTCCTCCTTCTTCTCTTACGCTTGATGATATTGTGATAGGAAACGGACATCATTGGTGTAGAAGTGACGAATATCATTTACACCATATTTCAGCATCGCAATACGTTCCTGTCCCATTCCAAATGCAAATCCGCTGTAAACTGTGGAATCATAACCGCTCATTTCCAATACACGCGGGTGAACCATTCCACCGCCTAAAATTTCAATCCAGCCAGTCTGTTTACAAACAGAACATCCTTCTCCATTACACACCTTACAGGAAACATCCATTTCAACAGATGGTTCAGTAAACGGGAAGAAAGATGGACGCAAGCGAATTTTACGATCCTTCCCGAACATTTTTTTCGCGAATACATCTAATGTACCTTTTAAATCACTTAACGTAATATTTTTATCTACTACTAACCCCTCAATTTGTCTGAATTGGTGAGAGTGTGTTGCGTCATCTGTATCGCGGCGGTACACTTTGCCCGGGCAGATCATTTTTATCGGACGGTTTCCCTGATATGCTTCCATTGTCCGGGCCTGTACCGGTGATGTTTGTGTACGCAGAAGAAGTTCATTTGTAATAAAGAAAGTGTCCTGCATATCACGAGCCGGATGATTTTTCGGTAAATTTAATTTTTCAAAATTATAATAATCTGTTTCAACCTCCGGGCCTTCTTTCACTTCATAGCCCATTCCGATAAACAAATCCTCTATTTCTTCCATAATGCTGGTTAATAAATGTCTGCCCCCAACATGGACTGGATTTCCCGGCAGTGTCACATCAATGGTTTCTGTTTCCAGCTGTTTATCCAAAGCTGCTCTTTCTAATTTTTCTGTTTTTGCATCTAACGCTTCTGTAATAGATGCTCGAACATTATTAGCAAGTTCACCAATAATTGGACGCTCTTCCTTAGATAATTTGCCCATACCACGAAGAACAGTGGTCAAAGAGCCTTTTTTACCTAAATATTTTACTTTCATCTCTTGTAAAGCCTGACTATCTTCCGCTTTTTCAACAGCTGCGAGGGCTTCTGATTCTATCGCCTGTAATTCTTCTTTCATCGTGCTAAATACCTCCTTTTAATGCTTTCCTTGTTTTCGATGGACTTTTTAAAAACATAAAAAAGCTCCGTCTCCAAAAAAGGGACGAAGCTATATGGTCGCGGTACCACCCTTGTTGACTGAACAAATGTATCCAATCCAACTCTTGCCTCATAACGGATGGCATCCGAATCACCTTTACATTCGATTATGGTCCAAGTGTCCGCTCCAGAGTGAAATGTAATCAACCTGAAATGATAAAGATGCTTCCAGTCAAGGCATCTTCTCCCTGAATCACTTCTACAGGCAGTTACTTGCTCTTTCATTGCGTTTTGTTGTTTGTTCTCAAGCTGTGAGAACAGATTAATTATATTACAGCTATTATAGAAAAATTATGTCTCCGTTGCAAGCTTAATTCTTTAAATGATACAATAAAACCCCTGCTGCAATGCTGACGTTTAATGATTCTGCCTTGCCAAGGATAGGAATTGTCACGCGTTCATCCGCTTTTTCTAACAAAGATTCCTTTACTCCTGCACCTTCATTACCAAAAATAATTGCTGTTTTTTGCGGTACTGGCAGCTTTTTATAGTTTTCCGCTTTTTCCAAGGCTGTAGCCCAAACAGTGTAATCTGATTGTTTCAATCGGACAGTCTCTGCTTCCAATTCTGCATGCAGAATTGGCAAATGGAAAATCGATCCTTGTGTTGCGCGGATTACTTTATCATTATACAAATCGACACAGCCCTCGCCCAGCACGATTCCATCAACCCCTGCAGCATCAGCAGTGCGTATAATCGTTCCTAAATTACCCGGATCCTGAATAGCATCCAGCAGAACTACTACCTCTCCGTTTACTGCGTTATCTTTCTTCATTTCGACCACAGCCATAATTCCCTGAGGCGAAGCAGTAAAGGAAAGCTCTTTAAATACTTGTTTAGTCACTTGGGTAACAGGAAGATTATCCGCAGTCTCCGGCACAGATACCTCCTCAGAAATAATAATTTCTTTTGTAATCCAATTACTTGATAATGCTTCTTCTATTAAATGTGATCCTTCAATTAGGAAAGTATTCGTCTGCTTACGATATTTTCTCTGATGTAATTTTTTTAACGTCTTTATTTTCTCATTCTTCACAGATGTAATCACTTTATTCATCCTATCCCATTTTAAATTCTAATTACATCATACATAAATTCACGACTAATGGTCAAACTACTTTTAATATCACAAATAAGGAGTGAATAGTGATGGATTTAAATATCCGTAAAGCAATTTATGCAAACATATCGAATAATGATCAAGAACAATTAGAAGCAACTATCGTCGATGCAATTAATAATGGAGAAGAAAAAATGCTCCCTGGTCTTGGAGTTCTTTTTGAACTGATTTGGAACCATTCCAATGAGGAAGAGAAAAAAGAGATGATATCTTCTTTAGAATCCGGGATTCAAAACGATTTATAATTTCTTAATATCCAGATATATTCTTTTTATTTTATAAAAGAAAAATAAAAAAATATGCTTTTGAGTACCTTCCTGCAGAACAAAAATACATGCTGCTTCCAAACAGAATCCGGCATGTATTTTTATTTTTGTAAAACAGCAAATTCTCCAGTCAAAAAATGCTCTGTTTTCAGAAAATTCGACAAAACTAGCAAACTTTGAAACCTTTTTTTATTTTTTTCGTATTTCATTGTAGATAAAAGCTAGTATATTTTGTTCAGTAATCTGCTGCCAAGCTGTTTATTATTATCTTAAAAAGGGAATAGCAAATCAAGCTTAGCTGTAGGAAATAAAGACTAAGAAGGGTTTGACTACCGATTCCTTTAATGTTATAACGAATTGAGGCAGTTTTTCATATTATAAATTTTTGATTCTAATTCTCAGCTGGCGAATATAATTTATAGTATGAAAAAAAGGAATGGCAGCCTGGCAAAATTTACATATGCTAAGCTTTTACGTCCATTTTAAAATGTGCAAATTGCGCAAATATAGTTTTAAGAAAGGAGCATGTACTTTGGCTGAAAATGATAATGAACAACCAAAGAAGAAAGGTCTATCGAAAGGAATTATTGCTATTATTATTGCTGTAATCGTCCTGGCTGGCGGAGGTGCAGCGGCATTCTTCCTGACAGCATCTACACCAAAAGCAACATATTTCCAAGCTGAGAAAAATTCTATTGAACAACTTCAAACTTTTGTGGAAACACGATATGAGGATGAATTAAACTGGTACGAACAATCATTAGAGAACCCTGTTTCCCAAACAGTAAATCTTGGATTAAACTTGGAAGGGCTTGAAAATTCCTATTATGCCGATCCACAAATAATCGCTATGCTCTCTAATGCTGAGCTCTCAATAAACTCAGAGACAGATATGGAGAACAAACAGGCATACAGTGATTTATCCGTCAACGTTGGCGGTATGGACTTCAGCGGCATAGCCGGCTATGTTGAAGGTCCTGATGTATACGCCCAGCTTCCTTTCCTGGATGAAGTTCTTAAAATTTCTGATGAGGATATTGGAAGTGTATTAACTCAATTTGATCCTTATACTTTTACAGGCAATGAACGATTAGGTATTGAAGAGCTTGTATTTGATAATGAAGCTGTTTTATTAACAGAAGAAGAAGAAAAATACATTCAAGATGAATATCTCATGTTCATTTATGAGGAGCTTCCAGATGAATCCTTTGAGAGTGATAAAGAGGATGTGGAAGTAAACGGCGATTCTATCAATACTGAAAAAATCACGATGAACCTTTCAGAAGATGAACTGAAATCAGTTATCACTTCTGTACTGGAAAAAATGAAGGGCGACGACGAATTCAAAGAAATTTTAAAAGGTCAGTTCGAACAAACTGCTTATATGCCTCTTGAAGACCCGGCAGTAATTGAAGAGCAGCTTAATGAAGTAATGGCAGAATTCGACAATGCTATTGACCAGGGTATCGAACAGGTTGACAGCTTCCAATTCCCTGATGGACTTCAATCTACACTTTGGGTATCTGATAACAAAGTTGTACAGCGCGACTTTTCTATTAGTCTAGCACCTGAAGGCGAAGAACCAGTTACTATTAATTTGTCAGGTGGACAATTATTTAATGATGACCAAATTTATTTTGATCATACATTAACGATGAATGATGACTCCGAAGAAGTATCTATTGCGTTTAATGGTGATTTCCAAGGTACCGGAGATACTGTTACAGATAATGCAAATCTTAATTTTGCATTTGACGATGGCTATACCCCTGTTGAATTTGCTGCTGCTTATACTGGGGATGAAACGTTAGATGGTTCCACTCGTGATTTCGACCGTCAGCTGCAAGTCACTGTAGAAAATGAAACAGTTAATCTTGGCTGGACCGGCGATTCTACCTATGATGGTGACCAAATGAATTCAAATAATAATATTGCATTGGATTTCCCTGGTTATGTCGAAAATGTATCCATGGATTTAAATACAGAAGGTGCTGTTATTGATGCTGTAGAAGGTATCGATACATCGAATGTCGTTGATCTTGGTGCAATGTCCGCTGAAGAACTGCAAGAATACTTCCAAGGGGATTTCACCAATCAGCTTGATCAATGGTTAATGCAATTTGGATTCTAATCTAAGTATTATTGAATTAGAAAGAAAAGAGTGTGCATGATCATGATTTTTTTCAAACAAACTGGGCTTTTTATAAAAAATCATATACGGCAACTCAAGAGGAAGTGGTATTCACTTCCTCTTCTTTTCATATTTCCTCTTGCTTTAGCAGGACTTATGATGATGATTGTTGTCAGTTTTTTTACCCAGGATGAAAATGAAGCCATTCAATTAGGTTTAGTTGATTTAGATAATTCAACAGAGACGGAAATGATGGTTCAATTATTAGAACAATCCTCAGGTTTTATTGATTTTTTAGAAGTCAAAGAATTATCCGAGGAAGAAGCAATGAAGCAGATTGAATTAAATAATTTAAGTACATATATCGCTTTCCCTAAAGGGTTTATTCAGGACCTGTATCAAGGATATTCTGTGGAGGTTCCCATTGTCGGGAACAGACAGCAGCAGCTGGAAAGCTACATGATTAATGAGACTCTGCAAAGTGTCGTGCGTCATATTCGTTCCTCACAGGCTAATATTCTGACAATGAACTATTATGCGAAACAATTTAATATGGATGATGATGCAAGAAATGACTTTGTTTTTGAACAATTTCAGGAATTTCTACTTTATACAGTCGGCAGAGACCAGGTTATCAGAGAACGGACTTTATCAAATCAGGCTAGCTCATCCCCTGTTTCCTATTTCAGTTTGGGAGCATGGTTTATTATCAGCAGTTTATGGCTATTTTCCCTATATTATTTTTTTACCAAAGAAAATCCGGCTTTAATCAGTCAGCGCATCCGATTATATGGGGCTACACAATTCAGACAGATACTCGCAAAAATAATTGTAACGCTGATAGTGTCCCTCATTTTGGCTTGTCTCTCATTTTTCTCTTTGCTTTATTTCTTAGATATTGAGCTTACGCAGGAAAATATATTTCGGACAATAACACTTATTTCAATCTATCAAGCTGGTTTCATTCTTTCTCTAGCTGTTTTTGAGGTGCTTATTTCATCGTTGAAATTACGGTTATTCGTTCAAATATTTTTTGTGTCTGTGTTAATTTTATTTAGCGGTGCTGTTATACCGACGCTTTATCTGCCAATGGGAATTCAGGATTATCTCCCCTATTCTTATGCCTATAACAGTCTTTATTGGCTTCAGGAAATAATCCTGAACCTAAGACATTATGCCGAATATACTTCCAGTCTTTTTCTAATCGGGATTCTGATCTTCCTGTTACTGGGACTATTAAGCTGGAAGGAGCGCAGAAGCATATGATGGATATAATTACTACACGATGGCTGCATGCAAAAAAACATCTCCTATCCATTTTATTTTGGGCTGTCTTCCCTATTCTTTTCACCTGGATAATTATCTCCGGGACAGAGGCTATCCAGGATCAAAGCTCCATTCCAGTTGGAATTATTCTGGAAGAAGATTCTGATCTGGCAGTTCAATTAAAAGAAAAACTTGATTCATCTGATTTAATTCGTGTGATTGAGATGGAAAATGAAACAGAAGCCAGACAAATGGTTGCTACACATGAACTGGACAGCGCATTTATCATTAAAAAAGGATATAAAGCTGCAATTGTTGCTGGACAACGGAACCGGTTAATTACAAGTTACCGGACAGATTTATCGATGGGGTATACACCTGTTGTTGAAATGATTGCTTCCTATGTTCAGGAGGATAGTGGAAAATCAAAAACAGCATACACCATTATGAATTTAGGAGAAACATTAAACAGCTCTTCCATACCAGGCTATGATGAAATAATTAATGAGATTTATTCTATTGAAGAAAGTGAAAACCTTATTTTCACTAATTTCACTCTCCTGGGAGAAGATACAGATGCAGATACAGGATTTTCTTTATTTCAAAATCCTTGGGGACTCTGGTCTATCGTTGCTCTATTGTCCACCTTCTTTTTATTTGATTGGCTGATAAAAGAAAGAAATGCGACCGTCCGTATACGTTTTATATTTAATCGCTTTTCTTTTCAGCAATATTTAGTATGCAATCTTCTTCTTTATAGTTTGGGGCTATTGCTGTTAGATATAATCACTTGGGGAGCTTTCCATGTTTTATATGATGAAGGGTTTAATATTACACAACTTGTATATATACTTAGTTTCCGTTTAACTATTTGTATCCTTGTCTTTTTAATAGGTTTACTCTTTAAAAAACTGCTTCCCTATTATATAACTGCCGTTCTAATTATTTTAGTAACCATCGTTATCAGTGGAATTATTTTACCGATGGACGGCGTTTATGAAAGCTATCCATGGGTTGCTGCCTTAAATCCATTAAAACAGATTGTTTATGAACAATGGTGGAGCGGCTGGACATTTATTGGGCCGATTTGTTTAATTGCTTGGTATGTGAAAGGAGGTTACAATAATGCAGCTGGAAATTAATAATGTGTCGAAATCATTCGGCAAAAAGAAAGTACTTGAAAATCTGTCTTTTGAAGTAAATTCCGGTGAAATTATCGGGTTAGTTGGAGAAAATGGAGCGGGTAAGTCCTCCCTGCTGCATATTTTAGCAACTATTTCAAAGGCAGATTCGGGCAGTATCCGCTTAGGAAAATGGATATATGGGAAAAATCGTAAACAGCTGCGCAGAATGGTTGGTTTCGTACCACAGGATATCGCTTTATGGGAAGACATGTCCGTGGAAGAAAATATGCTTTTTTTTGAAAAGCTTTCCTGGATAAATCGCTCGAAGATTGAATTAAAACAGCTTTGTGAGGATATGGAATTATTAAAATGGAAAGAGTCTGTCCACACATTATCTGGTGGAATGAAGCGAAAATTAAATATGGCAATCAGTTTAATCCATAATCCCGGCCTATTATTGCTGGATGAACCGACAGTCGGGATTGATTTACGATCCAAAAAAGAAATTGCCGAATATCTTAAGCAAACAGCTCAGGTTGACAATAAAATGATTATGTATACTTCACATGATATGGATGAAATTCAAAGTATATGCGATGCTGTCGTGTGTATTGGAAACGACCCCTTTTATGAAAATTTGCTGCGTGAAGCAAACATGAAAATTATCTCTATATAATATTGCCTAAAGGGCTGAAAACAGATAGAATATGAGTAATAGGAATTTTTAACAAATGGATTAAATACTTTATAAATACACAGGACAAAAAATTACTCTTCAGCTCATATACGGACGGTGAATATAAATGGAAATTAATACAAATCAACGGACTAACCCTTTTGAGGCTTTATCTATGACTCCTGCTGCCGGTGAAGTCACTGAAAATAGCGGCTTTGGCGCTAAGTCCTTTCAACAGCTGCTCTTAGAACGAATTCGTGAAGCAGAAGAACGGACAGCACAGGATTTTGGCTCTAATCTTAGCCAGTCCAGCTTTGCCCCACCATTGACTCAAGCGGCAGCAGCAATTCAAACCTCAGCAAAGCAGTCTGTTAATGGAATTGGATCAAATTATCAGGATATCATTCAACAAATGGCAAGTAAGTACAATATTAGTGAGAGTTTAATTCATGCTGTAATTAAGCAGGAATCTAATTTCAACCCTAATGCAACAAGTCCAGTCGGTGCCCAGGGTTTAATGCAGTTAATGCCGAAAACAGCAGCGGGCTTAGGAATTACAAATTCATATGATCCCCGGCAAAATATTGAGGGCGGAGCAAAGTATTTAAGCCAAATGCTGAAAAAATATAACGGAAATACGGAATTGGCATTGGCAGCTTATAATGCCGGTCCTGGAAATGTAGATAAATATCAGGGTATCCCGCCATTTAAAGAAACAACTGCCTATGTATCTAAAGTAATGAATACATACCGTTCATTAGCTTAGGTTCCTGTCAGCATACTTGATATAAAAAAGGATTCGTCTGTTTTTGACAACGAATCCTTTTTATTTATAATTTTTTATTCATATTCTTTCTCTATTACCTTATTGCTCCGAACGGTATCAATTTCTCTTACCTGACTTTCAATTTGTTCACGCTGTGACTCAAGAAATGGCGGCAACGATAATTTTTCTCCAAGCGTTTCATATGGCTCATCCTCCATAAATCCAGGACCGGCTGTTGCTAATTCAAATAATACCTGTGGTGCTACCGGAGTATATAACGAGCCGAAATAAAAGCGCTCGACAAATCCGGAAGTTTGAAGACCAAATTGTTCTATTCTCCGCTGCCATTTCTCTAAATCTTCGCGTTCATCTACACACAATGCTGCATGATGCACTGTACCATAGCCCTGTCTGGCCGGCGGTAATTCATCATTATGCTCGACAATGATCCGGGCGCCATTTCCACCTTTATCTATTTCAAAAAGATGAAGTGATGCTTCACTGGAAACCTCATTGTACATAAATATTTTTTCTAATACCTGCTTGAAGAAATTAAAATCTGCAACACGTACGACTACTGGGCCCAGTCCAGTAATTCCATATTCTGATGGGATTGGGCCATCTTTCCATGGCTTGCCTGAGACCCTTCCGTTATTATTCTCATCCGAAACAAGCTGATACTTTTGATCATCAAAATCGGAGAAGGATAATGTTTTCACGTCGAATTGCTGTTCAATTTCTGTGTGTTTAATTCCAAGACGGTCAAAGCGTTTCTTCCAATACTCAAGTGCAGCATCACTTGGTACACGTAAGGATGTTTTATAGATTTCATTTGTTCCGTGAGAACCTTTAGGGATACCCGGGAAGTCAAAAAATGTCATATCTGTCCCGGCATTTCCCTCATCATCTGCAAAGAATAAATGATAGGTTTGTATGTCATCCTGATTAACTGTTTTCTTTACTAAACGCATACCGAGCACATATGTGAAAAATTCATAATTCTTTTCTGCACTGCTTGTTATTGCCGTAACGTGGTGCATGCCACGAATTGGATTCATTGAAAAAACTCCTTTTATATTTAATTAATAAATATTTAATTAAATATAATTTACCATGGTATTTGATTTCTGTCAAGAATACCCTTTTCTATAAAAAAACCGTACATTTTAACAGTCTCAAAATGTACGGCATAAATCATTATTATTAAGCTTTAATAAGAGTATCTAAGGTTTTGCGATCCAATTTTTTAATCACAGCTGTTAATAATTTCACAGCATTCTCATAATCATCACGATGCAGAATTCCTGCATGTGAATGAATATAGCGGGTAGCTACTGTAACAGATAGAGATGGAACACCATTGCCAGTCAAATGAATAGAGCCTGAATCTGTACCGCCGCCAGCCATAGAAGTAAATTGGTAAGGGATATTATTCTCCTCTGCTGTCTCAACAACTAAATCACGCAGTCCCTTATGAGAAATCATAGAAGCATCATACAATACAATCTGAGGGCCTTCACCAAGCTTGCTGTCCGCATCTTGCTTAGCAATGCCCGGTGTATCTCCCGCAATACCAACATCTACACCAAATCCGATATCCGGCTGAATCAGATGAGAAGATGTTTTTGCTCCACGCAAGCCAACCTCCTCTTGTATTGTTCCTACACCATAAACAGTATTAGGATGTTCCTCATCTTTTAAAGCTTTCAATACATCGATTGCAATCGCTAAGCCAATACGATTATCCCAAGCTTTAGCCATAAGTAATTTTTCATTCTTTAATTGTGTAAATTCAAAATAAGGAACGACAGAATCTCCAGGCTTCACACCAAATGATTCTGCTTCTTCTTTACTTGTCGCGCCAATATCAATAAACATATCTTTTATTTCATAAGGTTTCTTTCTGGCTTCAGCACTCAATATATGCGGAGGCTTAGAGCCGATAACACCAGTCACATCTCCCTTTGAGCCCATAATCGTTACACGCTGCGCCAGCATAACCTGATTCCACCAGCCTCCAGCTGTCTGGAAATAGAGAAAACCGTTTTCATCAATGCGTGTCACCATCAGACCAATTTCATCTAAATGTCCCGCAATCATTATATTAGGTCCATTCTCGTCTCCTGTCTTTTTAGCAATTGAGCTGCCTAAATTATCTGTTGTCAGTTCATCTGCATAGGGCCTGATATAACTCTCAAACATTTCCCGTACTTCTTTTTCGTTCCCTGGTATTCCTTTTGCATCTGTTAAATCCTTTAGCATTGTCAATGTGTTATCTAGCTTTGTCATATTCATAATCTCTCCTTCATATAGTGAAACCTCATCCAGCCGGAGGTTACGATTTTCCCAAGTGGGATGATAATTTTATTAATTAGGCTTATACCGAGAGTTACTGCCCCTTGTATATCATACTCAAATACCCTTTGTATCTTTGAAGCGGAGTTTTACTGCCGGTTAAATGGAGAAAAGAGTTAATAGCCTTGATCCTGGCGCTGATAGTTAATTTGATTTTTCTCCCAATATGCTTTTTGAATATCGGAATCAGCAAATCCAAGCTGATTTCCTAATTGCAGACTCCAGCTAAATAATTGCTGATAATTTTCATTCAGCGGGTTATCCCGGTAAGCAATAGCTTTTCTATATACTTGGTAAAAACATTCTGATTCTGTCATGTTTTCTTCCGGCTTAATCTTTCCATCTGCCTGATAAATATACCCATTCTCAATTCCAATTGACATCAGGAAATGTAACACATCTACATATTCTTCTAAAATATCCTGTTGATTATTTCTTGCTTTTGTACTCCAGAATTTAAAGCATCGTGTTTCGTTTGCAAGCTCTCCAAGTTCAACAAGGAGGGCCAGATGCTTTTCATGAAATAAATTTACGCTGGACAAATCATGATTGTTTTCAATATATGTATCCAATTTCTTTTGCATTTCAAATAGCTGATTCCAATCCAATTTATCTCCTCCTTGTCTGCCATCTCTTCCATTTTATCACAGACTTTTTAGAAATGCTTTTTATATTGATTAATCTCTTTGAGTTCTATTCAGAATCCAAATCTGTCAAAATTATATTTAACCCTATTGAAAAGCTTTTTTCCAGCTCTTGAGGAAGCCCGAAAGCATCATCCATTTCTAATAGAGCAAAGCCATGCAGGTAACTTCTTAATGTCCGGATAAAATGTATGGTATCATCCTCTGACAAGGCATATTTTTGCAGTATTTTAGAAAATATTTCGATAATCTGCTCAGATAACTCTTTTGTTTCATCACTTTTCCATAACTTCACTTTTTGTACTAGTTGATATTGACCCGGCCATGTCTTTGCAAAATTTTTGTACTCCTGTGCAATTGCCCATAGAGCTTCCTTCTTTTCCAGTCCAATGCTTGTAACCACAAGTTTATCATACAAATTTCTCATACTTCTTTGCGCAGCGATGTCTAGTAAATCTTCTAAATTTGCTATATGATTATATAACGATGGTGGTTTAATGCCTAGCTGCATGGCTATATTTTTTATCGTAACTTCCTCGATTCCCTTCTGATCAAGCAGTTCCAGTGCTGCGTCAGTAATTAATTCTTTCGTTATTTTTTTTCTCATTTTCCAACCCCGGCTTCTGCTTTTCTTATTGCTTTTTTCATTTGTTCCTCCGGATTAACTAACATATCTCCGTGTCCCACTGCAAGTAATTTCGGATTAAGCTCCAATAATTTCACTGCGCTCTTCACAGCTGTTTCTTTATCCCATGTTGCAGCTTTCGGAAAAGGAAAGAGCCATTTTAATACTCCAGAAACAGCTATACCGCCTCTTGTTTGAAATGCATCTCCTGCAATAAGTGACTGGTGCTGCGCCTCAAAAAAAGTTACTGAACCCGGCGTATGTCCCGGAGTTGAAATGACTTCTAAAGTATCAATCTTATCTCCCTCCTCAAAAGTAAAATCAATCGGTATATCCCTTTTCGGAAATCCTCCCTTTATTGGTTTATCGGACTCATCTGCCTTCAGACGAAAATCTTTCTTTAACAAGCATCTGTCCCGTTTAGATATTCCTACTGACACATCAGGAAAAACCTTTTTAAAATAAGGTACTCCATTGACATGATCACCGTGTGCGTGGGTCAAAATTAATTTACTTAACTGCTTTCCCGTTTGATCTGTCATTTGTTTTATTTCATTGACAAATTTCCCGGTTCCCATGTCAATACAGATTAAATCCTTCTCCTGCTCAAGGACAAAACAATTAATTGGGAAAATACTCGGCAGAAATGTTATCTGATATAAATTATTATGTTGCTCTATTTTCAATTAAATCACCCTCTAACTAATATAATTAACATATTAACTAACACGATTAGTTTAGTCAACAAAAACTTTTTAATTCTAAATTTAACATGATTAATTTGTTTTGCCGTAAAAATATAAACTTTCTATATTTTTTATAATAAAATATTATTCTCTTGAAACTTTTTGTTTCTTCATTCGTATGTAGTGGTAACAGGACGTTTCTAAGGAGTAGATAATTATGGTCATCATTATCTTTCGGATATTATTAGTGATAGCAGTTGCATTGCTTATTTATACATGGATTCAATACTTAAAAAAACCTGAACGCAAGCTGCGCCTTTCTCAGGAAAATCAGGGATTCTATTTATTAGATGAGCATAATAATAATCAGAAAAATTTTCAATTAACTTATAAAGGATGTCTTTTTATTGGTGAGAAATATTTAGGAACAACAGAAGACGCTTTTGAGGTGGTTGATATCCATATTACTGTTAAGAATCCATTAGAGCTTCGCGGATTAACCAGAGAGGATTTATACTTTTTAGAACAGGAAATATTGATTCACTATCCGCATGCTTCTATCACTTGGAAGCATCCGATTAATGAACTTATTATAACGGAAATCACAAAAGAATAACCAGCTGCAACTGGACTGGTTATTTTTTACACAAATGGAGCTTCTTTATCCGTAAAACGATAGAAATAAGGCATCACACTAAAACAAATAAGCAGCATAAAGAGAACTATCGGGATCATAACTGCCCAGGAAACGCTCATTATATTCATAACAAATATAATAATCAGTATAACGGGATTGAAAAGCGTCGTATTAAACCGGCTTTCTTTTGTCAGAAATTGCTTCTTATTACATACTGGACAGCGGGATTTCCACGGCAAAAAAAGCTCACGCAGTTTAAATTCGTGCTGACAATTCCAGCAGCAGGGAAGTTTCAATGTTTACACCACCTTCTCCATAGTTTTATATTTTATACTTTTATCGTAAAACACCCGGCTCTTTTATGCAAGAGCCGGGTGTTTTACATGTATTATGTTTTTGATAATTCCCGATGCTTCACGCGTGTAGAAGATGCTGCAAAAAACTCCTGCCATTGAATAATAATTTCTTTTCTCCTTAAAAAATATAAGGATGGGAGTAAGGCAATAATGAAAATAGCGATATATACTGGAGAAAGTTTGGAAATCCAACCACCGATACTTGTGTAGACAATTGCCAGAGGAATGTTCGATATAAAAGAAGATTTTGCATATCCTTTAAAAGTCTTGTTCGTTTCAATCAAACATAATGATAGTAAGTGAAAATGAATAAATGGGACGAGTCTTAATAAAGTAACCTGTGCTGTAGTCATTTCTCTATTTTTACCAAGTAACCGCTGCTTCAAAATAATTAGCTTTTCGATTGATTTCGGCATCCAACCTGCCATTACATAAAAAAACAAACTTGCCATTGTTATCCCAATAATAGAATAGGCACTTCCTGCAACTGGACCAAATAAGATGCCGCCAGAAATACAAATAAATACAACTGGTAAGAATAACATTGGCCTGATGAGATGTAGAATAATAAATAGCAGCGGGGAAAGCACGCCGCCCATCTCAATAATTACCAGCAAATAATTCCCAACGTATTCCATGGCTACCCCTCCTCTTGAGGAAGCTGGTATTATATTTATATCTATATATATGTTTCAAGACGAGCAGTCTATGATAAAAGAATCCAGCCTGTTTCTATTCTTAAAAAAGATTAGACAGAAATTGAAGAATCTCTTTAGAAAAGAAAACCAGGCCAACGAAACTGATTACATTAACCCCAATAAAAATAGGAATCCCGATTGTAAAGCTTTTATGCTTTGTTTTATGCCGGAATATTTGCATACCAATAAAAAGACCAATACTTCCTCCTAAAACTGCCAATAGCCAAAAAGTACGTTCCGGAATACGAAATGCCTTCTGCTTTGCCTTCTGTTTATCTTTAAACATGAAATAAAATCCAATTAAATTAGCAACGAGCAAATAAATAAGTAATGATGATAGATTTTCCATTTTTCCCTCCTGGATAAACAAATAAGTAACACTCCTTTATCATAAATAATAAGGAAGTTTGTCGCAACGCTGAACCACTTTAACTCTAGATATAAAAAAAGACCGCTCCTCAATTGGATGCGGTCTAATTATTTATATTATTTTAAAGCTTCTTTTGCCTGAGATGCTAATTGAGCAAATGCTTGTTCATCATTAATAGCTAAATCAGAAAGCATTTTACGATTAATATCAATACCGGCAAGCTTCAAACCATGCATTAATTTGCTGTAAGAAATATCGTTCAAACGTGCAGCAGCATTAATACGGGAAATCCAAAGTTTACGGAAATCACGTTTTTTCTGTCTGCGGTCACGATAAGCATATTGACCTGATTTGATAACCTGCTGTTTTGCTGTTTTAAATAAAGTTCTTTTCGAACCGTAGTAACCTTTTGCTAATTTTAAGACGCGTTTACGACGACGACGCGTAACTGTTCCACCTTTAACTCGTGGCATAAGAAATCCCTCCTGATTCAATTACATATCTGAATTTATTATTTTGGTAACATTGCTTTAATACGTTTGTAGTCTCCAGAAGAAACAAGAGTTCCTTTACGTAACTTACGTTTTTGCTTCTGAGATTTGTTTGCAAACATATGGCTAGTGTATGCATGAGATCTTTTTACTTTTCCAGATCCAGTTTTTTTGAAGCGTTTTGCTGAACCTTTATGAGTTTTCATTTTAGGCATAATTTTTTCCTCCTAGTTCGTTGCGATAAAAGCTTATTTTTTTTCATTTACTGGAGCGACCATCATAAACATATTACGGCCTTCCATTTTAGGTTTTGTTTCTACTGTACCAAGATCTTTCACTTCTTCAGCAAAACGGTCCAGTACTTCTTTCCCAAGTTCTTTGTGGGTGATTGCACGACCACGGAAACGAACCGCAGCTTTTACTTTATCCCCTTTTTCCAAGAACTTACGTGCATTTTTAAGCTTCGTTTCAAAGTCATGGTCACCAATTCCAGGTGTAAAACGTACTTCCTTAACATTGATTACCTTTTGTTTTTTACGAGCTTCCTTGTCTTTCTTCTGCTGCTCAAAACGATACTTCCCGTAATCCATAATACGACATACCGGCGGTTTTGCGTTTGGAGCAACTAATACTAAATCAAGGTTTCGTTTCCCGGCAATCTCTAATGCTTCATTACGAGTTTTTACTCCAAGCTGATCCCCATTTGAATCAATGAGACGAACTTCTCTTGCACGAATTTTTTCGTTAACATTCATATCCTTGCTAATAGCCAGCCACCTCCGAAAATTTTGTTACTGATCTATCTGGACAAGTCAAATCATTTCATTCCATAAAAAAAGTGTCGGTACACATACGCACCCACACATCTCCTCATTCGTAAACATGAATCGTGATGAACCCGTTAACTGCCTATACAGGCGTCAATCAGGTGAGAAGCGGGTGCTTCTACTTGTCTTTAGATCATATCATTAACTTTTACAATATAGCATTTTATCGTTTTATTGTCAAGGACTTGTATCCTTTGTTTTAAACAACTATTGAATCATAGCATGATTATTGAAGAGTGTCAATGTATTTTTTAAAATAGACAGCCATTACTTTGATGCAGTTAGCCGTCAGACACCAAAAAGGCTATTCTCACATAACACATGAAAATAGCCTCCTTTTTAGCCATAAACAATGCTTATTTCTTCTGATCAATCTCTGCTTTGATAAAGTCAACGAATTGATCAAATGGGAGTGTTTCTGTATTTTGCTCACTGTAACGGCGATAGTTAACACTGTTTGCTTCCATTTCCTTATCCCCTAATACAAGAGCAAATGGAATTTTTTGTGTCTGCGCTTCACGTATTTTATATCCTAATTTTTCATCACGGCTGTCTAATTCTACGCGGATACCCTCCTGGCGTAATTTTTCTTCTATCTCTTTCGAATAATCAAGGTGCGCCTGCAGGGATATAGGGATAATTTTTGCCTGTACCGGAGCGAGCCATGTTGGGAAAGCTCCTTTGTATTCTTCAATAAGAAATGCAACAAAACGCTCCATGGTAGACACAACACCACGGTGAATAACAACAGGACGATGCTCTTTTCCATCCTCGCCAATATAAGTTAAATCAAAGCGTTCCGGTAAGTGGAAATCTAATTGTACAGTAGATAATGTTTCATCTTTTCCTAATGCTGTTTTCACTTGAACATCCAGCTTTGGACCATAGAAGGCAGCTTCTCCTTCTGCTTCTACATATTCTAATTTCATATCCTCCATTGTTTCTTTCAGCATCGCCTGCGCTTTGTCCCACATAGCATCATTATCAACATATTTCTCTTTATCCTCTGGATCACGATAAGAGAGACGGAAATAGTAGTCTTCAATCCCAAAGTCTTTATATACTTTTTGAACAAGCTCTACAACACGAATAAATTCTTCTTTTAACTGATCGGGACGGGCAAAAATATGCGCGTCATTCAAAGTCATTGCACGAACACGCTGCAGACCTGCAAGCGCCCCACTCATTTCATGACGATGCATGGTACCAAGCTCAGCAATACGTACTGGCAGGTTACGATAGCTCCATAATTGATTTTTGAAAACCATCATATGATGCGGACAGTTCATTGGACGCAGCACAAGCTCTTCATTATCCATTTCCATTGGCGGGAACATATCCTCCTGGTAATGATCCCAGTGGCCGCTTGTTTTGTAGAGCTCCACATTACCGAGTACAGGAGTGTATACATGGTCATAGCCTAATCGTTCTTCCAGATCAACTATATAACGTTCAATATTACGACGGATAGTCGCCCCTTTTGGAAGCCATAGCGGCAGCCCCTGACCAACTTTCTGCGATACAGTAAAGAGGCCCAGCTCTTTACCAAGCTTACGATGGTCTCGTTCTTTACGCTCTTCCAGAATGCGCAGATACTCATCTAATTGTGATTTTTTTTCAAATTCTGTTCCGTAAATACGCTGCAGCTGTTTATTATTACTGTCTCCACGCCAATAAGCACCAGAAATACTTAATAATTTAAATGCTTTAATTTTACTTGTTGAAGGAACATGCACACCCCGGCATAAATCAAAGAATTCCCCCTGCTCATAAATTGTTACAGTTTCATCTTCAGGGATCGCATCAAGCAGCTCTAATTTTAATTCATCGCCAATTTCTGCAAACCGTGCTTTTGCTTCATCGCGGGATACTTCCACACGTTTTATTTCTAAGTTTTCATCTACAATTCTTTTCATTTCTTTTTCTATTTTAGGAAGATCCTCTGGTGTTAATGAATGCTCCATATCAATGTCATAATAGAAGCCTTCTTCAATAACAGGACCGACACCTAATTGGACATTGGAATATAATCGTTTCACAGCCTGTGCCAGTAAATGTGCTGTAGAGTGACGAGCAATTTCCAGGCCTTCCTGATCACGATAAGTAATGATTTCAATCTTACCGCCTTTAGGAAGCTCTCTGCGTAAGTCCAAAGCCTCTCCATCTAATCTAATAGCAAGTGCCTGTTTTTTTAAACCTGGAGAAATCGAAGCTGCTATATCTTCACCTGTAGTTCCTACAGGGAATTGCTTCTCCGCTCCGTCTGGAAAAATAATTGTTAAATCAGCCATTTTCATCGAACTCCTTTATCAAATATAAAAACGCTCCATCCCTTTGCGTTATGCAAAGGGACGAGCGTTTAATATCGTGGTTCCACCCTAATTCCTGAAGATAAAAAATCCTTTTATCCTCAGCTTCATTGATCTTTAACGCAGATAAAACGTTACTGCCTACTTCAAATTATTTCAGCAGCAATGCTCCAAGGGGGTAATTATTTCTCTACGAAAGGAAGCTTGCAGCCAAAGGACTTCCCTCTCTGAATACGTAAGCTGAAAATAATCATGTCCTCATCTCAGCAGTTTCATTTTCAAACTCTATACGTATTATATTCCTTCCAGGATTGAAAAGCAAGTCCAATTGTTTAATCTAAACGAGAAAGAATCGATATCCCTTTCCTTTCAAATTCTACCCTTTCCTGAAAAATATTTGTTATTGTCATTATTTTCGGATCTGCTGGATTATCTCCATATACTTTTATTCTGGCCGGTGACATTGCAATAAGCGGACTTAAATTAAATTCATTTTCATGTAAACCTAATGCATATAAGGGGGCTTGATACATCCAAAAACGCAGCATATCTTTAGAAATTACTTCCCCTTTTTCATTGTAAAAAATAAAATTTTCTCCCTGCTCTATATGAATTAAATCAACACAAGGATCTTTTTTCTCAATATAATGACGTAACATATCAATAAATGTCTGATGATCCTCTTCCCTCTTAAATTCTTCAATAGCCTTCCCGACACATTCTTGAATAAAGTCTAAAAAATGAGCCAGCCGAAAATGCAATATCGCACTAAAATGAATACTCGTATGTTCCTTTAAATGCAAAAAAAAGATATGCTGCAAAAGCTTTGTTGTATCTACCTGCTCACGTAAAAACTGATTATCAGAATCTGAGTCAAATAAAATCCACATAGAAAAATCATAAATACGATTAATTTCATCAGGATCTGAAAAGTAATAATTATTTGTGATTTTTCGAATGATGATATCAGAAAGATGCTCTTCTATAAAAACATTTGCCATCGCAGAGCTTATCACGTTAATTAAATCTATCCCTGCTAAATCACCTTCCAGACATAATTTATTACCCCATCTGGTATTTGCTTGTTGATGTACTCTGATCTTTTTTCTATATGGATTTAACTGATTACGAAAAGCCGCTACTTCCTTATTTGATTCAAAATACACTTCCAACAATACATATCACCCTCATCCACTTACAAACTGTTACATTATATGGACAAGTTCAGATAAAAATGCTCAAACTAGTCAGACTAGCAGATTTGCTTGATGTAGTATAAGAGGGTGTTCAAAAAGTGATATATAAGTTAATTCTTGCTCGTAATATTTGCTAAAAACTAGATTTGATCCATTCGTATGAATCTCACGAATGGATCAAGAGCATATACTAGCACTTAGGGACTTTTTGAACATCCTGTATAAAAAAATCTGCAAAAAGATACTTGTTATACCTATTTAAAAAAACATTTAAAAAGTTTCACCTGATGATAAACATATGAATAGAAAAGAGGATTTCCATCAGCGGAAATCCTCTTTTCTATTCGTCTCTTCTGTTTTCACCAGACATTTTCACCACTGTACTTACCTGCTTAATGCGCTCAATAATCCGCCCGGCTTTGACTTCTTCCACACCATTTCTTGTACTTGCAAGTTCCTTCTCCAGTTGATTTAAATCAAAGTTGGAAGAGAAAAAAACAGGTAAGCCTTCCATCATACGATATTGCAGGACAGAGCCTAATACTTCATCCCGGAACCAGGCTGATTGTAATTCCGCCCCAATATCATCCAGCATTAAAACATCTGCTTTCTTAAAGAAATCTATCTTTTCATTAAAAGAATCATCTTTAAAAGAACCCTTTATTTCCCGGACAAACTCCGGCATATAAATGAGTGTAGTTGAGTAATTTCTCTTTTTCAGTTCATTCGCTACAGCACCTAATAGATATGTTTTACCAATTCCAAACGAGCCATGAAGATATAAACCTTTTTTAGGCAAACTTGTTTTAGCTTCCTCTAAAAAATTGATAATTTCACCAATTGCTGAAATCCTCGACTTATCCTGAATAACTTCTGACATTTTCGCTTCCAAAATCTCTTTTGGCATATAAAGACTTTGAAATAACCTCTGCTGCGCCTGCTGTTCTTCAGCCTGAATACGTGAATGACATTTTTCATAACTGAGTCTAATTTCATTCTTATCCATACTTAATATCGGAGAGTACCCTTGAACCATGTTTTGACATTCTCCAAAAGAAGCACAGCGATCACATTGCTTGGATTGTGTCTTATATTCATATAGCCGCATTAAGTTCTTTTCAATATCGTAGTCAGTCAGTTCATGGTGTTCATGTAAAAATGATTGAATAGAGGGATCACTCAGAATTTCTTTTTTTATTCTAGTGTAATTGGATTTGAAATTCTCATTCTTATCCATCCATGCTTTTAATTCTGATTGTATAGGCTTCATCAAGCATCCCTCCTTTTCAGCTTTCATTTAAATATTTTTGCAGCTTAGCTTCAATTTCCTGCTGCTCTTTTTCGCTTAAGCCTGTATTCACCGGCTGTTTCTTCTTCCGGTTGTTAAACCAATCCGGAACAACCTCTTTCTTATAGCTATTATTGTAATTATAATTATTATTTTTTCTTGGTTTATTTTTAGCAGACTTATATTTTTCCTGTTCTTGTTTAGCAAAGCTCATCGCTTCTTTGGCAGACTTCAGTCCAACTCTGGACCAGTGGCCGGCAATAGTTTCCATATAAGCTTTAGACAGCTTCATATTTGATTGCAGCAGGACATAATGAATTAAAACATTCATGACAGGAGCTGGCAATCCCTGCCTGGTCATAACCTCGCGGACAACCTTGATATCCTGCTCAGATGCATGATTCCCATCTGATAGATCTTCTAATAATTGCTTTGGAGAAATTGTCTCCAGCTCTTGAATAAGCTGTTCTTCCTTTGTTTCAGGCTTCTTCATTATAACCTCTGTATTCGCCGTTATCTTTTCTTTTAAACGGATAGACTGCCCGTTGTTACGGGAAATAAACATGTCGTGGCATGCTGATTTAAACTCTTCCTGATTCAATTTATTATCTTCATCAAGAGCCCACAGCAGTGCTTTCTCTATATCAACACTTTCTATGTCATACAATACCTTCATTTGATGAATAAGCTTTTTATTCGCAGAATTTAGGATTCTTTCGGCTGGAATAAACCGCTGCTTGAGCGTTTGTTCTATCCAGGAAAAATCCATTGAATCCTTTTCAGTGCACTGCCTCTTTGTTTTTACATTCTCAGCAACAGGCAAAGATGGTGTTATTGTATCAAACACTTCATTAAAATCAGCTGTTACCTCTTCGCCATATAGATGGCTATCCTTTACATAACGCGAATAAAGCTCATTATATTTCAGTTCTCCTATATGATGCAGCAGCAGCTGAGACAGCATTGCTTCCCTGAAAAATTGATTCGGAGAGTATGGGCACTGCACATTATACGTATAATAATCTCTGCCGTCCTCTGTTCTTTTATAAGTTTTTAATAACCCGATGGCTTCCAGCTTTATACGTGCACGGTAGATATCATCCAGTGTCAAATTTAAATATGTCATTAATGTATGGTGTGTCTGCACCTTTTGCACATGACCCACCTCATAAAACAAAGTATAGTATAAAGAAATTGCCTGGATACCGATTAACGGCTGATACAGATGTGTCAAAGAAGCATTAAAATCAAGTGGAGGCTGTTTGTCCATAACAACATTATATCCATCAATAGGAAGGATTTTTCCAATTACATTCATGATAACCCATCCTTTTTTGAAAAGTAAAAATGTATAAGAGTCTGCAATGTCTCTCGTGCGGCGAGTAACCGCAGTCCCAAATTTTGTCCGGCAGGGCCCTCAATCAAAAATGTTTTCGACTGGACGAGTAATCGCAGTCCCGGCCACATAATTTCATTTTTATTCTTCATGTGCTTGTTTATCCGTTTTAATAATTTCTTTCAGCTCGTCTAAGAAAACGGAGATATCCTTAAATTGACGATATACAGATGCGAATCTGACATAAGAGACCTCATCAACTTCTGCAAGTCTCTCCATCACCATCTCACCTACTGTATGACTGGAAACCTCAGAATTTCCTGTGTTTCGCAAACTTTTTTCTACTTCCAATGCAATGTTTTCTATCGTATCTATAGCTACAGGCCGCTTCTCACATGCTCTGATAATGCCTCTTGTCAGCTTTTCTCTCGAGAATTCCTGACGCATGCCATCTTTTTTCACAACAATGAGTGGTACTTCTTCAATCCGTTCAAAAGTGGTAAAACGAAATCCGCACTTCTCGCATTCCCGGCGTCTACGTATTGCTGCTCCCTCTTCTATCGGTCGAGAATCCAGTACTTTAGTATTTTTGTTATTACAGTTGGAACAACGCATTTCGTTCACTCCTTCTCAAATTACATTTCTATCTCCGGCAGCTGTTCATTTACATGCTGATATACTCTTCTTATTATTTTATTGCTATGGCCAAAATCAATATGAACAGGTGTTTCTGTCGTTACAGAAAAATCGAGTGCTGTATGGTATGGCCGAACCATCACAACTGTAGCGATAACTAAAACTTTTTTACCGCGTTTGCTGGTGGCTCCAATCTCTCCATGCTGATCGGAGCGTGCATGAATTGAAAAATCCGGACTCGAATTAAAATAATCCTCTACAGTTTGAATAACTGTATTCTTACTCGCTTTATAATACCTGGTTTTTAAAGACTTATCTATATGATTATCACTGGTTTCTGAATGATTATTAAAAAAACGTTTAATTTTATAACCCATCGACATATACATACACATCCTATATTTTCACTAGTAAGAGAGTGTTCAAAAAGTCCGGTAAAAAATAACCCTTCAGTATTCGTAAGCCTATGAAATCAGCTGTCAGGTTCTATTTATCTGCTTTATAAAGCGCACACTTCTTGAACATATGAATATAATTATCACGTGTGTACTATTTTAACATGATTTAAACATTTAAACTACTTTCCTAAAACGAAGAAGCATTCAGGTTGAACATAAAGCAAAATTTGTTGAAATCATCTCAAAAACAAGTAAAAAATTTTCGGAGCTTCAATAAGATCAGTTTCCGGTAATTAGTTGTAGTATTATTTTCACAAAACAATAGAAAAGACCTACTACATATTAACTGTAAACGACCGATATACTAAATAAGAAAGTAATTATATCATTTTTAAAGAAGAAGGAGTATGTTTAATGAGTGTAGGAAAGAAGTTAAATTTATCTTTTATTGTGTTAATTGTTTTATTAGCTGTTTCTGTAGGCAGCAGTATGATGAATTTGAAAAATATTAAAAGCGAAGTAGAAGAAGCAATGGATTACCGCCTGGAACAGCTTTTCTTAATTGAAAACATCCGCTACGATGTCGCCATGCAGGCGCTCCATATCCGTTCGTTGATTTTAGAACCGGAGGAAAACATGCATAGAGAAAATCTTCTGACTGTTGCCGGGGAGCTGGATGAAAATTTAAACGAACTGGAAGGGTATTTAGCTTCAGAAGAAATGAGAATGTATTGGAAACAGGCCAGCATCCCAAATGATGAATTCAACGAAGTAATGCCTGATATAATAGCTGCTGTTCAAAATGACAATATAGAACAGGCAACAGAAATTGTCAATACAACTGTTCAAGATGTCAATGAAGGAATGTTTGAAGCGGCACAAGCAATGGAAAACTATCAAGTAGGACAAATGGATAATATCGAAAGAGAAATAGATTCTGCGATTGGTATCGCACAGGTTGTTTCAATCATTGTTTTAGGGGCAAGTATACTAATTGGAATTGGTTTAATGTTCTATGTTCGCCGTTCTATAACAGCTCCATTATTAAGTGTTATGGATATTGCAAAGAAAATTGGCGATGGTGATTTATCTGCTGAAGATATTGCTGTTAAATCGAAAGATGAACTAGGTCAATTGGCTGTTATTTTCAATGCTTCTAAAAATAATACACGTGACTTAATTGTTCGTATCCAACAAAATGCGGAACAGTTAGGCGCATCATCTGAAGAGCTCTCTGCAAGTGCTGAAGAAGCATCTGCTACAACAGAAGAAGTGACAAAGCAGGCTGCCGATACAGCTGAAACCTCTCAAACAGCAGCATATGCAGCGAATGAAAGCTCCATTGCGATGGGAGAAACTGCACAAGGTGTACAGCGGATTGCTGAAGCCGCACAATCGCTTCTTTCTTCTTCCAGTGAAACAAGTGAATCTGCTCAAAACGGGACGAAGATTATCGGTGATGCTCAGCAGCAGATGAACAATATTAATGAGTCGGCATCTTCAGTAAATGAACTTGTGATAAAATTGGCAAAACAAACAGAAGAAATTGAAAATATCACCAAGGTTATTACTGATATCACAGATCAAACAAATTTGTTAGCATTAAACGCAGCAATTGAAGCAGCTCGTGCAGGGGAGCAGGGAAAAGGATTTTCAGTAGTGGCAGATGAAGTACGTAAACTGGCAGAGGAGTCAAAAAAATCAGCTGGTTCTATCAGCATGTTAACTAAAGAAATTAAAAATGACACAGAAAATGTTGAAAAAGCTATGCAAAGTGCCCTGCCTGCTGTTCAAAAAGGAGTAGAGGTTATTACTGAAGCTGGCTCATCGTTTGAATCTATTGTAGAAGCTATTCGAGGTATGACAAATGAAATTCAGGAAATCTCAGCGACCTCACAGGAGCTTTCAGCAAGTGCAGAACAAGTGGCAGCATCGGTTACAGAGATTTCAACAGGCTCTCAAGTCATGTCCGGAAATATTGATACGATTGCAGCGTCGATGGAGGAGCAGACTGCAACAATGAATGAAGTAGCTCATGTCGCTACATCCTTAAGCGAAACTGCTCAAGAACTTCAGGATGAAGCAGGTAAATTTAAAGTTTAATAACAGAAAAAGAAATCCGCATGAAGTTTTTCACGCGGATTTCTTCCTGTTCTTATGATGTTAAACGTACCTTCTGTTCTAATTTATAGCCTACATAGCTGGTTAAGTCAACAACTCGTTTTGAGTAACCCCATTCGTTATCATACCAGGCAATAATTTTTAATTTATTATTATCCATTACTATCGTTGACAGGCCATCAATTGTTGCAGAATAAGTACTTGTTGTATAGTCAACAGAAACTAAAGGTTCATCAGAATATTGAATGACTCCATGCATATTTCCTTCTGCAGCCTGTTTAAATATTGCGTTAACCTCTTCTGCAGTGACATCTTCTTCAATATCAATCACTAAATCAACTAAGGACACATTAGGAGTCGGCACGCGTAATGCCATCCCGTGTAATTTACCTTTAAGCTTAGGCATCACTTCTGCAAGTGCTTTAGCAGCGCCGGTCGTCGTTGGAATTATAGATTGCGTACAGCTCCTTGCCCGACGTAAATCTTTATGCGGGTTATCAATATTCTTTTGATCATTTGTAAAAGCATGGACTGTTGTCATCAGGCCATTCTTTATTGTAAAGTGATCATCAATAACCTTTACCACCGGGGCCAGACAATTTGTAGTACAGGACGCATTGGAAATAACATCATCCAGCTCCGGGTTATAATCACTTTCATTTACTCCGATTACAATTGTCTTATCAACCTCTTTTCCAGGCGCAGTTATAATCACTTTTTTTGCTCCCGCCTGCAAATGAAGACCCGCTGTCTCTTTCGTTTTAAACTTACCTGTTGCTTCAATAACAACATCAATACCAAGATCCTTCCAAGGGAGTTCTTCAGGATTTCTGGAATTTACTAAAAGAACTTCTTTGCGGTTAACAATCAGTTTATTCGGCAACGCTTTCACTTCTCCCTTAAAAGGGCCGTGAACACTATCATATTTAATTAGATGAGCAAGTGTTTCTGATGGATAACTTGCATTAATGGCAACAACTTCTAATTGTTCCTCCTCCATCGCCTGACGAAAAACCATTCTACCAATTCGGCCAAAACCTGTTATTGCAATACGCGTTTTCTCCATAAGCACTTCTTTCCTCCTGATTATGTTATACTTTTTATCTTTTGTTACAATTAGTATAACATATATAAGGTAAAGTGTGTCATTAAATATAAAAATGTTTCTTATCATTATTTGGAGTATCTGCATTTAAAATTTAGATAATAAAGAAAAGCACTATCTTCACTTTATAATAAGCTTAGATGGTGCCTGTACTGTGTTTAACTATTCAATTATGTTCCATTTTCTTAATAAATCCAACAGCTGATTTTTACTTTCCTCTATAGTATGATTATTATCAATTAGTTCGTCAGCAAGCTTTGCCTTCTCTTCTAAAGGCATTTGTGAACCGATCCGGTCCATTGCTTCCTGTTCAGTAAGCTGATTCCTTTCCAACAAACGCTTGCGCTGTGTTTCTGCATCTACAAATACAACTAAAATTTGATCTGCCAGGGAAGTTAACTTACTTTCGAACAACAAAGGAATGTCCAATACAACGCACTTTTCCCCTTGCTCAATATAATCTTCTTTTTTCTTTAACATCTGTTTACGGACTGCCGGATGAACAATTTGATTTAACTGTTTTCTTTTGTCTTCGTTTGAAAAAATAATAGAGCCCAGCTTCGGCCGATTAATCGAGCCGTCCGGATTTAATATTTCTTTACCAAATACCTCTACCACACGCTTATATGGCTCTTCCCCCGGCTCCACTACCTCCCTGGCTATTACATCAGCATCAATTACCGGAATATCTAACTCAGCAAACATTTTTGCTACTGTGCTTTTTCCGCTGGCGATTCCTCCAGTCAATCCAATCACTAAACTCATAAATCATTCACCTTTTTGCGGCTGGCACTTAGGACATACATGTGTCCCCCGGCCGCCAACCTTCATTTTTATAATTTCTTCACCGCATGTTTTACATGGTTTTTTATCTTGACCATAAACATACAAAACCTGCTGAAACATTCCCATATTTCCTTGGCTGTCCACATAGCTGCGGATGGTTGTACCGCCAGCCTTTACAGCCTCCTGTAGTGTTTCAATTGCAGCAGAACGAATCGCATCTGCTTCTTTTTTAGTCAGTTCATTGCATTTTGTTAAAGGATGAACTCCGGAACGGAATAAGGTCTCGTCAACATAAATGTTACCAAGTCCCGTCACAAGATTTTGATCTAGAAGTGCTGTTTTGATAAATCTAGATGATTTTTTTAGCTGCTGATAAAAATACTCAGCAGTAAATGCTTCCTCAAATGGTTCTGGTCCCAAAGCCATTAAAGGTGCTTGTGTAAATTCACTTCCTTTGGTTAACAGGTGCATGGTTCCAAACTTGCGGACATCGTTATAACGCAGTGTTTCGCCACCTTTTAAATAGAAAATCACATGCGTATGTTTTTCGATCTCCTCAGCTTGTGCATGCAATCGATATTTCCCTTCCATTCTTAAATGAGACACGAGCACATAATCATCTAAATAAAAGAGCAAAAATTTCCCTTTTCTCTTTATTTCCTGAAAGGTTTGGCCTTCCAGCAGGTGCTTAAATATCTCTGCATCATCCGGCTGCTTTATAATATTTGCCCAAAGCACATCTACATTTTCTATTGTTTTGCCCTGGACAAGTAATTTCAACGTCTCTTTAATTGTTTCTACCTCTGGTAATTCCGGCATTTTTTCTTCCCCTTACTTCGCGTCAAACCAGCTTTCACCATAAGAATAATCCACTTTTAATGGCACAGAAATCTCTACGGTCCTCTCCATCATTTCTGGAACGATCTCTTTTAAGATTTCAATTTCATCCTCTGGCGCCTCTAAAATCAATTCATCATGAACTTGTAATAAAAGCTTGGCCTGCAGTTTTTCTTGTTTAATTCGATGGTCTAAATCGATCATTGCTTTTTTTATAATATCGGCAGCACTACCCTGAATCGGCGTGTTCATTGCTGTTCTTTCCGCGAAACTGCGTACATTAAAGTTTCGGCTGGTAATATCAGGTAGATAACGGCGGCGATTCATCAGGGTCGTTACATACCCCTTTTGTTTTGCTTCTACAACAATGTCATCCATATATTCTTTTACACTTGGATAACTGTTAAAATAGCGTTCAATGAATTGCTTGGCTTCTTTTCGCGTAATACCTAAGTTTTGCGATAAACCATAATCACTGATTCCATACACAATTCCAAAGTTAACAGCTTTCGCCTGGCGACGCATATTCGATGTAACCTCGTCCCTTTCAACATGAAATACATCCATTGCCGTCTGCGTATGAATATCTAAATCATTTTTAAAGGCAGTAATCAATTTCTCATCATTTGCAATATGGGCAAGTACCCGTAATTCAATCTGAGAATAATCAGCAGCAAACATTTTCCAGCCTTTTTGTGAGGGAACGAATGCCTCGCGTATTTTTCTGCCTTCCTCTAGACGGATAGGAATATTTTGCAGATTAGGATCTACCGAGCTTAATCTGCCAGTTTGTGTTAAAGCCTGGTTAAAACGCGTATGAATTTTATGGGTATCTTTGCGGACCACCTTTTGCAAACCTTCAATATAGGTTGATTGCAGCTTACCCAGCTGACGGTACAAAAGTAATTTTGGTATTATTTCATGCTGGTCTGCAAGCTGCTCCAGCACATCAGCTGCTGTGGAGTAGCCTGTCTTCGTTTTCTTAATTACCGGAAGTCCCAAATCTTCAAATAACACTGGACCAAGCTGCTTCGGTGAATTGAGATTGAATTCCTTGCCCGCCAATTCATAAACTTCTTTTTCTAAATTGCTGAGTCTTTCCTTTAAGTCATCACCCATTTCCTTCAGACGTTCGACATCTACTAAGACACCCTGATGCTCCATTTCAGCCAGAATCAGAGCAAGCGGCATTTCTAATTCCTTTAATAGCTTTGCCTGTTCATTTTCCTCTAATTCTTTTTCCATCTCCGGATATAATTCAAGCAATGCATTGGTTTTTCGAACAACATGCTCGCTAAGAATTTCTTCTTCCGGTACTTTTTGTTTAGCACCTTTACCGTAAACTTCTTCATCAAAGGATAAATCATAATTCCCTTTTCTGCTTGCAATAGCGGGAATATCATGATTATTTTCAGCAGGATTGATTAAATAGGAAGCGAGCAGGGCATCAAATACAATTCCTTCAATTTGAATATCATTACGCAGTAAAGCAACCTTTGTCCGTTTGGCATCAAATACAATTTTCTTTTTTTTAGGGTTTTCTGCCCAATTTTTAAAAACAGAAGATTCCATTGCAGCAGAGGTAGGAATAAAGCTTTTTTTATTGTCATTTACAATTCCGATTCCTTCAATCTGTGCTGTATGATAATTTTCGCCTAACATTTCTACAACAATCACATCTTCATCTGAGAAGATTTCTTCCGTTACATCGTTCACAATATCATATTTAATTTCTTTATGTTCCACGGCCTCTTCCTCTGTTTCTTCTGAACCAGAAAGTCGTGTCAATAATGATTGGAATCCTAAATCCATAAAAATATTCCGGACAGATCCTGTTGAATAACCTTCATAAATGACATCTTCCAGACCAACCGCAACTGGAGAATCTCTGTTTATCGTTGCCAGCTCTTTACTCATGACAGCATCATCATGATATGTTGTTAAATTTTCCTTTAACTTTTTACCTTTCACTTCATCCAGATGCTCATACACCTGCTCCAGGCTATTAAATTGTGTTAACAGCTTTGTTGCTGTTTTTTCACCTACACCCGGAACACCCGGAATATTATCGGAGCTGTCTCCCATCAAGCCTTTTAAATCTGTAATCTGTTCAGGGGTTACCTGCATTTTCTCAAGAAGATATTCCGGTGTATACTTTTCAATATCACTGATTCCTTTTTTGGTAACACTGACCGTTACATGATCCGATACAAGCTGGAGTAAATCTTTATCTCCAGAAATAACAGTCACTTCCCAGTCCTGATTATCTGCCTGCTTCGATAGTGTTCCAATAATATCATCTGCCTCATATTGCTCCAGCTGATAATGCTTAATATCAAACGCATCAAGCAATTCCTTTAAGACCGGAAATTGTTCCGAAAGCTCTGGAGGAGTTTTTTGCCGCCCACCTTTATATTCTTTATAGGTTTGATGGCGAAATGTTGTTTTACCTGCATCAAAGGCAACTAGCATATGTGTCGGCTTTTCTTCCTCTAAAATTCTAAGCAGCATCGTTGTAAAACCATAGACCGCGTTGGTATAGACACCTTTTTCATTATTTAACAGCGGTAACGCAAAAAAAGCACGATAAATAATGCTGTTACCGTCAATTAAAATTAATTTCTTAGTCATAATCCCGTCTCCTTTATCTATCATCTGAGTAATATTATTTTATCATGTTTGCAGAGAACTGCATAATATGCACATTTACTTACTAAACAGGATAACCTTTATAGAGTTGCTTCATAACAATTAGATATGAGTGCTTATTTAATGACTCAACTTTCGCACTTGAGAATAAGCATCTATACCTTGCTATTCAAAAATAAACATGTCCATCATTTATCCTGCTTGTATGTTGTTAAATCATCCTTCTATTGAAATGAAAATTGTGTATAGCTCCTGCAACCAACCACTACACTTTCTATGGGGACGGCTTCAGCTAACTTGAAAAGCGGTTTTCTTTTCAAGTTAGCTGAAGAGCATGCCCCTAGGAAAGCAAAACGGTCCGCCGCAGCGGTGGCTTTACACGTTACCCTCTTTCTAGATCGAGTTTATGCTTTGTCAAGAGATAGATAGAAGGAATAATCAACACCTGTCTCTATGATAAGCAAGTTATTTTTTAAGGTGCGAAAGTTGAGTTAATGAGAAAAGTCATCGCTATGACCATAGCGATGACTTAATCTTTCGGAATATATACATGTATGGCTGTACCTTTACTTACTTCACTGTCCACAACGATTTCTCCCTGATGAACTTCTACAATATGCTTTACAATGGCTAAACCTAAACCGGTGCCGCCTGTGTTCCTGCTTCGATCTTTATCGACCCGGTAAAACCGTTCAAATATCCTTTGTATTACCTTTTGCTCCATCCCTATTCCAGTATCCTCAACTGAAAAATGGACACGATGTTCATCCTCGGATACTTTAAGATTCACATCTCCTCCAGAAGGTGTATAGTTAATTGCATTGTCCACAAGATTGATAATTACCTGCTTTAATTTTTCAACATCTGCATGAATGCTTATATCGGAGGAAATAGATGTTGCCAAATTCAACTCTTTCTTCTCTGCTTTTTGTTCTAATGACGGCAGAACTGCATCTATCATCTGTTTGACATTAAAGTCTTCTTTTTCCAGTTGAAAACCTTCTCTTTCTAAACGGGAAAGTTCTAATAGATCCTCAATGAGTAACTGTAATCGGTGACTTTCTTTATAAATAATCTCTATAAATTCCTCTGCTGCTTTTTCATCATGCTGTGCCTCTTTTAATGTTTCTGCAAATCCTCGTATTGAAGTAATTGGTGTACGCAGCTCATGAGAAACATTTGCCACAAAATCCTTGCGCATCTTTTCCAGCCGCTTTAATTCTGTAATATCGTAAATAACCAGAACAGCACCTTTAATCATATTATGCTCATTAAAAATAGGTGCGGCAATTACCTCCATGTAATTTTTAGTCAACCCGCGTTTATTTTTAAATTGTTGTTTGACTGGCTGCTCATATAGAAATGTTTTTTGAACAACATCGTGCATCGCCTCATTTTGAAATACATCATAATATAAATGACCGCGATATTGTTTCTCATTTCCGTGAAACATCTCTAGAAATCCACGATTTACAAGATGGACGTATCCTTTCTCATCAATAAGGACAAGACCGTTTTTCATGTTGTCAATAATAGAAGTTAACTGCTCAGCATGCATTTGCTCCTGAATGGTAATCTCATTCATATTTCGGGCTAATTTATTAATATTTTTACTCAATTGCTCCATTTCTTCACTATTTCCATTATAGAAACGGGCAGAGTAATTTCCTCTAATCATTTCATTTACTGTTTTGGAAGCTTTTTTCAGTGGTCTCGTGTATTTATTATAGAATTGCATAAATATAATAGAAATCACTAAAAATTCAAATAAAATAATAGCAATGGTAAATACCCAGTTTCCTTCAGCTTGTACCATTAACCATCCGGATAATATCAGGACAATTGTGATACCAAGTATATTGGGGAACAAGGCTTTAGAAAATAAAATCTTCATTTAAACCGGCTCCTCTAATTTATAACCTAATCCACGGACTGTTTTAATATAAACAGGTTTTTTTGAATTTGGTTCAATTTTATCCCGCAGATGACTTACATGAACATCAACAATCCTTGTGTCACCAACAAAATCGTAATCCCACACACTGCTGAGTAATTGATCTCTGGAAATAACCTTTCCTTTATGTTTAGCCAAATAGTACAGCAGTTCAAACTCTTTTCTGGTAAAAGTAATTAATTCTCCATTCATTTCTGCTTCATAGCGTTCTGGATAAATAATCAAGTCCTTTATTCTGATAGATTGGTAACTGTTTTCCTGTGGGCGCTGCGTTCTTCTAATAATTGCTTTGACTCGGGCAACCACTTCTTTTGGACTGAACGGCTTTGTCAAATAATCGTCTGCTCCAAGCTCCAGCCCAAGAATTTTATCAATTTCTTCATCTTTTGCTGTAAGCATTAATATTGGTGTATCAATATCATTTTTTCTTAATTTCCTGCATACTTCCATCCCATCTAGTTTTGGGAGCATTAAATCTAAAATAATTAATTCATAGTTACCCGCAGCAGCCTTTTGATAAGCTTCTTCTCCATCGTATGCTACATCTGTGGTAAAACCGGCATTTTCGATATTATATTTTAGTAAAGTAACAATCGATTGCTCATCATCTACAATTAGAATCTGTTTTCCCATTTAGAAAAATCCCCCCTATTTCATATATATGCTTACGTAGATGAAAATTTCACCCCGAAGCATTTTTTCTCCTGCTGAACAGGAATGTTGATTACTTCTATTTTTCATGTAATCATTTCTTTTATTTTCTTTATTCTACCATTATTCACGAACATAGCCTATTACATAAGTAAATGTTAATAAAACTTAACAAAAACGATGCAAATCATGAGTCATTAAAATTCGGAACGGATCACTCTTATACATTTGATTCTTTATTCTTTACAGAAAAAAACCTGAAGCGATAAATGCTGCAGGTTTTTTGTGTGAGGGAGTTCTTCAAAAGTATAGTTTATTCACAGATTAATTCTCAAGAACATAACCGTCCGTCTATGAATACCAAACTGAATAACAGCGTGTTCTCTGCCCTTTTATTTTAAATTTTTCCTGTTAATGTTCTCGGCTGTTTATAGAACAGAAGAAACACAATAATTAGACTCAGTATAAAAGATGGAATCATATAAGATGAATTATAGATTAATGAATAGAGCCAGGCCGGCTGCCCGTCTACCGCAGATCCGAAGAAAACCATTCCTGCAATATAATGACAAACAAAACGTGCAGCAGAACCCAAAAATACTCCAATTAAAATATAAGAAAAAGCTTTCTTCATCTGCTTACCTTTTATACTTTCCACAACCTGTTTAGAGACTATTCCTGCCAGGCCGACAACAGTAAATGCTAACCCATACTCAATAATCCCCTGTACTGGATGCATAATGAAAGCCGTCCCTGTCGCAACCTGTAATACTCCCCAAAGAAACCCTGATAAAAGACCGCCTTTAAGTCCCCAGCGAAAAGCAACAATAAAAATAGGAATCATTGCAAAAGATACGGAGCCACCTTGTGGCCAGAGCTTAAACCCTATCGGTAAAATATCCAGTAATAATGCGAAGGCAGTAAATATTGCTACCTCAACTAAAAATAGTGTTTTATTTTTCAATTTCTTCTCCCCCAAATACATGACGCTATGCCAAAATCAAATTTATTTTTTTCATAGCTTCAACAGTCTTTTTTTACACAACAAAAAAGTAATGCCAAGGGAGTCTTCTTGATGGCGATATTCTTAAAAGAGAGTACATCTCTACAGAACATCTAAAACTCCGCTCACACATTACTTTTATATCCATCAAAAAGTCCACAATCCCTACGCCAGCGCTAACTGACAGGTTCAAAGGGTCAGAACATGAATAATGTTCACTCTCAGCCAATGGCTCCCCTTGCAGGCTTTTTTTATTCACTTTTTTGTATAGGTTCAGTATAAATCACTTTACAGTAAATCGCAATAGCTTATACTACTTTTGAAGTTTCTTCGCCAATTCTAAAAATGCCTGGACATCTTGTTCACAGATTTCTATTGCATTTTCCCAGAAATCAGGTTTTGTTAAGTCAACCTGCAGATGCTTTTCGGCAAGCTCTTCAACTGTCAATCGGCCTGTATCTCTTAATAAAGCAGTATATTTTTCTTCAAAGTTTCCTTCGTAATCCTGTGCATATGCATAGATTCCCTGGCTGAATAAATATCCAAAAGTATAAGGGAAATTATAAAACGGCACACCAGTAATATGGAAATGCAGCTTAGATGCCCAGAAATGCGGATCATATTCTGATAGATTGTCACAATACGCTTCTTTTTGCGCCTCTACCATAAGCTCATTTAATCTGTCTGTACTTACCATTCCTTGCTTACGCTCTTCATAGAATTGCTTCTCAAATAAGAACCGTGCATGGATATTCATAAAGAAGGCAATACTGCGCGATACTTTATCCTCCAGCAATGTCAGTTTTTCTTCGTCTGTTTTAGCCATTTTCACAGATGCATCAGCTACAATCATTTCAGCAAAGGTAGAAGCAGTTTCTGCTACATTCATTGCATAGCCTTGGTTTAATCCGTTCACATCGTTCATCACATACTGATGATAGCCATGTCCCAGCTCATGAGCCAATGTAGCTATATTAGAAGGAGTTCCTGAATAGGTCATAAAGATACGTGTTTGTTCGCTGGCAGGAAAGCTTGTACAGAATCCGCCCGGACGTTTTCCTGCCCGATCTTCTGCTTCAATCCATCGTTTTTCAAATGCCATTTGTGCGAAATCTGCCATCTGTGGACTAAAACCCCGGAACTGTTCAACAATAAAAGCTGCTCCTTCATCATAGCTCTTTTTTTCTACCTTTGATTGAATAGGAGCATTCACATCAAAAATACTTAATTGATCTAAATTTAATAGAGTCGCTTTTTGATTTAAGTATTCTACAAATAAAGGCTTATGCTTCTCGATTGCTCCCCACATAGCATTTAATGTTTTTTCCTTCATCCGGTTCTTTTCTAGAGGCTCTTTTAAAACATTATCCCATTCATAATGCTTATATGTTTGCAGACGGAAACCTGCCAAGTGGTTTAAGGTTTGCCCAAATAAGTCTTCATTCTCTTTCCAGGCTTTGCTTATTTGCCGGAATACATATTCTCTTTGCTCACGGTCTGGTGTTGATAATTTATTAGAAGCCTGTCCGACAGAATAACTTTGTGTCTCTCCGTCTTCTGCAATATCAATTTTCATATTGCCGACAATGGTTCCGTACATCTGATTCCACGCATGATACCCATCGACAGCTAAATCGCCGATTAAAATTTCTTCATTTTTAGATAATTGTTCGCGTGCTCGTTCTCTTCTTTCAGTCAATATAAATTTAAGAGGTTTTATCGCTTCCTGTTCTAATAATATATCCCAGTTTGCGTCTGTTATCGCTCCCAGTTTTTGATCGATTATTTTTGTCAAAGCACTGCTTGAAGCTTGTACTTGAGCTGCCTCAGCAACATATAAAGCAGCCTGTTTATCTGTTACATCCTGCGCACTTAAACAACTGATATATGCGCCCATTTCACGTGATTGTTTTGTAAGAAGCTCCAATTTTTCTAAAATTCTTTCCCAAGCTTCCGTTTCGCCATTAGCATCTAAATGATTAACTTCTTCGGTTAATTTCGCAGTATCTCTCTTAACTTCATTCACAAATTGGCGGAATTCCTCTGAGTTACTTTGTCCAGGAAAAATAACATCTAAGTCCCATGTTGGCTGTAATTGTTGAACCATTAACATCTCTCCTTTTTTTATTCTATTATCTAATATTTAGTATACCGAAATTTATAAAAGGAAGCATTAAAAAAGCCTGTAAAGAAAAATATTTTTACAGGCTCTATTTCTAATATCTGTATTAATTCTTTTTTTTCTTACTCTTTTTCTTTTTCGGTTTAGCCATATATGCTTTCTTCCGTCTTACCCAAGCAATGAGAACAGTGATGATTGTAAATATGGCAGATAATAATTGTTCTATAAGGGTACTATCGATAAGCATTGGTGACTTACCTAATAGCACAAAAACTTGGTTTGTTGCAGCGATAATCACGGCTATTATACTAATCATAGTACCTTTGTCCACTTTTTGCCCCTCCTTTACAACCCTTATATATTATTATTAAAAAAACAGGTTTTTGGAAACGGCATAAACCTTTAGAAGTTTAATCCTATATTTATTTGGGTACTGTATATATGTATTTAAAATATTTTTAATTAAAGATACTTGACTTTCTTAATTTATTATTTTACACTAAGTAACATAAAGTAAGTAACTATTTTTTAGGAGGCAATAATAATGGCAAAAATTAATTGGACAGTAGACAAAGCGCATAGTGAAGTAGGCTTTTCTGTAAAGCATATGATGATTTCAAAAGCAAAGGGAACTTTCGATAATTTTGATGCAAAAATCAATGCGGATGCAGAGGATTTAACAGATGCTGATATTGAAGTAACAATAGATGTAACAAGCATCAATACTCGTAATAATGATCGTGATAACCACCTTCGTTCTGCAGATTTCTTTGATGCAGAGAACTATCCAAACATTACTTTTACAGCAAAAGATATTAAAAAATCTGGTGATGACTATGAAGTTGCTGGAGATTTAACAATAAAAGGAACTACAAAACCTGCTGTTTTTAACGTAACATTCGAAGGTCAAAGTAAAGATCCAATGGGCGGCGGCATTGTTGCAGGATTCAGCGGCTCTACAAGTATTAATCGTAAAGAATTTGGCTTAACCTGGAATGCTTCCCTTGAAACTGGCGGAGTACTTGTTGGTGAGGAAGTAAAAATTAATTTTGAATTGGAATTGCAAAAAGCTGAATAATATTGAATAGCTTTCACTGATAAAAAGCAAGTCCCTGATTTTACTCACAACAGTAAAAATCAGGGACTTTTTGCTTGAAAAAGAGAAGCATCGTTACTTGTATAAATAGCGACCGTCATTGCTCCTTCATTAGCTCTCGCTTGAATAAGAACAGGTTGATTATATTTATTCCGAAATGCAAAGTCCGGTCCCCACCAGCTTACAGTAGCATCTCTTCCTTTGGGAACATATGGGACCTCCCTGCTGTGTGCGTAGCGTTCCGTTATTTCAATTCCTTGAAGATCTACTGCATTAAATAATGTCGATGATACCTGACAAATACCTCCGCCAATATCCTCACTAAATTCCCCTTTTACAATAACCGGGGCAGGAAGATAGCCTCTTTCTCTTGTTCTCTCCCCCACAACTTCATTAAAAGAAAAGTACTCACCGGGGAAAATGACTGTATTATTAATCGCATCTGCAGCAAGCTCAATATTACGTGTTCTTTCTATATTTCCTTTCCTGAATCTGGTTGTAAAGCGATTTAACTCGTGCTCTTTAATTTCTTTTAAAAGTTCTGCACTAACACGTGCCGGAATCTTTTGTTTCGGTACTTGCAACCGCCCGTTATCCATTCCGCTATAGTAAAATTCATTAATCAATGTATGAAATTGGTTTACTTCCAGCGCATACCCATGTTTTTCTTTTACAATTTCCCCATTTTTATTAATATAAGCGTTTTTCGGCTTTTTATAGACCTTTTCCTGCATATACTTTGTTAAGGACTGAATGTTATTCCAATTTAATAGTGCCTCATCCATTTCAAATATATAAGGTTTTAAATCAATAAGCCAAGAATCATTCTGTTCATCGTAAAGCTCCATGACAGAAGCATGCGATGTATGAGGAAATATAAGAAATAAAAATATCAATAGCAGTACAGAAATTCGCATCATGACACACCCCTTAAGTATTATTATGTTTGGGATGTTTTATTTCTATACAGTGAATAAATCTGGAATTATTGTTTCGTAAATGAAGAACACTATCTATACTAAAAACCATAAAAAAATTGCCAGGAATATATCCTGACAATTTTTCAAACTTATCTAAAGTCCCTGTTATCTTCTAAATACTCACTTGCAACACGGTAACCTACCAGTGCTGTCAAAGCAAGCAAAACATAGCAAAAGAAATTCTTCATATTTTTTACCTCCTGTGGAGTATTTTATCGAATACAACGATTAGGATGACTTCCTATTATTTAGAACGGACGGAATTTACCTTTTTTAAGTAACGTTTTTGCACCGCCAACTAAGAATAGAGAACGGTCATCAACAACTTTCTTCATTGCTGCCGCTGCTTTACCGCTTAGTTTTTTACCGTCAAGTACGTTTCCGATACCATCAGATAAACCAAGAGATGCAACTGTTCCTTTATTAGAGTAAACAAAATCAGTAACAACTTCATCGCGAATCAAGGCAACAATGTTGTCAGCAGCTTTTGCTCCTTCTTGAACAGCTAACTGACCTGTTGGAGGAAATGGTCTTCCAGATTCTGGATCCATTGTCCAAGAGCAATCTCCAAGAATAAAGATATTTTCTTCACCCTCCGGACGTAAATCCAGTCCAACATTTACTTTTCCTCTAAATAATTCAAATCCCGATTCAGCTAATACCGGGTTACCAGTTACTCCACCAGTCCATACTACTGTACCAGCTTTAATTAATTCATTGTCTTCACCAACCACAAATCCTTCTTCAGTACATTCTTTAATTGGGGTACCGATGCGGAATTCAACACCACGATTTTCTAAAGATTGTTTTCCGTAAGAAACCAAATCTTCATCAAACATAGGTAAAATAGATGGCGCAGCTTCTACATTAATGATTCTGGCTTTGCTGCGGTCAATGTCATATTTTTTACATAGCTCGGGTACTTTATCAGCGAGTTCCCCAACGAATTCAATACCTGTAAAACCACCACCGCCGACTACGATTGAAATTTGTTCATCGCGTTTTTCTTCGCTTGAAGAGTATTGAGCAAACTGATATTCGATATGTTCAGCGATCAAACGGCTGGAATCTATGTCAGTAATTGCATATGCATGCTCTTCCATTCCTGGAATGCCAAATGTATTAGAAACAAATCCTAAAGCAAATACAAGATAATCATAAGCTACTTCGCTGTTTTCAAGAACAACACGTTTATCTTCGCGTTTCACTTCTGTTACTGTATCGTAAATTAGACGGACACGCTTAGGGTTAACAACATCTGTAAGCATAAAACGTGCCTGATTCGGGTTAATAGTACCCGCTGCAACCTCATGTAACCATGTACTTTCATAATGATAATTATGTTTGTTAATTAAAACAATTTCAGCTTCTTCAGGAGACAGCTGTTGAGTTAAACGTCTTGTGGCAACTAATCCGGCATAGCCTGCACCAAGCACAACTACTTTTGGTTTACTCATAATTCATCTTCCTTCCTTTCTATCTTCCATAAATCAAATTTAATGTAATAACGAACTATCCATATAAATAGTTACTGCAATTAATATAATATCAAATTTTGTTGAAATAGGCTAATATTCATTGTAATTTCTTTAAAAAATCTCTTTTTGTCTTTTTTTGTTTTCGATTATATTCAGATTAAAAAAAACATAGTATATAATTATTTACTCAGAGTAAACCGTTGCTACGCTCTTGTTGTCATCATCTTTAGATTCATCAATATCCGGTTCCTGATCAGAAGTATCTTCATTATCTTCATCTACTTCTTTATTGTCCTCTTCATCTAAATCTTCTTCATCTTTTCCTGGCTCAGGTTCTTTACCTCCTGTGCCTTCTTCTTTGTCACTATCTTTGTCTGGATTGTCCTCTGTATTTTCTGGTGGATTATTATTTTCTTTTGCAGTATCTTCTGTATCTTCGGATTTAGAGCCACTAGAATCAGAAGGCTTTTTATTTTCATCAGAGTGTATCTTGCTGCCAGATGCTGATGAGCTTTGATAACGATCTGCTTCTGTTTTTTCCTTTGTATTATTCGCTTCACCACCGGCAGTGTTTCTTTCATTGGAATAATTATTACTTTGCTCTTTCTCTTCAGTTTGTGCTTGATTGCTTTCACCTTTTGTTATTTGGGAAGAAGGTTCTTCCTCAGAAGCTGAATAAGTTTCACTTTTCACTTCTGTTTCTTGTACTGCATAAGCTTCGTCCTGAATTTCTGTTTCTTGAGCCGTGTTTGTATCTTCCTGTACCTCTACTTCATCATCTTGAGAATTATGATGATTATTTAAATCGACAGTCTGATAAATTTGCTGATTATTTGATAACAATTTATTCTCCCATGAAGTTGTAAAAAGCTCTACACTTTCGCCAGTTTGTCCATTTGCAGCTTCTCCGACCCGGGTATTCAGCTCCATCTGGTATTGTGTGGAGCGATTTTCATTATAAATCCCGATACCGACGATAATGATACATCCTGCTAACATACAAATGTTAACCAATAATAGCTTTTTTTTACGCATATATCTTCTTCCTTTTTTAATATATTTTCATACTGTTGCTTTTTCACCCTTTTTATTTCAGACCTTCATAATCTTTTTAATTGAGTGTCTAATTTGCAATACATTATTCAAATAAATACTAACACTACTATTGTAATCTTCATCTCATACCTTTTCAAATACTTTTCGCGTTTTTTTGAATTCTTATTTCCTGCTCTTCATTATTCTATAGAGTAAAAGCTTGGTATGACTGAAGTCTGCTTTTGAATATTCTCCAAAATAAAACTTGATTTTTTTTCCTGGCTCTTGTACAGTAAACGTAATTATAAATGAATAAAATTTTAATTCTTATCCAGAGAGACGGAGGGACTGGCCCGATGATGTCTCAGCAACCAGCTTGTCATAGCAAGGTGCTAATTCCAGAAGGGTCTATACCTTTAAAGATAAGAAGCGTATGATACGGATGTTATACCCTTCTTATTCCTAAAATAAGAAGGTTTTTTTATTTCTAAGGAGGCTGAATGAAAGATGAAAAAATTAGAAACTGCGTTAGTACAGCTAGGTAACAAAACAGATGAACGTACAGGAGCAATAAATCCGCCTATTTATATGTCAACAGCATATCAGCATCAAGGCATCGGTCATTCTACCGGTTATGATTATTCCCGTACCAAAAATCCAACAAGGTCCGTATTAGAGGATGGATTTGCAAAACTGGAAGAAGGGGATGCTTCTTTTGCCTGCAGTTCAGGGATGGCTGCTATTCAATTAATCCTCTCCTCCCTTTTTCGTCATGGCGATCATCTTATTGCAACAAAAGATATTTATGGTGGTACTTATCGAATTTTTGATCATTTTGAAAAAGCATATAATATTTCTGTAACCTATGATGAATGTCAAGTTATCTCGGAAACAGAACGATGTATTAACGAAAATACGAAAGCGATATTTTTAGAGACGCCAACAAATCCTTTACTGCAAGAAGTAGATATTGAAAAATACTCAAAACTGGCAAAAAAACATAATTTGCTGCTAATTGTCGATAATACATTTTTGACCCCTTATCTGCAGCAGCCTATTACACTGGGTGCAGATATTGTTGTTCATAGCGCAACAAAATATATCGGCGGTCATAACGATGTACTGGCAGGTATTGTGGTTACAAAAAGTCCAACTCTGTCTGAAAAAATATTTGAAATGCATAACGCTTCCGGCGCAACATTATCTGCATCAGACTGCTGGCTTCTTGTCAGAGGGTTAAAAACACTTGCACTTCGCATGCAGCGTCATGAGGAAAATGCACAGAAAGTTGCGGATTACTTGCAAAAGCATCCGGCAATCCGCCGGGTTTATTATCCTAATAAAGGCGGTATGCTTTCTTTTTGTTTAGCAGATGCCGATCAGGTAAGATCCTTTTTAGCTAATCTAAACTTAATTGTATTTGCCGAAAGTCTGGGCGGTGTAGAAAGCTTTATTACCTATCCCACTACACAAACACACGCCGATATGCCGGAAGAAGAAAGAAACAGCCGGGGAATTGGTAATGATCTTCTTCGTTTCTCGGTGGGAATTGAAGATGCCGGAGATTTGATAGCAGATATTGAACAAGCATTGCAGGATGACAGAAAAAAATAAAAACAAAACTTTACTCAAAAAAGTCCGGGCTCTTCTCCCAGGAAATCGAGCTGACGATTTAATTACCCACAATGGCAAAGAGTGTTACATTGTGATAAAAAAGTTACAAAAATGAGGCAGCCTCAAATTGAGGCTGCCCCGTATTTTTCTTTATAAAGTAAATCTATTCTCTTTCATACTCTTTTCAAAGCTTTAATACTTACGCAATTCCATAGTATATTCTGATATTTAAGGTTTATTTAAGGTTTATTTAACCTTTTATCAATCCTAAATCTACCTTCCATTGTAACCATTGAAGCTGCCGTGTTTTCCTAGGTAAAAATTGACGAATATCCTCCTCGTGATAACCGACCTGGAATCTCTTTTCATCAACCAGAATCGGACTTTTCAGCAGTCTGGGATACTTATGGATTAATTTTAGTAAGGTTTGTAAAGGAAGCTCCTCTACATTCAAATTTAGTTCTTTGTAAATTTTAGAACGGGTTGAAAGAATCTCATCCGTACCTTCTACAGTCATTTGTAAAATATTTTTCAATTCTTCAATAGTCAACGGTTGGTGTAAAATATTACGTTCTTTATATGCAATCCCATGTTTGCGAAACCATTGTCTCGCTTTTCTTGTAGATGAGCAAGATACTCCGTAAATATGCACTGTCATATCCATTCTCCTTATTATTTGACATATCCATTACAAGAATCAAATTGATAATGTTTGAAATGACAACTATTTTTAGCTTTTTTCATTTCATTAATCTATCTTAACTACAACTTTAGCATGGAAATGTGGTAAAACTATGGTAAGGCCATGAAAAAAACATAAAATGAAGCTTAATTTATATAAAGTATACAATTTTTCAAGCAGATTATTTGCCCAAATCACTGATTTATCAACACCTTTACTTTAAGACCAATTTTCTATTACAGTCAACAATGCTATTAATTCATCCTCCAGCTCTTTCCCTTTATCCTCATCTAACAAATGATTAAATAATATGGAAAAAATAAGCCGCTCTCCATTCACATTTGTTAAGTAGCCGGAAAGTGTGCTGGTTCCTTCAATCGTTCCTGTTTTGGCCCGAACTTCTAATCCTTTCATCCGCTTCCGTAATGTACCGCCGACCATTTTATCCTCTTCTCCTGCTATCGGTAAACTCTTTAAAAATTCAGGGAACCAGTTTTCCTCCTGTATTTCAAAAAGTAAATGTGTTAATTCTTCAGCGGGAATAAAATTAGCAGCTGAAATTCCAGAACCATCCTTTAATTGGATAGTATCCAGATTTATACGGTACGGGGCTAAATTTTCTTTAACTGCCGCTATGCCGGATTCCCATGAACCATCATCATACATAATACGCCCTAACTCTTTTGTAAGCATCTCACCTATTCCGTTATTGCTCAGTTTCATAAATGGAATTAAAATACTGGATAATGGCAATGACTGCTGGCGGTAAATACATTTTGCACCTGTTTTTTTCTTTCCTCTTTTTATTTCACCTTCCAGAACAATCCCTGTACTTTTAAAAATATGCCGGATTGTTTTTGCAATATAATTTTCAACATCTTTGATCGCCATATATACTTCTTGCTTTCCCTCTTTGATTCCTATTTTTCCGGATATAAAAAAATGATTTTGATCATTAAGCCGTTTTACAATAAGTTCTTCTTCTTCAGCCTCCTCTACGGTTATCGCTTCATTTGTTATTGAAATTCCTTCTGTATGAGGAGAAACTTCTACATTAGGAGGGTGATTGTTTTTCTCCGGTTCTATTGTGAGCTTAATGGCATTCGTATCATAATCTGAATCTGGAGCAATCGTTAATGCAGATACTTCTGATCCATATGCATATTGCTGATCCTTCCATATTAAATCCTCAGACCACCGAATATCGTCATACCAGCTATCATCAAGAATAAAGTCCCCATATATATGTCTGATGCCTTGTTCCTTTATAGAAGCTGCAAATTGCATATAATCCTTTAACTGTAAAGTTGGATCTCCTTTTCCAACTAGATATATATTTCCATGGCAGCCTTTATTTACTATTTCTCCATCACAATAAACCTCTGTTTGAAATGTATAATCAGGACCCAATTTTCTTAAAGCAGCAACTGCTGTTAATATTTTTAAATTGGAGGCCGGCTGAAGACGTGCAGATGCAAAATAATTGTACAAACTCATTCCACTTGTGCCGGACCGGATACTAAGACCCAATAGGCTTCCTTCGTTTTTACATTTATCTATTAAAAAATCCTTTAGCTTCTTCATTGATTTCACCTCAGATTACAGAATATGTGTATCTGAGATTAATTCGATATCCATAGGTTAAAATCCTTTTTTCTAGTCAAATACCCTCTCAAACAGAAAAGCATTTCATATATTAACCTTACAGGGGGTGTAAATAATGAGTAGTTATAATGAATTTGGCGGAGGTTTTGCGCTGCTGGTAGTATTGTTCATCTTATTAATTATTGTAGGAACTTCTTATTGGGGATCCTAACGATTCCATAACAAACAATTTTTCCTCCTCTTCCCTATGGTTAACTAGCTATTTTACGTACAATTAGCTTGTATAAACAGATCGTGATTATGAACGCTTGTAAAGACACTCTGCAAAGCCTCTTTACAAGCAATTTTTATGTTTATTTTAAAAAACCAAGAAAATCACTTGTTCTTTAAAACATTGGTGTTCTTGCCAAAGTGAAGGAGATGTCCGCATCAACACTCTTATATATTTTCTTATTCTTTCAAATAAAAAACAAGGCGCGTGATTTAAGCATCAAATAGCGCCTTGTATTTCTTATTTTGTTGAACTGTTTCCAGATTCATCATTATTCTCTTGCAGTTCGTTCTTTTTGTCTTCCTCAGACATTATATTATTAGCTGAATTTTTGAATTCCCTTAAGGTTTGTCCGGCTGCCTTCCCGATTTCCGGAAGTTTTTTAGGACCGAAAATAATTAAAGCAAGTACAACAATCAGGATCAAACCTGGAACACCTATATTTGCTGGACTCATGGAACCACACCTCCATTCTGATTTTATTATAAAGCATTTCTTTCTATTTTATAATGGGTAATTCAATAAAAATATGACTAATTGTCTTCTTTTTGTGAAATTTGCAGAATGAGCTGACGAATTAAATATGGAAATTGCTCGAATGCATTGGAAATGTGCAGTCTTTCTGTTCTTTTATGAGCATCATGACCAAATGGCCCTACATTTAAAACAGGTGCGTTCAATTCACGCATCGACGAAAATGGTAATTCATAAGAGTCGCCCCAGACTGGAGTATTTTCTTCATAAACCTGTAAATCCGTATCACTGCCTCGATAATTGACATAGCTTAAATCACAAATACCATTTAAGAAATGACTTCTTTTTATCTCTAATTGAAATTTCTTTTTCGCCTCTTTTTCCACAAAGTCCACACAAAATTCTACAAAGGGGTTTCCACTGGAATTTACAGCTGGATAATAAGGCGGTGCAAATAAAATCACTATTGCAGGCGCAAGCTCCTGACAATGAATCATTAAACTGTCTGTAATCCGCAGCGACTTTTCTCTATCATCATATTCATCATTATAATGAATATCTTTTTTCAATTCTTCAATAAATTCATTTCCCAGTTTACTTTCAGCATACTCCAATAACTCCTTATAAGCAATTACTTTAACATGCCCGATTGGCTGTACCTGATTATCTTCACATACCTTTTTATATCGTTCATTGCATTGTAATGCCGCTTTTTTAGCAGTCTGTTCGAATAAAGCAAAGGCCTCTTCAGCCGTCCGCTCTAAAAGAAAAATATTATATAAAGCAGAAGAACGGTATGGCGTTTGTGTAGAATAGCGCAGCCGTAAATCCGTTTGTTGCAGCGTAACCGGAAGCGGGGCTGTCTCACCAAGCACCGTTTCCTGAAAAATCGGATTCCATTCTATTTCTTTTGTTAAGAAAGAAGATATAAATGGTGATGTCATTCCGCTTAAAGGTTCCCCGGCATGCGTTTCCTTTCCATAGAATAAAGCTCCTGCCAGTACCTTTCCTATCGTTCCGCTATAAATATAGTGTGTGTTATCTTTAGGGTCATGCCGGAATGTCGGCTCACTGTTTAAAAACAGAGTGTAGGTTATATTGTGCTGTTTCTGTAAATCAATAAGTGCAGGGATAGCAAAGCGCATCCCTGCTGAATTGACTTCTTCATCCGGAACCGTCAGTAAAACCAGGTTAATCGGCCACTCCTCTATACTCGCTTGTTCAATCAAGCTCATATGCATGACAAGCCCCATCTTCATATCCATTGTCCCGCGCCCAAACAAGAAATCTCCAGATTCAATATCTGCACGAATATCTCTTGAAAAAGTATCCTTTTGTTCCAGATATATTTTAGTAAGCTCCTCAGGTTGAGTTGCCAGCGGCTCCAGAGAACCATATTCCTCTGTATTCACCGTATCAAAATGACTAATTAAGCAAATCGTTTGCTTGGCATCCGGATGTTTATATAAAGCAGTTAAAAGTTTACGACGCTGATCCGCCTCATGTAAATTTAAGTAAGAAGGATTTTTATGAAAATAATCTAGATCCTGAAGCTTCGCATACAGTTTCCTCGGAAACTGCTTTTCTCCCTCTGAAAGACTAATACTCTTCCAGCTGACAAGCTCATTTAACAGCTGCCGCAATTGACTGGCGCTATTCCATTGAAATGTACCCACTAAACCCCCGCCTTTCTCTCAACATTACTTTCTATTATATCAGCTATTGAACACGTTTACATTATTTACATTTATTCTCTTTTTTTATTATTTACATTCTTAAGCTAGATAACAGTACAGCCTATAGGAAAAAATATGATATGATTTAGAAAAGAGAAAATTCATCAGGAGGTTATTTATGGGGAAAAGAATTACTTTATTTCTGTTAACAAACATCTTAGTTTTGACGACAATCGTTATTGTCTGGTCCATTATTACAAGTATATTTGATATCGGGCCAAGCTATCGTTCAGATGGCGGAATTGATTATCTTTCACTTATGGTGTTTAGTATTATTGTAGGTTTTACCGGCTCCTTTATTTCTTTAGGAATGTCACGCTGGATGGCCAAAACCATGATGAAGGTCAAGGTAATTGATCCCAATAATGCTGTCAGTGGACAGGAACGTGCTGTTTATGAAAAGGTAGAGCGGTTATCCCGTGCTGCAGGGCTGAGTCACACACCACAGGTTGGTATTTACCCTTCTCATGAGGTAAATGCATTTGCAACGGGACCAAGTAAGAAACGTTCTTTAGTTGCTGTTTCTCAAGGACTTCTGGATAGTATGGACGAAGATGCTGTAGAAGGAGTAATTGCGCACGAAGTAGCTCACGTAGCAAATGGTGATATGGTAACAATGACTTTATTACAAGGAATTATCAATACATTTGTCGTCTTTTTATCCCGTGTTGCTGCAATGATTGTTTCCAGATTTGTACGTTCTGAGCTCCAATGGATCGTTCAATTTGCTGCTATTATTATTTTTCAAATCTTATTTTCTATTTTAGGAAGCTTTGTCGTCAGTGCTTATTCCAGACACAGGGAATACCACGCGGATCGAGGCGGTGCTGATTTAGCCGGTAAAGATAAAATGACACATGCTTTACACTCTTTAAAAGCTTATATTAGTCGTGCAGAATCAGATGATCACACAAATGATACAGCAATTCAAACAATGAAAATCAGTAATAAATCCAGTATTTTTAGAGCTTTATCCTCTCACCCGCCACTGGAAGAACGAATTGCTAGATTAGAACAGCGTTAAGAAAATAAAACTTCCTTCTACAGAGAGTTTACACTCCTCCGCAGAAGGAAGTTTTTTAATACCTAATTATGAAAGAAACTTCACACAAACTACTTCTGGAACATCAATTACCTGATCTGTCTGCGTTAATTTTCCTGTTTCTGTATCTCTGCTAAACAGCACAACATCTCCAGTATTCTGATTAGAAGCAAGCAGAAATTGTTCAGTGGGATCAAGAACAAAGTCTCTCGGCCAATCTCCGCCAGATGGCGTAAATTCAAGAAATGTTAATTCACCACTATTTTCATCGACTTTGAAAGAAGCTATACTGTTATGCCCACGATTGCCTGTATAAAGAAACTTTCCATCTGAAGTGATATGGATAGCACTTGCATCATTTGTTTCTTTAAAATCAGCAGGTTTTGCTAGAATCGTCTGCTTCTCTGTAAATTCCCCTGTCTCACTATTGTAATTTAAAACAATAACTTCTGTAGAAAGCTCTGTAATTACATAAGCAATTGGTTTATTCGGATGAAAAGTAATATGCCTTGGTCCGCTTCCCGGCTTTGCATGATAGCTACTTACTTCTTTCAAAGAGGAACCTTCCACCTTATACGTTACTAAACAATCTGTTCCTAAATCTGCAACGACAACAAATTTTTTATCTGGCGTAAATCCAGAGAAATGAACATGCGGTTTTTCTTGTCTTTCATGCGGACCGTTTCCTTCATGCTTTGTAAAATGACCCTGCTCTACTTCTCCATTTTCATTTATAAAATGAAGTCCAATATCGCCCTTATGGTAATTGCCTGTTAATAATATATTTTCTGCAGCCTCTACATAACAAGGTGGATTTCCTTCTACCAATTGGCCGTTTAACGGAAGCAATTCACCACTCGTTTTATCAACACGGAAAGCATTTACGCCTCCCATATCCTCTTCCTGAGCAACTGCATATAAAAAATCTTGCTTTTCATTAAAATTAATATATGTTGGGTTTCCAAGCTCTGCTGCTACCTCAGAAGCAGACAGCTGTCCTTTATCGGTATCCAGTGTAAATCGATATACTCCCTGGCTTGTCTTTCTTGTGTATGTCCCTGCATAACCAAAGTATTTACTCATTTGAATGCATCCTTTCTTAAAGCTAACTTGTTTATTAGCTTATTGTATCATCTAACTTAAAAAGGTTACATACTAAAGTATTTTCTAATACTTTTTTAAAGAGTAGGAAAGTATATAAGATGCTGGAGATAGCCGCTCCAACGGGTTTCATGGGGTGAGTAATCGCAACCCCAGAAATACACTACGCTTTCCGTGGACCCCGAGCTCATCTCCTCAAAAAAAAGAAGAGCACTTTTTTCCTGCGGAGGCATACAGAACGTATGTCCGTTCGGTGTTGCGACAGGACGTCGCGAACTTAACCGAACTTCCTTCCGTTTTGCGCATTCCCACAGGAGTCTACGTGTATTTCTTCTGGGGCTGCGATTACTCGCCCCATCAAAAAGCGTCGCTAGAATCATTTTCTTTTCTTTGAAAGAAAGCAAATGAAACATATTTCTTCAAAGATGGGAACGGATGGTGTCGACTCCTACGGAAGAAGCAACAGGTGAAGACCCCGCAGGAAGTGGTCTTCTTCCGAGGAGGCTGAGGCGTTGTCCGTGGAAAGCGACTTCCCGCAGCGGACATCTCCTTGGAAAGAACACAAGTGTTTTAAAGACCAAGTGATTTTCTTTGTTTTTCTTATTCTTTCTTCTTTCGCTTCCCAAGAAAGAATAGCAATGCCAGAATCGCCGAACCAATGATAATCGGCTGCTTTTTTATCTTCTCATCCTCTGTATAAAAAACATCCTTCACAAGCAGATTCAGATTCTGCGGTCTTTCTGCCAGGCGGCGCATAAAGTAGCCAAACCAATCCTCTCCAAATGGAATGTATGTGCAGAATTGGTAGCCTTCCTTTACTAATTGATACTGCATATCCACGCGGAAACCATATAGCATTTGAAATTCAAAATTATCTTTTGTAATTTGGTGTTCTTCTATAAACTTCTTCAGTTCATTGATAATACGGTGATCATGTGTTGCAATGGAAGTAAAAGCTTTGCCAAGCAGCCTTTTTTTAGCTATTTCCAGAAAATTCCTATCAATATCTTCTTTAAAAGTATATGCTACAGTTCTTTCTTCTTTATAGGCTCCTTTCACAATGCGTAACCGCACATTCTCGAGCTCTTCTATGTCTTTCTCTACATCGTACAAATAGGTCTGTATGACTGTACCAATATTAGAATATCTTTGATGGAGCTGCTTTAAAATCTCTAAGGTCTTTCTATAGTGGCTATACTTCTCCATATCAATATTCACAAAAATATTATAATCATTTGCTACTTTTAGAATTTGTTCCACATTTTGAATACAGAAAGACTCTTCTATGTCTAAACCTAATTGCGTTAACTTTATAGACACATGACACTCCAAATTCTCTTCATTAATTTGATGGAGCATATGAATTATTTTCTCTTTGGCACGTTCTGACTCTTCTCTGTCTGTCACGAACTCGCCAAGGTGATCCATTGTACAAGATATCTTTTTTTTGTTTAATTCCCTGATAACAGGAATAACTGCATCAAAATCAGTCCCGGCTACAAAGCGCTCTGCTCCAAAGCGCGCACCGAATTTTTTAGCACTTTTATTTAAAAATTCATTATTTGAAAGTCCTATAAAGAAATCCTTTGCCAAGCTCGCCATTATACCTTCCCCCATCTCCAAAAACAAACTATGTGTTTGCAGAGCTGTTTTACATCTGTCCCTGCCGTTTATTATCCAAAGAAATCTAATAATCTCAAAGAAGTCTTAAATTATAAAAAGCTCCCTGTAAGCAGTAAAAAGGATTACGCTTTCTTCTGCTTACAGGGAAGCCTCCATCTATTTAAAATTGTTCAGATACAATTTTGGCTTCTAAGAAATGCTGAAGATAATCTGGTCCTCCTGCTTTGGAATCTGTTCCTGACATCTTAAACCCGCCAAATGGCTGATAGCCGACAATTGCTGCTGTGCAGCCACGGTTAAAATAGAGGTTACCTACATGAAAATCTTCTCGGGCGCGTTCTAAATGTGCACGGTTTGTAGATATGACAGCTCCAGTCAGACCGTACTCCGTATTGTTTGCAATTTCCAACAGTTCATCAAAGTCCTTTGCTTTTGCAAAAGCAACAACAGGTCCAAAAATTTCCTCCTGCATAATACGCGCTTTAGGGTCCAGGTCTTTGAAAATTGTCGGATAGATAAAGAATCCTTTGGTGTCATCTGCTTCTCCACCAAAAACAAGCTCTCCTTCTTCTTTACCGATTTCTATATAATTTTTAATTTTATCAAATTGTGTTTGATTAATGACAGAAGCCATATAAACATTTTCTTCTGATGGATTTCCGACTGTTAAGGTCTTCGCAATTTCAATAGATTTCTCTATGACTTCATCGTAGACATTCTCGTGAATGATAGCACGCGAGCAAGCAGAACATTTTTGTCCCGAGAAACCAAATGCAGAATGAACAATTGATTCTGCAGCCAAATCTAAATCTGCAGTTTCATCCACGATAATGGTGTCCTTCCCTCCCATTTCTGCAATAACTCGCTTCAGATGCTGCTGACCTTCCTGAATTTTAGCAGCACGTTCAAAAATACGGACACCTGTCGCCCTAGATCCGGTAAAGTTAATAAAATGTGTATCTTTATGATCTACCAGATAATCTCCAATTTCCTTTGGATCTCCAGATACAAAATTTAATACACCTTTTGGAAGGCCTGCTTCTTCTAAAACCTCCACAAGTTTATATGCAATAACCGGTGTATTCTCAGAAGGCTTTAACAATACTGGGTTTCCTGCAACAATTGGTGCTGCAACTGTTCCACATACAATAGCAAAAGCGAAATTCCATGGCGGAATAACTACACCCGGTCCCATAGCCTTATAAAAATACTTATTATTTTCAGTTATACGATCTTCAACATGCTTTCCCTGATCAAGCTCCAGCATCTGACGGCCATAATATTCCAGGAAGTCAATTCCCTCTGCAATATCGCCATCTGCCTGATCCCACGGCTTACCAGCATCTTGAATCAGCCATGCAGAAAATTCATGCTTACGACGGCGTACAATAGCTGCAGCCCGGAATAAAACATGCGCACGGTCCTCAGCAGGAACTTTCCTCCAAGTTTCATAAGCTTTTACCGCAGCTTCAAAAGCTTGTTCTACATGTTCTTTCGTTGCTTTAGATACTTTTCCAACCACTTCTTCTTTATTTGCTGAGTTAATTGATACCAGCTTATCGTCTGTATAAATCTTTTCCCCATTGATTACAAGCGGATACTCCCTGCCCAGCTCTTTACGGACAGCAGTTAAAGCAGTCTCAAGCTGTTTTTTATTTTCTTCCACCTTAAAATCTGTAAATGGTTCATGTTTAAATGGCAATACCATGTAAAATACCCCCTAGAAAATAATTTGATCCTATACCATTTACAAGCAAAAAACATGCCAACTTTAGATTCAAAATCGAAGTAATACTGCTAAAACCTTGAGCTTCATGATAACGGTTTCATTTTTTAAAAAATTTATATTGCTTTCATCTATGTTTTATATTTACAATAGTGTAAAGTATATTTACACATACTGCATAGACGGTTTACATATTACTTTACACTTTGAGGTGAGCATATGAATGAAGTTTTTTTCTTTGAAGAATTATTACAATCTGAAGATGATGCTATTACTATTGTCGACACAGAGAAAAAAGTAATCTATTGGAATAATGCTGCAGAACAAACCTATCAAATTACCAAAGAACAAATTATCGACCAGTCTATTACTGATTTTTTTTCACATGATGACCTGATGGTAATGAAAGTTTTAAGAACCATGAAACCAGTAAAAAATGCCTATCATCGACCAAGAAAAGATAAACATGTTGTCGTAAATACTTCTCCTGTCTTCAATCAGGAAAATACATTAATTGGTGTTATTTCTATTGAACGCGATGTAACACATATTGTGAAGCTGAACGATAATTTAGAAAGCACATCCCAGGAACTGCAGGAGCTGAAGCAGAAAATGAGTCCTTCCTCCTCCGGTTCTCCCTTTGCAAAATTAGTAGGAGAAAGTCAAGCACTTCATCAAATGATCCGACTTGCCAGCAAAACAGCTGATACAGATGCAACCACATTAATCCTTGGAGAAAGCGGTACAGGAAAAGAAGTATGTGCGAGAGCTATTCATGATGCCAGTAACAGAAAAAATGCTCCTTTTATTCCGGTCAACTGTGGCGCAATTCCTCAAGCATTGTTTGAGAGTGAATTATTTGGGTACGAGAGCGGCTCCTTTACAGGTGCAGAAAAAGGTGGAAAGGCCGGAAAAATTGAAATGGCTGATGGCGGGACTATTTTTTTAGATGAAGTTGGAGAGTTACCCTTAGACATGCAGGTAAAGCTTTTACGAGTTCTGCAGGAAAATCGTATTTATCGTATTGGTGATTCCCGCGGAAAACAAATTGATGTTCGTTTTATAGCCGCAACAAATCAGGATTTAGAAAAATTAATGCAGGAAAATAAATTCAGATCGGATTTATTTTATCGATTGAATGTGATTCAATTAACCATGCCCCCTTTGCGTGATAGAAAAAAAGATATCGAGTTACTTGCGGAAACTTTTTTAAAGCAGTTTGCTCTTAAATACCAAGCTTCTGTCCCTAAGCTTCCTGCAGAAACAATGGAAGTATTGCGCCAATATCAATGGCCGGGGAATATAAGAGAAATTAGAAATTTGATGGAGCGGATCATTATCCTGCATGAAGGAACAACCTTAACAAGCCAAGATGTGTTAGGTTTCCTTCCTGTTTCGTTTTCAACCCCTCCTTTAGCCCGTACAGAGTCTCTGCCTCTGGAAAAAGAGAATATGGAGAAAACATCCATTGAGCAGGCTCTGGAAATATGTAATGGGAATAAGTCCAAAGCAGCTAAACAGCTGGGCATCTCTCGTGTTACTTTGTACCAAAAGATTAAAAAATACAATCTGTCAGACTAACCTTATTAAATTTGTCGAAAGAAATAAACTAATTACTAGTTTTGTCGAAAGCATTCCATTTTATTTCACTATTTGCGATAATTCTTTTGGTACTTTGATAACAGAACTTTTATTCACGTTATTGATCGCAGCCAAATATTACTAAGAAAGGTGCAGAGTATGAGCTATGAATTCTGAAGAAAAACTTGATAAGTACAAAAGGGAAGCCATTGTACTTTCCATTGTTAAAAAGAGGAGTGAAATGCTGCAACAGGCCCAGAAGAATGGTCTGGCAGCCCAAGAAACCGTTAACTGCAGCCAAGAATTAGATGAGCTGATGAATAGATTAGTTCTTTTAAATAATTAACATAAATGGTGAAAGAGGCCCTTTTTTTAAAAAGGCCTCTGTTTTATTATAATAATATACATAAGATGAAACTTCCTTCACAGGAAATTTTTCACGTTTATCTATGATAAAATAGAACCTGTCTCCCGATAAGAAACAAAAATTTGAAACCAAACGAAGATTTAAAACGTACATATAACTAAGATAAAGAGCAAGGGAGGTTACATAATGACGTTATTTGGTTATGCTATACAGGATTTATACCTATGGATGCTTATTATAGCAGCAATTTTAACCGTAGTTGTCCTGTTGTTTGGAGATTTATTGGATGGTATTTTTGAATCAGTTCCTTTCTTACATCCTGTAATTGTTCTTTCTTTTTCCATTTTTTTATCCGCCATCGGATATGTTCTTGAATGGTTTATGAACTGGGAAAGTCTTGTTATTCTCATTATTTCTTCTATATTAAGTATTATCTTTGTAACCCTCCTGCACATATTTGTGCTTGTTCCAATCCGGTCCGCTGAGCAATCCTGGGGCTATTCTGAGGAAGCCTTAATGGGAAGTGTGGGAACAGTGATTGTATCTATTCCAATAGATGGTTACGGGGAAGTAATGGTGCAATGGAAAAGCGGGGTTATTTCTAAACCGGCTGTAAGTTATGACAATGAAGCACTCCCTCAGGGAGAACGTGTTTTAATTATCGAAATAAAAGATGGTGTTTTCTATGTCAGCCCTTATGAATCGTTGGATTAGCTAATATATATTAGCTTTTCACATATAATGAAACTTCATTCCTTATTCATTGGAAGGAATGCTAGTGGATGAAATCAGCTTGTTCTCATCAATTAGAAAACAGGTGATAGCAGGCTGAAAAATAAAACATAGAGGAGGAAAAAAATGTCAGAACTTTGGATTGTCATTATTGTAGCAGCAGCGCTTCTGTTAGCTTTACTTGGACTATTTGTAACAAAGTATCGTACAGCAGGACCTGATGAAGCGCTCATTGTTACAGGAAGTTATCTTGGAGGAAAGAATGTTCACGTTGATGAAGCCGGAAATAAAATTAAAATTATTCGCGGTGGCGGAACATTTGTCGTTCCTGTTTTTCAACAGGCCGAACCTCTAAGTCTATTATCCAGTAAATTAGAGGTAACTACTCCAGAAGTTTACACAGAGCAAGGTGTTCCTGTTTTAGCAGATGGTACAGCAATTATAAAAATAGGTGGATCTATCAGTGAAATTGCTACAGCAGCAGAACAATTCCTTGGAAAATCCAAGCAAGACCGGGAAATGGAAGCGAAAGAAGTGTTGGAAGGACATCTTCGTTCTATCCTCGGCTCCATGACTGTTGAGGAAATTTATAAAAACCGCGATAAGTTCTCTCAGGAAGTACAGCGTGTTGCCTCTCACGACCTGGCAAAAATGGGATTAGTTATTGTATCTTTCACCATTAAAGATGTAAGAGATACAAATGGATACTTAGAATCTCTTGGTAAGCCTCGTATTGCGCAAGTAAAGCGTGATGCAGATATTGCGACAGCTGAAGCAGAAAAAGAAACACGTATTAAACGTGCGGAAGCTGCAAAAGATGCTAAACGTGCAGAATTACAGCGAGCAACTGAAATTGCCGAGTCAGAAAAAGAAAATCAATTAAAAACTTCCGAATACCGCCGTGAGCAGGATACTGCAAAAGCACGTGCTGACCAAGCTTATGATTTTGAAACAGCCCGTTCTAAACAGGAAGTTACAGAACAGGAAATGCAAATCAAAATTATCGAGCGTCAAAAGCAAATTGAATTGGAAGAAAAAGAAATTCTGCGTCGTGAAAAACAATATGACTCAGAGGTTAAGAAAAAAGCAGATGCAGACAGATATGCAGTTGAGCAATCAGCCATTGCAGAAAAAGCCAGAGAAATGGCTACTGCAGATGCAAACCAATACCGTATTGAAACAGCTGCCCGGGCGGAAGCTGAGAAAATCCGTGTGGATGGTCTTGCAAAAGCCGATGCAGAACGTGCACAAGGGGAATCTGAAGCAGAAGTTATCCGCTTGAAAGGTCTGGCGGAGGCTGAAGCAAAAGAAAAAGTTGCGCAAGCCTTTGAAAAATACGGTGAAGCAGCAATCCTTGATATGGTTATCAAAATGCTTCCTGATTATGCTAAACAAGTTGCCAGCCCTCTATCTAATATTGATAAGATTACTGTTGTCGATACTGGAAGTAACGGTCCAAATGGCGGAGCAAACAAAGTCTCCAGCTATGCAACCAATCTAATTAGTACATTGCAGGAAAACCTGAAGGAAACTTCCGGAATTGATATTAAAGAGTTACTGGCAGGTGCATCAAAAGGAAGAAGCAATCCTGAAACCCATCAAACACCTGTTGCAACAGCAACTTCTGAAGCAGCTGCAGCGAAAACAGATAAAGAAAATACAGATGATATATCCAAATAGAAACTATTTCTAAAAAATCTATTCTGTAAAGCTATAAAACAAAAAATGACTTCCTCTTAAACATAGGAGAAAGTCATTTTTTGTTTTATAGTTGATTAATCGTTTCCAGCACGGCTGTTTGATTCATGTTTAAATAAATACCTTATCCCCTTCCCTTTCATTTGTTCGTCTTCATACCGCGGCAATATATGTAAATGTGCATGCATAATATGCTGTCCGGCTGTTGCACCACTATTCCAGCCAATGTTATAACCAGAAGGTGTATGTTTTTCATCAATTAAACATTTAGCCCTCTGTAAAAGGTCTTTTACTGCCAGCCATTCTTCATCTGTTAAGTCAAATGGATAAACCCGATGTGCCCTAGTTACAATCACACCCGCTCCTTCAAGTGCAGTACCTGGCTGCCTTGCTTCGTCCAACTGTAAAAACATTGCTTGTTTATTTTCCAATATAATCTGCTGATTCTTCTCTAGATGCGGATAACAAAAAGGACATTCAGATGGATTCATTTTTTAGCCCCCCACATCAAATGTCTATGTGAAATAAATTTATTTCATTATTCCCCCTCAAACCCGGTCAATAAAACATGTCAGCACCTTTGCTTCCTGGTCATCCACAGGGAGAAATAAATGCGGCTTAGATCCTGCAAAATAAGCACTGTCCCCTGTTTGAAGCAGCTGTTTTTTTCCATCGTATAATAATTCAATTTCCCCTTCTAATATATAAATAAATTCATCCTGTGAATGTGTATACGTTTTTTCATCACGCAGATTCTGAGATTTAGGTGTAACATGTACAATAGTCGGTTCAATCCCGCTATATTGCGAGCGATTGGCCAGTATTTCATAAGAATAACCCATGCTTTCGTCCCCTACTTTTTGTGGCCGGTTCCTTTTCTTCTGAATAACAATATCCTGTTCCTCTTTATCATCCAATACCCATGACAGCTGTATATGTAGACTATCACAAATCCGTGATAAGGTAGCTATTGCTGAAGCTGTCTGGCCATTCTCTATTTTCGAGAGGAGGCTCTTAGAAATTTTGGAAGCATCTGCAATTTCCTGTTGTGTTTTATTCTCCCGACGTCTTGCATACTTAATTTTTTCGCCGATTTTATGTAATTCGATACTGCTCATTCCTTCCTGCTAAACTGAATTCATATTCTCTATAGTATATTTAATCATAAGCCAGACAAACCAATGTAGTCAATCTACACTCTGGCGCTATTTTAAAATAATAGTCTTTGAGAAAATTATTTTAGTTTTTCTTTTTTATAGTATAATTACTCAGCGTCATGTATATAGAAAAGAAATTTAAAAATTTTCGGTTTTATGCAACCTGTTCATAGAAAAACGCATCTATATAGTGAAAGGAGTGATAATTTATTGGAACTCGCAGAACGTATCAGGCAACAGAATGAAGAAGCTTACATAGAAACCATGCAGCTGTATGGCGAGTATTTAACCCGCACCGCTTTTCTTCTTTTAAAGGATTATCAGCTCTCTCAAGAGATTGTCCAGGATACTTTTCTAAATGCTTTTCAAAAAATACATCAGCTGGAAAATCCGGATCGGCTAAAAGCCTGGTTAACAACCATTTTATTAAATCATTGCCGCAGCATCATGCGTAAAGCAGCATTAAAAAATGTATTTCCTTCAAGTAATGATAAACTTGAGAACTCTATTGATAGCAATCCTACACCAGAGGACAATATTTTAGGTACAGAAAGAAATTTAGTGCTGGCTCATGCGATTCAACAACTTCCTTATAAATACCGTGAAGTCATTATTCTATATTATTATAACGACTTAGCAATTGCAGAAATCTCTCATCTTACCAAAATAAAGGAGAGCACGATTAAATCCAGACTGAAGCGGGGGCGCAATTCTTTAAAAGGTGTATTAACATCAACCGGAAATGGAGGTGGAATTGGATGACTGAGAAAAAACAAATAAAGAAAAAACTGGAATCAGAGCTGCATTCCATACATTTTACAAAGCAGGAGAATGTTTTACAGAAGTTGAAAGAACAAGAACAAAGGTCAAAATGGCACCGCTTTTGGAATAAGGAAATTTCAATTCCTGTTATACCTGTCAGCACTATATTTATTACGGGGGTAGCTGTTTTCACCTTCATTGGATTGAACGGAAAAGCCCCGGTGGATGATGAGCTTTTATTCATTGAGTTTGGTGGAAGTACTTATTTACAGCAGCAATTTGAGAGGGAGATTGAAAATGAGAATTAAATTAAAAATAAAGCATCTCACCTGGATGCTCGCTGTTTTCCTTATTATTTTGCCGGCATGTATGATTTTTCTTCTTCCACAGGCAGAGTTATGGATAGCAAAGCAAAAAATCGAAAATGGTGAACCTGACGCCAATGTAAAATTACTCGAGGTGTTAGATAAAAAAATAACAAAACAACAAAGATATGATGCTGTTCAAACATATATGGTTGATCCTGCGGATAGCAGTTTATACGATATAAACATTTCTCCCTCAGGATCCGGATATACCTCAACGGACGGAATGTATTCGAAATTTTCATGGGATGAAAAACTTCCCTATCTGCAGGACTATATAGAGAACGGACCTTTACATTCAGAATATCCTTATGCTGTAAAAAATCTTGCTTTTTATTATCAACAACATGGCGAGCCTGGAATATCTGAAGAAATCTATGCACAAGGGTTAAAACGATTAGAGCAAAACGGCGATCCTTTTTTATTACAGGAGCTTCAGCTTTTTTCATTAGAAGCAAGTGTACAGCTTCATGATTCTCTAGGAGCTGAAAACCTGCTGAAGGAATTAAAGGAATATGCAGACCCTTCGAATATGGACTTACAAATACAAATAGCAAAAGCAGAAGTGGAAATGCAAATTCAACAGGGTCAAATAGAGCTGGCAGCAAGTGTGGTCGGACAAATATTAACGGACATTGAAAAAAGCGACGGAGATATTACGCTTACAGATTCTGTTTTATACGAGAAACTGCAGGCACTGAATAATCGTCTCGAATACGCTTTATTAACAGATGAACCTTTAAAAAAAGTAACGGGCAGAGTCTCCTATGTAGATGGAACACCGATACCCGGTGCAGGTGTATTTTTACGTGATACAGCATTTGCTAATTACTCCATCTTTTCGAACGAAGAAAATCATACAGAGACAAATGAAAATGGTGAATTCACATTTGACCAAGTCTTACCTGGAAACTATGAAGTTACTGCCGGCCTCAGTATGGAAATGGTAGATGGTTATATGATTCCATTCGAAGCTGGTGAGATCCTTTCCATAGATGGAAGCAAAGATGAGGTATATGATATCACCTTAGAACCAGTTATTAATCTGGTCCAGCCGGTAAACGAAACAGTGATTCAAGAAGACCATTTCGATTTGGAATGGGAGCCCGTGAAAGATGCAAGTTATTATTTGCTGGAATTTACTATAGAAAAAGAGGGAGCCAGCTATAGCGTAAAACTAGATAATAGAATAACAAGTCATAAAACCACCATTGAACTGGAGGATTTATACGCTCTTTCAACTAATTTTATTTTAAATGAACAGGATACCAAGGAAAACTTTTTTGAGCCTGCTTCCCTGCTCGGTTTTTCTAACCCGGAAGGAACCTATTCTTGGGGAGTTTCTGCTTACGACAGCCAAGGCCAGCTGATTAGCTCCAGTGGGGGTTATCGGTTAAGTGAGGAAAATATAAATAACATTCCAATGATTCGTTTGCAGAACAGAAAACTGACAAATGCAGATGAACTGCTTCTTGATGGAAAGCTGAAGGAAGCTTTACAGGAATATAAAGCAAATGTGAAAAAAGATGATTCCGATTTGCACAGCTTACACATGATTACAGCAATGATTGGGCTGGAAAGTGATGGAACCTGGGAAAACCGTACAGAACTTGCTCTTCCTTACTATATTATGCTTGCTGAGCAGACTGAAAATGCAGCATATGTCTGGGAGATTCTAGATTATTATCTGTACCAGCGCGATTGGGATAATTATAATCACTGGTTCCAGCAGTACACCAATTGGACTAATAATGGATTGGATGGCTATGCAGCGTCCTCCCATGCATCAGCGCTCTTATTTCAAGGGAAAATAGAACAGGCACGTACCTTCTTTCAAAATGCTGCTGCGGACAGTGACTGGAATGATGCGAATCTGGAAAATTGGTTTGTGCTGGAACTGCTCGACAGGAAAAGTATGGAAGAAGTAGCTGACTTGGCTATGCAATACCCCAGTCAATATGCAGCATCCTTTTATACAGATTGGAGCATTATTTTGCATAATATGAACGAGGAATCAAAGAATGTGGATAACTATCAAGAAGAATTGCAGCATGTTTTATCATTATATATTGCGGGGGATGTCCCTGCATTAAACACATGGATAGAATCAACTGATTTGGAAGCATTAAAGGTGTTTATACAGCAATTAAAAGAAATGAATTTCTAAAATATAATAAAAGTCTTGTCAATACTTACTTGACAAGACTTTTATAGTGTCTTTCGCTATGTTAAGCATTTTTTAAATAAGCTACAGATCTGCTTGGTAACGTTTTTCCCAGCTTATTTTGAATATAAATACTTGCTTCCTGAATGCGTTTCTCATTAATCCCCGTTTCAACTCCAAGGCCATTCAATAAATATAAAACATCATTTGTGGCAACATTACCCGCAGCTCCCGGCGCATAAGGACAGCCCCCTAAACCTCCGACAGTACTGTCAAACCGGGTAATTCCCATATGAAGCGCAGTCATAATATTGGCTATTGCCATCCCTCTTGTATCATGGAAATGCAAAATCAGCTTATCCTTTGGAAAATAAGGAAAAAGTCCTTCAAGCAGATTCTCCACCTGTGTCGGTACAGCAGTTCCAATTGTATCTCCAAGTGAAAGATAATCTACCCCGCTATCAATCAATTGACTGCATACTCTTAGTACATCATCTACGGCAATTCTCCCTTCGTATGGACAATCAAAGACCGTAGAAACATAGCCTGTTACAATTTTGCCTGCATTTTTAGCTTCTTTAATGACCTCTGTCAGTACCGGGTATGTCTCAGAAATACTTTTATTAATATTTTTCCTGTTATGCGTCTCGCTTGCCGACATAAATACGGATGCTCCATCGATACCTGCCTCTAAAGCGTACTCTAACCCTTTCATATTTGGTACTAAAGCAGAGTATGTTACCCCACTTTTACGAATAATCCGCTTCCCTACATCCCTTGCATCCTTTAATGCGGGAATCATTTTGGGATGAACAAAGGAAGAATACTCAATTTCCGAAACACCTGTTTTTGAAAGCATATTAATCCAGGCAACCTTATCATCTGTAGAAATCCACTGCTTTTCATTCTGCAGCCCGTCTCTTGGCCCTACTTCCTTCAAATAGACATTACTTGGTAAGCCGCGCATCAAAATCCCTCCCATTGTATCCGTTTTCATTTTAATTTATGAAAATAGAAATCAAATGTTATTTGCACAAGTACAACTAAAACTGAGGAATGCCCTATTTTCTAATGAAACTAAGAAAGCATAGATGCTGCACAAATTAACAAGAAAATAGTTAAATTAAAATTACAACAACTGCTCTTATTGAGTTTATTTACAATTCAATTTAGTTTCATTATATTCAACTTTGTTGAATACAGTATATAATAAAATTTCTGAAAGTGTCAATCTCCCTGCTGTCAAAATGAAACAATTTTGGTAAGATAAATAACAGTACAGTTTATCTTATTACTCTTTTGCAAAGGATTGGAAATAATCCTGTAAACTTGATTGATGGCTGCATTTCTATATGCTTTTTCATTTAGAAAAGGTGTTAAATAAAGATTACGATATGATAATTTAGACAAGGAGAATCTCGATGATAACGATATATATTAATGGTGTTATATATACATTTCAATCATCTCAGCCAATTGTTGAAGCTGTTGCTGTCAAAGATGGGCGCTTTATTGATATGGGGTCAAGTACTCAAATACTTGCTTTTTGGAGTACAAAAACCAATACAATTATTGATCTTGAGGGAAAAACAGTTACTCCGGGATTAACTGATACCCACCTCCACCTCTCTATGCAGGCAATGAAATTTATTGATTTAGATGTGACCGGGGTCACCCAGAAAAAAGAATTCTTAAATAAAATTAAACAGCATGCTGGCACCCTGGAAAAAGGCGAGTGGCTGCTTGGTGCCGGCTGGGACGAAAATTTATTTACAGATGGCGGTCTGCCGACAAAACAGGAGCTTGATGCTGTGGCCCCGCATCACCCGCTTTTTCTTACAAGAATATGTGAACATGCTGCAGTGGTTAATTCCAAAGCCCTTGAGCAGATTAATTATTCCAGCAATCTCTCTGTCCCAGAGAGCGGTGAAATTGTGACGGATGCAGATGGGGAACCTAACGGATTAATTCTGGAATCGGCCGCCACATTATTTAAAGCAAAAATTCCTGATAAATCTTATGACACGTGGAAAAAAGCACTTCGAAAAACCATTTCGACTGTTATTCAATATGGTGTTACAAGTGTTCACTCCAATGATCCGGCTTATTTAGGAGGTTTGCAGCAAACCTATCGCCTCTACCAGGAATTATTAAATCAGGAAGGTATGGGGCTGCGGACAAATCTTTTAATTGATTATGATTACCTGGAGGATCTTCATAAAGAAGGTATGTATGCCGGCTATGGGAATAATACACTGCAAATTGGGGCAATTAAAATATTTGCAGATGGTGCGTTTGGCAGAAGAACTGCATTATTAAAAGAGGCTTATTCTGATCACCCTGGACAATTTGGTGAGGCCATGCTTTCCCAGGACACCCTTTATAATATTGTAAAACGTGCAAGAGAGCTAGCGATGCCTGTTGCCGTTCATACGATTGGTGATCAGGCATTAGAAAATGTGCTTGACATCCTGGATCAATTTCCAGCTGCTGCATATAGAGATCGGCTGATACATGCGCAGGTTATCAATCCTGATTTAGTAAAGCGTCTTGCCACTCCTGACCGTATCGTTGATATTCAGCCCCGCTTCCTTGCCAGTGATTATCCTTGGGTAAGGGATCGCCTCGGGAAAGACCGAATGCCTTATGCCTATGCCTGGAAAACCTTGCTGGACAATGGTGTTATTTGCGGAGGTGGATCAGATGCACCTGTTGAACCAATTAATCCTTTACTTGGAATTCATGCCGCTATTACAAGAAAAGCTCCAGGGGAAGCTCATAACGGCTGGTATCCTGAGCAAAAGCTAAGTATGCAGGAGGCTTTTTATTTATTTACTAAATATGCAGCCTGCACAACCAATGAAGAAAAAATAAAGGGAACAATCTCCCGTGGCAAGCTTGCAGATATGACAGTCTATTCTGCCGACCCATTTCAATTAAAGGATGCTGATGAGTTACTAGATACCAATATTGAAATGACAATTATTAACGGGGATATGATGTATAGAAAAGAATAGACAGGGTAAAGTCAATTGGTTTTTAAAGGGATGACTCAGCTCCAATAAAATATTTCAAGCACTGCGGGAGGTTTCTGACCGATCTTCCCCTTTCGCAGCAGCTTATTTTTAATGCTCATCTATAAACGAAACTTTATTCAGCGCTTCTTTTCGATATAGAGCTCTTTCCGATTTTCTCATTGTAAAACTGGAATTTCTTCCTGGTGTATAAAGTCAGTTACTCCATTTTTTATGTCTCTCCTTCAAAATGCATCTTTTATTTCCAAATAATCGAATAAATATCGAATAAATTAGGAAATTTTCTTCAAAAAAGAAAATTATTTATAAATTATTACTTTTTTCCATACCAAATTATGTTACTATTATACATATTACAAAAATGGAGATATTAGATGTCAAAAAGAACGCTTACGTTCTTCTGGCAGCTATATTCGCAATCGTTTTAACTGCTTGCGGAACTGAAACTGATGAAGAAGAAAAGCCACAAACAGGCTCTTCTAACGCAGAATTTGATGTACTAATTACTGCAATGGAAGAAGAAACAGAAGGTACTGCTACACTTCTTTTTGAAAACAATGAATCTCAGTCTCATGAGAGGGAAGGGTTATCATTAACGCTGGACGCTTACCCATTGGTAGAATTAGAGGATTTCTATACTAATTTCAGTATTCCTTTCGGGGATCAGACAGATGGCGGCGTTATCCTGGTACAATATACTGTTAAGAATGATTCAGATCAGGATTTACATTATATGCCTACCCTAAACATAGATTATGTTGGAGCAACAAAACATCACAATAATTATCGGGACCTTATTCCTTTAGAGGAACAATTACCAACTATATTAGCACCTGATAACGAATACTTAGTTGAAGCAGAAGACAAAGTGACCGGCTATTATGCTTACCCTTTTGGACAAGATGAACTGGAAGAAATATTAGCAGAGGGCAATGTTATTGTAGATGCCCCTGCCCCAACTACAGAGTATAATGAATATTCTTCTACAATTGGTTCTGGTACCGAGTTCACTTTGCCTTTAGATGCTGATAATGTTGAAAAAGTGCTGAAACTGAAAGTCAAGGCTTTTATCAAGACAGAATCAGTGCTGAAAATATGGGCGATAAAGAAATGATAGAGCAGGAAGACGATATTGGAGAAAGTGAAAAACTGGCAGATGTGGCAATTACATTAGACGGTTATCAAGTTGTTGATTTTACTCCGAATGCTGATGAAGCGCCCCGCTATACAGATCCTGATAACGTAGCAATAGCTACAATCAGATTTGAGATTGACAACCAAAGTGACGAGGAAATTGGTCTGGGAGATATATCTTCAAAACTCACCGTAAACGATGGATCACAATATCTTTTCAACGAGGGTATGCTGCTCTCTTACGACAATAGTGATACTGTTGCACCTGGTGAAGAAGGCGAGCTGCTGCAAACCTTCTTATTAGACAAAGAAATGTATGAAAAAATTTGGAAGGATAAAAGTATGGAGATTGTAGCTGGACCAATGAGAAATACAGACGCGAAAGATATTTCCAAAGGTAACAAAGCCGCCTTCCTGCTTAAATAAAGGGAAAAAGACTAACGGAAAATATAATCTGTTAGTCTTTTTCAATATTATCTCATTACCGCTCCACCTGATATTTTCACAGATTCTCCTACAATATTCTGTGCTGCATCAGTCAGCAGAAAAGCTATTGTGCTGCCAACCTCATCGGCAGTCGTAATTCTTTTTGAGGGTAAAGATTCTTCCGCTGATTTTCTTACTTGTACGTAAGATTGATTTGTATTTTTTGCTTTATTCTCAAATAACCCTTCCACCATTTCTGTATCAACAAAGCCGGGACAAACAGCATTCACACGGATGTTAAATGCAATCGCCTCCAGCGCCATGGACTGTGTCCAGCCAATCATCGCAAATTTAGATGAAGCATAGGCTGTGTTTCCAAATGTACCGCGCAAACCGGACAAAGAAGCTATATTAACAATATTCCCCTGCTTTTTCTCCTGCATTTCCTTGTATATTTCTTTTGTTAAACTGAAAGCCGATAAATAGTTAATATCGAGCATTGCTTTAATATCTTCTTCTTCGAGCTGATCTACCGTCTTATTCCCTGCAACTCCGGCAGCATTCACTAAATCAGAGATAAATCCTAACGCCGCCTGCGCATCACGGATTAATTGCTCTCTATCTGACTTATTTGTTATATCTGCTCTTTGAACAAATATATCTGAGGCATCCATGATGGTTTCAAGCTTTTGCCTGAGCTCTGCAAGCTTTTCTGTATTCCGTCCGGTAATGGTAACTTTGGCACCCATGCACGCAACGATTTCCGCAGTTTCCATCCCTATTCCGCCAGTTGCTCCTGTAATTAATACATGCCTTCCCTTCAAAGCATCCTTTGCAAATATAGACATTTTTTCCTCCCTCTTTCATCCAATTCTTTGATTTTGGTTCCTTATTATATCATGTCTGCCCTTATTTATTAAAAACGTTGTTTTATTACAAAAAATCGTTCGTAAAACTCCTGTTTCTTATTTTCTAATTATTTTGTCGATACTCAAGCATAAAACGTTGACAAAATATCCTTATTGGGTTAAATTACTAAAGGCGAATGTTTTTAATATATAATACAAATTTTATTCGTGTTTAGGAGTGTTTTTTCATGGAAAATGTTTTTGATTATGAAGATATCCAGTTAGTTCCCGCAAAATGTGTTGTAAATAGCCGTTCAGAATGTGATACATCCATTGAGTTTGGTGGAAGGTCCTTTAAGTTACCGGTTGTCCCTGCAAATATGCAGACTATTATAGATGAAAAAATTGCAACCTATTTAGCTGAAAATAATTATTTCTATATTATGCACCGCTTTGAACCGGAAAAGCGTGTTGATTTTATTAAAACGATGCAAGAGCAGGATTTATACGCTTCTATCAGTGTCGGTGTAAAAGATGAAGAGTATGCATTTGTTGAAGAGCTTGCTAATGACAATCTTATACCTGAATATATTACAATTGATATTGCACACGGGCATTCTGATTCTGTTATCCGGATGATCAAGCATATTAAGAAGTATTTACCAGACAGCTTTTTAATTGCCGGAAATGTCGGAACACCAGAAGCAGTCCGTGAGCTAGAGCATGCTGGAGCAGATGCTACGAAGGTTGGTATCGGACCTGGTAAAGTGTGTATTACTAAAATCAAAACCGGTTTTGGAACTGGCGGCTGGCAATTAGCAGCATTGCGCTGGTGTGCAAAAGCAGCAACCAAGCCAATTATTGCAGACGGCGGCATCCGTACGCATGGAGATATTGCAAAATCTGTACGTTTTGGAGCTTCTATGGTAATGATTGGTTCTTTATTTGCAGGCCATGAAGAATCTCCAGGAGAGACAATTGAAAAAGACGGTAAAAAATTAAAAGAATACTTTGGATCTGCTTCTGAATTCCAAAAAGGTGAAAAGAAAAACGTAGAAGGCAAGAAAATGTATGTAGAGCATAAAGGCGCACTTCAGGATACTTTGACAGAAATGGAGCAGGATCTTCAATCTTCTATTTCTTATGCCGGCGGCAAGAAATTAGATTCTATCCGTACAGTAGATTATGTAGTGGTGAAAAACTCCATCTTTAATGGCGATAAAGTATTTTAATAAAATTAGTTGAAAACAAAAAAGCTTATGTCTGAAGGAGATTCCTCCTGCTTGACATAAGCTTTTCTCTTCCCTAAAACCTTCCCGATCTGAAAATCGAAAAAATTAACCATATAAACAGCAGTACTGCAACAACAAAACCGATTTCAATAACTGGCAGGCTCCAGAAGTAAGACACTTCTCCGGCAATTGCCGAGCCAATAATTAAACCAACCATTATAATACTAAAAGATAACAATACAATACTGAAGGATAGCCGGTTACTGACTCTGTCAAGCTTCTTAAGAATCATATCCACTCTGGCAACTGATATTTCTAAAGGAAACTTCCCGGAACGCAGCAGCTTATAAATCGCATTAATATGCTCCGGTAAATCCAGAATAATATCTTTATAATCATCAACCTGCTCATAAACTTCCTCAGCTATTTTTTTCGGACGATATTTTTCTTTTATTAATCTTTTACCAAAAGGCTGCGCAATTTTAACAATACTGATATCTGGATCTAATCTTTCTACTGTACCCTCAAGCGTTAAGAGCGTTTTTCCGACTAAAGAAAGGTCAGCAGGAATCCGGATTCGATGTTTAGAAGCAACACGGAACAAATCATTGACTGCTTCTCCCAAGCTTACCTGACTAAATGGGATATCATAATATTTATCACGCAGCTCTTCCATATCAGCACGCATCATATCGTCATCTACATCGTCAGGAACAACACCCATTTTATAAATAGCCTTCACAATTGCATGCGTATTTTGACGTGCCAGCGCAATAATCATATCTGTCAAATGATCCTTCATCATCGGTGTCAGCCGTCCGACCATTCCAAAATCCATAAATAATAATTGATGACCCGGAAGAACCATTACATTTCCCGGGTGCGGATCGGCATGAAAAAAACCGTCCATCAGAATCTGTTCAAATAAGTTTTGAATTAATTTTTCCGCAATAATTTTGGGCTGATACCCTTCCCTGAGAAGCTGTTCATTCTCATCCAATTTTATACCTTTGACAAATTCCATCGTCAAAACCCGTTCTGTCGTATACTCCCAATAAACATCGGGGACTTTGACACCTTCTTTATCATTTTTAAAATTCATTGCAATTTTATGTGCATTTCTTCCTTCCAGCGTATAATCTAATTCAGCCAGGATAGATGCCTTAAACTCTTCAATGATTTCTGTAATTTTATATTGCTTTGCCCACTCTAAACGTGTTTCTGCAAGTGCTGCAAAATTCATTAAAATTTCTAAATCTGTATGAATCTTCTTTTCAATATTTGGGCGCTGCACTTTTACAGCTACTTCTTCCCCGGTCTGCAGAGCCGCATGATGGACTTGTCCTATAGATGCAGCCGCTAAGGGGGTTTTATCAAAATCCTTAAATATTTCCTGAATAGGCTCCCCTAATTCCCGTTCTACAATTTCTTGTATATCAGTATAAGGAATTTTTCCAACCTGGTCCTGCAGCTTTTCCAATTCTTTTATAATATCCGGTGGAATCAAATCATTTCTCGTACTTGCGATTTGCCCCAGCTTGACAAAAGTTGGTCCTAACTCCTCCAGGAAAAATCTGATTCGCTCCCCTGTTGTTTTATTATGTATTTCTTTTTTTCCTTTGAGCACTCTCTCAGGTAAAGAAACAACTTTTTGAAGCCCTAATTCTTTTACAATATAACCAAAACCGTTTCGGGAAAAAGCTACCAGTATTTCACGATAGCGTTGTATATGGCGAATACGTTTATTGAAAATGGTACGTCCCCTCCCTCCGTATTTGCTTATATTCATAGTATACCCATTCTTATCCATCTGCTAACAGGAAATCCAAGCATTAATTAGAAAGAAGAACTGTTCCTTTATTTATCACAGCTCCTCTTTTTTTCATTTACTTTGGAGAACCATCTGTCACATTTGTTCCAAATAATGTTCCTGTTATTGACATATTACTTTTTTAAACTGGTCATCAATGCTTTCACGTATAACCCGATCAGCATACAAGTAGATGGGAATATAGCAGCTAAATATATTAATCGCTCATTTATAAAACCCAAATAAATATACGGCAGGGAATAAAACATCAGCGCCTGAGGCAGTACCACAGGAAGCAGTATATAAAGTATCAGATTAATAATGAAAACCAATGAAACAGATTGGATATTTTTTAATAGCGCCCCTTGATTTTTCAAAAACAATCCAAATAAAGCATATATAATTATAATACTAAAAAATATTCCTTTTACCTGATTTGTAAAGAGTACCAACAACATTGCAGACACGGTCAAGAAAAAATGAAACATCACTGAAGGAAGATTACTTTGTAAGTAGACTTTAGCATTATTTTTTTCTGTTTTGCCGCTAGACATTCAACCATCCTTTTATAACTTTTAATCTTGAAGACATAATTAAATAGAGCTCTTTAATTGCTGATCTCTCTGGTGGCGTTCGATTGCCAGTTCAATTAATCTCTCAATCAGTTCCCGGTAGGAAATGCCGCTTTCTTCCCAGAGTTTAGGGTACATACTTATTTTCGTGAAACCTGGTAACGTATTAATTTCATTAATAATAATAGTATTATCTTCTTTTAAAAATACATCTACTCTGGCCAGCCCTTCACAATTTAAAGCTTCAAAAGCTTGAATAGCAGTAGCTTGAATTTTTTCTGCTACGTCTTTTTCTAATGAAGCCGGAATTTCCAGATTTGCCCCGGACTCATCAATATATTTCGCTTCATATGAATAAAACTCGACAGTCGGGAGTATTTCTCCAGGTACAGAAGCAATTGGATGATCGTTACCTAAAACCGAGCATTCAATCTCTCTCCCTTCGATAGCTTCCTCAACTAAAACTTTATGATCATACATAAAAGCATCCTGGATAGCATGGTTAAATTCTTCTTCTGTTTCAACTTTGTGCACACCTACAGAGGAGCCCTGGTTTGCCGGCTTGATAAATAATGGTGTCCCTAATTTCGCCACAATATCCTGATAGACTATTTGGTCCTGCTTCGCTTTACGGAAGCTGTAACCGGAGGCCACATTTAAACCTGCATCCTGAAGCAGACGTTTGGCAATATCTTTATCCATACTGATAGCTGAGCCGAGTACTCCGGAACCGACAAATGGAATATTTGCCATTCTCAGCATTCCCTGCAGGCTTCCATCCTCTCCGAGTGTTCCATGTACAATAGGAAAGATAACGTCTAATTGATCCATGCTTATATCAGAGCCAGTCTGGATAATTTGGTTCTCCTCTGCTCCAGGAACAATAGCTATTCCCTTCCCTGTTTTATTTAATGCGATTAAGCTTGGATCCTCTTCGTTTATTAAATAGCGGGACCGGTCATTTACATGCCAGTTTCCCTGTTTATCAATCCCCAGCAAATATACTTCATACTTATCTAGATTGATAGCATCCACAATATTTTGGGCTGATTGCAAAGAAACTTCGTGCTCTGATGATTTCCCTCCAAATACAATACCAACTTTTTTCTTCATTTAAATCCTCTCCTTGTTGACTCTAATAACATAATTATTATATTTATCACATAATATGTTCTTACATCATCATTTGTTTGACCTGTATCGCTATTTTATCATAGAGTTCATTTCGACGGGGAATTTAATGTGCTAAATTAATAAGAAGAGGTGCATCCTTCATGGATAGAAATAAAGAGATGCTTAAATACCCATCTAATTACTTAGAAATTATCTCAGATGGTTTAAAAGTTACCGGTAAGTCAAAAAGAATTATCATTATTGGAGCTGGACTGGCAGGGCTGATTGCAGGAAGCCTGTTAAAAGCAGCAGGACATGATATCATCATCCTGGAAGCAAATGAACGGATTGGCGGCAGAATTCTAACCATCAGAAAAACCTTCAGTGATGAAAATTATCTTAATGCCGGTGCCATGCGCATTCCAGATTATCATTATTTGGTACACGCTTATTTACATAAATTCTCGCTGCATACACACCCCTTTATAAATGAAACTCCAGAAGATATTATTTTCATCAACCATGTTCGGACAACACGTCAAATATATGAGAAAAATCCAGATATATTACAGATTCCTCTTCCACCATCAGAAAAAGGTAAAACCGCTTCTGCTTTATTCGAAGAAGCAATTCATCCATTCCTTACACAATATCAGCAAGCAGATAGCGCCGGAAAAAAAGAATTAGAGGAAGCCTATAAAAATTATTCTATTGAGGAATTTTTGCTTCATAATCCCATCGGTCCTTCGCTTTCTAAAAATGCTGTTTTTCTAATCAGCATTATGTTAGGCATTGAAGGTTTTTCACAAGGCAGTTTTGTAGATATATTAACGGATATTTTTGAGCCTTTAACACAAAAGGATGTATCTTTTTCGGCAATAACTAATGGAAATGATTTATTACCATTATCTATCTATCACCAGGTAAAGGAAGATACCTATTTACATCATAAGGTGGTTGCTATCGATCAGTCGCCTGCATCCTATGTTGAAATTCATACGAATCAAAAATCCAGTTTCCGCGGAGATTTCGTTATTTCCGCAATTCCTTTTCCCCTGCTCCAATTTATAGATATCTACCCCAAGCACTCTATCCCATTTCAAAAATGGCAGTTGATTCGCAGATTAAATCATATTCCTTCTTTAAAAATTGGTATTGAATTTCACTTCCGTTTTTGGGAAGAATATTCTTTCGGAAATGCCATCACTGATTTACCTATATCCTTTGCTTATATTCCCAGCCAAAAAGATATAAACGTGATGACTGTCAGCTATACCTGGGGGGAAAGAGCTCTTCTCTGGACAAGTGCTCCTCCAAAATCCATATATGAATATGTCATGAAGGATTTAGCTAAAATATACGGCACTATTGTTTACCAGGCATTTAAAAAGCTCGTTTATTTTAATTGGAGTTTAAATCCCTACTCTGCAGGCTGTTTCAGTTTACTTACCCCGACCCTCGGTGCAGCAAAAGCAGAAGCTGACATGGAAAAAGCCGAGGGAAAAATATATTTCGCCGGTGATCATGTTTCTGGCTTCAATGGCTGGATGGAAGGAGCTATTGAAGCAGGAATTCGCACTGCATTTGAAATCAATAATAAATAAAAACCTTCATAGCGATTATGAAGGTTTTAGTTCTACTGTTTTTTTATAATTTTAAATTCTATCCTTCATTCTTTCGCAATTATCCTCTGCCTAATCACTAATAGCTTTTTTACGGAATAAATCATCCCTGGAAGAACGGATTTGTACACTAATTACTAATCCAACCATCATCAGGTTTGTTATTAAAGAGCTGCCCCCATAACTTATAAATGGTAAAGTAATACCGGTAATTGGCATTAACCCTATCGTCATCGCAATATTTTGGAAAACTTGAAAAGCAAGAATTCCAATGACACCAACACAAAGGTATACTCCAAATAAGTTATTGGTCTCATAAGCAACCTTTGTAATCCGATAGAGAAGCAGGAAATACAGCAGAATCAGAATACTTGCGCCAATAAAACCATATTCCTCTCCAATTACTGTAAAAATAAAGTCTGTATGTGCTTCTGGAACTTTTCCATTTTGAATTTGCAACCCCTGGTTAAACCCTGCACCGCTTAATTGACCTGAACCAATCCCCATGATTGCCTGCTGAAGCTGGTATCCATAGTCAGATGCATACTCTGACGGATTTAACCAGCCATAAATCCTTTCCATTTGATGTGATTGAAACAAACGGGAGAAAGCATCGAAATAATAAGCATATATAAAAATTAAACCTGCTACTGAAGCAGCCATTGAAAAAAGTATCGGTAAAATAACTTTTATCGAAATACTGGAAACAATAATCATTGTAAACGCAATGGCAAATATAGTCAGGGCTGAACCTAAGTCCGGCTGAAGAAAAATAAAAACAAATGGAATAAGGGTTATTGCCATTATTTTCGCTGTTAATTGGATACTCATTTTTAAAGACAGCTTTCGATTACCATGACGTTCCAGAAGGACTGCCAAATAAATGATAAGAAATATTTTGATAAACTCAGATGGCTGCACTTCAAAAAAGCCCAGATTTAACCAGCGCTGTGAGCCATTCCGAAAGACACCAAAAAAATGAACACAAATCAAAAGAAAAGTGCCAATGGCATATAACCTAAATGCCTGGTGCTTCAAAAGCTCATAATCAAAGAAAATAACTGCCAGCATGATCAGAATACCAAAAACATACCAAACAGCCTGACGGATCACAAAATAAAAAGGCTGTGATTGCGCATATTGTCCTGAACCACTATATATGGCAATTAAACTAATTAAAAATAATAAAAATAAAATTATTATAATACTGTAATCTAAATTATATTTCTTTTGCTGCATATCAAAAACCTCATTACTAGTATTTATTAGAAAGTAAATTCCTTACCACCTGAACTGCTATAGCATCATCTAAATATTCAACTGGAAAAAGATAGTCTGGGACAACATCTGCAGTACTGATAAAATAAATTAGTACTGCTCCCATTAAAATCAATTCCTTAAGTGTCCCCTTTTTATGACAAAATCGATGAAAAAAGGATGTAAGCTGCTGTATGTATGCTCCTTGATTCCCCGCGTTTTCCTTCTTTTTTTGGAAATTTTCAATTATAAGGCGCTGTCTTTTTTCTGTTTCAGCATCCTGCTCATATTCATATAATTTCTCATCTATTTTTTCATAGAAAAAGAATCGTATTGATCACCTGAATGCTTTAAAAAGTATTTAATCATTGCAGTATAATCCTGTGCATCATTTGTACTTTTCTCCTTTGTTTTACCGGAAGCCCATTTTTCTGAAGCAATTCTTCAAAAGGTATATCCAAAGTTGAGATTTCCATTAAATGCTGATTTGTCAGCTTGCGTTTGTGGTTAATAATGCGTGATACAATAGATATATTAATATTTGTTTTTTACTTAATGCCCGCATTGAAATTTGTTTTTCCTCTAATTTCTCTTTGATGAAATCTCCAATTCTATGATTCATTAACTATCCAGACCTTTCTATCATTCAAATGTTTTCTTCTGTTACTCTCTAATATACGAGCAGCGTTGACAAAATGTCAAACTTTCCAGTGATTTTATTAATAGCATGGAATATCTCGAAAAATAAAAAGATCGTCTTCATATACAGATGTATATAAAAGACGGTATTCTAGTGTGACTTCTTTTTTTATTTTGAATGGCGTAAGCCCGAAGTAAAAGCGTACAACATAAAATTCCTTTTAAATATTAAAAACCGCATGTAAAGGTAT
>NZ_BJYM01000002.1 GCF_007991515.1 Oceanobacillus sojae
ACCTATCCTTCTACATACGGTTTTATTTAGGTCTGCCAATATTACTGAATGGATAAATCCGGAATGTAACTTCACCAATAATTGCCTGTTCATTTAAAAATCCAAAGAAGCGGCTGTCATTGCTGTTTCCACGATTATCCCCCAAAACAAAATAGGTGTTTTCAGGGACAGTTGAGTAACCTGTTAACTCTTCTAAAGTAAAGTTTCCGGTTTGAAAGGCGCGTTTTGCAGGACTGTTTTCATTCAGCAGGTATGGCTCATCTACCGGTTCTCCATTTAAGTATAAAACATTATTTATATATTCAATCTGATCGCCTGGTATGCCAATCACACGCTTTACATAGTAATTATCAGAGTCAGGAGCATGAAATACGATCACATCAAACCGGTCAATGGATGCAACTTTATTTACAATAATCTTATCTTGATCCGAGAAAGTAGGCTGCATGGATTCTCCCCAGACAACAGAAGGTGCCAGAAGGAAATTTTTAACAATAAATGCCGCAATAATAATAATCGCTGCTATTCTGCATAATAGATAAATTTTTCTCTTCAGAAGACCTTTCTCCATGCTCCGCACCTCCTTTAAGTAAATTATATCTCTTACCATATTTCAATTTTATTATACTATATAATCAGGAAAAATGTCACACAAATAAAATTCATTGTACAAATAGACTATATGAATTGGTATATAAGGGTTCTTCCATAAAGATAAATCATAAAAAACATATCATACAGTATTGATTTGTAAAAGAATAATACGAGAGCAGACATTTAAAGAAAGGGCTTTCTTCTTTTTTTATAAGAGAAAAACCTTAACAATATTTTCTAAATTTATTTTAGTAAAATCAACACGGCCAAACTTATTAACTATTTTTATGTACCTGTCTTCATAATTGATGCTATCAATATATCCCTGCTCCATATAAAAATTATTATCCTTATGATACTCAATTTTAATTAGTAGATTATCTTTATGGGCCATCATCAACTGAAAACCAATTTCTTGTTGTACATATAAGCTCATGCTCCGACACTCCTTTTCAACTGCCCAAAAGACAGTATGCTGTCTATTTTAAAACTTCTCACTTGTTTACGATAATAGCAGTAAGCTAAAATTTTGGTGTTATCTATGTCGACTACTCTTATTATTCGTTGGCTGATCTTTCCTTTAGAGTCTATATAATAGATCATTACCTTTTCTTTTTTCTCCATCGCACTTGTTAAGAAACCAATCATTTTAACCACCCCTCGATAAGAACTTTTGTTCTGAACATTTGTTCTTATTATATCAAAACAGATAAAGTTGTAAACATGAAATAAATGGATAAAATTATTTCAAACTAAATTAACCTTTGTTTACTTTATCTGATATAAATTCGTATTAACAGGACTATTTTTACACGTAAAAAAATAAGCCCTAAAAGGAAGGACTTATTTTTAGTAACTGATGCATTTCCCCAAGCTGCTGCCAGACAATTGTACCCGTACCAAAAAATTTTCTGTGTTTTTATTTTCAGCTTTCTTGATGTTCTCTTATTTTTTGTTTTCTTTTTAACAGTATAACTGCAATAACAAACAATGCGAGAACGGAAACAATAAAACCGATAAACAGCCAATTAAAGCCTTTATCTTCTTCTAAGATATATACTTCTACGGATTCTCTTGGTATTCCAATCCGGTAATTGCCCTCTTTGTTTTCACGTACTAAATTATCCTCTAAGATACCTTTTAATTGCATACCAGATTCTATATTATCTACATCTATATATGCTGACTCACTGCCATTATTAATAGCAGCATACATTATCTCATCTTGATAGCTACGACGGAACACCAACATCGATGCTTCAGACCCGACATATTCAAAATCACCAAACCTTAATGCAGGAAATTCATTATGCAGGGAAGCAATACGTTTATGAAATTCCTTTAAATCCTCATCTCCACTGTTAAATGGAACGAGCCGCTGTGATTCCTCAGCATCCCCGCCATACATTGGAAGCTCTGTCCCTTGAGTAATCATCGTTGCACCCGGTGTTGTATACATATATGTTAATGCCAGCGTCCAAGCAGTTACTGCATTACGTTGATTTTCTGAAAAAATATTTGTAAAACGTTCCTGACCGAAGCCGTCTATCTGTTTATAAAAATCGGTTAATCCCTGTTCTTTCCAGATATCATAAATCGCAGAAACATCATTGTCACTTTTTGCAAATGTTTCACTTAATCCTTGATTTAACTCCGGATAATTAATAATATCCAGCGATGTATTTTCTAATAAATCCACTGCTTCATCCATAGTTGCTTCTGTTATATCACCAATAAGATAAAAATCAGGACGATTTTCTTTTAAAGCCGCAGTCAAATCTTTGATAAACGCTTCTGGTGCAAGATCAACATTAGGCAGCTTAAATCCATCAATATCCGTTTCTGACTCCCAATATATAGCAGCATCTAACATATAATCTGCAGCGTCAGGATTCGTTAAGTCTAATTGAACCGTTTCTGATAATCTTTCATCATCTGAAGCAGGTGTTCCCAGCCACCAATCTTCTTTATCCGGGTCATTCGTCAAAGGATTTGTATCTGCAGCATAGTTAAACACGAAATCAATAACTATTTTCATATCACGCTGATGCACTTCTGATACAAGACGCTCAAAATCTTCCATTGTTCCAAATTGTGGATTTACTTGATAAAAATCAGTAATCCAAAACCCATGATAGCCTTTTTCTTTATTATCCATAATTGGTGACAGAGAAATCGTAGTAATTCCAATATCCTGCAGATCATCTAATTTATTTATGATTCCCTGAAAATCACCACCATGATAGTTATGAGGATCATCAATATCTATTTCTCCCTGGATTTTAGCGTCTCCATTATTAAACCGGTCAACCAATATTTGATAAAATACTTCATTATGTATATCTTCATCCTGTGCATGAGCAGGCTCTTGTATAATGAACATACTTATGATAGCAGCAAGTCCAATACTTATTTTTTTGATCATAGATTTTCCCCCAATGATAATAAAACTGTAATTTTCATTCCACCCTATTCTCTATTATCACTTATTTTCTTAAAAAATCATACCTTGATTAAAATGATGTAAAAAAGCGTTCACAATTATCTTTGCAAATAAATAAAGCACCTCAGCCAGCTGACCAAGGCACTTTATTTTATCCTGTTCAACAGGGAGTTATTGTTTTACTTATTTTAGAAATAAAAGCCCATTGGCAGGCGGAAGAATCCTAAAATAATGACAATAATCAGTGCAATAAGGAATTGAATCCATTTGCCTGTTGCTGATTTGCCCTTTTTTGCGGAAACTAATATCATTTCCATCATTACTACAATCCAAAGACCGGCAAGTGCTTTTACAATTACTTCACCAAGTATCGGCATGGAATAGCCTTGAATATAATCCCAGGTTAATAATCCTCCCGTGATGATGATAAATAAATACACAAGACGTAAAATCATATGAACAATCGTTGCAGGCTTATTACTGCTTTTTTTGTACAAGACTAATGCAATAATAAAGAGAATCAGTCCTAGTACCCACGCAGTAATATGCAGATGTGTTCCTCCCATTTAAGTTTCCTCCTTCATTTTTATAAGTACATGTAATAATCATCTTCCACATTTAACAAAAATGACTAATAATCCGTTTACTATAAGTGCTTGTTCAAAAAGTAGTCAAATTAAAAGCAAGAAGGTCAAGGCGACGTAACTTTTACGAACGGAGCGTATGCTTTTAAATACGTGAGTAACGCTTTTGGTGGGGCGAGTAATCGCAGTCCCATCGGAAAAGATACGTCAACGCAGAGATTCGCAGCTTATCATTTGGGGACTTTTTGAACATCCTCTATAATACCATTTTCTTCCCTAAGATGACATTTTAATGTCCCTTTGTCAACAAATCGCCATGATTAACGTCTGAACGGCTGCATTTTTTTATATGTGATACATCTCCATAACCACTCGACAGGCCCAAACTGAAAATAACGAAGCCAAATCGTACTGCCGATAATTTGCAGGCAGAAAATAACAAGGACAATCAAAATTTGCTGAACAGGACGAATTTCTCCATAAAGTCCGAAACCGGCACCGTAGAAAAGACAAAAGGAAATAACTGATTGGAGCAAATAATTGGACAATGCCATTTTGCCAATCGGTGTCAGTACACGAAGTATTTTTCGTGGGATATCCTGTTGCCACAATAACGTAATGGTGGTCAGATAGAAGACTGCGGATGCTGTCCCTCCGATGTTATCCTGCACAAGAGCAAACCAGAGCGGGTTACCAAATAGATAAGGTCCGATTTTAAACAGAATAAATACAACTAATGAGAAAGCCCAAATCTTTTTCAATATACTCCTGTAGGAGAGTGGATCATGAAGCCATCTCTTTCTTGCCAGATACATCCCAAATAAAAATAAAGGGAGAATAATGAATGGGTATATAATAAAGCCTAAAAGTCCATTCGACAGCTGCCAATCTTGAAAATTTTGCGCCAGAATAATAGATAAATCATTGGAGCGATAGCTTTGAAAAGCCTGCTCTATTTCGGATGTATTACCCAGAACAATAAAATCCCTTGCTAAATACTGCAGACCTGTAAATGCAATTGTTGAAAATCCTAATAGACCAATCCCCCAGCCTGCCAGGGTCTTATCTCTGCTATTTAAGAATAACAGCAGTAAAAATCCCATCGTTCCATAGGTTAAGAGAATATCTCCATTCCAAACCGCAAAAGCATGGATGATTCCAAAAACAATTAATGTTCCCAGTCTTCTTCCGAAAAAAGCATATGGTGAGATTTTCTTTTTATCCAGGCTATCCTTTTGAATTTGAATCCCAAAGCCAAAGAGAATAGAGAACAAAGTGTAAAAACTGGCTTGAAAGAAGATATCAATAAAAGCCAGACTAAATTGATCAATTCCAGCAGTCCAGGCATCTTCTGCTCCTCCATAGAGAAAATAAGGAGCAGAAAATGATCCTATATTAACCATGAATATACCTAAAATTGCAAAGCCTCTTGCAGCATCTATCCATTCTAAACGTTTATTCACTTGATAAGGTTGCACTATTATTCTCCTTTGATAAGAAGCTTTTTAGAAAAGAAATAAAGGTATGTTTCCTTAACAGGCTGCTTCCAGATTTCTTCAATTGCATACCGGTAAAGCTCCAGCTGTGTTTTATACCGTTTTCTCAGCTGCTCCTCTAATTTTTCCGTGACATCTTCTGTTATCATATCTGTTTTGTAATCAAGAATAATACAGCCCTCTTTCTGAGGAATAATACAATCGATAACCCCTTGGATTAATACCTTTTCTTTCACGGGATCCTTCCAGTCTGGATATACTTTTTCCGCTGGCAGCATCAAACTGAATGGCACTTCTTTATATACTCTATTCTCCACAAAAATTTTCTGGGCGATCGTTGATTCTAAAAAATCTACAATAGCTGAAGCGGAAACACTTTCCGCTTCGGGAGCTGACATTTTCTCCTCTTGAACCAATTTCTCAATAAACTCCTTCACTTCCTCTTCAGATAGTTTATCCTTCAAAGGAAGATGCTGCATCACTGTATGCAGTGCAGTTCCCTTCTCAGCCGCAGTTAATTTTTTTTCAGCCTGCATAAATCTCGGTCTGTTTGTAATCGGACGTACCGCAGATTGAGGAATCATTCTCTCATCACTGTATGCATCTTTCTGCTCCTGCTGACGTTTTAATTCTGTTACAGATTGCTTTGCACGGGAGTGTACAGCCTGTTGATATGGATATTGATAGGAAAGTCGTCTATCGACCCAACTATCCAGGTCTTTATTATCCTGTTCAAGCCGGTCCCAATTTCTGATTTGATTTTTTAATGCATCTTGTTTTTGCTGCAGCGTATTTTCAAGGAAAATAAGATCCTGACTCGGATGAATTTGTACATCCCACTTTGATGAGTCCTGTGTGATTTCAGATAAAACGCTGGTTCCTATCTCCTCTTTTCTCAAAATTTCTGCTTGCGGATGACGGATCAATGCAGGTCCGACCCAATCCAGATAATTCTTTGCTCCAACCCGAAAATACGCCGGTAACACCCAGTCTGCATGATGAGCAATCCATGACCATGATGCTTTCCGCTTCTCTGCAGAATTGACTGTTCCTACCATAAACAACTTCTCTTCTGCACGTGTTAAGGCTACATATAATAAGCGGATTTCTTCCGACAACTGTTCTCTTCTGATTTTTTCTCTCAACGCATGATAAAATAAAGTTGAATATTGAATCCGTTTATCAGGATCAATAAATTTACTGGCAAATCCCAGATCTTTATGAAGCAGATATTTCTCGTTTAAATCCATCATATTAAATTCTTTATCCATACCTCCGAGTATCACAACAGGAAATTCCAAACCTTTACTTTTATGAATCGTCATTATCCGGACAACATCTTCCTGTTCACTAAGGGCACGTGCAGCACCCAAATCCTTCTGCTCTTCTTCCATTCTTTCAATAAAGCGCAGGAAACGATATAAACCTCGAAAAGAGGTCTCTTCATAGCTTCTTGCCCTGTCATATAAAGCCCGTAAGTTTGCCTGGCGCTGTTTACCGCCGGGGATGCCTCCAACAAAATCATAATAGCCGGTCTCCCGGTATATTTGCCATATTAATTCTGACAACGCTCCTTGCTGCGCAGATTGTCTTAATGTATCCAACAACTCCCGGAATTCTTTTAATTGTACTGTAACCTGATTCTCTTCTTTTTCCAAATATGCTATAAGAGCATCATAAAAATTCCCATGGCGATTTGCTAATCGAATTGCTGCTAAATCATTTTCTTGCAAACCGACAACGGGCGAACGCAATACAGCGGCCAGCGGAATATCCTGACGCGGATTATCAATTATCTTTAATAAACTGATCATGACCCGAATTTCAATCGCTTCAAAGTAGCCTGATGTTAATTCTGCATAAACGGGAATGCCTTGTTTTTTCAGCTCATCCATAATAATAGATGTCCACGTCATGGAACGCATTAAGATTACAATATCACGATACATCAAATTTCTATGCTGGCCAGTTCCCTTATCTACTACTTGCATAGGTGTATCTGTACCTTCAGTGCCAATCCATTCCCGGATTTTTTTAGCATAGGCCCGTGCTTCAATTTGTGCTTTTTCTAAATCTTCTCCTGTCTCTTCCGCTTCTCCAGACTTCTGTCCTTGAGGAGTATCAATCATCAGCAATTCCGGATTAGAATGAAGTGGAAATTCATCATACACACTATTACCGTAAATAAGCTCGGCATCCTGGTCGTATTCAATATCACCGACCTCTTCATCAAAAAGCTGACGGAATAAATAGTTAGCGCCAACCAGCACCTCGTCCCGGCTTCGGAAATTCCGGTTCAAATCAATTCGTTCGGCAGGATAATTGGTTGCTGCAAACTTTTTATATTTCTCAATAAACAGGGAAGGCTCTGCGTGTCGAAATCCATAAATACTCTGTTTCACATCACCAACCATAAACATATTTCCATTATCCTCAGGATTACGGACTAACTGAAGAATACTTTCCTGCACAAGGTTTGTATCCTGATACTCATCAACGAGAACCTCTTTAAACTGCTTTTGCAGCTGCATAGCAATGGAGGAAGCACCGATTAGAGCACCTTCTTCATCTGTCTCCATTAAAATCTCCAGGCAATAATGCTCTAAATCGTTAAAATCAACAATAGCCTGTTCCTTTTTACGATGCTGAAACTTATCCATATAGTTTTCTACCATAGAGGTCATCTGTTTTAAAACAGGAGCCATGCCCTGCATATCCTGAATGTGGGCAGCCAGATTGCGGACAAACCATTTTTCCTTCATTTTGTCCCATCTATCTTTGACTTTTTTTCGGAAAGCCTTCACCTGTTCCCGTTTCTCTGGATTATCCTCTATTTTTTTTCTTGATAAAGCCGCAAACTTCGTATCATGAACAAATTGGTGTAATTCATCCCATTTTGATAATTTTCCCGCCGCAGCTTCCAGCACCGCGGTGTCTTTTTCCAACGCATCCAAATAATGATATGGCCCATCAGGCTCTCTTGCCACAGCAATAGCTAAAGCGTTCTCTTGCCTCATTGCTTTCAATTGGTTGGTAATCTCTTCCTTGACTTCCTGGAGCCAGGGAATGGTTTCTTCTGTCCAGTTTTCCTCTATTTCGTAATTTGCTGTCAGCTGGTGCAGCCACTTTTTTGGTGACGGATGTTGAACTGCAAAATTTGCTGTTTTCAGGATTAATTCTTCCACATCCCGATCACTTCTATCATTCGAAAAACGGTTTACTACTTCAAAAAATTGTTCCTGCTCCTGATTCGAATCATCATACCAGCCTTCCAGCAGATCATCCAAAACCTCCCGCTTTATCATATCCATTTCTACATCATCGGCAATGCGGAAAGAAGGATCTAAATCAATCATATATGCATTTTTCCGTACAATATCTAAGCAAAAGGAATGCAGCGTTGAAATAGACGCTCTCTGTAATAAAGAAAGCTGTTTTTTTAAATGAAGAGATCCCGGTTTTTCAGCCAATGACTTCTCCAGTGCTGCTCCGACTCTCGCCCGCATTTCCTGTGCTGCTGCGTTCGTAAAGGTAACAACGAGTAATTCATCAATATTAATCGCATCTTCTTCCTTTAAGAGTTTCTGAATAATACGCTCTACGAGGACAGCTGTTTTTCCAGAGCCCGCTGCTGCGGCTACAAGGATATCCGTACCGCTTCGATAAATTGCCTGTTCCTGTTCTTTTGTCCATTTAACCACGGATTTCCCCTCCTTTTAGCCGCTCAATAATTTCTTTTTCTTTTATATTTGGTATTTTTCTATAATTATTTCCCTGCAATGCCGGGTCAAATTGACAAACTGCATGAAAAGGACAATACGTACATGCCGCTGTATCCTTCTTCAAAAACGGATTAATCTCTACACCGCCGGATGTCATATCCAGCCCTGCCTTTTCAAGCAATACGTGGATATGGTTTTTAAGCTTATCAAAGGTATCATTATCCGCAATTTTCGAATGATGGTTGAATGTCCCATCTTTTTTCAGACCAGCAGGAATAATATTACTTGTCCCCATTTCTAACGATTCGTCCATCGCCCTGGCGATTTCTTCATCAGATAAAAGCAGCCCTCTCATTTTATAAGACTTAAAAATCTGTCCCTCTATATCACTGTCTATTTTTTCTTTATCCAGATTAATCATTGGATTGTGCACATGGAAATAAAGGACGCCTGCCGGATTCGCCTGCTGACCGAGCCATTTTTCCGAATGTGTCAATACAACATCTAAATAAGTTAACATTTGCAGGGCGAGGCCATAATAAACCTCCAGCAGATCCAAAGCACGTGAGCTTGATTTATAGTCGATAATCCGCAAATATAAATCCTGATGAAGCTCTGCTTTATCTACACGGTCAATCCTCCCGCGTAAGAGAAGCTCATAGCCATTTTCCAGTGGCAAAATAAGCGGCGGCAGCGGACTGTTCTTCTCTCCAAAACTGAGCTCCAGACCTACCGGGCTAAAATCTGTCTGTCTTGCCTGCTCACTTAATATAAATGCTGCTCTGGCAATTATTTCTTCCAGCTTCTGCTGAATATAGGTATAACGATTGGAGCTATGCAGAATTTGATGCTGGAGCACAGGTGATAATTTTTGAATTGCCCGGTGCGCGTAACTCGCTGATGTTTCCCTGGTAAGCAGTTTGAAATCTGTTTTTTCAGTTTGAACCCACTCTGTAATTAAACGTAACGCCTCATGAAATAGTTGTCCAATATCAGGAGCGTCTAATTTATAAGTCTGCCGTTCCTGTAAATTCAGGCTGTAACGGGCAAAATGCTGATAGGAGCAGCGATAGTAGGATTCCAGCCGGCTGACACTTGCTTTGATTTGTTTTGGATAAAGCTCTTCAGCTGTTTCTTTATTCAATTGCTCTGGCTGGTTTTTATAAAATAAACCTTGTAAAATTCGGTAGGTCATCCCATACTTCGGCTGATTTTTCACATACCAGTTGTAAACAGCAAACCAGGCTTCACTAATCTCATATCCCCGCTGCAGCCTGGCAAATTGCGTTGTCAGAGCAGCCCTGGTTTTTGTCTTTGTAGTAATAAATCTCAGTGTATCTGCAGTATCTTCCACATCCTGAAATAATAAATGCTCCTGGCATTTCGGAAAAAGATCCTCAATCCTGCTGATTACTTGAGAAGGAACTTTCGCTTTTCCCTCTTCATCACTGATTGGATAACTAATCATCAACCTATCCTTGGCAATCGTTAACGATAAATAGATATAAAACCAATCATCAAGCAGCTGTCTTTTTCCGTTTTCAGCAAGCTTTAATCCGTTTTGCTCCAATAGCTCTCTCTCTTCATCATCAATCATGCCGTCTACCGGCGGCTTCATTGGCCATACTCCTTCATTTACACCAAGTAAAAAAGCACAGCGGACACCTGACATCCGCGATCTGTCAATGGTTCCCACTAATACATGGTCCATCGTAGGCGGGACATGTGAAAACTCTAATGCTTCAAATCCCGCATTGATCGATACATTAAAGGTAGACAAATCCAGTTCTTCATCACCGGCAATCTCGACCATTTCATCCATCAATTGTATGAGTGCATCCCATACCTGCTGCTGCTCCCTTCCTTTTTCAGGAATACCCTGCTCATCAAAGGAAGCGCGCATTTCCTCCAGCTGTTCAGGAACCCCCAGTGATTCCAGCCAAATAAAAATAGCTTCACAGCGTTCTTTAACGCTTGCGGCCGTACGAAAGCTCTCATCAAAAGACTTTAACGCTTTTGTGATTTGGTCCCGGTATCTGTTGATTTCCTCCTGCATTTTGCTTTCAAAGCTCGTCTGCGCAGCCTGGTCAAACCCACGGAAGCGCTGATATTTCCATGGCTTATCATCTAACCACTGCTTCCGATAACGAATTCCGTACTCTATTGTATAATTCTCCAATTGATCAATTGCATCTCTTGTTAGTGGAAACTCCTCATCACTGGCAGGTATAAATTCTGTTTTTAAAACACGGAATATTGCATCCGAGCGCCAGCCATTTTCAATTGCTTCCAGCATCGAACGGATCAACTCAATTAAAGGATGATGCAGCATAGAGCGTTTCTGATCAAGAAAGACAGGAATATTATAATCTCCAAAGATTGTTTCAATTAAATCAGCATATACATCTGATTGCCTCATTAAAATAGAAATATCACGATAGCGATATCCACCGTCTCTTACCAGCGAAAGAATTTCCTCTGCAACACCTTCTACTTCTGCACGTGGATGAACCGCTTCAGCTATTTGAATGGGCGCATCTTCTGTATACTCCGGAGAGGGACGGACATCGAAATTTTGTTCCAGATGGGCAAAATAGGTCCGATCTTTAAATTGATCGTCTGCCGGATTTAAATAAACTGACTGTTCGAACGAAATCCCGGTTTCCTCGGCAATAGCTGTCAATTGCTGATAGGTCAGGTTTGTCTGATAAAAGATATCTAACTCCTCCAGCTTTTCTGCATTGGCCGGATCTAACGTCAAACCGATATGAACAGCAGCACACTTTTTCATTAATTCCCCAATCACGGATATTTCCTGCGGCGTAAAACGATGAAAGCCATCTATATAGATATGTGCTCCCTCAAGCATGCTGGCTTTTGGAATTTTTTCCTTTAATATTTGTAATCTGTCTTCATTGTCCATATAAGAATGCTGCAGCTGTTTAAGAAGCTGTTCATAAATATAAATGAAATCATCCAGTTTTCGTGCTAATCCCATTTCCGATGGAGATTGATGGACAAATTTGTTTAATTGATCCTGCTGGGCTCGAAGTGTGTCAGGTGTAATTTCATATCTTTTAAATTCTTGAATAACGGATTCCAGCTGATCAAGAAATCCCTGCTTTTTCATTGCTTTTTGAAATGCCATCCAATCTCCATTTTTCTCAGCAATAATTTTCCGAAGCATCATTTGTGTTCCAACCGAGCTGATAAAAGGCTGTAGCCCTCCTCCTGTTTCTTGTAAAACGCGCCATGCAAGTCTTGAAAAACTGGCTACCTGGGCCCTGATACTTCCACTTAAATGCTTCCGGCTAAATAAAGAGGTTTCTAATTGAAATGTCATTTGATCCGGAACAATGTAAAAAATAGCCGGTCCTATTGGCTCTTTTTGCAAACGATTTTCAATATCATTCATCATCCATTCACTTTTATCTGTACCGGATCTTCCTAAAATAAATTGTACAGTCAATCGCACACACTCCTCTTGTAGTGACATATGTATTTATATATCGAGCACATTCTATTAATGTTCAAACACAAATTTTCTTTTCTATTTTTCATACAATTATCTAACGTAACAGTAAAGCGATATAATCCCTGCCAACACAACAATAATACCGTATATAAAAACAGGAAAAAAAGCGGTGAAGGACGAGGGCTATTCAGCAATTATTTCACTTGAAGTTACCAGGATATAGTCTTCTATTTAATTTTTCCAGTAATTAGTCTATTTTATAATTTGCTTGCTTCAATACACGTTTTATATGAAGAAGCTTCCCTAATTTTAATGGTTAATCACCTGCTAAACAATATATTTATAAATTAACAAAACAAGAATTAAAATAATAAACATGGCTGTTTTATCTGGAGTAAACAAAGCTGCGAGCATTGCAAATGATACCAGTACAAATAAAGTGGCCTGTACCTATATTCCTTCCTGTTTATATGCATCTCACTACTCCTGCTGCTCCTGTTAATACAGCATATAAACCGATTAAGAAATAAATAATAATTGACATTATACTCCCTCCAATCTTTTATTATTCATACTATAAAAGATAGAGTTAACTCCATGTCAATTATATTTAATATACCAGTTCTTGGGCATTTATCATTCATATTTTCAAAGATATTCTAATATTGCCGAAGGAGCTTCTTCACATACATTTCCATAAAATGATGAAAATGACTTACTTTCAGTTTGAGTTTTATACTTTTTTAAGTGCGAAAAAAACTCCTATCTTTATTTTAGCAAAGATGGGAGCCTGTTCCTAATAAAATTATTTTATATTTTCTTCTGTTCTGCAGTGATAAGATTCTGTCCATAAGGATATTCAACGATGGCAATTTCCGCTGTTGAAACGTTCACTTGAATTAACGAGGCTGCTTAAATAACTGTGTTATCGGCCAATAAGTAATGTCAACCTTTCCAACCACCTCATCCATAGGGACAAAGCCAATGGACCTGCTGTCTAAGCTGTCTCCGCGGTTATCACCTAATACAAAAATCTGATCTTCTGGCACAGTCTCCTCACCCGTTATTTCAAGAAGGGTAAAATCTTCTGTTAATGGCTTCGTTTCTGCATTATCTTTTTCTTCCTCCAGAAAATCCTCAGCAATATACTCACCATTTACATATAACTGATCATCCTTGTATTCTACGGTCTCTCCCGGTAATCCGACTACCCGTTTTACATAATCATTTTCTTCGGTTGCATGAAATACAATAACATCAAAACGGTGGATATTTGAAATGTTACTTGTGACCGTATTTACCATCATTAAATTTCCGTCATAGAGTGTTGGTTCCATGGATTTTCCATTGACAACATAGTTCTCAAATAAAAAAGCCCGAACAATTACAAACACAGCGATTAACAAAACAGCTACAATAGAAACCCTTAAATAATTATATTTTTTCACTGTTATTCTTCCTTCGCTTTAGTTTATTACTTACATCATACCCCAAAGCAAAGGATTCTAACCTTTCTATCACAGACAGGAAGTACATATGCGTCAAAAAAAGCCCCGCTGGATAAAGGTTCACTTTATTTTCCAGCGGAGTTTTATCATGTAATGTATTATCCACTATGCTTATCCACTTTTTTATGAAGCCTTTTCTCTAAAAACTTACCGAACATCCAAAAAATAACAATACCTATACCGACTACAATCGTCCGTACCGGATTCTGGGCAAATTCCATGATACTGGAGCCGACGTAGGAAATAGAGAAAATCATTACTGTCTTTCCTAAAAGTACAGCTAATATAAATGGGTAGATATTGATTTTGGACAAACCTGCCACGACATTGATAACAGAAGACGGGGAAAACGGGAAACAAAGCAATAAGAACAAAGGTCCAAACCCATGTTTTTCCACCCATGCCGTAATTTTGCTCACCTGTTTATTATGGCGAATCTTTTTTAATAGCCTTGTATTTCCTAAACGGCGAATAACCAGAAACACAATGACAGCACCAAGACTTGCACCAAGCCAGGAGTACAGAAAGCCTTCAAATAACCCGTAGGCGGCTGCATTTCCGAGAACAAATACAATGAGCGGCAAGAATGGTAAAAAAGCTTCAAAAAAAGGCAATGCAATACCAGGCAATGGTCCCAACCCTTCATATTGCTCCAGCAGCTGACGGATAAATTCCTCCCAGCCTTCTTCTTTTAAATATTCCTGCCAATTTGAAAATGTAATATTCATTACGTACATGCGGTCAGTCTCCCTCAAAATTCCAACAATCTTATTGATGATTATATGCTACTGCAGATTTTTTGAAAAGTATAAACTTCTCTATTAAATGAAGCTTAACAAACTCAAATTGTCACCAGGGTTTACTTTTTTATTATTTTAATATTTATTCATGCTTCAAGAAAGAAATAAGCAGAGAAGTATTCATAATGATATTCTTAGAAAATAACATTATTTTATGCAGTTTTTATTATAAAAGATTTTTTTGCACTATCTAGGTAAGGGGAAATCTTAAGTTAGTGAGAATCTTTTGGAAGGAAAGCAGAACATAATAAATTTAACCATACAGAGCATTATTTATAGTCAAACGCAGTGCTCCGCTCATCGATAAGAAAGCGAATTTGGGCTGTCCGCTGTATTTGATTGATTACAATACCGTGAGAAACCTCTACATCAATCGTTTTTCCATTTTTAAATAGAATTTGTGTGGATGTACTGTCTATTTTTTTCACTTCATCTATATGGGAATGTGAGATCCAGGAACAGCTTTCATGTGATGGGGATTTCGTTGGGAAGAAGTACATCCTGTTTCTTGGGTCAACCGGTATTGGAGTTTTATGTGTGATACCAGAAATACTTTTAATACCATTTTGTCTGCCCTTTAAATCAGATCCAAAATAGGCGCATGCATACTCGATCACTTTTGTCGGTTTTCCTTCTAATACGTATTCTACTTCGTCTTCTAAAACTCTGGAAACATATTTCCCGTTTTCATCTTTAACAGATATTACCGCCATGGTATAAGGCGTTATTTCTCTCATTTTCATTTCGTATGCCTCCTAATTACCCAGTGACATAAGTGAGGTTAGAATTATTATAGCACTCAAATAAGTAAAAAGATATATTTATTTTGAATTTTTGTGTTAATTTAAAAATAAAAAGAAATTAGTAAAGCTAAAGTATATATTGTTTCAACTAAAATAATCTCTTTCTGCCAATCTATTATTTACTGATAAAAAAACTCCATTCTTTTCAAGGCTTTAATCCGCGCTTTAGAATGAAGTTTTTTCTATCTCAAAATGTATTAATAAAGCAGTTCTAAAAATTCTTCTTTAGAAATCCTTCCAAGATAATGTGAAACATCAATCTGGTCCAGTGCTTCTTTAATGGCATCACGATTATGGCGGGTGCCTGTTAAAGCATCCTCCAGCTCTTTTACATTACCTATACCAAAGAAATCACCGTAGATAATACAATTTTCGATAACTCCTTTTTTTACATCTAAACGGACATCGACCAGCCCGCCGGGAAATTTCTTAGTCTCCTGATAGTTGAAAGAAGGTGATTTACCATAATTCCAATCCCATTGCTGATAACGTTTTTCCGAAATCTCGTAAATTTTTTCCCAATCATCCTCAGTTAACACATACTGTGGAACATCTTTAACATCTTCAACATCAAAGATATATCGCAAAATTAATTCTTTAAACTCATCCATTGATATCGGATTATCAAGATATTCAGCAATATTCGCTACACGGCTGCGGATGGATTTAATTCCTTTAGATTCAATTTTGATTTTCTTCACCTTTAATGCTTTGGTTAATTCTTCTAATTGTGAATCCAGCATTAAAGTTCCATGGCTGAACATACGTCCGCGTGTAGAGAACATGGCATTACCCGAGATTTTTCTTCCTTCTACCGCTAAATCGTTTCTTCCCTGTAATTCAACTGGAACACCGATATTATTTAAAGCATCAACAACAGGCTGTGTAAATTTAGCAAAGTTTTGGAAGCTGTCGCCATCATCCTTTGTGATAAAACTGAAATTTAAATTCTGTTCATCATGATAAACAGCTCCGCCTCCGGAAAGACGCCGGACAACTTTAATTCCTTTTTCATCTACATAGTCCGTATTAATTTCTTCAATAGTATTTTGGTTTCTTCCAATAATAATAGAAGGACTATTTACATAAAATAATAGATATGTATCTTTCTCACCAAAATTTTCAAGAATATATTCCTCAATAGCCAGATTGATACGAGGATCAGTAATTCCTTTATTATCAATAAATTTCAACTTAATTCCTCCCTTATTTTGCTAGTCCTATTTTAACGCATAAACCATTGCAAATCAAAACTTCTACCTAGATACTATTCCCATACATATCCTTCACCTGCTAACACAATTTCACCTGTATAAATCTGTTTCGCTTCTTCTTTCAACTGTTCTAGTACACCGAATTGTGGCAGATGACTGAGCACTAACTGCTTTACGCCAGCAGACTGTGCAATACTTGCTGCTTCCTCACTGTTCATGTGTCCTGCTTTTGTTCCATCCTGCCCTTTAAAATAGTTGCAGTCTGTTATCAGTAAATCCGCCCCTTTTGCAAATGGAATCCATGCTTCTGTATAACTGCTGTCTGCAGTGTATACAATTGTCTTTTTACCATCTGTAATACGCATTCCAAAGCATGGAACCGGATGCTCTGTTCTTAAAAATGTAATCTCAAACGGACCTGCTTTTAAAACTTCATCCGGATGATAAGGAACCCCCTCTGTATATTGATGTGACAAAGAAAGGTAGCCATCTTTATCTTCCAAGTGACCGTATATTTTCAATTTCTTTTCATTATTATTAACATAATAATCAATGAGCTTCGCATACTGTAATACACCGATATCTGCTACGTGATCATGATGATAATGTGATAAAATCACTGCATCTAATTCAGATACAGAAAGGAATTTCTGAAGCTTGGACAAAGATCCGCTTCCCATATCCAGCATAAGTTTATAATTATCTTTTTCTAATAAGTAGCTTGATGTAGCACCATCCTTATTGGGATAGCCTCCCCAAAATCCAATTATAGTTAATTTCATTCTAACCTCTCCTTATATTTTATATAATTGTATCAATACAGTATTGACACAAATAAACTGTTATAGTACAATGTTTTTAAATCAATTAAAACCTTAGGAGGAATTGAAATGACTGGAATTATCGAATTTTTTAAAAATCTGCCAAAGAAGAAATGCGCAAAATGCGGGAACGCAATAGTAAATGAAAAAGCAGACTGTTATGGTAATATTTGCGATGATTGTGATTATCCGGGACGTTAAAGCTGTCAGTAATCGGACTATTATAAATTACTGTTTTTAACGCCTTGTTTAATAAAGTGAAACTTCAATCAGTGAGGAGTTCCTTCCTCCCCACTGATTGGGACTGCGATAAATTATGATTTCCCATAAGTTATAATCCTTCTCCTGGATAGCCTGTTATATGGCTATTCTTTTTTTGCATTCCTTTATTTTGCAAATTAACTTTTGAATTATTTAAAAAATCCTATAATTTTTTCTCTTCCTGTACTATAATTAATTAGGTAGTCGAATTAATTGATAAAGTATTGCTGTATCTTTATTTTCTTTTACATGGATCAATATTTCAAGTATTTAGGGAGGAATGAATATGTCAAATTCAAACAGACAATATCGGAAAGATGTTCCAGTCGAACAAACATGGGATTTAACAGATCTTTTTCCAGACAAAGAGAGCTGGGAAAAAGCACTACAGTCAGCCGTTCAGGAAGCTGAGCAAATAACGGCTTTTAAGGGGAGACTTTCTGAGAGTGCAAAGACTTTGTCCAAGGCTTTAAAAACAACAGAGGCTTATCAACAGAAGGTTATTCACGTTGCTGTTTATGCTAATTTATTAATAAGTGCAGACGGAAGCGACCCTTCTAATCAGAGTGCCGCAGCTAAAAGCGGCGCTGCTCTGGCAGAAATCAGTTCGAAGCTTTCCTTCTTTGAATCAGAGCTTCTTAAGCTTACTTCCTCAGACATAGAACAGTTTATAAAAGACGAACCGGAACTCGAAACATACCGTAAATATTTATTTGATATTCTTGAAAAGAAAGAGCATATCCTTTCACCTGAATTAGAGGAAGCTTTCTCTGCATTAGGTGAGGTATTAGACGCACCGCATAATATCTTTTCGCGTAGTAAACAGTCCGATATGCAGTTTGAAACAATTGTTGATGGACAGGAAAATACACAGCCAATGAGTGAACCACTATACGAAGAAAGCTACGAATATTCTGAGGATACTGTGTTGAGAAGAAACGCATATGCATCATATGTAAATACGTTTGAACAATATAAAAATACGTATGCAGCAACGTATCAGACAGAAATCACAAAACAAGTACAGCTTTCTAAATTAAGAAAATATGATTCTGTCACAGATATGCTTTTAGCTCCGCAGCAGGTTACAACAGAAATGTATCATAATCAATTAGATGTCATTCAAGAAAAATTAGCACCGCATATGCGGAAGTACGCAAAGTTATTAAAGGAAAAGCTTGGCTTAGAAGAATTGCGCTTCTGTGATTTAAAAGCACCGCTGGATCCGTCTTTTAACCCGAGCACGTCTTATGAAGATGCTTCGGAAACAATCTTAACCGCATTAGATGTTATGGGCCCAGAATATTTAGAAGGAATGAAAAAAGCACTATCAAACCGTTGGGTGGACCGTGCTCAAAACGTCGGCAAGGCTAATGGCGCTTTCTGTTCCAGTCCTTATGGAGCCCATCCATATATTCTTGTGACCTGGGCTGACAAGATGCGCAATGCTTTTATTTTAGCTCATGAGCTTGGACATGCAGGTCATTTTTACTTAGCTGGTAAATATCAGAGTTTATTCAATACCAGACCATCGACTTACTTTATCGAAGCGCCTTCTACATTAAATGAGTTACTGCTCGCAGATCATTTAATGAAGACAAATAAAGACGATCCGCGTATGAAACGCTGGGTTATTACACAATTATTAGGAACATACTATCATAACTTTATTACACATTTATTAGAAGGAGCGTTCCAGCGCAAGGTTTATGCACTTGCTGAAGCCGGAACACCATTAACTGCCGATGTTTTATGCAGGGAAAAACGTAATGTTTTAGAATCCTTCTGGGGTGATACAGTTACATTTGATGAAGGGGCTGGATTAACCTGGATGCGCCAGCAGCATTATTATATGGGCTTATATCCATATACTTACTCTGCGGGACTTACCGTTTCTACAACTGTCGCCAAACGAATTAGGGAAGAAGGACAACCAGCTGTTGACGATTGGTTAAATGTTTTAAAATCGGGTGGTACGAAGAAACCACTTGATTTAATTAAGGATGCAGGCATCGATATGTCCGATCCGGAAAACATCGAGATAGCTGTCAATTATGTCGGTTCTTTGATTGATGAATTAGTCGAAAGCTATTCCGAATAAAATTTATTTGTCAAAAACCAGGCTGGACATGAGGACAGCCTGGTTTTCTTGGATATAAAAAAAGACTGTCCCCTAATTAACCTGCAAAGACTGAAGAGAATTTTTTAACCTCTACTTTCCCATTCCCCTCTTAGCATACCGTAGACTTCTCTGTCATGTAATATATCTCCAATCACTTCATCGGCCCGGATTGTCCCCTCGTGTTTAAATCTGAGTTTTTTAGGAATAGCTGCGCTCCTGCTATTCTTTACCGCTGTTTTTATTTCGATTTTATTTAATTCCAGTTCATTAAATGCATAATCTGCCATTGCAGCACAGACACTTGTCATAATCCCCTTTCCTGTGTAAGCTTCTCCAAGCCAATATCCAATTTCAGTTTTCTTTACCTTCCAATCAAAATATAAAAATCCAGCAGAACCGGCTAAGTTTCCCTTATACCAAATGCCCACCCAAAAACCTTCCCTATTCACAAAACGAAATAATGACCTTTGTATAAAGTATTTTGAGTCTTCCAGCTTATTGGTTACAGACGGAAAGTTTAACCAATTGCCTAAAAACACTTTATTTACTGTCACTAAATTGAACAATGTTTGTGTGTCATTTTCTTCCAGTAATGAAAGCATAATATCCTCATTAACCTGATTATTAAGCAATGCTTCTCCTCCTCTTCTCTGTCTCTCGATTATATTCACAAACATGGTTATCTGGTAATGTCTATAACAATATTTCTTTAAAGTATAAAACAAAACCTCACTTAATGGGAATTTTTGTTCTTTCTCCAATAAAAGCTGATGCCATAATTACTTTGCCTAGGCAAGGGATTTTATGTTTATTTCATCAAAAATATTGTATTTAATGCCCTGTTAAGCAAACAACTTCATAATAAAAACAGCTATGAAATTATTTTCTATTTCACAGCTGTTATAAAATCAATTGTTTATTTATTTTCAGTTAATGCTTTGAGCGCCAATTCAGCACCTTTTTGTCCATGTTCAATACAATCTGGAAGCCCTGTTCCATCATAGGAACTGCCGATTAATGTCAAGTTGGGAAGATGACCGGCTACATAGTCTCTGATACGGCTGACAAGATCTAAATGGCCAGTGTGATACTGCGGGCGGGCCCCGATAAATCTTGTAATCTCATAGAATAAAGGCTCTCCCTTGATTTTCATCACTTTGTTTAAATCTTTTAACACAATATCAACCAGTACCTCATCCGATTCCTTCACTATCTCCTGATCTCCAGGCTTACCGACATAGCAGCGCAGTAAAGCTTTCCCTGCAGGTGCAGTCCCTTCCCATTTACGATGAGTCCAGGTGCATGCAGTAATTCGGTAATTACTGTTTCTCGTCACCAAAAATCCGGTTCCGTCTAAATCACGTTTAATCTGCTTTTCATCAAAAGCAAGCACAACATTAGCTGTTGATGTCGCAGGAATATCAAATAATTCCTTTAATGGCTGATGTTTGCTTAGCATCCCCGGGACCTGTGTATGCGGTACTGCAACTAAAACAAAATCTGCAGCTAAAACATTTCCAGAATCTAAAAGAAGATGATACCCCTCTTCTTTTTTCTCAATATGGTTTACTCTATTATCACGGATAATTTCTATAGTATCCAACTGTGCTTCAAGTTCATCAACAAGAGTTTGCAAACCATTTGTAAAAGAGAAGAATTGGCCTTGAGCAGGCTTTGCTTTTCTATTTTTCTCAGGCTTTGGCATTCTCTTGGCAAGACCTTTCATTACGCTGCCGTAATCTTGCTCCATCTTCCCAAAGATTGGATAAATTGCTTGAAGACTCATTTTATCAATATCACCAGAATGAATTCCAGAAAGCAAAGGATCAATTTGATTATCTACAATTTCATTCCCAAAACGGCGTCGCATAAAATGCCCTAAAGATTCATCTTCTGTACTTTTATTCTTTGGTTTAATTAAATCCATCAAACCACGGATTTTACCTGATAATGTAAATGATTTAGAACGCATGAGCGGCCCAATTTCCTTTGGCACGCCCATAAATGCACCTTTTGGCATTTTATGTAATCGATTTTGAATAAGCATAAAGGATTGACCTGTAGAGTTATATCTCGTTTGATTAAGAATACCTAATTCCTTTGCCAGCTCCATTGCAACTGGTTTACGTGCTAAAAGAGAATCTGGTCCCTTTTCAATTGTAAATCCATCACGTTTTATAGTATGAATCCGGCCACCAAGGCGGTTTGAACCTTCTATCAGAGTAATTTCGATTGGAAGCTTTGCTGATTGCACCTGTTTTTGAAGATGATAGGCGGCAGACAATCCTGTCACACCGCCTCCAACAATGACTACTCTTTTTTTATCCATCAGGAAGCACGCTTAACTTTCTTTAATACCACATTTGCTAATGTTTCAATAAATTCTGGACGGGCATTTGGCATTTCCGGACGATAGTAGCTTGCTCCAATCTCATCACAGACTACTTTACATTCATGGTCGTTATCATATAAAACTTCCAGGTGATCTGCTACAAATCCAACAGGTGTATAAACAAATGCTTTGTATCCCTCTTTGTTATACAATTCACGTGTTAAATCCTGAACATCTGGTCCAAGCCATGGGTCCGGTGTATTCCCTTCACTTTGCCAGCCAACTTCGTAATTCTTCACATCTGCTGCTTCAGCTACTAATTGTGCTGTTTCCTCTAATTGCTGCTTATATGGATCTCCATTTTGAAGAATTTTTTCAGGAAGACTGTGAGCAGAAACAATTAATACAGATTTTTCTTTTTCCTCAGCAGGCATTTCCGCAAAAGCTTTCTGCACGCCTTTTGCCCAGAAGTCAATAAACCCCGGTTCTGTATACCAATCTTGTACGGATTCGATTTTCATACCATGATTTTCTGCTGTACTATTAGCCCTTTCATTATATGATTTAACACTGAATGTAGAGTAATGAGGTGCTAAAACAATAGAAACAGCTTCTTTTATTCCATCCTTCGCCATTTCTTCTACTGCATCCTCAATAAATGGTGCAATATGTTTTAACCCGATATACGCTTTAAATTCATACTCATCCTGCACTTCATTTAACTTGCTTTCTAACGCATAAGTTTGTTCTTTTGTTATTTTTGCTAAAGGTGAAATGCCGCCGATTGCTTCATAACGGTCCTTTAAGTCCTGCAACGCTTCAGGATCAGGCTTTCTGCCATGGCGAATATGTGTGTAATAAGGCTCAATATCTTCTTCTTTGTACGGAGTTCCGTATGCCATTACTAATAATCCTAATTTCTTCTTTTCCATTATCAATACACCTCGTTACTTTTTGTTTAAGAGTAAAAATTTAGCTTATATGCATCTGTTCTAAGGACATGGTAATAACTGATTTTAAACAGTTATTACCAGGCTATGAACTTTTCTTACTTTTGCTGTGAATAATTGTGAATAAGGTCCGTCAATCGTTTTAATGTTTCCGGCTTAATATCAGGAGTAACGCCATGGCCAAGATTGAAGACATAACCTTCTGTGTTCATACCCTGGTCCAGTATAGCTTTCGTTCTTTTTTCAATTGTTTCCCAATCACTAAGTAAAATAGCAGGATCCAGATTTCCTTGTAATGTTTTTGTGACACCTAGGCTTCTGGCTTCTTCTACAGAAGTACGCCAATCCAAACCAATTACATCTACTGGCAAGTCATTCCACTCCAGTAATAGATGGCTTGCACCTACGCCAAAGGTAATCAGCGGAACATCATACTTTTTCAATGCTGAAAAAATATCTGTCATTACCGGTTTAATAAAATAACGGTAATCTTCCACGTTTAATGCGCCAACCCAAGAATCAAAGATTTGAATAGCACTTGCTCCAGCTTTAATTTGTGCTTCCACATAACGAATAATCATACTTGCTAACTTATCCATTAATGCAAACCAAGTCTTCGGCTCACGATACATTAATGCTTTTGTTTTCGTATAATTTTTAGAAGGGCCACCTTCAATCATATAGCTTGCTAATGTAAATGGCGCTCCGGAAAAGCCTATTAATGGTACATCAAGCTGCTCCTCAGTCAATAAACGGATTGTATCAAGGACATATGGGACATCACTTGACGGATTAATCTCACCGAGTTTTTCCACATCCTGAATGGTCTGGATCGGTTTTTCAATAACCGGGCCAATTCCACTTTTGATCTCTACATCAACTCCGATAGCCGGAAGAGGCGTCATAATATCTTTATAAAGAATAGCCGCATCTACTCCATAATTTTCAACTGGAAGTCTTGTAACATAAGCACAAAGCTCTGGCTGATGGGTAATTTCAAAAAGGGAATACTTTTCTTTTAATGCCCGGTATTCTGGTTGTGATCTCCCAGCCTGACGCATAAACCAGGCTGGTGTGTAATCTGTTTTGTTTCCGCGATAAGCGTCTAAAATTGTTGTGTTTTTCACTTTTACCATGCAACGTTCATCCTTTTATATTCTTTTTCCATCTCTAACTATATCTATTTATCACGCTCATGTATAGGGAAGAGAATTGTTTGTCATTAAATTGTCTCATTTTAAAATAATTCTAAAGAAATATCTTTTACAGTGTGCATTCAAAAAGTAGTCAAATAAGAAACAAGAAGTCCGTGTCAACTAAAGAGTTCGCCGCTTATCATTTGGGGACTTTTTGAACATCCTCTTATAAAGTATTAGAAAAATGATACGGATTCAGAATGTGTCCCTTCCATATTCGTAATTGGGTCAAATGGTACAACATAATAGTATTCATTGCGGAACCAGATATCATCAATGATAAATTCTGTTTCCCCTTCTACTTCTCCCACCAGTTCATCTGTACCCTCTTCCTCTTTATAAATACGGTATACAATACGGTCATCTGTTGAACCATTCCAGGTAAGCTTTCCTTTCACCAATGCCATTCCTCCAAAGGTATAGCTTGCATCTACATTCTCAATGACCGGTAAATCAATTGGATCTGGCAAAGGCTCTACATCGTCCGGCCTTGAAAAGGATGCAGTAAATGCAGATCCGGTTTGATTATCAATTTCTGTCAGTATTTTCTTAGTTAACGAGGTGGGGTAGGCACTCCCTCCTGTTAAATAATGTTCCTCATCTGACTTATCATACCCCATCCACATGGCTGTAACATAATCCGGTGTATATCCGACAAACCATGCATCCTTAGACGCTCCATCTACATAAGTATGCTGTGTAGTTCCTGTTTTACCTGCAAGCTCTTTGGCATAATAGCCGCTGCTGGCAGTTCCTGACCGGACCGTCTCCTTAAGCATTTCTGTCATATCCCAGGCAACCTGTGGTGTAAATATTTCTTTGTTACTTGTTTCTGATTGATATATCACTTCACCATTCCGGTCCTTTATCTCTGCAATAGCTGTTGCTTCAGACATACTGCCGTTATTCGCAAAAGCTTGGTAGCTTTGAGCCATTTGTAGTGGCGTCACACCTTTTTCCAAGCCTCCTAAAGCAATAGATGTCCCCTTATCTTTCTCATCGAGAGGTAAATCCAGTTTGTTCAGATAAGATTTAGAATAATCTATCCCTATCTGATCAAGCAGCCAGACAGCAGAAGTATTTGTTGATTCTACAATAGCCTGATAAATCGTAATATTATTCTTATATTCTCCACTAACATTCTTAACTTCATACTCCTCCATATATTGATCAGGAATTATAGTAAAAGGATTATATTTATCCTCCTTCATTAACGCCGGTCCATAAACAGCCACTGGTTTAAAGGTAGACCCAGGCTGGCGCTGCACATTTGTCCTGTTTAAATCACCAATGCTGAAATTACGTCCGCCTACAGCCGAGACAAGATGGCCGTTATCCTTATCCAGCATTACAAATGCCCCCTCTGTTCCCTCTGTATTTCCAGGAAAAAAAGCATCCTCCTTAAAGTTTTGATAAGCAATCTGCTGAAAATCATCATTCATATATACGGTAATTTCATAGCCGCCGCTTTGTAAATCTGCGAAGCTTAAATCATGCTTTTCTGCAGCCTCTTTTATTGCTATATCAACATAGCTGTCAACCCAGGGGTTTGTTCCTCTTTCTTCTTTTGACAAATTTATCCCTAAATCTTTTTCCTGCTCAAGCACTTTTGTTTCTTCATCTATAAAACCGGCTGATTCCATTGTCTGAAGAACGACATTTCTGCGCTCAGCTGCTTTTTCCGGATGGTTCAAGGGAGAATATCCATTCGGTGCTTTCATTAAACCGGCAAGCAATGCTCCTTCAGAGATAGTTAAATCATCAACATCCTTAGAAAAGAAATATTGTGAAGCCTTTTGGACCCCGTATACTCCCTCTCCAAAATAGACCTGGTTAACATATAATTCTAATATCTCATCCTTACTCAATCTTCTTTCCAGATATAGGGAAGCCATAGATTCTTTTATTTTTCTGGTCCACGATTTATCATTTGTAAGAAAAAGATTTTTGGATAATTGCTGTGTAATTGTACTGCCGCCTTCTACTTTACTTCTCGCTAATATGTCACGATAGACAGCCCGTCCAATAGACTGCAAATCAATCCCCTGATGCTCATAAAAACGACGGTCTTCGACAGCCACAAATGCTTGCAGCACATGGTCCGGGATATGATCTACGGATACATATTCTCTGTTTTCATTATATAGAGTTTTGACAACTTCTCCATCTTCCGTACGGACAGTGGTTGTCAAATCAAGCTGCAGATCATCCTCATCAGCAACCATTTTCCCTCCTAAAATAAGCAGTCCATAACCGCTTAACAAAAATACAAAAACAGCAGCAACAGCAATCCCCAGCCACTTTATTTTTTGTCGAAATACATTCTTTTGATTTTTTCTTCTATCTTTTCTTTTTTCATTTCTTCGTTCAGTTCTCATAAGCTCACCTCGGTGCATATACGTTATTATTATACGTTATTCTAACTTTTTGATAAAGAATGGACATCTCTGAATTACATAAAGATTCGACAGGAAATATGTATTATTTTCAATATTATTTGTATTTGTGTACAATTTAATTATAAGAGGATGTTCAAAAAGCCCGTTCATATAAGGAGGAATTTCAATGAAAGCGTTTATGTCAAGAGGAACCATCAATTTTTTGGAAACCTTAGAGAAAAAAAATACAGATATTGATTTTTACTTTATCTCCAGCAATGATGGTGGTATTGCTTATTATGAAAATAGCCCTAAAAATATTTTTTCAGCCGGTCAAGCCTTCGAAGTATTAAAAGCTGTCGGAGAATTATCCAAAGAAGGATATGTAGTTATGAACCATCTTCCTATTTCCGAAGACAGCAGTTCAACCTTCGAATATCGCATGAAGCAAAGTGACAGCGGCATTGAAGAAATGGACGGTTTCCAGGCATGGCGCTTTTTACGTCAGGAAAAGACAAGCAAATACGTTGTTTTGACACAATGGAAATCCTTTGCCGACTTTGAAAACTGGAAAAACTCTGATCAATTTAAAAAAGCACATGATTCCCAAAAAGCAAAACAGCCAAGCTACTTTATGGATCGTCCATTTGTTATTTCTGGTCACATGCATGAAAAAGAAGAATAAATGAGACAGCAGTATGCTGTATTCATAATTCTTGACTTTTCTTATTCAACTTGTAGATAAAAAAGGTTGTCCCGTCGATGGGATAACCTTTTTTTATGATAAATATTAAAAATTGTTTTAAGAAAATGTTCAAAAAGTCCAATAAAAATAACATGCACTATAAACGAATTAATCTCCAGTTGCTTTAAACAATTGATTTCGATGGACATAAACAGCAGCCTGCGTTCTATCATTAACACCCAGCTTACTTAAAATATTACTCACATGAGTTTTGACCGTTTTTATACCAATATAAAGTTTTTCACTGATTTCCTGGTTTGTCATACCGTCTCCAATACATAAGAGCACCTCTAATTCCCGTTCTGTAAGATCTTCATGTGGTTTCTTAACTGATGAACGAAAACGACTCATCATCTTTTGGGCAACTTTTGGTTCAATCACATTTTCATCTTTAGCAGCTTTACGTACTGCATCAGCAATTTCCTGTGCATTTGATGTTTTTAGTAAATAACTGAACGCTCCTGCCTCTAACGCAGGGATAACCTGTTCATTATCATAATAGGACGTAAGAATAATGACTTTGCATGCAGGATAAGCGGACATTATTTGCTTTGTCGCTTCTATCCCATTCCCGTTCTCCATTATCAGATCCATCAGAACCACTTCCGGCTGCTCCTTTAATACAAGCTCAGCACCACCAAATCCACTGTTCGCCTGCCCGATAACCTCCATATCATCTTCTGTCTGCAGAAAAGAAATAATTCCTTTCCGGACTATATCGTGATCATCAATGACAACAATACGAATCATAAAATCTTCTCCCCCTTTTAACTTCCTTGATTTGGAATTCGAATATGAATATATGTACCTTGGCCCTGCTTTGAACGAATGGCAAAGGTCCCTCCCAGCTCTTCACTGCGTTCCTTCATCGTTTTCAGCCCATAAGAAGCTTTATTGTCCTGCTGATTTTCAGATTCAAATCCAACTCCATCATCTTCAATACGGACATAGAGCTCCTCCTGCTTCCGTTTTATTTCTACCTTTACTGTATTTGCATTCGCGTGGCGCAATATATTTGACAAAGATTCCTGAATAATCCGAAAGAGATGCTCTTCGACCACTTCTTTTAAATCTGGCATTTCATCAATATCGACTTGAAATGTCAGGTTGCTCTTCTGCTCCAATGCGTCTATCAGCTTCTGTACACCTTCTTCCAATGTTTCCCCGCTTGTCAGATAAACCGGCCGTAAATGAAGCAGTAATGCTCGCATTTCTGCCTGAGCCTGATGTGCTGAATGCACGACTTCCTGCATCTGTTCTTTTGCAGTAGAAGGGCTTTTATCAAATAGCTTTAATGCTGTTTCCGATAACATTGCCAGTCCGAAAAGCTCCTGACTGACAGCATCATGAAGGTCTCTGGCAATCCGCTGTCTTTCCTCGATGACCGCTGCTTTATGAGCTGATTTCGCATAATCTGCTTTCTCATCAGCCATCCGCTGTAATGACTGAACCTGGCGCTGTAATTTGTCCCCTAAATCATTGAGTTCGTCAATAATTCGATCTGTTTCATCTATTTCTTCATGAACCTTCGAAATTTTAGCAGTATAATTCCCATTGGCATATTGCTTAATTTGAATAGAAATGGCATCTAAACGGACTTTTAAAAAGTTCCCTATTTGCGTAAATCCTGCTTGTAAGGATAAAATAAAACCGATAATCATATACAGGCCGATAAATAAAAATATACTTTGTGCGGTTAACCATTCCGGCTCCCAAATAACAAACAAGGATAGAATAATTGCCAGCAGGATACAAGCCGTTAAAAATAAATTATATAAATACAATTTTATAAAACTGAATCGGACACTTCTCCATCGTTGTTTCATTCTATCCCCCCTTATACCCGGTCAATACGAATAGAACCCGCCTTTAACCGAATAATAATATCTAATTTTTTTGCAGCATTGGCAAACTGGTCTGTTTCATAAAATAATTCTGTATTCACCCCGGTAGATTCCTGATCCAAAATATTAATATCTCCAAACTGTGCAGTTGCCTGAGCTTGAAACTCTATTTCTTCTGGAATAAGGATAGTTACATCGCCTGCTAAGGAGCGTATATGTATTTCTGTTTCTTCATCAGGGATATACGCATTCGTTAAATCCAGATAAAAACTGCCAGCCATTGTATTTATATTCATCGGCTCCAGATTCCAGTTTCCCTTTTTCTCCATATCACCAAAGGTAAATGAAGTCTCTTTATTCTTCTTTCTTTTTTCAGATTTTTTTTTCTTATTAGATCCTCTGCTGTAATCCAAATGAATATGAATTCCGCGAAATAAACTAAACCCAATAAAAATCAAAATCATCGGCCAGAGCTTAAATACACTCCAAAAAGTAAAATCAACCAATCCAAACCGATCTGCTAATAGCAATCCCCCGAAAACAAGCAGAAATGTTCCTATCATCCATCTTCCACGTCTTTTGATAATAGCTGTCCCCAACAGTACTACTCCTGTAACAACAAAGAAAAGCGGATAAATATAACCCCAGCCAAAGCTTATTTCAAAATCATCTATATTCAAACTGTTTACAATTAACATGACTCCAATCCAAATAAAGCAAATCGCCATAAAATAGGAAATAATTCTCCTCATTCGTTTCATCAACTCCTTTCTCTATGCTTCTATTTTACTTTAGAAAGCTGTTTAGAGAGAACCAGCTTAAGAATGTTTCCTTCTCCGCCTTAAGTCTGAGATTCTTTTGTCCATAAATATATAAATATAAAGCAGTGCAAAGCCAATGGTAAATCCGGCTATAATATCTGTTAAATAATGAACGTTGATAAAAAAGCGGCTGATTCCTATTAAAAATACAAGTGTGCCCAGCGCGATCTGTACAATGAATACTATTCTTTCTGAACGAATCTTTTTACATAGCAAGTATGCAATCAGTCCGTAACAGACCATTGAAATCATACTGTGGCCGGACGGAAAACTGAATCCTTCTGCATTTAGTGTAACTGAAATACTTGGTCTTTCTCTGCCTACCAGCTGCTTTATAAATGAATTCAGCAAATGTGCAAATAAAGATCCTCCTAAAAGCAATAGTCCCGGATACCAATGCTTATATAACAGCATAATCCCTATAGCTGCTACAATAGCTATTGGTATAAGTACATGGGATGATCCAAGCTCCGTAACCATCCGGAAGAAATCATATATCCTCGTCCCATGAACAAGAGGTACAATTTCTCTTGTCCATTGATCTATATAAGGAAGCATCTCAAGTTTTATTTGTATTACCCAGACAATACTTAATAGCAATCCAACTGCCCATATGCTGAATAAAATGGCTGCAGATTTATTTTTCATCCTATCTCTCCTTCTTTTCTCTCTTTTTATGCTAAACAGGTTTGATAAAAATAACAACGGGAAATATATAAAAGGAAGTAAAAAATCATAAAAAGGGTGATAAATCATGGATGCAAAATTACAAGAATTAATTAATGGATTAAATGAAGATTTATCGAATGAATATGCAGCTGTTATCCAATATACGTATAGTGCATCTGTAGTTTCAGGACTGTACCGCTCGGCTCTGAAACCATTTTTTGAATCAGAAATAACAGACGAATTAGGTCATGCACTTTATTTATCCGAAAAAATCAAATCCCTTGGCGGTACCCCGACTACCACAGCCGCTTCTATACCGCAGCCTACACAAGTTGCTGATTTATTAAAAGCTTCTCTTCAATCTGAGACGGATACGATTGAACGTTACGAAAAAAGAAAAGCACAGGCTGATGAACTGGGTTTAACAGAGCTTGTAGTTAAGTTAGAGGATTTAATCTCTGATGAAACACATCACAAAGAAGAAATTGAAAGATTATTAGAAGACCCGCGTATTAATTAAAAATAACTGATATATAACTCTTTCTATCCATGAGGTATTTACCGCTTCATGGATTTTTATATTTATTTGCATTAACAAAATTATTCCAGCCTCGAATTATTTTATTCTACAGTATAATTAATTAGTGATATAATAAAATAGATTGGCAATAAAAAGAGATTTCACATAATTCTCAGATGTACTACAATACTTAAGAGGTGATTAAATGTTATCAGCTATTCATTCGCAAATTGATAACACATATGAAGAAATGGTTGACATTCGCAGATATTTGCATCAGCATCCGGAATTGTCTTTTCAAGAAACGGAAACAGCAAAATATATTGCGAATTATTATGAAAAATTAGGTATTCCTTATGAAAAAAATGTTGGTGGAAATGGTGTTGTTGCAACACTTAAGGGAGCAAAACCGGGTAAAACGGTCGCTTTCCGTGCCGACTTTGATGCTTTACCTATACAGGACGAAAAAGATGTCCCATACAAATCACAAGTACCTGGTGTCATGCATGCTTGCGGCCATGATGGACATACGGCTATCCTGCTTACATTTGCAAAAGTTATGCAGCAGTTCGAGAATGAATTGGAGGGAACCATTGTTTTTATTCATCAGCATGCAGAAGAGTATGCTCCAGGCGGAGCGAAATCAATTGTTGAAGCAGGCGCCTTAAAAGATGTAGATGCTGTATTCGGCACACATTTATGGGCTCCTCTCCCGCTTGGTACTATCTACTCTTCACATCAGGCAATCATGGCCGGCGCAGACCGGTTTGAAATTACCATTCAAGGGAAAGGCGGGCATGGTGCTATTCCACAGGATACGAAGGACGCCATTGTAATTGGTGCTGAAGTGGTATCACAATTCCAGCAGATTGTCAGCAGACGCTTAAGCCCGTTAGCATCCGCTGTGATTTCTATTGGTATTTTTGAAGCAGGAAATGCTTTTAATGTGATTGCAGACCAATCGAAACTCGTTGGAACAGTCAGACACTTCGATATTGCTGTTCAGGAAAAAATTATTGGAGAAATGGAACAGATTTTAAAGGGAATTTGTGATTCTTTTGGAGCTTCCTATGAATTTAACTATGTTAAAGGGTATCCGCCAGTTATTAATCATCCGGAACAAACAGATCTCGTTCTGCAGACAACAAAGAAAATTGACGGGGTAGATCTCACTGCTATTACAGAGCCATTAATGGTAGGAGAGGATTTTTCTTATTATTTATTAGAAAAACCCGGATCTTTCTTCCTCACAGGCGCAAATCTGGAAGGAAATGATTACCCGCATCATCATCCTAAATTCGATATTGATGAAAAATCAATGGTCATCGCTGCAAAGGCGTTCGCCAATATTTACTTAACCTATCAGGACCAAGCAAAATAAAACAAGCTGACGGCTATCACATGACCGTCAGCTTGTTTTTTTATACTTTATCCAATTTAGGTTTTACATAGAGCTTAATATATGCCCAAACAAAGCTAAGCCCTCCAATTAATATAATCATAGTCCCCAGCCATTCAAGCTGGAATATAAATAAAAAAGTAAAAGCAAATGCCTGTACATAGCCAAGCTTCCGAATAATCCCGATAACAGCTGTTTGCTTCAAACCCGGGTTAACCGGATAAAGATCCAGCCACATTTGTGTACGATGATGCTGATAAAGAGCCATCATTTGGAAGACACTTAAATAGATAAACAGAATCGCGAATATCATTTTAATCCAGATATTAGGAATAACCCAAATAAAAATCCCGCCAATTACGACAAGCCGGAGGTACATTCCTAAATAATCACCGCTGCGCAGAAAGGAAATCTGATATAAATAATCATAGGTTGCTGACCGTTCAAATGGAATTCTGCTGATAAACGTTTTCGTCAGCCATTCCCTTCTTTTTACTTTATTTTTCAAATGCGGAACATCTGCAAATAAATTGGCAATGCGGTAAAAGGATTGTAAACGGCTCTGATCCTTCTCGATCAATAAGTCCCAAAAGATTCCAGGCTGCTTCGATGCCACAATAAAATCATACACGATGACCAGAAAAAGCAGCACAATCGTTATAACAGCATATAAAGCCAGCCCCTCAATAACAAAATAGGCTATGACAATATTAAGCAGAGTCCGTACTGTTAAATCAATTGTTCTTAAACTTTTATCCCGGACTTTCAGCATGTACCAGTTTATCAGCATATTCATCCCTTTTAAAAGAAGGAACAAGAAAATTGTAACAAGAAAAACACTCCCTGACCGTTCACTGAAGCTGGTGAAATACAACGGACTGAATGCAGCGGATGCTAACACAATCAGATATGTCTGGATGACGAAGCTATAAATAATACTATTGCGGAAATACGGTCCCATCTGCTGTTCTGCTGCTAAAAGAAATACCAGGTCCGGTTCCTGCAGCAGTGTTCTTATTGGATTATAGCTTATCAGCAGTCCTAAAACGATTCCCATGATAATGCCTGTTGGGAAATTTGTGGGGATTTGTTCCAGCCATTGCTGATAGTAATAAGCTGTTGCAGCTATGAAAAAAAACATAGCAAATGCAATATGCCCGTTGAACATATATTTTAAATACCTGCTTAAATTTTTTACATGCGCAGATAAACGTTTTTTATAAAATGCATGGGAATCAAACATGGTCATCTTCCTTTGTCAGCTGAACATATAAATCATCTAGTGTTGCATCCGGCATCTGGAACTCTCTCCGAAGCTCTTCCAAGGTCCCTTCTGCCCGTAATTTTCCATCATGTAAAATGATAAAACGGTCACAGTATCTTTCAGCTGTAGCCAGAATATGTGTAGACATTAACACCCCTGCCCCCTGCTTTTTCATGGAATCCATCATCTGCAGATAAGATTGGATTCCCAATGGATCCAGTCCGACAAACGGTTCATCAACAATATAGAGTGGCGGTTCAATAAGAAAAGCACACATAATCATGACCTTCTGCCGCATTCCTTTTGAGAAATGAACCGGGAACCAATTCAATTTCTTTTCGAGACGGAATTCTTTTAAAAGCTTTGGCAGTCTCTGTTCAAACACCTCTTCTTCAATTCCGTAAGCCATTGCGGTCAGCCTGAGGTGTTCATATAAAGTCAGTTCATCATAGAGAATTGGCATTTCTGGAATGTATGCCATCTGATTACGATATGCTTCCGGATCATTTTGAAAGCTTTTTCCCTGAACCAGCACTTCCCCTTTTTTAGGCTGCATTAAACCGATAATATGTTTAATGGTTGTACTTTTTCCGGCGCCATTTAATCCAATGAGCCCAACGATTTCTCCTTTATTTAAATCAAATGATATATCGTGTAAAACATTTTTATGGGTATAGCCTCCGTATAAGTTTTCTATATGTAATAAGGTAGTCACCCTGTCATCCTCCTTTGTTCATTACTTTGATTTTATCATCATTCCAGAAAGATTCCAAAATGAACCGTTCTACAAATTGCGGGAACTTTTGCTAAAGATAAAAGCTAGTAAGTCATATCAAATATTTAATTTCTTGAAAAATAGAGCTTAAAGCTGTCTAAGCAGCGTTTGATCAGAAGATATAATTTGTCTAGTTAGTACCTAAGCAACATTCGTTTTAATTGCAAAAAAACACAGAGTTCCTTTTTAAAATTCTATTTTTAGAGAAACCTTGTACACTTCCTTCTATAGAATAATATAGAATCCTTTACTTTACCCGACATAACTCTTTACAATAGAAAAAAGAATATTTTTTTCTATTGATAAGGAGGAACAAAAGATGGCTCATGAAGATTGTATTTTTTGTAAAATTATCGATGGAGACATACCTTCCGCAAAGGTTTATGAGGATGAAAAGGTATATGCTTTCCTCGATATCAGTCAGGTAACAAAAGGACACACACTTGTTATTCCTAAGGAACACACAAAAAACATTTATGAAACTTCACCAGAAACAGCGCAAGAGCTATTTAGTAGAATACCCGTTATTGCTAACGCCATTCGAGATGCATATCAGCCGCTGGGAATCAATCTGCTAAACAATAATGAAGAAGCAGCAGAGCAGTCTGTTTTCCATCTGCATGTACATTTGATTCCGCGTTACGGTGATGGAGACGGGTATTATCCAAACTGGACAACACATACAGAAGATTACTCATCAGAGGATTTACAAGCTGTCGCTAAAGCAATTAACGAGCAAATAAAGCGTTAGAAGCAGTGAATTTAGTTCTTTTTATTTTAAACAGTATTTGATATACTGTCTGTATCCTTTCGCGGCTGGCAATGAGCGCACAGCCGGAAAGCAGAGTTTAGAAAAGCGGAGGAGAGTTAAGCTATGAAGACAAAAATTTTAACTATGCTTGCCCTTTTGGTAAGTATCGGAACCGTACTGCACTTGGTAATGCCCCCGTTATTATTTGGAGTGAAGCCTGATATGATGCTGGCAATGATGTTTTTAGGAATTATTTTATTCCCAAAATGGAATTATGTACTTCTGATTGCATTTGCAACAGCAGCTATTTCCGCACTAACAACTGCTGCACCTGGAGGGCAAATTGCCAATCTAATTGATAAACCAATAACCGCAGTTGTTTTCTTCCTGCTATTTTTATTAGTAGGAAAGCAATGGAATACAAAGATAACAGCATCTGTATTAACTTTTGCAGGGACACTGATCAGCGGCAGTATCTTTTTATCGGTAGCCCTTTTCGTTCTTGGTTTTTTAGAAGGCGGTTTTCTTGCTTTATTTGCAGGAATTGTTCTTCCGGCAGCAGTAATGAATACAGTTATCATGTTAGTTGTTTACCCAATTGTGGAGGGTATTATGAAACGAAGTAAGATGGCTACGGTTTAAATGAAGAAGAAGGAAAAGGAAAAAGAAAACTTCTTTCCCCTTCTTCGTCTTCAAAAGCATTCGTTCCATTTTTATTTGAACGAATGCTTTTTTCTGTTATCACAAAGTATATTTATCATATATTAACTATTTTGTGTTAATATAAAGGTAGGTTAAAAACATTATTACTAGCAGAAAATGATTCCATTTCCTATAATAAGTATATAGGATTTACTTTATATGAGTGTTCAAAAAGTAGACAAATTAGAAGCAAGAAGATCAAGGCGACGTGGATTTTACGAACGGCCTTTCACAGGATGTGATGACTTCTGTGTTGTCCACAGGACGTGGACGTACTTAGCAGAAGTTCCTCTATGCTTTTAAATACGTGAGTAACGCTTTTGGTGGGGCGAGTAATCGCAAATGTTTTCGGTGGGACGAGTAATCGCAGTCCCAGTCCCATCGTAAAATCCACGTCAACGCAGAGATTCGCCGCTTATCATTTGGGGACTTTTTGAACATCCTCTTTATTGTAAAATGTTTAATTACATGTGGTAAAAGGAAAGTATATACGAAAGAAGAAAGGAGTGCGTTTCCTATGTCTAAGAAAAAATCACTAACAATCGGGTTCCTGGTTGGAGCATCCGTCAGCGCCGGCATTGCATTATTAAGCACACCAGAATCCGGAAAAGACATCCGTGTAAGAGTTAAAAACCAATCCTTAGAATTAAAAGAACTATTGATGAACCTAAAAGAGGACAGTATCCGAATTAAAGAACAGCTGCTTCGGACTTCTAAAGAAGGTGCCGTTCTAGTCAAAGATTTGACAGAAGAAATGCGAAAATCTGTAGAGGACTGGAAAAATGCTGTAGAACCTCAGCAGGAAAATATTCATCAATCATTGGAGCAAATTGAATCAAGTATTCGTGAATTAGAAGAAAAAATTAAAAACACAAATGCCAATTCATAAGAAAGAAAGCTTTTGCCTGTATACTCACTGGCAAAAGCTTTCTTTTTATTATCAGTCAATCAAAATACTTCTATTATGCTCTTCATCCCCTCTTACAGGGCAGGAAATAAAAAAACAATTTTGCCAGGTCCGCGGCAGTAGTGGAAAAACAAGGGAATAATCTCCCGCGCTACATTGATTCTGAAGAGTTCTAACAGGGGTTCTTTTTCCCGATGAATTATTTTTTATTGCACTTTTTAGGCATTCATTTGTAAAGAAAGTAATATTACATATACTTTATTACTGTTCAACACTATTTGTTTTTGATAGAGTTATAGGAGTATTATTATTGTAAAGGGGCGTTACATAGAACATGGCTATCTTCTATATTATTTTTGGTTTTTTTGTATTACTTATTTTTAACGTCATGATCAGTGCTATTTGTACGAAGATGGAGCTGTCCAGACAGAAGTCAGAAAGAATGGACCGGGTTACAAACATGATACTGGTAGCTATGCTTGTGTGTTCATATATCCGGATTTTAAATGTGACAGTTTAATGTGATTTTTAAGTAAATTGTTGAAAATATTTATTTAAAATGGAAAAGTATGATATATTAATCATGGTAAACAATAAAAGTAATATTAGGAAAGAGTAGGAGTGTATATCAGACATGAAAAAATGGACATTAGCAGCAACAATATCTGCCAGCTTGCTTGCATTGGCTGCATGTAATTCTTCGGACGGCGATGTAGTTGCAACTACGGATGCCGGCGATATCACAAAAGAAGAATTTTACGATGAATTGAAAGACCGTAATGGAGAAGCTGTTCTTGAAGAACTTGTTACTATCAAAGTTCTTGAGGATAAATACGACGTTACTGACGATCAGGTAAATGACGAAATTGAAAAAATGAAGGACGAGTTTGGCAGCCCTGAAGAATTTGATTCAATGGTAGAACAGCAATTTGGCGGTGAAGAAGCCCTTAAAGATCTTGTTTATGTAGGAATGCTTCAAGAAGCTGCTATTTCTGAAGATATGGATATTACAGATGAAGATTTAAAGGAGTACTACGATAAAAAGAATACAGAGGTAGATGCACAGCATATTCTTGTGGAGGATGAAGAAACAGCTAATGAAGTAAAACAGAAATTAGACGATGGAGAAGAGTTTGAAGACCTTGTTGCGGAGTACTCTACAGACAGCGGCAGCGCAGAAAATGATGGCAGCCTTGGTTATTTCTCTGCAGGGGATATGATTCCTGAATTTGAAGAAGTAGCGTTCTCTATGGAACCAGGCGAGATTAGCGACCCAGTACAATCTCAATTTGGCTACCACATCATTAAAGTAAATGATGTTCGTGAAAAAGAAGAAACAATCGGTGACTTCGAAGAATTAAAAGATGAATTAAGAAGTGAATTAGTGCTTCAGCAAGCTGACCAGGAACAAATCCAGGCAAAACTTCAAAAAATCATCGAAGAAGCTAATGTAGATGTTAAGGCAGATGGCCTTGAAGATTTATTTAAAACAGAAGACGAAGGTGCAGATACTTCAGAAACTGAAGAGTAATAAGCAAAAGTCTCTCTAGACAATACCTTTATAATAATTAACAACAATCGCATGCTGCTTTTAACAGCATGCGATTGTTGTTTTATTCTCATCATTATAGAAAATTATAACCTGCTTCCCCTACTCTTCTTTAGATAATCATATTTCCTCACACCTCTGGTAAAATAATAGAAAACCATTTTATCGCAATCTGAAGTTAACATTGATATAATATAGAAGCATATTGTAAAATAATTCTATATAATCGACAAAAATAAAAATTATTGTTAAACGAAATTTTTCTTCATGTAAAAATAACTGTAGCCGGCATTATCTTCTAAACGTATTAACACTGCCAGATGCTACATTATTTATATACAACAGTATCCGACTCTACGAGGTGAATATAATGCGTATCACAATGAAAGAAATAGCTAAAGAAGCCGGTGTATCTGTCACGACGGTTTCACATGTAATTAACGGCAGCAAAAAAATAACTGAAGAAACATACAACAGAGTAATGGACATCGTAAATAAATACAATTATGTGCCTAACTATTCTGCAAAAAATTTAAGAAATAACACAACGAAAACAGCCGGTCTCATTGTTCCAAGTTTCCCGGATTCTTTTGTCACACAGTATATAAATGCTATTTCCTTAAGGGCAAAGGAAATGAATTATAATTTACTTTTCGTAAATACAAATGAGGATGTAGATTATGAAGAATCTACTTTGAAGCTTTTTAGCTCCCAGATGGTGGATGGTATTATTCTTTCCCCTGCAGCCAGCTATTCCAAGCCTTTTCCATATGATATTCATAGTATTATGAAAAACCTGCCTGTTGTTTTAATCAGCAGATATCATGATGCTTTGTCAGATACCCCTATGGTTTGTCAGGATGATTATCAGGCAGGTTTCGATGGAGCAAAGCATTTTCTGTCACACGGACATAAAAAAATGGTAGTTGTGTATGCAATGGACGATATCGGACCTACTTTTAACCGTATTAAAGGATTTAAAGCAGCATTAGAACAGGAAGGATTGACATTGGATCCCGAACAGATTATTGACGGAGAAGCAACGGTTCAGGGGGCTGAGAAGGCCGTGAAGAAATTAATTAATAACCAGCCGGATATTACAGCAATGTTCCTTCTGAATGACTCTATGACCATTGGTGCTATTTCTGCTTTAAAGGATATGAATGTTTCCATTCCAAATGACATGGCAATTATCGGTTTTGGTGATTTCCCTTCCGCATCAATTATCAGCCGGCCGATTACAACAATTAGTGCATCTGCTGAAACAATGGGAAGAACCGCTTTTGATATGCTTTTAAATAAAATAAATAATCCAGACTATATTAATAAGGTTATAGTTCCAACCTATTTGATAAAAAGAAAATCCTGCGGCTGTTAGGTTAAACGTTTTTCTTTAATTTTTCTCTTTTTTCCTATATACTTTAAATAGTTATATATTAAAAGGAGGAGATTACTATATCATCGTTTAAAAAGAATACTATAATCAATATTACCGAGCAGCAGACTATTATTGAATTAAGCTATCTGCTTCAAAAATATGATTGCGAAGTGTTTATCCGGAATGAATCAGGCAATCAAATTCACGAAGTAAACCCTAAAAGTGTTTTGGGACTTGCTACACTGCAACTGAGAAATGGTGTTGAAGCTACTGTACGCGCAGAGGGAAAAGATGCTGAAGAAGCTGTTTTGGAGGTTATCCGTTTCTTTGGAGGCGAATAAACCGTACAATAAAAACAAAGCAGAAAAGTAAAAAACCATCTTATTAAAATTGATGTTTTTTTACTTTTCTGCTTTTAGTTTTCTATCAAATCCCGGACACTTGCCTCTTTAACAATCCGCTCTATTATAGCTGCTGCTGTCTGAACAGTGCCTGTCAACCCGCCCTTGCCAACAACAACTAATCCATCAGAATAACCGCCGATAACAACACCTAAATCAGCTTGCGGAATAACATAATCAACAAGCTTAATACCAACAGCCTCAAGCATTTTCAAGATGTGAACCATTGTATCTCCACCCGTCATGTATATCCCTCTAATTTTAGATGTCTGCAGCAATATTCCTTTGGTAATTTCACCTAATGCCTTATTAATATTATCTGCAGACTCGCCCGGCTGCAGCCCGTTTCTTTTTTCCTCTGCTTTTAAGTCAACTCTTTCATTTGTAACCGACGTTTCAATAACAAGAGCCTGTGGTGAAGATTTCTTTAAATGGTTTACCGCTAAATCAATTACACGCTTTATTTCTTTAGACGAAATTTCATTACAGCAAATTAAATCTTTTGCAGTGACTGGTATTTGAATTACATTCTCCTGCTTTGATAAATGATTAATTTGCTCCTTCGTTACAGAAGAAGCACTTCCTGCAACAGCAAGAACAGTTCCGTTTAGTTGATCAGCAGAAGCACTAACCTTACCAGGTGCTTCGTCTTTCTTCCCAAACCCATTATAATAAGCCATTCTTTCTGTGAACGGTCCTGGGTCAATCATCAGTATATTCCATTTTAAGCCTGAAATAACCTGGGCAATCAAGTCAATATGCTCCAAAGAAACAGCATCAGCAATTATAATTTTCGCTCCCTTATTACGAGCTTCTATAAGACTATTCCGAAGTGATTCTTTACCGGCTAATATAGTATTTAATAAAATAGTTTCAATCGGATAATCTGTTTGTTTTTCTATTAATGTAGGACAGTGCGATTCCTCAACAGGTGTACGAACATCTTTAGCTACAGGTGTCTGAGATAAAGGCACACTGTCAATAATAGAATATCCTCCGACTAAAATACGTTTAGACTGTGGCATCGCTGGAACCATAATACCAATTGTACTCTCATCCATCATCTCAAGCATAGCTTCTACTTCTGCACCGATGTTACCTCTCAGTGTTGTATCTATTCTTTTTGATAAGTATGTGGCACCGTTTTCTTTTAAGCTGATAACAGCTTCTCTAACTCTTGCTTTTGCATCTTCTTTTTTTATCGCTCTGGAATCTGTTGTTAAAACAAATGCTTCCTGTTCATTATCCCTTGATAAATTTTCTGCCTCAAAATAAGCTGCGACAGATATGTTTGACCTTGCTAATAATACACCCACCGTTGTTGCGCCCGTTAAATCATCAGCAATAATACCTAATTTCGACATTTCCGCACCTCGTTTGTCTGACCATATATAGAAATAAAAACAGGAAAGTCTCCCTCCCTGTTTTCACCTCTATTTTTATGGAGTAAAGTCTGTCAGGATGAAATTGCTATTTATCCTTGTAATGCTTTTTGTTGTTTTTTCCAATACTGAACTGGAACCAATGTAGACTCAATCATACTTACAGAGCCCGCAATTCCTTTACCAGCAATATCAAATGCTGTACCATGGTCTACAGAGCTGCGCATAAACGGAAGCCCCCAAGTAATTGTAATAGATTTTTCAAAATCATATGTTTTACAAGCAATATGTCCCTGGTCATGGTAAAGAGATAAAATAGCGTCATAGTTCCCTTGTAATCCAAGGTGGAATACAGAGTCAGCCGGTACAGGACCAACAACATTCATTCCTTCTTCTTTCGCAGCTTCCACTGCAGGAATTAAATGATCCTTCTCTTCTGTGCCAAACAGTCCATTATCAGATGCATGTGGATTTAGTGCGGCCAATGCGATTTCCGGTTTTTCGTATCCAATCCCCTTTAATTCTGTATCAATTTGACGTAAAGTATCTAAAACAACATCCTTTGTAGCATAGCGGCAAGCCTCAATCAGCGCTTTATGCCGGCTGACAAAGAATACTTTCAAGTTATGACAGTTAAACATAGTAAGTGCATAATCAGAATTCGTTAAATCACCAAATATTTCTGTATGGCCCTCATGTTTACATCCGGCTAATTTAATCGCTTCTTTGTGAATCGGAGCTGTAGAGACAATATCTATTTCTTTATTCAGCCCTAATTCAATTGATTTTGTAACGTAATCATACGCCATTTCTCCAGCTAATTTTTGTACCTTGCCGTACTCAATTTGTGAGCATTCATATTCTTTCGGCTCCAGCACATCAATAATGCCATAAGTAAATTTCGCTTCTGAAGGGGAAGCAATGTTATTAATTTCAAAATCACTGTTCTTTATCTCTAAAGCTCTTTTTACTATATCAACAGATCCGATAAGAAAAGGATTACATTCGTCATAAACCTTCTCCGTCAGCATAGTGTCCACTGTTATTTCCGGTCCTATCCCAGCCGGATCCCCCATTGTAACTGCAACAACTGGTTTCTTAAAATCTCCGCTCATGTAAACTACCCCTATCTATTTCAAGTTTTGGTTAAACGTTTTTATAACATATATTTTATATATTTAATTACAATATGTCAACACCTTTATTTTATCGTTTAACCAAACAAAAAAAAGACTAACAAATCTTTTATATCAGATAGTCAGTCTCCAAAGATATTTTCTTAAGTTATACAATCAGCTTCTCGGAACCAGGTCACAAGCTTCTGCCGGCATCCAATATTTATCTTTCCCATTCCATTTTATATTACATCCGAGCGGATTGGTGACTGGTGTTGTGATTTGTTTACCTGTAACTGCTTCCTCCAATGCATTTTGTAAATCATTTATCGATGCATCTTCCGGATTTTTAGGGTTATCCAGGCCCCTGCCAGTGTATATAAGCTCACGGTCTTCATTAAAAATAAAAAAGTGCGGTGTTTTTAATGCTCCATAGGCTTTGGCAATTTCTTGATTTTCATCTCTGAGATAAACCCAAGGAAATCGTTTTTCTTCCATTCTTTTAACCATAAAATCATAGGAATCCAATGCCTTTGTCTCCACACTGTTAGAATTAATTCCTACAAAAGCAACTCCTTTATCTTTAAAGTTATCAGCAGTTTCTCTTGTCACCTCATCAGATCCGATAACATACGGGCAGTGATTGCATGTGAAAAATACAACTAATATTTTTGCATTCTTAAAATCATTTAAACTATAATTCCTCCCATCCGTTGCCAGAAGAGAAAAACCTGGTGCCTTCGTCCCCAGTTCAATAGTATATGACATCTTCATTCCTCCACATAAATATTTTTGTTAAACGTTATCAGAATTTTTGTGTTTCGTCAATGTAAGTTCTCAAATATAAAAGCACTATATTATTCCTTCCGTTAATGGAATAATATAGTGCTTCGGTAACTTCATATTTCATTCCTGTTCTCTTCGTTTCATCCGTTCTTCCTGGATACGTTCCATATATATTTTTCCTTCACGTTCAATAAACTGCCTATCCAGCTTTTTCTCTGCCAAAAACGCACGTATTGCCATATATCCACTTAGAAAAATTAATAGAATCACTGCAAAAACCCAAATTGGAATCGAGCTCATCTTATATCCCCCTTGTCCATTCCTTACTAAATATATATGAACAAGTTAATAGAAAATGACACGAACTTCATTTTTATCTTGCAGATATACTATTTCGAATTGAAATTTACTCAAAGGACGGCTTGTAAAAAGAACGATTATCCATCGCAAAAAGCCGTTCAGTAAATTCACCCGGCTGAACTTTATCCAAAGCTTTATCCAGCATATTCATTTTTGCATCAATTAAGTCTATGATATGCAGAAGCTCTGCCTCTTTAACCATTGGAGGCTTCGGACTTCCCCACTCTGCTTTTCCATGATGACTCAGAATTAGATGCTGCAATATAAGTACTTCTTCTTTTTCTTCAACCTGCAGCTCCTTAGCCATTTCTGCTATTTCCTCTACCATTATCGTTATATGGCCAAGAAGCTTTCCTTCAAGTGTATATGTAGTCGACACAACACCTGACAATTCCTTTATTTTCCCAATATCATGAAGAATAATACCTGCATATAATAAATCTTTATTGATGGAAGGATAAAGCTCGTGAAGCTGTCTTGCAATCCCGAGCATACTGACAATATGATAAGCCAAACCCGATGCTACATCATGATGATTTTTAGCAGCAGCTGGATAAATAAGTAATTCATGCTGATATTTTTTTACAAATCCCCGTACGATACGTTGTAATGTAGGGTTCTGCATTTCAAAAATAGCTTCTGTCAGTTTTTCACCCAGCTCTTCTTGACCTATAGGAGCCTTACCGACAAAATCACTTACTTGAACCTGATCTGTAGGCTGAGACAGACGGATAGAATGAATCCGCAATTGATTTTTCCCGCGAAATTGATTAATATCTCCCGTCACATGAATAATTTGCTCTGCCAGCAAATTTTCTTCATCTTCTTTGGTGGCATCCCATAACTTTGCTTCCAATTCACCAGATTCATCGCGCAGCATTAATGTCAGGAATGGCTTTCCATTACTTGTTGTGCCTTTGGTCGCTTCATTTATTAATAAAAATCCTTCAAATTTATCCCCGACGGTTAAATTTGCAATGCCTTTTTTCATTTTTATTCCTCCTTCCAAATCAATAAAACATTATGTGGAGAGATGAATTATATCCCCATTGGCAGCTTCAGCCAGCTCCCTGCGGCATGTAAATAATATCACTTGCTGTTCTTCAGCTAATCTCCTTAACACCTTTTGCATTTTCTCTGTACGATTCATATCAAAATGTACAAAAGCATCATCCATAAGGAATGGTAAACCAGATGTTTTTGCCATCACCTCATTTATAGCAAACCTCAAGGAAATGTATAGCTGATCCTTGGTTCCCTGAGAAAGCTCCTCTACATAAAACCGCTGTTTTTTCTTACTATTTTCTACCTGAAAAGATCTTTCCGCTGCCGGTGAATATATTGTATCATATTGATTTGCTGTAATCTCTTTAAAATAGATTTGTGCTGTTTCTATAACAAGTGCCAAGTACTTGTCCTTAAATTGATTTTTAGCAGCTTGCAGCATGCGTAAAGCCGTTTTTTGCACTGCCCAATTTCTCACCAGATCCTCCAGCTCTTCCTTTTCCATTGCCAGCTGATGCATTTGCAAGGATATGTCTTCCTCGGATTCAAGCTGCTCTATCCGCAATCTCTGCTCTGCAAGCTGGCTTTTTAATTGTTCTAAGTCTTCTTCATAATCAGCCAGCGCTAATTCCAGTTCTTTTTTATTCTTATAATAGTTCTCCGCTTCTAAAGGAGCATCAGTCAATTCCTGCTGCCATTCTTCAGGAATCAATATCTGAAGCCTTTCTTTTAGCTCCTCCAGACGTTCATAAAGCTTATTATATTGCTCTTTTCTCGTTTGTTTTTCAAAATAGATCTCTTCTGACTCTGTCCCAGAGGCTTTTAAGAGTTTATCTCTTTCCTCCACATAACGGCTTCGTTTTTGTTTTAACACCGTCAGTTTATTCTGGACATCCATTATGAATTGTGTAAGCTGCTGAAGCTCGTGCTGATGCTGCTGTTCGTGCTGTTGTATATCCTCCAGTGCGAGCATCATTTCTTCCAGGTTGGTTTGATTGGCTAACCCATTTGTCTTAAACCAATTCTTGACCTGGTTAGAAAACTCGTATATCCTTTCTGTTACTCTATCCAATTCTTTTTCTAAACTTTGTTTTTCATTGGTCAGCTGAATCAGCTTTTGTAAGAGATGATAGATATCCTGCCAGTATAAAACATTCACAGTCTGTAAAAAGGGAAACTGATTTTGCTGATCAACAACATTCTCTTCCAAACTATTTTGCTGCTCTGCTAAATCAAATCGTACTGCTTCATTTGCCTCAAATTGACTGCGTGTATGCTGTAATCTGTCTTCTAATGAATGCAGCCTGCGCTGTAATTCCTGCTGCTCTTCCAGGATTTCCTTTGCCTCCCGGTACTCCGCTTCTGTCACGTCAGTTTCCTGGCCAGGATGATTCTGCTGCGGGCTTTCCCGCTGCTGCTTTAATTGTTTAATATCCTGCAGCTGTATACGCCGAAAATAATATACTCCCGCAACGACGGCAAGACTTATCAGATACAGCCAGGGAATATCTGCTGTAAAACCAGTCAAAGCTCCAGCCAAAGCTATCACTGCTCCAGTGATAGCGAGCATCCGCCCTTGCTTTTGCTTCTCTTGAATCATTTTCTCAAGGATTTGATACATATTCTTTTGCTGCCTTCCATCCTGATGATTCTTCTGTTTATAAGCTTCTATCCGCTGATTTAATTCTTTTATATGTGCTTCAGCAAGCAGTTCCTGGTTTAAATCCTTCTGCTCTTCCTCCATTCGGGATTTTTCTTTTAAAAGCTGTTCTTTTTTTTGAATACTCCCAGTAAGTTTATCCTGTATATTTTCCTGTTCTTTCCGTAAGGATCCCCATTCTTTTTCAAGATAGAATGGCAATTCCTGCTGCTCCAGTTCATCCGCTGTTATATGAATCTGCTTCTCCTGAATCATTTCTGTTATTTCACGGGTTTTATAACTGTAATCCTGTTCTAACGTTCTCTGGCGTTCCCGCATTAATGTTATTTCCGCTTTTTGATTCAAAAGAGAATCTAACTGTGCTTTTTTCTCATTCTGGAGGGAGGCAATTTCTAAATCCTTTTTTTTCTTCGTATAAGTATCCAATGTAGCCTGCTGAGATTCAAGCTCTCTATTAATATTATTTATATCTATATACAGCGTTTTTATTTGCTCTTGATCATCTAACGGGAAATCACGCACATCAGCCAGCTCTTGAAGCTCTCCAGAAACAAGTTGCATTTCTTTTCGGACAGGCAGTATTTTCTCCATAAGCTGTTCTTTCTCAAGCTGTTCATTCGTTTGTGCAATTTGTGCTTTTTTTAATGTGTGCTTTTTCTCCAGCGTATGGATTTTTTCTACCTGTTCTTTATATGATTTTTCAAGTCTCTTACTTTCTCCCAACTGCTTATCCATAGCACGTATCTCATTTAATTTTTCATTAATAACCGGCTTTGTACCAGAGGGTTTAAATTGCTTTTGTAATTCTGACTGCAGTTTCTTCTCTACCTTATAAACCGCTGCTGACCCTGTTAAACCGATACTTAACAGAAGTTCACTTATATCCGATTCCTTCATATTCTGGAAGACAGCTAGATCCTGGTTGGAAAAGGAATAAATCGATTGAAAGGCTTCTGCATTCATATTTCCCAAAAGCTTCCTGAACCAGGCTTCATCCCTTTCTTCCCCATTATTAGCAAAATATTGTACTTGTGAAGCATCCAGTCTTTCTATCCATACAGTACCCTCAAAAGGATGATCTATAATCATCCTTCCCCCCAGCTTACTGCTTGTTTTTGGACGATAAAAATCACATTTCTTTTTTGTCATACCGAAAAGCATATATATAATAAATTGATGCAAGGTTGTTTTGCCAGATTCATTATCGCCAAGAAGTGTTATCAGATTGGAATTGGAAAAGGAAAAAGTCTGATCGACCCACCGGCCAAATCCGTATATCGTTATTTCCTTTATCTTCACTCCGCTCTCTCCCTTCGCAATAACATATTCAGCAGCTGATAGGCATCCTCTTTAACATCCTGCTCCTCTTCATCGGATAAGGAGGATAGGAATTTACGTGCATTCCGGTGATGATAAATTTCATTTAAGCCTTCTTGGATAAATGAAGTATCTGCTTCTTCCAATATGTCTTTTAAAAAAGAGTCCTCCATCCAGGTCGATTCTTTCTCCAAAACAACCCGGTAATGGTAGATATACTGCCATGGAAAGGCTTCAGCCACAGATTCATTGACCACTTCAATTAAATCTTGAATGAATCCTTCATCCGGTGTGAACAATTCATTTTCTTTTGCTGTTATTTTTAAATATAATAAGCTCGGTACACTATATGCTGGCAGCTGGCTCATAATGGACTTTTCTGCATGTGACGGAGTAGGACACTCTCGGATGTCCACCTCAACCTCTTCATAACGGATTGCCTGAAGCGGTAGAAATGTCTGTTTTATATTGTGCTTGCTCAAACTTATAAGGTAACAGCCTTTTTCTCCCGTTTCCTTCCGGTGCCTCCCCTGGATATTACCAGGATAAATAACCGGCGGATTGGTATACAACTGCTGTCTTGTATGTATATGGCCCAAAGCCCAATAATCCATTCCTTTATTTAACAAGTCCTTTATTAGAAACGGTGCATACGAATCATGTTCCGTATTCGTTGCCACACTTCCATGCAGCATGGCAATATGAAATGGAAATTCTCCATCAGCAATCTTATACTCAGATGATTTATTTTCATATACCGCTCTATTTTCATAACTAAATCCATATATTGCTGCAGCTGCTTCACCGTTTTTATAAAAAGGAATGCATGTTACTCTCTCCTCTGAAAAGATGTGCACATTATCAGGATATTCCACATCAAAGGAATCACCTTTCATAAAATCATGGTTCCCATAGGATAAAAATACATCAATATTCTGTTCTGCCAGTCGTTCAAAGGCACGCCGCAATCTTATTTGTGCTTTTAAACTTTGTGATTCATGGTCGTATAAATCACCGGCTAACAAAACAAAGTCAACGTTATTGTTTATCGCTTCATCGACCAAATGGTTCAAAGCGGTAAACGTGCTTTCTTGAATTTCTTTAAATATATTTGCAGGTACATGCCTTAAGCCTTTAAACAAGCTGTCTAAGTGTAAATCCGCTGCATGAATAAAAGTAACCGCAGAATCCACAATCTCCACTCCCAGTTTAATGATATCCTTATTTTAACAGAGCTAATAATAGAATGCACGTTCTATCATCAAATAAAAAAGCCTGCCCAGGGCAGACTTTTCAAAACATATTTTATTTTGTAAACTGATGAAGTACATCCATCAGCTCTTCAATCGCTTCATCGCCTTCTCCAGACTTCACTGCATCGCTGACGCAGTGTTTGACATGACGTTCAGCTACTTCAAATCCTACACGCTTCAACGCTGAATTGATGGCACTGATTTGAACAAGAATATCCACACAGTATCTATCTTCATCAATCATTTTTTGAATGCCGCGCACCTGGCCTTCTATTCTTTTTAATCGATTGGTAACTGCTTTTTTCTCTGTTTCTGTTCTTGGTTTCAATGTATGCTCATGTAAGGAATCCATCGTATCCCTCCTTTTATCTTCATCTATAAAATACCACCCTGCCGTATATATGTCAACGAAGAAGCGTTCACTTAAAGGCTGAGAGTATAATTACTGAAAAGAAATGAACTTAAGGTATAATAATAGCGCATAATAAACTTTATCTTTAATATAACATAAATTATCCATTATTATTTTATAGCTGTTTTTTATATTATTCCTTATTAGCAGTAATTATATAAGATAAGATTTTTTTCGGCAAATACATTTAGCATAAGACTGAAAAGGGATTGTTAGAATACGGGAAGTGGAATAAATAAAAATTTGAAATATAAGTGAAAAACCTCCAATCGCTGGAGGCTTTTTGCATCTATTCTTTTTTCGATAAGTTTATAGCGCGTTTTAAATCCTTCAATGATCCAGACTTACCATACATCAGTACACCGCCTTTGTAGACTCGTGCTGCCAATGCAGCAAATGCAGCTATGGTCAAAACAAGAATACTGATGGACAAGGCTATTTCCCAGATTGGGATATTCAGCATGCCGATTCGAAGAAACATAATCATCGGCGCAAAGAAAGGTATATAGGATGTTACAGTAATCATTGTCGATTCAGGCACGCTTAGACCTGTTGCCGCAAGTATAAATGCAATAACAATTAACATAACCATTGGCATAATTAATTGATTAACATCCTCTATCCGGCTGACTAATGATCCCAGCATCGCAGCTAATGTTGCATAAAGGAAATACCCTAATAAGAAAAAGACAACTGCGTAAATATAAATCACCGGATCATTATTTGTAAGTCCCATTACTTCAAAAAATTCGCCTGCCATCGTGTCTTGATTTGCTTGGATGGCAAAATAACCTCCACCAAGCAGTATGATAACTTGTGTTAATCCTAAGAAGGCAATCCCAATAATTTTTGCAAACATATGTGTAATTGGAGGAGCACTGGAGATAAGAAGCTCCATCACACGGGAAGATTTTTCTGTTGCAACATCTGTGGCAATCATCTGTCCATAGACTAAAACAGTCATATACAGAACAAACAGCATCACGTAAACTAGACCTCTTGACTGATTCATTTCTTCCGCTGTTCTTGCACTGTCATCCAGTTGTTCTGTATCTAAGGTCACAGGAGCATAAATAGTCGCCAACGTTTCCTGGTCAATCCCGGTCTCCTGTGTTCCAACAACCGTTTTCAGCTGCTGTAATACCTGCTCAATTTCTACTTGTTCTCCCATTTCAGAAATACGGTTTGCGTAATAACTTCCCTCAGGTAAATTATTTTCATCCGTTGTAATTATAAGTAAACCATCGTATTTTTCATCTATTACTTCCTGTTTGGCAGATTCCTCTGTTCCTTCAAAATTTTCAAAGGTAATCCCGGCCCCGCCACTTATCTCATCTTCCTGCAAATAACTGCTGTAAATTTCAGATTCATCCATGACAAGTACATGTTCGGATTCGTCATCACTTGAAAACATTTCAAGAATGGAAGGTAAATTTGCTAAGCCAATAATGATTGCCAATGTAATAGCCGTTGTAATAATAAATGATTTCGCTTTAACTCTGGAAAAATATGTGTGTCCAACAATCGTCCAGAACTTATTCATAAGAAGCACCTACCTTTGCGATAAAAATGTCATTTAAAGATGGTTCTTCTATTTCGAACTTTCGGACAAAACCTTTCCCATGTAAACTTGAAAAGATATCCTGCGCCGTCTTCTCATCCTCAATCTGCAGTGCACATCCATCCGGCAATTCTTTATAAGAAGCCACGCCACGATAATCCTTTAAAAATTCCATGGAAAAATCGCCGCGGATATTAAGATTTTTCTTTCCAAAGCTGCGTTTAATTTCCCGTAATGAGCCATGTACAACAGGAGCCCCTTTTTGCAGAATACAGATATGCTGACACATCTCCTCCACATGCTCCATCTGATGAGAAGAGAAAACAATGGATGTTCCTTGATTTTTTAAATCCTTGACAGCACCTTTTAACATCTCCACATTAACCGGATCTAACCCGGAAAATGGTTCATCTAATATTAATAACTTGGGCTCATGAATTACGGCAGAAATAAACTGTATTTTCTGCTGGTTCCCTTTCGATAATTCCTGTACTTTTTTATCTAAGTACTCAGGCACTTTAAACCGTTCCAGCCATTCATCAAGCTTCTGAAGAATATCTTGTTTTTTCATTCCTCTTAATCGACCTAAGTAAATAATCTGCTCTTTCACAGTTAATTTCGGGTACAACCCTCTTTCTTCCGGCAGATAACCAATTAAATGGCTTTCATTATAAGAAATGGGTTTATCCTGCCAGGTGATATCTCCAGATGTTTTATCTAGTAACCCGAGAATCATCCGGAAGGTCGTTGTTTTACCAGCTCCATTTCCTCCTAAGAAACCAAACATCTCACTTTCTGGTATCTCAAGAGATAAATTATTCACAGCAGTATGTTCTCCAAACCGCTTCGTTACATTTGATAATTTCAGCACATACCTCTCTCCCTTCCTTTTACTAACTTATACAATTGAACGAATGAAAAGGTTCAATTATATTCAAATTTTTATTTATTCAATTTGTAATACGCACAAAAGATAAAATCGTTTCATCTTTTCTTATATTTCCTCATGTATATTTTGTCTGGTACCTATGTCTTAAACGCTTTCCATTCAAAAATGAATAGATATTCATTGCAATATTTACTCACTTTGATTTACAATTTATAAATAAAGCGATTTCATTTATTGGAGGGTATATCATGGCTGCATATTATTTAACGGTATTTTCAAAAACTGGGGAAAAGCTGCTGGATGAGCAGTTTGAAGCTTCGAATGATTTAGATGCGAAAGAAATAGGTAAGGGTAAACTTGAGAATGAAGGATACGCCGAACATACACATCGTTGTGCCAGTTCAAGTGCTAAACTGGTCCTCTTCCATCGTTAAAAATACCCCGCTGCTACAAAATGTAATGTAGCAGCGGGGTATTTATCAAACTGTTTATTCAGCAGCACCGTAGAGTTCTTCTAATGGTTTTGTGATAATTTGAGAAATTTCGTTAATCACATTGTTTAGTTTTTGCTCTTCTTCCATTAATTTCGAGATTGCTTCATGCTGTTGTACAGTCTCAACAATTTGTCTTGCTTTTTCAATTTCTTCTTCGGAAATATCTAAGCCTTGCATATGCTTTTCTTGTAAGTTGAGTTGTGTTTCACGGAAGTTTTCAAACATTTGCTTTGCAGCAGGGTCAGACATCACTGCATCATAAGCCTGTTTTAAATCTTTAAATTCTGCGCTTTCACGAAGTGCTTGTTCTAATTGATTTGCTTGCTCTTGTAAATTTGCCATAAAATATAATTCCTCCTTCATCGTCTCTTGCTACTATAACAAAGCTGTTAACGTATGTATAGCTATATCTATTTGGTGTCACGAAAAAATTCTACAGTTATATTTCAGGTATAATGAAAAGGAGTATATATATTTTCAAGGAAAAAGCTGCTGCACTAATTATTATTTATATGTAGGATTTTTTATTCTTACATAAATGAAAAAGGGGAAATAAGATTGAATTTACAACGATTAAAAAGACTCTACCCAAGTTTAATAAAATTGCCCAAAAACCGCGAGGATATTAATCCTGATTATCGATGGTATCAATTTGAAAATACAATTATCGGTATTGATAATAAAGAATTGACTGAGAGAGATAGAATACTTTTAGGCACCTTTCTTCCCGCTTATCAAATTCAATTACCAGTCCAAACATCCAAAGAAAAGGAATGGGAAATTCGCATTCAAGAAAAGAATAACCAAAACCTTGGAAAAGAAGGACGCTATCGTTTTATTTTCTTTCAAATTGAAAAAGGACAGGTTGATCTGGATACATTTAAACAAATCCTGCAAGAATTTTTTTATGGAGATTTATCTATTCTTTGGAATAATGGAAATAAAGGATTTATTATTGAAGACCGCAAGAATTATTTGGAAGAAGATTTAGCTTATCATCATCTTGCGGATACATTAATGAGCGAATTATATGTAAAAACTACTTTCTTCATCGGTCCTTACTTGGAAAATGACAGTGATTTAGAAGACTATATCCAACAAATCACACAGATGGCAGAGATGAGCTTTCGCAAAATGGATACTGCTGTGATTGACTATACCCAAGTATATCCTTCTTTTCTTATTGAAACTCTCTCCTCCAAAGAACAGCAGCAGCTGAGCCAATGGATTTTAAAGGAGTTTACAACAGATCAGGAAGCATTAGATACCATTCAGATGTTTATTGAATGTAATTTAAATGTCTCAGAAACCGCAAAAAAATTATATATTCACAGAAACAGCTTACAGTATCGGCTCGATAAATTTCATGAAAGCACAGGTATTGATATCAAACAATTTGATAAGGCTTTTACCGTTTATTTAGCTATTCTGGCAAACATGCACAATTTCCACACATAATTTTGTGCAACATTTCCATATTGTTTTTACAGCTTTTTCAGTAAAATAAAACCAGATGTTAAAACGCTTTCAAATATAAACTTTTGAAATTTAAACAATCGAGGGAGATGTAAGCATGGCAGAATTAAAATTAGAGCATATTCAAAAGAAATATGATAAAGATGTATTGGCGGTAAAAGATTTCAATCTACATATCCAGGATAAAGAATTTATTGTATTTGTCGGCCCATCCGGCTGCGGAAAATCGACGACTCTGCGTATGATTGCCGGCCTAGAAGAAATATCTGATGGAGAATTATACATTGATGAAAAGTTAATGAACGATGTCGCACCAAAAGATCGTGATATCGCTATGGTATTCCAAAACTATGCTCTATATCCGCATATGAATGTATATGATAATATGGCATTTGGACTTAAGCTTCGTAAATTCAAAAAAGAAGAAATTAAACAGCGGGTTGATCAGGCTGCTAAAATTTTAGGTTTGGAAGCATACTTAGATAGAAAACCGAAAGCATTGTCAGGTGGACAAAGACAGCGGGTTGCATTAGGACGTGCGATTGTCCGTGATGCAAAGGTATTCCTGATGGATGAGCCTCTATCCAACCTAGATGCCAAATTACGTGTACAAATGCGTGCAGAAATCCAAAAGCTTCATCAGCGCCTGCAAACGACTACCATCTATGTAACGCATGACCAAACGGAAGCAATGACAATGGCAACAAGACTGGTTGTTATGAAAGACGGTGTTATCCAGCAGCTTGGAGCTCCAAAGGATGTGTATGATTTACCAGAAAATATTTTTGTGGGCGGATTTATCGGCTCCCCATCCATGAATTTCTTTACTGGAACACTGGAAGGAAACAAATTCAAAATTGGCGGCAGCACTTTCTTAATTCCAGAAGCGAAGCTGATACCTCTGCGTGATCAGGGATATGAAGGAAAAGAGCTGATTATTGGTGTTCGTCCTGAGGATATCCATGATGAGCTGGTTTTCCTGGAAGCTTCTCCTGATTCAAAAATAACAGCAAAAATTGAAGTTGCTGAGTTAATGGGAGCTGAATCTATTCTTTATTCCAGTATTGATGGACAGGAATTTGTTGCACGTGTTGATTCCCGTACTGATGTACAAGGCGGAGACGAATTAGAGCTTTCCTTTGATATGAATAAAGTCCACTTCTTTGATAAAGACAATGAACAGCGTATACGTTAATACAATTCTAAAATAAAAAATTGGTAAGGGGGAGCTCATAATGAGCTCCCCCTGTTAGCCAGTAATATTTTTTTAATAAAATTATTTACCATGCATTTGTTGTTGAGCAGTTTGCACTAAACGTTTAGTGATTTCCCCACCTACAGAACCGTTTGCACGAGAAGTTGAATCTGGACCAAGGTTTACACCAAATTCTTGAGCAATTTCGTACTTCATTTGATCAAGAGCTTGTTGTACTCCAGGCACTACTAATTGGTTTGAATTGTTATTTGCCATAGTTATCACCTCCTGTAAACATATCATCTGCATTTTTTCTGAACTTATGATAGTTAATTATTGGTAATTATGATGGCAAATAGCTTATCGTTTATAATTATAAAATTTTACTGCAGCCAAACACTTTTATTCAAACTCCTTACATTTTATACATATAAAAGAGATGACTCAAAAACGATGTTACTTCTTCACTTTTTCAAACTCTTTTTCTATTTCATCCAATAATACAGTATCGGATAAAATATCATAGCCGGTACAAGCTAATGCCAGTGCACCATTAACCAGAGCCTGCTTCCCAGCTGGACTAACAGTCTGATCTGCGAACGCTTTTGTATGCAGAACCAGTGAAGCGTCACCTATTCCAATCGATGGATGTATTGCCGGTACAACCCGACTCACATCTCCCATATCCATAGAAGCTTTCAAAAGCTGAGGAGGATATACAATTTCACCAGTTGCTGCTTTTAAATTTTTTGTAAATATATCTGAAAGCGTCCGGTTAGTCACCATATTATTATAACTACCTTCCTGTTCTATTATCTCGATTTCCGCGCCAGTTATTAATGCTGCTCCTTTTGCAATCTGCATGACCCTCTCTTTGGCTTCATCTAAAGTTTGGCGTGATTGGGCCCGAATATAAAATTCAGCCGCAGCCAAATCAGGGACAACATTCGCTGCCTCTCCGCCCTTAGTAATGATTCCATGTATACTGACGTCATCTGGTAAATGCTCTCTCAAAGCATTTATACCATTGTATAATTGAATAACACTGTCAAGCGCGTTAATTCCCTCTTCAGGAGATGCGGCTGCATGCGCTGCTTTTCCTGTATATTTAAATTCAAGCGCATCATTTGCCAGTGAAGCTCCACTTTCTCTGGATTCGCCTTCCGGATGAAGAATCATGGCCACATCCATATCATTAAAGATACCTTCTTTGCTCATTGGCACCTTTGCTCCGTTCGTTTCTTCTGCAGGTGTACCAAAGACAATCACTTTCCCTCCTGTTTGATCGAGCACCTTGCTTAAAGCTATTCCTGCACCAGTACTCATCGTTCCAATTAAATTATGTCCACAGCCATGACCAATCTCGGGCAGTGCATCAAATTCTGCCAAATAGGCGATTGCCGGGCCTGGCTTGCCGCTGTCATAAGCTGCTTTGAATGCAGTCGGACGATTAATAATATTTGTCTCCACTTGAAATTGATGTTCTCTTAACAAATTCGTCAAAAGCTCCATTGATGCAAATTCTTCATCTCCCAATTCCGGGTTATGGTACATTTTTTCGCTTATATCCCATAATCGCTGTTGAATGTCTGCTAATTTCTCTTTTAAGATCTTTTCCATCCGAATACCCCGCCTTAACTGTTATCTGATTTGTAAAATGGAGAACGCATCCCTCTGCGCTCTCCACTGTCTTTTAATATTCTAATAAATCACTTTTCCCAGGCTTAAAAAGCTCATTTGCTACTTCTCTCTGATATCTTTTTTGTTTTTCAGCTTCCATAAACAAATGCTGTACATTTTTCCGGCACAGCTGTTCAATATCATCTATCACAGCTTGAGGCGTCGGGTCTACAAGACCGAATACCACTACATCATAAGCACGTACAGATCCTAAATTCACTACATAATCATTTACTAAATGAATTCCTTTTTCTTTAATGATTTTGTCTCCTCCAGCAGAAATCGGAATATTTGCCGCTTCTGCAATCAGGCTTGCATTGACTTTATCTGCATTGGATTCATTAATCACATCTTCCAGTGCACAAGGAATTAAAATATCTGTATCTACGTCCAGCCACTCATTGTTTGGTCTTACACGATAGTCTGGTTCAAAATAAGCCTGATCCATTTCACCATATTCATTTTTATGTTCGATAAGGGAAGGAATATCTAATCCTTCTTCACAGCTTACCAATAAATTAGCATCAGAAATACCCACTACCTTGTATCCCAGGTTATGCAATTTTAATGCGCAGCTGGCACCAACACAGCCAAACCCCTGAATAACTACTTTTGCCCCACCTTTTCCATTCGTAAACTTCCATGCTTCATCTGTTGCAAATGCAGCTCCGTAGCCTGTAACAATATCGTTTAAAAGAAGCCCATCCATTTTTTGTGTTAACAAATAATCATAGTCTTTTATTCCTTTTAAGACGACGGGATCTTCTTTCATTGATTTTGTCAGCGGGATATCAATACCAAATTCATGGAAGACTTCCAGGATATCTTCGTATTTTGTTCCTAAATCATTCCCTAAGGACACACCGTTATCAATATACGGCATCATAGCGATTAAAAATCGTTTTAATACACCGTGTGCATCCGGCGCTTTATAATCATAAGCAATTCCTGCTTTACATCCGCCTGTGGTTTGAGAACCGCTTGCTACATATTTATAAGCCATTGCTTCAGCAAGCCGGATCACTTCTTCTTTCGTTACGGAAGGATGCATTCTGGTTCCTCCGCCGGAATATCCCTTTTTTAAATTTTGAACAACAAGCCAGCCTTGAGCATCTGTTTCTGTATCATTCCATTCTAGAACTAAGTATGGTTTTAACATTTCTCTTCTCCTTTATTTTTCTTTCAAATTATTTATTTCCATCAAACCAGTCAAGTCTCTCAGGGTTTATGCTGATATTAATTTGTTTTGTCTCCTGATATTCATTCAACCCATATTTCCCAAGACTTCTTCCGATACCGCTTGTTTTATAACCTCCCCACGGAGATTGTACACTGGATAAGTGATATGTATTCACCCATGTAATGCCGGCACGTATCTTCTTTATAATGCGGATAGCCTTGCCCTGCTCCTTGGTAAATACTGAACCTGCAAGCCCGTAATCGGTATCATTTGCGATTTGAATTGCATCCTTTTCATCTTTAAATTTCTGAATAACAATAACAGGACCAAAAATTTCTTCCCGGACGATACGCATATCGCTTGTAACATCCGTAAATATTGTCGGCTCAATGAAAAAGCCTTTCTCCAAACCGTTTTTTTCTATACGGTTGCCGCCTAAGGCCAGACGTGCACCCTCTTCTTTTCCAATTTGGATATAGTTTAAAATGCTTTCCATGTGTCTTTCGCTGACAATCGCTCCCATTTCTGATTTTGTATCCTTTCCAGGACCGACACGAATGGCACTCGCTCTTTCTATATATTTTTCTATAAATTCATCATAAATGTTTTCCTGAATAAGCAGCCGGCTTCCGGACGTACAGACTTGTCCAGCTCCCATAAAAATACCGAATAAAGCATAATCTACTGCTAAATCAATGTTTGCATCACCTAAAATAATATTCGGAGATTTCCCGCCCAGCTCAAGGGAAACTTTTTTTAAATTTCCCGCCGCAGCCTGCATAATTTGCTGCCCGACCTTCGTGCTGCCTGTGAAGGAAACGATGTCCACATCATTACTTTCAGCAAGTGTCTGGCCAACAACAGATCCTGTTCCCAGCAGCAGCTGCGCAACACCTTTAGGTAAATCTGTCTGTTCTATAAGTTCATAAAGCCTAACTGCTGTTATCGGAGTTATCTCTGCAGGCTTTAAAATAATGGAATTCCCTGCGGCCAGAGCAGGTGCTATTTTCCATACGCTCATCAGAATTGGAAAATTCCAAGGTACAATTAAACCGGCTACTCCTATCGGCTCTTTCACAATCACTGTTTGCAAATCTTTGTCTGCCTCAAAGGTTTCATCAGTTTGATTGTGTAACAACCCGGCATAATAACGGAAGGTATTTACGGCGTCTTCCACATCGGCATCAGCTTCTCTTTTTGTTTTACCGTTATTCATTACTTCAAGCTCTGCCAATTCATTCAAATTCACTTCTATCTTATCTGCAATTTGAAACAGTATCTCTGCTCTTTCTCCCGGCGTTAGTTCCGACCAGACGCCGCTTTCAAATGTTTTTTTAGCAGTACAAATTGCTTTTTCTGTTTCCTCTTTTGTAGCTTGTGAGGCTTTCGCAATAACCTCCTGGTTTGCAGGGTTAATCACGTCCTGCATGTTTGGATTGGCAGAATCGGTCCATTCTCCATCTATATACAGCTTTAAATGTTTTGTCATATTACGATTCTCCTTTGATAAAATCTGATTGATTCTAGCTGCTTTATTATTGATGCGGTCGGAATGATTGAATATATTCTGGTGAATCTTCATATTTCAAATCACCAATTTTATTGGCATCGACAACAATCATATAGGATTGATTGCTTGTAAGTGCTTTTTCCAGAACGCTATCAAATTCACTGGCAGATGTTACTTTTTCCGCTTCAAAGCCCATCGATTTTGCCATCATCGCAAAATCAGGATTTTTCAAATGAACAGCTGTCTGTCTGCCATACGCTGCTTCCTGATAATACTGCAGGATTCCATAGCCACCGTCATCAAACAGCAAAACAATGATTGGCGCATCCTCCTGAATAGCTGAAATCATCTCTCCGGCATTCACCATAAATCCTCCATCACCAGCTATTAAAACGACCGGCTTTTCCGGCTGCGCTATTTTTGCGCCGACTGCCATCGGCAACCCCTGCCCAATTCCTCCACCGGTCATATGCAGATAGTTCCCAGGCTCATGAATATTTACCAGTTTGTTTCCCCATATATATCCATGCATCGTTACATCCGTTACTAAAATTGTGTTTTCCGGCAATTGCTTGTTCATAATACGGGCAAAATCTCCATAAGGCTGGATGGTCTCGTTTAAATCATTCCGAACAGCTTGGCGGCACGCTTTTATTTCTTCGACATAGGAATTGTCTGATTGAACATGTTTTTCTGCAAGCGTTTTATTAATTGTTTGTAAAACTGCTTTCGCATCACCAATTAATCCGTATTTTGTAGCATAATTACGATTAAAAGCATGTGGGTTCAAATCAATATTGATATGATTTTCCGGCAAAGGCAGCGTACCTTCAGCGGTTTCTGTTTCACGAAATCTGACGCCGATACTAATAAGTAAATCTGATTTTTTCAGAAGCTCTGTAAATTGTGGCGTTGCAGCAAAATTTCCGATACAAAGCGGATGATTTTCCGGGATGCCGCCTTTTCCAGATTCACTTGTCACAACTGCCGGATGAAGCTTTTCTACTAATGTTAAAAGCTCTTCAGATGCTCCGGAATGAATAATGCCATCGCCTGTCCAAACAATCGGCCTTTTCGCAGATATAATTGCTTCAATTATTTCTTCTGGTACAGTAATTTCTGTCTTCTTCGGCTGTATTTCTGTCTCGATAATCTGGTTTTGCGGGATAATCTGTGCTTGGAAATTCGTTGGAATAGATACAGTGACAGGACCTTTAGGGACTTCGAGAGCCTCGTTAATGGCTGTCCGCATAAATGGTATAATCTGACGAGGCAGCCGTAATAAGTAAGATGTTTTATTAACACCCTCCATCATTTTTTGCTGATCTTTACATTCATGAATGTAGCGTAAATCTTTTCCAATATAGCTATAATTTGCTTCTCCTGTAATGTGAAGAAGCGGTGTTCCTGAATTCCAGGTTTCCGTTAATGAGCCTGCCCCATTACCTGCTCCGGCCCCTGTACTGGTAAGCACAACACCTAATTTACCTGTTGTGCGTGAATAAGCATCTGCCATATTAACGGCACCACTCTCTCCCCGTGCAGTCGCCATTCGGATGGAACCTTCCTCCAGCATCGCCTCATAAATAGGCATATTATGGATACTGACAATTCCAAAAATTGTATCTACTCCTGCCTTGACAAGTTCTTTTACAATTGCATCTGCAACTGTAAATTCCTTCTGTTTTACCATGATAATCCTCTCCTTGCTGCATGAATGCTTTTTTCACCTTTTTCATCGGACACCTCCATTATAGTTCCGCTCCAAACAGAACAGTAAAATATAACTGGCTGCGTAAAACCTATTAACTATTTCTATGTATTTTATAATTATTCGCATGTAAATCTTCTCTTCAACAATAAATAATAGAGAAAGGAAAACAATAAACCGATTATAAGTGAGAAAAAAGTTCAAATGGAAGTTTTTAATTTAAGTTCAGCTTATAGTACCCTTCAAAAGATTGCAAGGGAAGCGAAGCGATTTCCTTGGTGTTTTCCAGCTTTCGATAGCGGTTACATCATTTGCAGAGAGTCTTGTCCTGCATATTGGATTTTCACACAAAAAAGTTTACTTTCACACCAATATTCCGCTTTTTCTACTCAAAAAAACTGTTGAGTTTTAAAATAGAAACTCAACAGTTTTTCCGGATTGCTTGTACTTATTTTGGATGTGTCATTTCTTCTGGTTTCACGTATTCGTCAAATTGCTCAGCTGTCAGTAAGCCTAGCTTCACCGCTGTTTCTTTTAATGTTGCATTATCAGCAAAGGCTGTTTTAGCAATTTTCGCAGCATTTTCATAGCCGATATGCGGGTTTAAAGCTGTTACCAGCATTAGCGAGCCATGCAGGTTTTTCTCGATTTGCTCCAGGTTTGCTTCAATTCCTACAGCACAACGCTCATCAAAGGAAAGAATGCTGTCTGCTAGCAATTGACTGGACTGTAAGAAGTTATAAGCGATGACAGGTTTGAATACATTTAATTCAAAATTCCCTTGACTCGCAGCAAAACCGATTGCTGTATCATTTCCCATTACCTGTGTCGCAACCATGGTTACTGCTTCACTTTGGGTCGGGTTTACTTTCCCTGGCATGATAGAGCTGCCCGGCTCATTTGCTGGAATCGTGATTTCTCCAATCCCGCAGCGTGGTCCACTTGCTAACCAGCGGACATCATTGGCAATTTTCATCATATCTGCAGCAAGTCCTTTTAATGCTCCGTGGGCATAAACAGTCTCATCATGACTAGTTAATGCATGAAATTTATTTTTTGCAGAAATAAAGCTTTTTCCAGTATACTCTGAAATAGCTTTACAAACCTTTTCTGAGAAATCTGGATGTGCATTTAAACCAGTTCCTACAGCTGTTCCGCCAATAGCCAATTCCCGCAGATGTTCGTTACTTTCTTTGATCATTGTGTACGATTTTTCTAACATCCGATGCCAGCCGCTGATTTCCTGACCTAATGTCAGTGGTGTTGCATCCTGCAGATGAGTTCTGCCAATTTTTACAATATCAGCGAATTTATTTTGCTTTTCTTCCAAGGTTCCCTTTAATTGTTGAATGGCAGGCAACACTGTATCTTCCAATTTTAATACCGCTGCTACATGCATGGCTGTAGGATATGTATCATTTGAGCTTTGCGATTTATTCACATCATCATTTGGGTGAAGCTTTAATTCACTGCCCTGCTCTTTTAACCATCCATTACCCACATAAGCCAATACTTCATTTACATTCATATTTGATTGTGTCCCGCTTCCTGTTTGCCAGACTACCAGTGGAAAATGTTCATTTAATTTATCTGCTAATACTTGATCTGCGGCATATTTTATTGCTTCTGCTTTTTCTTCTTCCATTAAGCCCAGCTCAAAGTTAGCAATTGCTGTACTTCTTTTTAAAATTGCAAACGCTTTAATAATTTCTACAGGCATTGTTTCCTGACCAATCGGAAAGTTCTGCTTACTGCGCTGTGTCTGTGCTCCCCAATATTTGTCTGCAGGGACCTTGATTTCCCCAATCGTATCTTTTTCTATGCGATAATCCATCCTGATTCCTCCTTGAACTTTTCCTGAATCCATATCTAGTGTACCAAATTATTTCATTTTTTTCGATTTCTTTTTCGTGATATGATATAGGTAATCTTATTTTCAGAAAATATTATCTTTTTCATCCATTTTAAACCTGACAGAAATGAGGAATAAAACATGCCGAATATCTGGACACATATTTTTTTCGCAGAAGATGCTTGTAATTCACTATCATTTGATATACCCGATTCTCCTGACAGAAATGCTTTATTTCTGGGCGCACAAGGTCCCGATCCTTTTTTCTATTATCGATTCTGGCCTTGGCTTTCCGGTCAAAAGGCCGGGCATGATATCGGTAATGCATTACATACAAAAGAATGCGGCCCTTTTCTACTGTATCTTATTGAGAAGGCAAACAGACAACCAGACGAGGTAAAAGCTTATGTAATTGGGTTTATCACACATCATTTTTTGGACCGTCATACACATCCCTATATCCATTACCGTGCCGGTTACCAAGGAAGCAAACATCAGCTGCTGGAAACAATTATTGATACAAAAATGGCTTTAAAACATCGGCAAAAAGAGATTTGGAAGCATCCGGTATTTGAAGAGATTTACCTCGGCGAAATGCTGTCGCCAGCCATTCTATATCTGTTGGATGAAGCTATCCGGAAAGTTTATCCTGATTTGTCTTTTCAAACAAACACTGTTCAAACTGCTTACCAGGATATGATTACCGCTCAAAAGCTTTTTTCTGATCCGTCAGGCTTGAAAAATAAACTGTTGAAACCATTTATCCGCTCCTATTCACATCAGCCGGCTGATGAATATGTCGATTATCTTAATGAAGGAAAAACATCCTGGGTTCATTCAGCTACAGGAGAGTTATATGAGGAAAGCTTTGAAGAATTATATACGGATGCCTTAAATGATGTAGTTAGCGTACTTCCTCTGGCTTTTGACTATTGGAATGAAGCCGAAGAATCTATAAAAAAACAGCTGATCCGCCGTATTGGTAATATTTCATATGATACTGGTACACATTTAGCAGATCATTTCACAAACCGTTTTAGTGCACCAATTGTATAATAAAAAGAAGCACATGTTTTTTGATTTCGTATAATCAAACAGCATGCGCTTCTTTTTGTTTTTATTCAATTTATTGCGGACGTATTTTTACTTCCTCATTTTTATTCGAAGCTCTTTTCGCCTCTTCTATTCCTTTATCAATATCTACAAATTTCAGGAGAAGTATTCCAATAATAAAGAAAAAGATAAGTGACAGAATTCCTAAACGGCTATTCCCTGTCAGCTGTCCAATAAGCGCAAACATAAACGGTCCAATGACGGCTGCAAATTTGGATGAAATACCGTAAAATCCAAAAAACTCAGCGTGCTTGCCAGTCGGAATCATTCTTCCAAAAATAGACCGGCTCAATGATTGCGCTCCTCCTTGGACCATACCTACAATAATCGCTAAGATATAAAAATGTAATGCTGTACTCATAAAATAACCAATAATAACTATTCCTAAATAAACATATAAAGTAATAAATAAGGCTTTTTTTGCTGTAATTTTTACCGCCAGCCAGCCGAAAAAGAATGTAAATGGAATCCCGACAAACTGCGTAATTAATAATGCAATAATTAAATCATTTTGGCCGATACCTATCTCACTTCCATAAACAGTAGCCATACGAATAATGGTGGAAATACCGTCATTATAAAGCCAGAAAGCTATCAGAAAAATAATCAGCTGTTTGAATTGTTTCATTTCCCGGAAAGTATTACCCACTCGTTGAAAACCGATTGATACATATGATTTCGTCCGTTCCACTTTCTCTTTTTTCTCTTCTTTTATATTTTTAAGCAGCGGAATCGTAAAAATAAGCCACCATATTCCTACAGAAGCAAGTGAAATTCTGGTTGCCCACTCTGTATCTGCAATACCAAACCATGACGGATTTAATACCATCATGACATTAATGGCTAGTAGAATTCCGCCGCCAATATATCCATATGCAAAGCCTCCTGATGATACTTTATCCATCTCTTCTTTTTCTGCAATCTCTGGCAGAAAACCATCATAAAATATATTTCCGCCGGAGAACCCGATCGAACCAATAATAAATAATAAAGAAGCGAGCAAATAATCGCCTTCACTGATAAAGATCATTAGAATACTTGCAATAATCCCCATAAACGCAAAAAAACGAAGAAATTTTTTCTTTGCCGCAGAAAAATCACTGATAGCACCCAGAATTGGTGCAAGGATAGCTACGATTAAAACAGAGATAGATTGTGAATAACCCCAATAACTCGTTGCTAAATGATCATCCAGCCCCGAAGCAGCAACAGTTGAATAATAAACCGGCAGTACTGCCGCCATAATCGTTGTTGCAAAAGCAGAGTTTCCAAAATCATACATCATCCAGCTGCGCTGTATTTTCTTTTTCGATTTTGAGTCCATCTTATCCCCCCTCTTACTTGCATTATAATGGATTTATTTGGTTTATCCTATCAGTTTTTTAATCAATATGAATTTACTAAATATTCACTTCGGTAAAAAGCATAATTACAGAAACAAAAAAAGCATAGGCACGCTTTAGACAGCGTCCTATGCTTGTATGCTTAATCTTCCCAAACATATTGTTTGTAAGCTTTACTATATTTCTTAAAATCATTATAATTATTTGTTTCAATTGCATGATTTATTTTATCTTCCAAGTGAGACTTATTCCAGTTAAAACAAAGCTCGTCCAATAATAATTGTGCATACAACTGCTCTTCAAACGCCAGTTCTTTTCTTGCTGTTAACGGCTCTCCTACATATTGAAAAAAGCGATAAACGACTTTTTCTTGTTTCACGGAAAATTCCCCCCTTAAGCCTTTTTCCCATTATGCACAAACTTTCTATAAATTTCAACTAAAATATATTTTAAAATATTTTTTTCTGCTTATTTGGTTTATTGCCTTTATTTAAGGTACGCGCAAACTAAGTTCTTAGATACGGTGAAACATGTATTTTCAAGGCTTTAGGAAGGTATTTATCAAGATACCACATCATTTTAATGTTTCAAATGGTTGATTTGGCAATTTAAATGATGTCACAGCATGGGATAGTAAATATCGGGAATAGCTTTTATACATAGAAAGTAATCATGACGGACATTTTTATATGCACCAAGAAAAAAATGTTCTTTACTGGTCTAATTTCTATTGGCTAAGTTGTATTAAACAGTACAGGATCTCCTTCTAGCGGAGGCGGGCTGTTTTGACTCCTAAGGGAAAAGCATCATCTGAAGATCCACTTTTACCAAGCGCTCTTCTTAGAAAAGGTTAGCTAAAGAGCATGTCTCTAGGAAAGCAAAACGGTCCGCTGCAGCAGTGACCTTACACGTTATCTTCGTTCTAAATAGAGTTTATGCTTTGTATTTTGAAATCTTATTTCCGAATTATTTTTCAAATAGAGAGCCACAATAAATACTGCCTGAGTAATGTTTTTTTCCCAAAGGAAAATATGCTTGCAGCTTTCAATAACTCTTCCTGTGGTCTGTTATGTTTCTCTAGACCCACCAGCAGGTGATTTGATAGACTATATAAGCTATCTTCTTAAAAGAGGATGTTCAAAAAGGAATTCTTCATCGCTAAACAATGAATATTAAAATATGGTGGGATTAAAATGAATAATCATAATGAAAACTTAAAAACCGGGGAAAAGGGCGCCTGGTTAAGCATCGTTGCTTATATCTTCTTAGCAGTTATGAAGCTTTATATTGCTTCCATCGGAAGTTCTGACGGATTGCGGGCAGATGGATTAAATAACTTTACAGATATCATCGCTTCCATTGCTGTATTAGTGGGATTAAAAATAGCACGGAAACCAGCAGACTCCGTACACCGTTACGGCCATTACCGGGCAGAAAGTATTGCTTCTTTATTTGCAGCTTTTATTATGATGCTTATCGGCCTTCAAGTTATATTTACTGCCAGCCAGACGCTGTATCTATCCAACTACTCTCAACCGGATATGCTGACAGCCTGGGTTGCTCTATTTGCTGCCTTCGTTATGCTTGGTGTTTACAGCTATAATTTGAAGCTGTCAAAAAAAGTAGGAAGCAGCGCACTTTTTGCAGCGGCAATGGATAACCGCTCTGATGCTTTTGTAAGTGTTGGTGTATTTATCGGTATTATCGGAGCACAATTTGGGCTTTTCTGGCTAGATCCTGTCGTTGCTGTGTTAGTTGGATTAATTATTTGTAAAACAGCCTGGGATATTTTTAAAGACTCAACTGTTACATTAACAGACGGGTTTGATTATAAGAAATTGGATGAAATGAAGAATGCTATTCGAACATTTAAAAATGTCCGTGATATTGTTGATATTAAAGGCAGAATTCACGGAAACCAGGAGCTTTTAGATATAACTATTCTGGTGGATCCTACACTGAATGTCGTTGACAGTCATGCTATCACAGAGCATATTGAAGACTATCTTTACAAGGAATACGGAATTAATCACGCATTAATTCATATTGAACCTTATGAAGAAGACAAAGAGTCAACAACTCGAGACTGAAATCACAATTTTATATTTGTACGTAAATTAGAGCATTATCAAAATCTGTTATTGACAATTCCAGTAAATTAATTGTATAGTCATTATTAACAATTCTATCGTTCTGACAGTAAAAGTCCGAAGTAAATCATTATATGACAGCTTATAGAGACAAGGTGGGTGGTGAAAACCTTGGTATATAACGGATTGAATTACAGACTTTGTAATAAAACTTGTCACTGCAATCAAGTGGATGTGCTTTTGTGCATCAAGCAGGGTGGTAACGCGGAGATATACTTCGTCCCTATTTTAGGGGCGGAGTTTTTTTGTTGAATAAAATAATCACCTGATTTTTTATAGAAGTAAGATAATGATATATAGAATGTAAATTCAAGGAGGAAATAAAATGAATTCAATTGAGGCAAAGCATAATCCTTCATTAGCTGTTTCAATCATCTTCTTTATAATGATTGTTGGTATTATCAGCTTTTTTATGATTGTACTGGAGACCGCTCCTCACATCCCAATTCTTATTGCTATTTTTATTTTAATCGGTTATGGTCTATGGAACAAAATCAGCTATCAGTCTCTTCAGCACGCAATGGCTTTAGGCGCCGGCTCTGCCATGGGAGCAGTATTCTTGTTTTTCGTTATCGGTATTTTAATCAGCAGCTGGATGATTAGCGGCACCATCCCGGCACTGATGATGGTAGGGTTATCTATTATTTCTACAACCTGGTTCTATGCGATTGTATTTGCCATTACAGCAATTATCGGAATTTCTTTAGGAAGCTCACTGACAACAACAGCGACAGTCGGAGTCGCGTTAATTGGAATGGCTGGAGCAATGGATGCTTCTTTAGCAATTACAGCGGGCGCAATTGTTTCTGGAGCTTTTTTTGGTGATAAGATGTCACCTTTATCCGATACGACCAATCTTGCTTCAGCTATTGTCGGGGTAGATTTATTTGAGCATATTAAACATATTAGTTTAACTACTATTCCTGCTTTTATTATATCTTTTATTGCTTTTGCAATTTTATCACCAGGTAAATCCTATGCCAACAATAATATTGCGCAATATCAGGATGCTTTACAGGCTACAGGATTGATTCATTGGAGCTCTTGGATTCCATTGATTGTATTAATCGTTTGTACTATCTTTAAGCTTTCTGCTTTCTTATCATTGTCTATCAGCAGCTTGGTTGCCAGTATAATAGCTATGGCAGTGAATAAATTTCCATTAAGTGACGTCCCAAAAGCTTGGTTTGAAGGGTATACTGGCGGTTCAGACTTCGAGCCTGTTAATGAATTAATAACAAAAGGCGGTATGGAAAGTATGTTTTTCACTATTGCCCTTGTGCTCCTTGCTTTAAGCTTTGGCGGGTTATTGTTTGTTACTGGTCTACTGCCCACAATACTGGATGCACTTCAAACACGGCTCAAAAGAACGAGATCAATCATTGCTTCAACTGCCGGTACAGCCATTGGTGTGAATGTTTTTATCGGAGAACAGTATTTATCCATCCTGTTAACCGGAGAAACATTTCAACGGATTTATGAACGCGCTGGGTTAACAAAGAAAGCACTATCGCGAACTTTAGAGGACGCTGGAACTGTAATTAACCCGCTCGTTCCCTGGAGTGTGTGCGGTGTGTTTATCGCAGATGTCCTCGGTGTTCCTGTATTGGCTTACCTGCCGTTTGCATTTTTCTGCTTGTTAAGTCCAATAATCACTATTTTATTTGGCGCGAGAACAGCTAAAAAGTAAAAGTTAATCCCCAATGAACGAGCGTTTCAACACTCTCATTGGGGATTTTTCTATTTCTAAAAATTATTTATCCTGCTCTGTTAAAATAATCGCTTCATCCTTCGTGATAACAATTTGATGTTCAAATTGTGCAGAACGGCCTTTATCCACTGTTCTGGCAGTCCACCCGTTATCATCCATCTTACTGCGCCAGTCACCTTCATTAATCATCGGTTCAATTGTAATAACCATGCCTTCTTTTAGACGGATACCTTTATTTGGCAATCCGTAATGTGGAACATGTGGATCTTCATGAATGGTAGGTCCAATTCCATGGCCAGTAAAGTCACGTACAACAGAAAATCCTTCCGCTTCGGCATAAGACTGGATGGCATGGCCAATATCACCTAAACGATTTCCGTGTTTCGCCTGAGCAATTCCTTTATATAACGCTTCTTTTGTCACATCAATCAGCTTCTGCCCTTTTTCGTCTACATTTCCAACTGCATATGTCCAAGCAGAGTCTGCAAGCCCTCCATTTAAATTAACGACCATGTCCACCGTCACAATGTCACCGTCTTTTAAAGGCATATCATTTGGGAATCCATGACAGATTTCGTCATTTAAGGAAGCACAGATTGCATAAGGATAACCGTTATAGCCTTTTTGCTCCGGTGTTGCACCATGCTCCTCTAAAAATTTTTCCACAAACGTATCTAATTCCAGTGTAGTAACACCCGGTTTAATACGCTTTGCAATTTCTTTATGTGTTGCCACCAGCAAATCCGCAGCTTCCTGCATTTGCTGTACTTCTCGTTTACTTTTTCTAGTTATCATTTACTTTTCTTCCTTTCTATGTTCTATATACGCAATACTTTATGGGTAATAAGCTTATTTTAAATGCTGTTTCGTATCCATAGTCCATTGTAAATTTTAACACAACCGCTCTAAAACGAACAGAAAGTTAACTTTCTCATCCTTATGAAAGTCCATATTCTTGTTGTATAAATTGAGTAATACTTTCAGAAACAATTTTTTGTGGTTAAAGTTAGAAAATTCCTATTTTGCTAAACTTAAACAGCGTGTTACGATAAAGATATATTTTTTCTTGCTATTTTAGTTTTTTACTCTATTAACAGAAATGGAGGCTTTCCAATGATAGAAATATCTCAAATTAATAAAAGCTTTGATGGGAAGAATCAAATTATTGATAATTTAACATTAACCATTCCTGATGGGAAGATTGTCGGCTTCCTTGGACCAAATGGAGCAGGTAAATCTACTACCATCAATATGATGACGGGAATTTTACCAATTGATAAGGGAACAATTACGCTAAATGATATTGATATTGACAAGGAGCCTTTAAAAGCAAAAAAAATTTTCGGATTTGTTCCTGACCGTTCAGATATCTTTCTAAGATTAAAAGGGTTAGAATATCTTAATTTTATTGCTGATATTTATCAGGTTCCTGAAGAAATACGGCAGGAGAAAATCAAATACTATACAGAACAATTCGCAATCGATCATGCGCTCGGAAATTATATTCAGAGTTATTCCCATGGAATGCGGCAAAAAATAATGGTTACATCTGTTCTTCTGCATGATCCCGACATTTGGATTTTAGATGAACCGTTAACTGGACTGGACCCAAAATCCTCACATGCTTTAAAGCGAATGATGCGAGAGCATGCTGACAAAGGAAATACTGTCTTTTTCTCCAGTCATGGTCTGGAGGTTGTTGAGCAGATCTGCGATGAAGTAGCTATTATTAATCACGGAAAGCTGTTATTTTATGGAACGATTGAAGAGCTCCAGGCAAAATATCAAACAGACCAGTCACTTGAAAATGTATTTTTGGAGTTGACAAATGATGCGTAACACATGGATAGTAACTAAAATTATGTTAAAAATGCAATATTCGTCCACCAGCAAACAGAGTAATACATGGATTTATGGTTTACTTGTTGTTATTCTGATTCCATTTTTCCTTATAATAATGATGCAGGTCTTCCGTTCAATTATTGAAAATGTTTATCACTTGCTGGCAGAGGTAAATCAGGAAAGCATGCTGCTTGGTCTAGCATTTCTTTTTATTACCGCTGTACTGCTCTTCTTTTCTTTTATTACCATTTTATCAGCATTTTATTTTTCAGATGATATTACAGCATACATCCCGTTACCTTTACATCCTCATCAATTATTAATTGGCAAAGCAGCAAATCCGTTAATTTACAATTACTTAATATCGGCAGTTATTTTTATTCCATTTCTGTTTATTTACGGAAGCATCAGCAATGCGCCTATTCTATTTTATGTTTATGGTCTTATTTTGTTTATTGTTTTCCCAATTATTCCGTTTACTATTGTAGCGGTTATACTTATGTTCGTTATGAGATACGTAAATATTGCCAAAAATAAAGACCGTTCCAAAATCTTTATGGGTGCCGGTTCCCTGCTATTTGTTATTCTGATTAATGTGCTTGTCCGCTTAAATTTAGATGATGCGGCGCTCATGAATACCTTCACTGTCTATATGCAGGAGCAGGAAGGTATATTGAAAATGATTACAATGATTTTTCCACCTGCCTATTTTGGTGCACTCAGCCTTCATTTCGCCGGCAGCTGGTCAGGCTTGCCGGCTCTTGCGGCCCTTCTGGCTATTTTTACAATCACGGCATTGTTATTTATCCTGGCAGGCCACCACTTTTATCTGAAGGGTGTAAGAGGCATGAGTTCAGGAAGTAAAGGAAAATTATCTGAGAAAGCCTCACATAAATTAACAAAAGAGCGTTCCATTTTAAAAACATATATACTGAAGGATATAAAAATTATTATTCGAACCCCGGCTTTTTTAATGCAGTGTGTTGTTCAGCCATTGTTCTTTCCTGTATTTATAACTGTTATTCTGTTTTTAGACCTGGGAGAAGGTTTGTCATCACTGGGCTCTATTACAGCGGAAAAAAATCTGTTTCTTATCTTATTTATGTTCTCAATTATTATGCTAAGTGCCAATGCTACAGCATTTACCGCTATTTCCAGAGATGGAGCAGGCCGAAAAATAAATTTATTCCTGCCTATCCCTTTTCACCATTTAATTTTTGCAAAATTACTGGTTGCTTACCTTATTCCGCTCATACCATTTATACTTATTACCTGTGTTGGAATTTATGTAAATATCCCGATTCATATATTAATCGGCTGGATAGGTATTTCCTTATTGTATAATTATTTGGCAGTAATTATTAACTTTCTTATCGATGTGTTTAGTCCAAAGCTTCACTGGACAGATGAACAGGAATTATTTAAAGGAAGATTTACACCATTTTTTATTTCCCTTGTGCAGACAGCTGTTTTTGGTATTATAACACTTGTACTTTGGAATACAAATATTAAGAATGTTTATCTGATAATGCTCATTCTGCTGATTGCAGTAGGAGCTTTAACAGATATTGCAAAAACTTATTTACGGAAAAAAGTAACCTTGGAAACGTTGCAGAATCTGGATAGTTAATCTAAAAATCACATTCGCTTTTCCAATAGCAAATCTGCAGCTTTTCTTATATTTGCTGTTTTATAATTTTACGGCATCAAATTTCGTCGTTGCGATCACAATTACAGTCTCTCTAAAGGCATCAGCTAAAATTTTATACTTTCCAAACCATGTAAAAAGACTTGCCAGGAATATAACCCGGCAAGTCTTTTTTTAATAATTAACAGTAATACCCGCCAGTGTAACACTGGTTGCCGCCTGAATAAGCAGTTCCAATAATAATCAACAAGATAAATAACACAACTAATAACGCAAAGCCAGCTGAGCCGAAGCTTTGACGATCTTCACAACATTCTTCTCTACCCATGTGTATAACCTCCTCTATCTGAACTACTTTAACTTATGCAGCTTCATCCAAATTGGGAAGGCGAATGACCATTTTTTTAAATATACTCCCGGACATCATAAATTTTTCCGTTTTCTAAATGTTCATCCATTAGGATATCAATCAATACACCACCGATAATGTCTGCATCCTTTAATTGATTATTCTCTTTTAATGCGCGAAAGCTTTCTACATCTTTAAATGCACCCTCTGAGCTGGCACGAATTGTCTTTTGCATTCCTGTATCCATGACTCCCGGGCTAAATGCAATGATAGCATGCTCTGTTTCTTGTTCCATCTGTTCTAAAGCAACTGTCTGCGTATACATATTCATACTGGCCTTTGTAGAACAATATACGCTCCATCCATACTTTGGTTTTACAGCTGCTCCCGAGGTCACTATTGCTGCGATAAGCTGAACATTATTTTCTGATGCTTTCTCTAAGAAATGGTTCGTTAAAATCATCGGTGCAACTGTGTTTACATGAACTTGTCTCATTAAATCATCTATTTCAATATTCTCGGCACGATCAATCGGATCAACTAAGCCTGCATTATTAATTAAGTATACTTTTGACACACTATTATCTTTAAATAAAGTTTCATCAAGGCCTTCCATTGCTTTCTGTATGGAAGCTTTCTCAGATAGATCACATGCCACATAATTATAATCGGCATTGTTTTCTTTAGCATATGCATATAATTTGGTATTATCTGTTCTGGAAATCCCCACTACATTTATTCCGGACTCTAAAAAAAGTTTTGCAAGCGCTGCACCTAACCCCTTCGAAGCCCCAGTAATAATTGCTGTCTCCATACGCTTTACCCCTCTCTATTCTAATTATTATTTATTTCCCCTTTTTAAATAAAACAAATCTAATGTGTCCTAAACACACATCCGTTATATGTATGACTGACATCACAAGTACAAATAAATACTGTATTTTCTTTAAATCTGATATTATTCTTTATCCTTTGTAAAAAGATCAGCCTTAACCAGTACCAACCGATCGAAAGCTGATCTTTTTTCAACACTTACAATATATTACAGCTCGCTCCAATAATAAGCTAATGTTTCCATACCCTTTTCGAAGCTGTCAACCGGAAAGCTTTCATTTGGCGAATGAAGCCGGTCTTCCGGTGTACCAAATCCTAAAAGAACAATTGGATATTGATAAGCAGCTTCCAGCCATTCCACTACAGGGATGGAGCCTCCCATTCTCAGGAAAACTGTTTCTTTTCCAAATGCTTTTGTATAGCTTTTGGCTGCTTTTTTAATTAATGGATGATCCGGTTCTACTTTATATGCTTTTGCAGAGAGCTTTTCCTTTTCCACATGAACATGGACACCCGAAGGAGCATGTTTATAAATATGGTTTACTAATTTTTCCTGGACATCCCGTGGGTCCTGGCCAGGGACAAGACGACATGTAATTTTGGCTGTTGCTGTAGAAGGAATAATTGTCTTCGTACCTTCTCCCTGATAGCCTCCAAATAGTCCGTTCACTTCTAATGTCGGTCTGCCCATGGTATGTTCTTTCGCTGTATACCCTTTTTCAGATACTGTTTCCGGAATGTTTGTCGCTTCTACAAAGTCTTCTCCCGGAGCTTTCTCCATAAGCTCTCTTTCATCTGGTGTCAAATCCTTCACGCCGTCATAAAAACCAGCAACAGTAATGACTTCCTCCTCATCCTTCATAGATGCCAGCAAATGACTCATTGCCATTAAAGGATTTCGGACTGCTCCACCGTACATACCAGAGTGAAGATCATGGTCCGGTCCTGTTAATGTAATTTCAATCCCTGTAAAGCCTTTTAAACCGTACAAAATAGTCGGCTGATTTTTTTCTGCCATACCAGAATCAGAAATAACTGCAAAATCTGCCTGGAATTGCTCTTTCTTCTCGTGCAGAAGTTCATAAAGATTCTCACTGCCAATTTCTTCTTCCCCTTCAATACAAACCTTTACATTCATCGGAAGCTTCCCTTCCGTTTTCAAAAACGCTTCAAAAACAGCAAGATGCATGAAAGTTTGCCCTTTATCATCACTTGATCCACGGGCATAGATTCTTCCATCACGCACTTCTGGCTGGAAGGGCTCACTATCCCATAAATTGATTGGATCAACAGGCTGAACATCATAATGACCATAAAGTAAAACTGTTGGTGCCTCAGGTCCGGCTGCTGTATATTCAGCATAGACAAGCGGATGGCCTTTTGTTTCCATTTTTTCTACGTTTTCAAATCCCAGCTCATTTAAATACCCGGTTAAAAAATCAGCAGCACGATGTACATCATCCTTGTGTGCCGGGTCTGTACTTACACTCGGAATTTCTAAGAATTCATATAATTTTTTTAGTAATGCTTCTTGATTTTCTTTTAAGTAAGCAATTGCTTTTTCGCTCATAATTTTATTTCCTCCTTCAACATTATGTAATTAAAATAAACAGCTGCCTATAATAAATTAATGTATTACGTAACTGCCTCATATCCTTATTCGAATACTTCATGCTGTGCTTTTGATGGTTCAATATTTTTGTGCCTTCCAGAAAGCAACCGGCTGCCCAGCCCTGTTAAATTTCTTTACAAGCTGGAATCTCTGCTGCTTCTCATATATCCTGCCTTAAAACTTCCTTGTATTTCAAAAATTGCAGTGCTTTGAACCTTTATATATCATACATGAAAAAAACGTCAAAGAAAAGTAGAGAGCGGTGCTATCCATACGCCGGTACATCCTTTTTATACTTTTCACACAAGTCTTCCATCAGAAAATAAAAATCCAATTCCTGCTTTAAAGCTGGCGGAATTGGATTTTTATCACATTAATTTGTGGAAAAATTACTAATCAATGGTGCTGCAGTATTATTTCGCATCTGGGAAAACACGATCAATCATGCTGCCGATTTGATCAAAGAAGCCTTCTACCGGATGACCATTATCCATATCGTTTACATATCTGTCCGCCAGATCCAAAAAGTCTGGGTTAGTTGTTACATAAACGTTATCGATAGATGGATCAACAGAACGGACGATATCTGCAATTTTGTCTTTTACATCATCAGTTACTTCCATTCCATTACCATTGTCATGCCCAGCTTCATTATTGCCAGTGTCTAAATTAGCTCCAACGTAAGCATTATTTTTTGTTGTTAATACATAAGCATTGTCAATGTCATCCATTTCAGCTGCTATTTTTTCAGCTGCCTCTTTGGAGACATCGTAATCCGCGTCACCGTTACGGTCAGATACTCTTTCTAACGTATGGTCACGGCCCTGATTCCTTGCATCATCACCCATGTTATGCCCCTGATATCGTGTCGGCTCTACATTTCCCTCGTTATCGTTAGGATTCGTATCCCCATTATCCGTATTTTGACAAGCTACTAGCACCATCATAAGAACAGTTAAAACTGCAAATAAGCGTAATTTCATTTTCATTCCTCCTTACCTGTTTGCCTTTATTATGGATAGGCAGGTAAGGATTTATGCACGTAAATAACGTTAATTTTTGGAAACGAGACCATGAAAGTAGCAGGGATATTTAATGAGCAATGGAGAAGATATAAACGAGGTAATTTACCTTTTTAACTTAGCCTGTCTATATTAAGATGGTCTTCCTTCTTTATAAAGGAGTGATAATTTTGATACCTGAGATGCCTGATTACGACAAAGCTTTATACTACACTATATGGGGACAGTGGGATAATTTATTTTTGTTAATGTCACGGACAGATGATGATTTACTTGCAAAAAAAATTGAACGTTTTCTTTACGATTACCACCATTCATCCAGTCAAAAAAACGTTGAACAATCTCATGATACACTGCTTTACTATTTAGAACATGCACTCCAAATCAGCAGTCCATGGATGTATGAAGTTGAATAATTTACTTGCTTATTAAGCAGATGCCGGTCAAATAATTTTGGCTTACATCTGCTTACAACCTTACCCTGTGTATGTGACTATTTCAGGCTCTGTTTCTTCCTCCTGAACAGGAGGAAGCTCATCCTGTTCTATATCCGCATCTTCTTCGTCTTCACCAGCCTGTGTTTCGTTTCGAGAATTATATTGCTCTTGTTCATGCCTGTTTACATTTTTCTCTGTTTCTTCTGGAAATACATTTACCTTTTTTTGCGCATAGAATACATCAGCTGGCTTTTTATTTTCTTCCTTTTCCTTGTTGTACTGTTCTATTTCCTTATACTGGTTATATTCAATATTTGTATCATTTTCCGACGGCTTCTCTAACTCCTGTATCATATTACCATCCTTGAAAGAGTGGTCTTGATCCGGCTCCTCCTCAACTTCTTGAGTTGTATCAGCCTGTTGGCTTTGTTCCTCATCCTTCTCGTCATCATCTAAGTCAGGTACATCATCTGTAAATTTATTATTTCGTTGTTCCGCAGGATCTTCATCTTGCTCGATAGAACGGTCAACATCAGCCTCAGACTCTTGTTCTCCATAGAAAAAATCAATAATAGCACTATCTTCTTCTGAGTCTGTTATAACATCATTCACCTGTTCTATTTCACCTTCTTCACCGTTTGCCATTTCAAGAGCCATTATTTCATTCATTGATTTATCTTGATTTTGCGCAATTTCCCGGACCTCTTCTGGAATAATCAAAGTTGAAACCTCCCAATCAGGAAGCGATTCTATGTATGGAGTAATTTCTGTGATGACTTCATCTTTGCTATACTGATCCTCATAACTAATTCCTACAATCATCGTTTTATGATCTGCAAAACCCTTATCTTCACTTTCATCAACAATACTGGCTAAAACAGAGGTAATCGGCTCGTCCTGAATACTGCTTACCTCGTCTATCAACTCGCATGCAGATTCATTTAATGCATTGACATCTGTAACAATTAAGTCCTCATTCAATTCCAATTCAAGACTGGGGTTTATATCAATGGCAACATAAGCATGGGTTTCTGTATCGCTTAACCCTGTTTTAAACAGAGGAAAACCGAAAAGCAACAAGGCCAGGATGAAAATTGCAGATAATCTTACAGTAATATGTGATTTTCCCCAACATCTTTTCCATTCGAATTTTTCATATACCGGCTGAAAAATAACCTCGTCCCCTATTTCGGCATTCTCCGTTAAAATAATCCCCTTTTCAAAACTGCCATTTTTGGAAAGTAAAATGGCATATTTGCGATGGATTTCCATCACAATTCCTTTTTTCATTATTCCACATCCTTGAGATAATCCTTAAGGTAATCCTTAAGGTAAGCATACTCACTGCTCAATACAATAAAAATAGCTATAATAAATTTCCGGTTTCTTTCTAATGTTTTTTTGCTCACTTCTACTTTCTTTAATAATTTCTTGATTGGCAGCTTTTTTTTGCGATAAACATACTCACTTAATTCGCCATCCAGGTATAAAATATAAGCTACCTGAACCGCAGATTCTCTGGCATCCCTATGCTTAGGAGAAGCCTTCGTCAGTTCTTCCAATGTAAGCTTGTACGTTTTTAATTTTTCATTAAATAAAGCTATTTCTTCTTTCCTTTTAATATTTTCCGCTTCTATTTGATGTTTTTCTTTTGCGGCAGCAATAACGAGCGGATTTTCCATCTGCTCTGCATCGTTTATTTCATCTAATGATAGCAGATTCGGCCTTTTTTGATGATAACGAATATAATCAATTACTTTTCTTTTTACGACAAGTTTTGCAAACGACAGAAATGAGCTGCCCTTATCTTGCTCATAGGAAAAAATAGCGTCATTAAATGCCATTAATCCGACACTGAATTCATCGTCCTTCTTAGGATCAATATATCTTTTACATACTTCCGAAACACATTTGGCGATAAATGGCTTGTATGTTTGAAGAATTTCATTTTGTAATACAATATCACCTGCCTGAATTGCTTCTATTTTTTCTTCAATAGGGGTATCTGTTAACTGCTTTGTCATGATCATTGGTAGATTCCCCCTATCATCATATTATTCGAACATATTTTTATTTTTTCGGGTTTTAAATTTATTTTTATGAAATGTTTCTTTTTATTTTCTATTCTCATATTAAATAATCTCCATTTTTTTGTCTTTCTTAATTATTTATAATTAAAACGAATAAATTGTTTTAGTCAGCAATAAAAATCAATTTTATTGGTTATATATATACAGCCTTCATAATGCCGTATACATAATACTACCCTATAATCACAGCACTTACTATCACAAATGAATAACATTTCATTTAAATTAATATGACGGAAATCAATATTTTTGTAAAATATAGCAGAACAATGTAGAAGTTTGTAAGAAATATTTAATCAAGGAATATTTATGAAAAAATAAAGAATCTTCTTTCTTAATCTCTGGTAAAAATTGAGAGAGTGCTTAAATAATAAAGCTTACCAGGTAATACTTATCTGATTGGATAATGACAAATTTTTCATTATCTGGATATCTTCCGTCACCTGGCATATTAATAAAGAGGATTACCATAGGGGCAATCCTCTTATTAATATAAAAAAGCTATACTTTTTTCAGCTTATATAACATTTGCCATTTTTTATTAACTTCGCAAGTAAATCGGTGTCTAATAGAACAAAAAAAGTATCTACTGCAAATAATATAAAGTCATTTATGAATGATTTAAATGTTGGAATACTTCTTCTTTGTTTTTAAATGGTGTTACCAGCTCCATGCCTTTTACAGAATCATCTAAATACAAATCTTTTTCAAACCAATCTACAGATGTTACCTGATCAGCCCGATATAAATATAAGCTGTTTTCTACATAGCTTTCGCTGCTATTTACAACTAGATACTGTATCCTTCCATCTTCTGTTAAAATAACATCGTCCAGCATACCAATTTTACCGTCTTTTGCATGTACTTTAAACTCCAAAAATTCATCAATACTTCTAAGGTTATCATTCTGTCCCTCATCCGGTGCAGCCAGATCCGGTTCCGGTGGTATGTCTCCGTTATTGTATTCATTATTACCAGTTGTTACCGGACCATGATCTGAGTCAAGCACAGCATTTTCCTTATAATTATTCCAGCCAAAATAATCTAATACAGTTCCTTGATAAGACGAAATTAAATCATTATCTTCTGGAACTTTAGGACTTTCGCGAATCGTTTCTTTATGTCTGTCTACTTTCATATAGCCTTCCTCTAAATTAATCTCCTCTTGTACATGGAAAGGCAAAAGAACTTTCTTGCCGGGCAGCCATTTTCTTGTATCCACAATAATAAATCGTAACTCCCAATCATCATTAAAGTATAAATCCTTTACTTTTCCTATTTCTCCGTCTACAGCATGAATATTTAAATTTGTTAATGTTGAGCCGAGAAACATAAAAACACCCCCGTAAAAGGTTTTATTATCTAATACCCTTTTACCGGGGAATTAAACAGCTCTATTTGGATTGTTAATAATTTGTAAAATAATCTATAGGCACATAAAGACCTACACGTCCATGCTCCTCGTGATTCAATGTTGCGAAAACAACTCCAATCACGTAGCCTTCTTCATTAATTACAGGACTGCCGCTATTCCCGCGATACACAGGGGCTTTGATCATCATGACCTCCAGCTCCCAGCTGGAGAGCTGCAATGGACCTAATACAGTACCTTCATTGGCAATTCCATTGAAAAATAATGGATTACCTATAAAGCGAATATAATCTCCATGTTCTACAGAAGCATCTTCCTCTAAAGTTAAATATGGAAAGTTTTCACCGTCAACTTCAACAACTGCTAAATCAATCTCGGGATACTCTTCTACTACTTCTCCTTGAAATAGACCTTCTTCAGGGAAAGCTACAGTAACACTCTGATTATCTTCAATGACATGATAATTCGTTAAAATCGTCCCTTCCTCAGAGATAGCAAATCCTGTTCCTTTACTATCCCCTGCTTCAATAACAACTACTGCCTCTTTGTATGCTGCCACTTCTTCATCCTGCGATAAGCGGCTGGATGCCTGGAGAAACTCTATAGCAGGAATGGATATGACTCTGGGGAATAATGAAATGACATAAAAAGTCATTGCAACAGCTATCAAAATTGTTATTATCTTTGAAAATCGCCGCTTTGGTTTAGGCTCATTTTTTTCTGCTTGTGCTCTTGCCAACGCTTCTGCCTTCGCCTGCATAACCAGTTCATGCATTTCCTCATCATCTATATCTTCAATTAAGTCTTCATCCATCTGTTTATTTGTTCGGTCATCTTCATCCTGACTGTACAACACCCAGCCTCCCTTCTGCTTGTAAATCAATCATCTTTATTTTAACAAATATTATTAAAAGCAGCCTTTTTTTCTATTTAAAAAACTCATATACTCTTTTGTTTAAGAATATATGAGCCTTCTTTTGACAATCATTCGATTTTATTTTAAACACTAACCTTCAAGGACCCTTGCTGCATTTGATACATCTGATAGTATGACCCGCGCTCTGCAATCAGTGTATCATGGTTCCCCTGCTCAATAATAGTTCCCTTATCCAGAACAATAATTTGATCTGCCTGCTGTATGGTTGATAACCTGTGAGCGATAACAAGTGTTGTTCTTCCTTTTTTCAGCACCTCAAGTGCATGTTGAATCAACAGCTCTGTTTCTGTATCAATATTTGCTGTCGCTTCATCCAGGATTAAGATAGATGGATCAAAGGCGAGCGCCCGTGCAAAGGAAATTAATTGTCTCTCGCCCAATGAATAGGTAGACCCATTTTCAGTTACCTCTTCCTCATAGCCATTCGGCAGCTTTTCAATAAACCGGTCTGCCCCCACCGCTTTTAATGCAGCAATTGCTGTTTCTCTTGTAATTTTTTCATCCTGCATTGTTACATTACTCAAAATAGTACCAGAGAATAAAAACGGATCCTGAAGAACGATCCCCATATGACTACGGACCTGCTGTCTGGATAAAGAAGATGTGGCCATCCCGTCTATGGTAATCCTTCCTTTTTGCGGATCATAAAAACGGAACAGTAAATTCATAATAGAGCTTTTCCCTGAACCTGTATGACCTACAAAGGCAGTTGTCTGGCCGGCATCTACCTTAAAAGAAATATCCTTTAGAACATAATCTTCTTTTTGATAAGCAAAATATACGTGGTCAAAGCAAATAGTTCCTCTATACTTGTCAATTTCGGTGTTATCTGTTTCTTCAGCAGGCTGATCCAGCAGTTCAAATACCCGGCTGCCTGCTACTCTTGCCTGTTCAATTAACGGGAGCTGGTTCACAATATCCGTCACCGGCTCAAATAAACGGTTAATATAATCCACAAAAGCATATAGAACACCGATAGAAATCATACTTGCCGTATCAAAGGAAGAAGATCCAAAATACCAGATGAAGCCGACAAATGTTATGTTACGAAATACGGTTACTAAATTATACGATGTTAACGCACTTAAGCGGATCAATTTCTTTTGAAATGTATAATTACGGTTATTTAATACTTCAAAATCCTCTTTTACCGCTTTTTCCTTATTGAAAGCCTGAATAATCGGCATTCCTTGAATTGCTTCATTGATGTTCCCATTAATTTGACTGATTGTTTTTCGAATGACCTTATTATACTTACTGCCAAAATACTTATAAAGCTGCATCCATCCGTATAATAAAGGAATGACAAGCAGGCAGAGTGCTGCAAGCTTAGGGTCTAAAATAAATAAAGCAACAAAGATTCCAGCCATATATATTAAACTGGTAACAACAATAGATAAAACACGCTCATATAAATCACGAATTGCTTCGGTATCATTTGTAATTCTCGCAACAATCGTTCCAGCCGGCTGATCAATATAATAATTAATCGGCAGCCGCTCTGTGTGTGCAAATAAATCCGTCCGCATCTGCTTTACAATCTGATTTGCAGACTTTTGCAATAAAAATGTCTGATAAAACTGAAAAACACCAGCGATCACTAATAAAACCATATATAATACCAATAACCAGATAATTGGTGTTTTCTCCGGTTCAAAAAATGGATACGCTTCTTGAACAGATAAACGCTCTCCTTCAACATGAACAACGTTATCATTTAATTCGATAGTTAATTCGTCATCATTCATCTCCCGTTGTCCTGTCAACGGCAGTTCCCCTTCAAAAATGTAGTAGGAAATACCGATTTGCAACAAAGTATAAGTATCCCCCGAGAGAATATCTTCCTCTGAAATACGATCTGACCGTTTTAATAACACGCCATGATAAGGAGCCGCTGTATCATCGGCTGATTCCACTGCTTTCCAATAGCCCTCCACACCTAAAATATGATCATCAATAACCCGTTTGGCAATCAAAGGACCGGCAAGCTCCAAAGCAACAGCTATGACTAAACAGATAAGACCGATAATAATTCCTTTTTTATATTTTAAGGCATATTGAAATAACCGCCGCTCTGTACTCTTCTTCATTCTTACACCTCCTCTTCCATTTGCTGCTGAACGTATTGTGTATAGTACCAGCCTTTTTCTTTCATTAACTGCTCATGACTTCCTTCTTCTGCAATCCTGCCGTCCTCCAGAACAATAATATGATCAGCATGTGTTACAGCAGATAAGCGATGTGCAGCTATAAATGTGGTTTTATTTTTGCGTTCCTCTTTTAGATGAGCAATAATTGCTGCTTCCGTCTTGCCGTCCACTGCAGATAAGGAATCATCTAAAATAAGAACCTCCGGATTTTTAATAAAAGCCCGTGCCAAAGCTACTCGCTGCTTTTGTCCTCCTGATAATGTAATCCCGCTCTCCCCAACCTGGGTATCCAATCCTTCAGGCAGCTGCAGAATGTCACTTGAGAAATACGCAAGCTCAAGCGCATGGAATATTTCTTTATCTGTCGCAGCTTCCTTACCGAATTGAATATTTTCACGGATTGTTTTGGAAAACATCATTTGATCCTGTGGTACATACCCTATCCAATCACGGATTTGCTTTAATGGAATGGTTTCTATTTTCTCTCCGGAGATGAGTATATTTCCTTGTACGTCCGGATACTGTCTCAGCATTAATTTAAATAACGTTGTTTTTCCTGCTCCTGTTTTCCCGACAACACCAATGGTCTCTCCAACCTGCACATCCAGGGAAACTCCCTTTAAAGCCTTCTCTGCCGTATTTGGATAGTTAAAGGATACATCCTGAAAACAGATTTCTTTAACCGTTTCAACCAGCTTCGGCTCCAGCACATCCCGGACATCCGGCGTATAGGATAATGTTTTATTTACCCGGTCCAGGGATGCGTTTCCCCGCTGCAGGATATTAATCAGCTCTCCCACTGCAAACATTGGCCAAATCAGCATTCCTAAATAGACATTAAAGGTAACAAGGTCTCCTAAAGTCAATCTGTTTTCAAAGACAAGCATTGCCCCGTAACCAATTCCAATGGTGTAAGACAACCCGACCAGAATTTTCATCGTCGGTTCAAATAAAGCATCAATTTTAGCAACTTCTATATTTTTGTCATACACATCCTTCGTCATATCCTCAAACCGTTCTTTCTCGTGCTCCTCCTGAACAAATGCTCGGATAGCCCGAACACCGCGTATGGATTCCAGGACACTGTTATTCATTTCTCCAAAAGCCTCCTGAGCTTTCGTAAAACGCTGGTGGATTGCGCTGCCGTAAAAATTCATAATGACCGCCATGATTGGCAGAGGGAGTAAAGCAGCAATAGTAAGAGGCCAGCTGATTGTTAACCCCATTACTGCAATAATCATCAGCATAAATATACTGGAGTCAATCAGCGTCAGTACTCCAAAACCTGCTGTCAGGCTGATTGCTTTTAAATCATTAGTCGACCTGGCCATTAAATCACCAGTCCGGTATTTCCCAAAAAATGTCGGTGACATGGATAGAAAATGCTTCATCAGCTTACTCCGCATCCAGCGTTCTAAAATAACAGCTCCGCCAAAAAGTGTATAATCCCATAAATATGAAATAATATAATGCACAATAAGCAATACTATATATCCTGCGATAACTGCTGTCAGGATTTGCGCCGTTAACGTTTCAAATTGAATATGATCTATAATATATCCCACTAATTTTGGAGGGATTAATCCAATTGCACTCGCAAGAACTAACGCTATAATTGCAAATGTATATCGTTTCCAATAATGTGCAAAAAACCAGCTTAATTTCTTAAAAACCGCAAACATCTTTTCACCTGCTTTCTATGTAGCATCCTACATCTTAAACTTTTTCCATTAAATTTGTTTACATTCCATTTTCTGTTTAAAAAAGCACCAAAAAAGCATATACCATTTGTCGGCATATGCTTATAAAAAACCTATTTATCCCCTTATCAGCCGGCCACATGGAAATTCGCGGCCATACACGCACTTTTCTCCCCAGAAATTTAGAAGAAAAAGCATCCTTTTGTTTTTGGAGGCCACAAAATCATATTCTGTTTTAATTGGTTAGATTGATTCGTTTGATTAATTTGATGCTGTAAGTTATTCATTTTGTGTTATCCTCCTTTTCTCATTTATTTGAAAATTGAATGCCTTATCATTATATATTTTTCCAAATCGCAAGTCAATTGTTTTTTTAATTTTATCAAAATTATATATTATTTTTTCACTGCTGTTTATCCCGATATAGTATATAAATTATGTCCTTTTGCTTACCTTCATAAAAAGGGATAAATGATAATATACATTTGCAAAGATTTTTGATAGAAATGCGATTAACCGCACTTTGACGCCAGATTTAGACCTTTCATTTAACTTATTCATTAAATTTTATAACCGATTTTAACATTCTATTTATTTTCATATTTTATATTACGTGCTATTATTTTTAGTTAAGGAGATGAGAAAATGAATTTAGATCAACTTTTAGATTTCAATGAAAAATTTGTCGATAGTAAAGGATATGAAGAATATACAACGGACAAGTTCCCAAATAAACGGATGGTCATTTTTACATGTATGGACACCCGTTTAGTAGAGCTGCTTCCAAGAGCATTGAATATTCGTAATGGTGATGTGAAAATGGTTAAAAATGCCGGAGCAATTATCCGAAAACCATTTGACAGTATTATGAAAAGTTTACTTGTAGCAATTTATAGTTTAAAAGCAGAGGAAGTTGTTGTTATCGGGCACCATGGCTGCGGAATGTCCAACGTAGATACAGAAGCATTACAACAGTCTATGCTGGATCGTGGAATACCAGAGGAAACGTTACATACCCTGGAGCATTCTGGTATTAATCTTCACAAAGAGTTCCATGGCTTTGAAAAAATCGAAGACTCTGTAACACAGAGCGTAGGGATAATTCGTAATCATCCGCTGTTGCCAAAGGAAGTAAAAGTTCACGGACTTGTTATTGACCCCGAAACAGGCAAATTAGATGTTGTTACAAGAGAAGACTAAAAGAAATAAGAGGAGGACCTGAGCGTTTGCTGAGGTCCTTTCTTTAAAAATGCAGCTTTCTTATTTTTTTTGAACCGATTCAATAATTTCAATTACTTTATTTCTTGATTCTTCACTTTTATATTTTTTCATTTCATCCAGCATGATTGGAGCAGCTTTTTTCAGAGCAGCTGTTTCCTGGATAAGCTTTTCAGTTGTTAATGTTTCTTCTTCAAGAACCTTGGCATAGTTTTTTTTCTTAAAAGAATTTGCATTAATAATCTGATCTCCTCTGCTCACTCCTCGTGAAAGCGGAATTAGCAGCATCGGCTTCCGTAAAGCCAGAAATTCAAAAATGGCATTGGAGCCGGCCCGAGACACAACAAAATCTGTTGCTGCAAAAATATCCTTTAATTCTTCATGCACATATTCAAATTGGGCATATCCTGGTACTCGAAGAGATGAATCTACTTTCCCGCTTCCGCAAATATGAATAATTTCAAAGGTAGTCAGTAATTCACCCAACGCTTCACGGATAGTTTCGTTAATCTTCTCAGATCCGCCGCTCCCTCCCATAATCAATAGAACAGGTTTTTCTCCCTGGAGCTGCGCAAATTCCAATCCTGTCTTTTTATCCCCTGTGAATAATTCATCACGGATAACCGCTCCAACATAAGAGGCTTTCTTCTCCGGAAGATATTTCATTGTTTCAGGAAATGTTGCCAGTACCTTTTTTGTAAATGGTATGGACAGCTTATTAGCCAGACCTGGTGTAAAATCCGACTCGTGAATAACAGACGGAATTCCTCTTAATTTTGCAGCCGCAACTACTGGTACGGATACAAAACCGCCTTTAGAAAATACAACTGCCGGCTTTTTTCTTTTTCCCAAAATGCGAAAAGCCTGCATCGTTCCTTTTAAGACTTTAAATGGATCTTTAAAGTTTTCTTTAGACATGTAGCGACGCAGTTTACCAGTAGATATTGGATGATACGTTACGCCATCCAGCTTTTCAATCAAGTTTCTTTCAATTCCTTCATATGACCCGATGTATTCTACTGCATAACCCTGCTCCTGATAATATGGTATAAGTGCTAAATTAACAATGACGTGCCCGGCAGTCCCGCCGCCAGTAAATATAATACGTTTTTTATTTCTTTTTTCCATGGAATTAATTCATCCTTTCCCAAATTATTATATCAGCGTATAATTACCAATGCACCTATTAATTTAACTAAAAACTTAATTACGAAATGTTAGGATAGATTAACTATGTATGAAACAACAAACCGAAGACAAAAGATTAAACTTTTTATTATCATTATGCTGCCAATCCTTGTAACCCAGGTCAGTATGAACCTGATGAATTTTTTTGATACCGTCATGTCCGGGCAGGCCAGTGCAGTAGATTTAGCTGGAGTTGCGATTGGTTCCAGTCTTTGGATACCTATTTTAACAGCTGTAAACGGCATTGTTCTCGCAATAACTCCTATCATCGCTCAGCTGATCGGTGCTAAAGAGAAAAAAGATATCCCGCAAGTTATTCAGCAAGGTATTTACCTTTCCATTGTATTATCCTGTATTATCCTTATTGCAGGCTTCTTTATTTTAGATCCTGTTTTACATCTGATGAGTCTGGAGCCTGACGTACATCATGTAGCAAAATATTATTTAGTATCACTCGCTACCGGTATTATGCCATTATTTATTTTCCATACCGTCCGAAGCTTTATGGATGGGTTGGGACAAACAAGAGCTTCTATGATTATTATCTTAATTTCTCTGCCAATTAATGCACTTCTAAATTATATATTTATTTTTGGCAAGCTGGGAATACCGGCATTTGGCGGTGTTGGAGCAGGTATTGCAACAAGTATCACCTATTGGATAGTCAGTATTATTTCTTTATATATGATACATAGAGTGGCTCCTTTTACGTCTTATCAAATCTTTCAGGTTCGTTTTAAACCACAGATTTCTTATTGGCTCAGTCAATTAAAAATTGGCTTGCCCATCGGACTTGCCATGTTTTTTGAAACAAGTATTTTTTCTGCAGTAACCATTATGATGAGTGTCTATGATACGAATACCATTGCAGCACATCAGGCAGCCATGAACTTTGCCGGATTATTATATATGCTGCCATTAAGTGTCGGCATGGCTCTCACAATTGCTGTCGGATTTGAAATAGGAGCAAAACGCTTCAAGGATGCCCGTTCTTACACATATTTAGGAATTACAGGAGGGATACTCATAGCTGTATTTACCGGTATTATTCTATTTGTATTTGACGGGGCTGTTGCACGGTTATATCATACAAATCCAGAGGTCATTACATTGACAAAGCAATTTATTCTTTTTGCGATTTTTTATCAGCTTGCAGATGCAATTGGGGCTCCGATTCAAGGTGCTTTAAGAGGATATAAGGATGTTAATGTAACACTTGTTCTCGCATTAATTTCTTATTGGCTCATCGGATTGCCTGTTGGATATTTATTTGCAAATTATACAGACTTTGATGCCTTTGGCTACTGGATTGGAATTATTGTCGGTTTAAGCGCAGGTGCGGCAGCTCTGCTTTTCCGTTTGTTATATATCCAGCGTAAGGTTAAGGTAAAACAGAATTATCAGATGAAACGAAGCTAAAAATGATTTTATAAATATGATTAAAAGCACGATGCATCTTTTTTTAAGATGCATCGTGCTTTTACGTTCTTCTATAGGAACAGTCCGACAATCGATGCTGAAAGAATGGATACTAAAATCGATCCTGCCAGCAGCTTCATTCCAAATTTAGAAACAATAACTGCTTTTGCACTGTCAATTCCTTTTACAGTACCCGCGATAATACCGATTGAGGAGAAGTTGGCAAAGCTTGTTAAGAATACTGTTACAATACCAATCGTTTTCTCAGATAATTGGTTTAATAGAGGCTCTAACTGCAGCATTGCGACAAATTCATTTGTAACAATTTTCGTACCCATAATACTTCCGGCCTGCAATACCTCTCCAGGTGTGATTCCCATAAGGATTCCAATAGGATAAAAAACATACCCTAGAATTTCTTCCAGTGTAATTCCTCCAAATACAGCCTGGATAATCCAGTTTACCAATTCTAATGATGCAATAAATGCAATTAGCATCGTTGCAACAATCAGTGCAATCTTCCCGCCTTCTAAGGCACCATTTCCCATTGCTTCAAAAATACTTTTATCGTTACTGACATCTTTTATATCCACTTTGTCTTCCTCTTTCGGAACATTCACCGGTGCAATAATAGAAGCAATCATTAATCCGCTGAACATATTTAATGGAAGAGCCACTAAAATATATTTGGGAGGCAGCATAAGAATATACGAGCCTACGATCGATGCAGAAACAGAGCTCATTGCAGAAGCACAGATAATATAAAGCCTGTTCTCCGATAAATGATGAAATTGTGAACGGATTGCAATCAAAGCTTCGGATTGGCCAAAGAAAATACTGTTTACACCATTAAATGATTCAATTCTTGGAAGACCGGTAATTTTTGAAATAGCAGCCCCGATATATTTAATAATTAACGGTAGGATTTTTAGATAAGTTAAAACAGACAGCAATGTGGCGAAAAAGATAATTAATAGAAGGACGTTAAAAAAGAATACGCCATTCTCATCTAAGATAAATCCTCCCACGACAAAACTTATACCTTCTTGTCCAAATTCAATTAATTTATTAAAAACATTTGATATTCCAGTAATAATTTTTGTACCAATAGTTGTTGAAAACATAAACCAGGTAATCAACAGCTGTAAGACCAGCATAATACCAATGCCTTTAAAATTGATTCTCTTCTTATCATTTGACATTAAAAATGCTAACCCAAATGTGATGATAATTGCCAGGATGCCTAAGAGAATGTCCAAGCTAGTTCCTCCTTTTTATAAAAGCGCTTTATTTAATGTACAAACCTATCTGCAGAAAATAAATATCTGATACATCTAATCATTTATAACAACATTCGTTTCCTTGCCTATACAAGTTGTCCGTACAAATACTATCATATTCGTAATGAAAAAAAATTTCAATGCTCTCAAAAAGAATTAATTATTAAAATAATTCCCAAATTAGTAAATAAAATGATTGTGGTTTTAAAAATGTACTACTTATTATTGTTCGTATTTAATAACCATTTATTCCAGTTATTTTTTATATAATCTATTTACCCGATTTTAATAAAATAATCCTCATATTTATGTTGTATCTTTATTTCAATAAAAAAAGCCTTGATACTTCAATACCTATCCCTGAAAGCCCGTTTTCGTACTGACTCTCAGGATAGATACCTCTATATCAAGACTTTGTTTATCTTTTAACCTTCCAGCAATAAATCGTATGGATCTTCAAGCATCTGCTTAATTCGAACTAGGAATTGGACAGCTTCTTTACCGTCAACAATACGGTGGTCATATGATAACGCAATATACATCATCGGGCGTACTTCAATGGAATCATCCGGCATAGCGATCGGACGCTTGATGATGTTGTGCATTCCTAAAATACCAACCTGCGGCGCATTTAAAATTGGCGTAGACATCATAGAGCCGAATGTACCGCCATTTGTAATTGTAAAGGACCCGCCTTGCAAATCGTTTAAGGATAATTTATTATCACGTGCTTTTTTACCCAAATCAACGATATCCTGTTCAATTCCTGCGAAGTCTTTACGATCTGCGTCACGAACAACTGGAACAACAAGACCATCGTCTGTGGAAACAGCAATACCAATATCATAGAATTTCTTAATGACTAATTCATTACCTTGAATTTCTGCGTTAAGAAGCGGGAATTCCTTAAGTGCTCCTACCACAGCTTTTGCAAAGAAGGACATAAACCCAAGTTTCACACCATTTTTTTCCAAAAATTTATCCTTCCGCTGCTTGCGAAGCTCCATCACTGAAGTCATATCTACTTCATTAAATGTAGTTAACATTGCAGTGTTATGCTGTACCTCTACAAGATTTTTAGCGATCGTTTGACGGCGGCGTGTCATTTTAACACGTTCTACCGGCTTATCAAACTCTGTTTTCTCTGATTTAGGCTCTTCTTTAGGAGCCGGCTTTGATGGTGCAGACTCATTTTTAGGTGCATTATTATGTGCATTCACATCATCCGGGCGAACTCTGCCTAGAGGATCACGTGTCTGTACTTCACTTAAATCGATACCTAATTCACGAGCACGTTTTCTAGCTGCCGGTGAAGCAATGACATTGCCATTATTTTGCTCAGATGCAGTTTCCTGCTTATTTTCTACAGCAGGCTCTTTCTTAGGCTCTTCTTTAGGAGCTTCCTCCTCTTTTTTACTTTCTTCATCACCAGAAGATGCCCCGGCTTCTCCATTTTCATCCAGTTTGCCAATTATATCACCTACAGAAACATCTTCCCCTTCTGTGCTGATAATTTCCGTAATAACACCTGTAAATTCTGAGTTTACTTCCACATTTACTTTATCAGTCTCTAACTCTACAATAGCATCGCCCTTTTCTACTTTATCGCCTTCTTTTACAAGCCATTCTGCTATTGTTCCTTCTGTGATGGATTCCGCTAATTCAGGTATCTTAATTTCCTGCACTTGATTTTCCTCCTTCAAATTCGCTTAATGCTTGGTCAATAATATATTTATGAGCTGTTTTATGCACAGTAGGAATACCTCCAGCTGGTGCTGCACGCTTCGGTCTGCTGATAACATGTAATTCTTGGTTTTCTTCAAGAAGATCTCTTAAATAGTCGTCTACAAAATCCCATGAACCCATATTTTTCGGTTCTTCCTGTACCCACACAATTTCTTTTAAATTAGGAAGCTTTTTGATTTCTTCCTGAATTGCTTTTTTAGGGAATGGGTAGATTTGTTCTACACGCAGAGCGCGAATCCAATCACAGGCTTCTTCCGCTTCTTCCATTTCCCCTTCAATATCAAGCATAATTTTTCCGCTGCCTAATAAAAGTCGTGTTGCTTTCTCAGGATCAGTATCAAAATATGGCTGCTCACGTAATGTTTTAAATCCGCCGCTCGTAAATTCTTCTGCACTTGAAGCCATTTTATAATCTCTAATCAAACTGCTCTTTGGTGTCATCAGAATCAATGGACGCGCCTCTGGACGGGAACGCATCACTGCCTGACGGCGAAGAAGATGGAATAATTGAGCAGATGAAGTAACATTAGCTACAATCCAGTTATTTTCTGCAGCCATCTGCAAGTAACGTTCTAGACGGGCACTCGAATGCTCTGGGCCCTGTCCCTCATAGCCATGAGGAAGCAATAACACCATATTTGATTTTTCATTCCATTTAGCTCTTGCTGATGCAATAAATTGATCAATAATAACCTGACCGGCGTTGGCAAAGTCACCAAATTGTGCTTCCCAGATAACTAGAGTGTTTGGCGAATAAACACTATAACCATATTCAAAGCCTAACACCGCAGCCTCTGATAACGGGCTGTTCCGAACGTCAAAGGATGCCTTTACATCCGATAATCCATGCATCGGGCTATATTTTTCACCTGTTTCCACATCATGAAGAACAACATGACGGTGGGCAAAGGTCCCTCGCTCTGTATCCTGACCTGTCAAACGAATTGGTGTACCATCTTTTAAGATAGATGCAAATGCTAAAGCTTCTCCCGTGCCCCAGTCAGCTTTATTGCCTTCTTTCAGCGCATCTTTTCTGCGCTGCAGGATTCTTTCGGTCTTTTTAAAGCCTTTAAAACCTTCTGGACGTTCCAGCAACTCTTCGTTTATTTTCTGTAAAGTTTCTAAATCTACTGCCGTTTCAAATTGATCTAATCTATTAGACAGTACTTCCGGCATTGATTTTGGCTGAGGTTCTCCAATCTCACTTTCTGTCATTCCTTTATAAATATCAGAAAGCCTTGTTTCAATCTCATTTTTAATTTCGTCGAATTCCCCAGATTCTAATAGATTTCTTTCTTCCATCGCACGAGCAAATAATGTTGATACCGATGGATGATTATCAATTTCGCTGTATAGTTGCGGCTGTGTCGTTCTTGGTTCATCCATTTCATTATGTCCATAACGGCGATAACCTACTAAATCAATTAAAATGTCTTTATGGAATTTTTTACGATACTCACAAGCTATTTTAATAGCAGAAATACAGGAAATTGGATCATCTGCACTCACACGAATAACAGGAATCTCGAAACCTTTTGCCAGGTCACTCGCATAACGTGTTGAGCGTCCGTCTACACGGTCTGTTGTATAACCAAGCTGGTTATTTGCGATAAGGTGCACCGTTCCACCTGTTGTATACCCCGGTAAACCGCTGAGATTAAGCGTTTCAGCAACTACACCTTCTCCGATAAAAGCTGCATCTCCATGAATTACGAGCGGCATTGCTTTATTAATATCCCTTTCAGGATAACCGCTTACATCACGTTCATCCTGTGCTGCCCGTGCAAATCCTTCTACGACCGGATTTACAAATTCAAGATGTGACGGATTATGTGCAAGTGTTATTTTAGTATTTACTTTACTTCCATGTATAACTTCTTTTTCTGCACCAAAATGATACTTCACATCTCCGGTCCAGCCATAATTAATCGCTTTTGAACCTTCTGACGGCATTAATTCCTTGTCTCTTGTATAATTAAACTCGGAAAAAATCTTATCATATGGCTTTTTCAATACATTCGCAAGTACAGCTAAACGACCGCGGTGTGCCATCCCCATCATCACATGTTCGATGTTATCCTCATTTGCATATTTTACGAGAAAATCAATCATCGGAATCATAGATTCAAGGCCTTCGATAGAAAAGCGCTTTTGACCGACAAATGTTTTATGAAGGAATTTTTCAAAACCCTCTACTTCTGATAAACGTTTCAGAATATCTTTTCTCTCTTCCTGATCAGGATCAAACCTTGCATTACCTTCTTCAATTAAATCAAAGAGCCAGGTACGTTCGTCATCATTATTTACATGATCATATTCAAATGTAATGGTACCTGTATAATATTTCTTCATCAGGTTAATAACATCTAAACCTGTTTCGACTCCTTCTTTTTCACGTTCCCAGATCCAAGATGCCGGGATTTTTCTTAAATCAGCTTCTGTTAAATCATAATGTTTTAAGCTCAGCATTTGTGACGGAGCACTTTTATATCCGCCAACTGAATAGATATCAGCATCTGTATGACCGTAACGCCGAATAGCCTCAACAAGTTTGATTGCTGAGGTTAGTTTAGTCACATCAAAATTTTCTGATACATTTAGATTAGAAGCCGGTTGTTCACTGATAGGACTGATTACTTCTTCTCCTGTCATCCAAGCAGGTGCTCCATGTGTATCAAATAATGATTTTATAGAAGATTCGACTAGCTCCGGATCTTCTTTATACAATTCATATTGCTGTTCCAAATACCCCGCATTTTGTCCGTGAAACTGTCCCCAAAATTTTTCTGCAGACTCTTCATTTCCTGGCACGACTGATACCCCCATTGAATTAACTAATCCGTTCATGAAAACGGTTCAAATTATTTGTGATAAGATTGATTTCTTTACATCAACTAATATACATGATTTTTAGTGAGGTTACAAGGAATCGGAACGGATTTATTGGGATAATTCGACATTTTTCAAGAATCAATAAAAATACACTCTAATCAATTAATTATCGAACTATTCCGATAATTAATCATTTGAATTACCTGTTGGATAAATCATTGCTTTTTTAAACAAAATTAATGACATCTATGATTGAATTTCTTCTCTGTATAAATAAACATAGGAATAGTTCACAATATGTGATTTTTCCGTTATAATAAGGACAAATTATTAAATAAAACTTCATTCTGTCAGATAATCATTGATTCTGCAGGGTGAGAAAAAGTGTATCCATATTTCCAAATATAATATACTGCTTTTCTTTTTGATGTAAAATTGGGTACCATTACTACATAAAAGGAGGAACCACATTATGAAATTAGCATTACTTATGGGTGTTATTGTTACATTCCTCGTCTCCTGCTTCACAGCCGGCTACGAATCAAAACCAGGAGTACCAAAAGAAGACCAGCGCACTTGAGAACCAATATAATACTTTTTCAAAAACGTTTAGATGTTAAAAAAGATGTCTCCACAAAATTGGAGACATCTTTTTTTAATGTAAATTTGGAAATCCCTGCTGTCTTAATGCTTCATAAATAATAATGGAGGCAGTGTTTGAAAGGTTTAATGAACGAACCTTATCATTCATATGAATCCGCAGGCATTTATCTTCTTTATCCGTCAGCAGTTCACGCGGGATTCCTGTGGACTCTTTTCCAAACACAAAAAATTGATCCATGTCTACAGGTGAAAAATCAAAATCTGTGTAATATTTTGTTCCAAAGTTTTCTATATAGTAAAAACTTCCTTCTGGATAGGTTTTATACAAATCTTCTATGGAATCATATTCTTTTACATCGACATGCTCCCAGTAATCCAGACCAGCACGGCGGACCATTTTACTATCTGTTGAAAAACCGAGTGGACGGATAAGATGTAAAGTCGTTCCAGTTGCTAAACATGTTCTGCCGATATTCCCTGTATTAGCCGGGATTTCCGGTTCAAATAATACAACGTGCAAACTCACCATTCATTCTCCTTCAGTTACAAATTCTAAGAGATTAGTATTTTGCCTTCTATCTCTATTCAAAAATTAATTATACACTAACTTATCTCAATCCGAAAAAATTTATATTGAATTTCCGGCGTCCAGGCTGCAGAATCCTCATAAGACCAATAACGGTTGCGGCTATTATTTGTATGTGCATTGACAAGCGGCATATTATCAGCATCTTTTGCCACTACAATAGTCGTATGATTCCAGGCGCCATCACCATCAAAATCATAGCAGATCACATCACCTGGATTAAGCTCTTCCGGCTGCTCAACCTCTATTCCTCTAATACCGCGTTCAGATCCGCTTAAATACCACCTGAAAGAATGCGCCACAGACCAGCTGAAGCTCCATGAATCCCTTCCATACCACCAGCCGCGCTCACGGACCGGTTCTCCCCACATCGGACCTCCACCTGCCCGCAGACATTGCGAGATATAATTCGTACAGTCATCTTCAAAGCGGCGATATTCGGGATTGAAACTGTTCCACCAGCGTTCAGCATATTTTACTGCTTCCAGCCGGTTATATTCTATTTGACGCTTACTTTGCTTCATATTTTCCTGTTTTAATACGGGAATCTGATTACTGGTATTTTCTGCTGGAGGCTTTTCAATATATTGGTGTTTGACTTCTCCGTTCGATTTTTCCGTAAGCTGATAAGGGATAATCTGTTCTTCTGTGTAAAAAAAATCGCCCTGCTTCATTAAATATACCAGATGAACTGCATACCCCGTATTTCTGATTGTATCGTAGGATTGTCTGCTTAAAACAATTCCTTTTCCTTTTATCTTTACAATTTGTGCCTTCCTTTTCTTGCAAAGAGCCTTCTTTTTATGCCACCAATCCTGGCTTTCTTTATTCTCCCTGAAAAAATGCTGCCAATAGGTAGTGATATCTCCCATTAAAAATCGCCTCCTCGTCAAAGCTTATGCATAGAGGAGGCGAATTAGGTCAAAAAAACAGCCTGTCTGGCTGCGACAAAGTCTATTTGAACATAGACTTTACTTTATATTCATTGCAGACAGTGCATTTTGCATTTCATATTGTACTTGTTCATTATCTTCTTTTTCCAGCGCTTTAGAGAGTGCTTCTTTTGCTGCATCTGTTCCTATTTTCCCTAATGACCAGGCAGCAGTGCCACGGATAACCGGCCTGGGATCATTCTTCATCAAAGCAATCAAATCATTTTCAGCAGATGCTTCTTTATAGTGACCCAATGCTAAAATAACATTACGCTGAATCGGCTTTTTTCCTCTCCAGGATCCTGACATATGCCCAAACTTCTCTTTAAACTCCCGATTCGACAAATGCAGCATTGGTTTAAGCTTAGGTTTAACCAATTCTGGATCCGGCTCCAGTTCTTTATGAAAATGAGAATCCTTATCCCGGTTCCAGGGACAAACCTGCTGACATGTATCACAACCGTATAATCGATTTCCTATTTTGGTCCGGAATTCCTCCGGCAGAAAATCTTTTGTCTGTGTTAAGAAAGCTATACAGCGCTGGGCATTCAGCTGTCCGCCCTGTACAATAGCACCTGTAGGGCAGGCATCTAAGCAAATGGTGCAATCTCCACAGCCATCCTCTATCTTTTCATCAGGAATAAATGGAATATTGGTCAGCATTTCTCCCAGATAAACAAAGGAACCATGCTCCTTTGTAATAATCGACGTATTTTTGCCGCTAAAGCCCACACCTGCCCGTTCAGCAACGGCCCGGTCACTTAATTCTCCTGTATCTACCATAGACTTGATGATAGCATCAGGTACTCTTGCTTTAATATATTCCCCCAGCTTATCCAACCGCTTCCGTAAAGCTATGTGATAGTCAATTCCCCAGGAAGCGCGTGCGAAAATACCTCGTCTGTCTCCTTTTGTTCCTCGCGGTGTTTTCTCCAAACGCGATGGATAGGCGACGGCAATGGAAATAATAGACTGTGCTTCCGGGAGCAGCCTTTTGGGCTCTGTTCTTTCTTCAATGCTTCCCTTTTCAAAGCCGGATTGATATTTTAACTCCTGCTGACGTTTTAGACGCTCCTTCATTTCTGTGAAAATATCCGCTGTTGTAAAGCCGATTTTGTCTATTCCAATAGTTTTTGCATATGCTTGAATATCTTTTTTCAGTTCGTCCACTCTCACCTTACCGCCCCCCTTCTATCTACTTTTAATTTCTGTCAATCCACTTTAAATATTGAGGTTATGAAAACTTATTCCGTTAAAAACACTCCTGAGCGCATTCTGTTTAATACCGCTGCAATTTCATTTTTTCTTGGTCTTGCTAAATCTCCCGGATGTTTTCCGTTACTTTTAGTCAGCTTTTCCAAGCCTTGATCCATTTTATCATCTATATGCTCTATTAATGCTTCAAACGAAGAAAAATTCTTTCCTGCATTCCTGTAAAGATATTGAATGATTTCTGCAATCATTCTTGTTTGCGAAGAGTCTGTCAGCTGCTCTGTATAAGCAAAGGTGATTGGTTCTTTTCCAAATAAAATTTGAAATTGCCCCTTTGCCTGGATTTTAAATCTTTTATCTGTCTGTTTGGAAAATGTAGAGGCTGATAACTGCCGATTCTTCAAACTTGTAAAATCTGCGGGTTCCACATTACTATGTGCAATAGGTTCTTCCTTTATGATTTGCTTTGCTCTTAGTGTTACATTCTTTGGCTTATATTCCTCCATAAGAATAACTGTATCCGCTACGGAAAAATAATCTCCAGATCCGCCCGTTACTAAAATCACCGATTTGCCTGCTTCATCCACCAGCTGCCTAATTCGATGTATGAAAGGTGTTATCGGTTCATTTTTTTGGTCAATCAGCTTTTGCATGCGACTGTCACGAATCATAAAATTTGTTGCACTTGTATCTTCATCAATAAGCAATGTTTCCGCTCCTACTTCCAGTGCCTCCATTACATTGGCAGCCTGTGACGTACTACCGCTGGCATTACTTGTTGAAAAAGAAGTTGTGCCTTTTCCATGGGGCAGGTTAGAAATAAAAGGAGAGATATTTACAGACGATATTTCCCTTCCATCCTCTGCTCTAATTTTAACTGCACTCGGGTCAGTACAGATAAATTCACGTCCGTCCCCTTCGCAATGAGGGTAAACACCACGTTCGATTGCCTGGAGCAGTGTACTTTTCCCATGATAACCTCCTCCGGTGATTAATGTGACTCCCTTTTTAACTGCCATTCCTTTTACTATTTTATCATGAGGAAGCTCTAATTCCACCTCATCTTCTTCAGGACTTTTAAAGGCTACCGCACCTTTAGCCGGCAAATCACTTACACCGCTTTTTCTTGGTAAAATAGAGCCATTGGCAATAAAACTCACCCAATTATTTACTTTCATTGCTTTCCATATCGCTTCTTGCTGATCCGCCAGCTGAACAGTTTTCTCAATATCTTTATCTAAGATTTGGAAGACTGAATCCTCCAATAAACCAGGAATAGCCTGATTGAATAATTTCACTGCTTCTTTTCCGTTAATGGAACGCCCATTAGCAGGTAATCCTGCCGATAAACAAACAGTAATTTCCTTTTTGGTAACACTTACAGCTGTCCGTTCTAATATTTCCTGACCAGGGCCGTCAAAAGCAACTATGCCGCTTTTACCCGAACCTTTAATGAAAATCTTATTTTGATTCACTGCTTTACCAACCACTCTTGCAAAAGCATCCTCCACAGCAATCCGGCGGGCTTTCGTTTCCAGCCATTCAGCTGCCACGTGACGCTCTTTCTCAGGAATTACCACTCTTATTCTCGAAGGGCTTGCAAATGGATCACCTTGTACATAGTCAATATGGAGCGTGTAACGAGGATACGTATAGCTTCCTGCAATTTGCTTATACGACTTGTAACTTTTCCGGTCAATTTGTAATAAACTGTTTTTAAGACGATTCATAATAGCTTCTCCTATCTGTTATGATTTTTACTATACCCTCTTTTATAGACAGGTTACTATTGTTTTAAAGAAGTTAAACAAATATTTTATTAGGAAAAACCTGCATTCGTTCAATCTAATATATTCTAGTACAAAATAAAAACGCAACACTTCGTAGACTAAGTACGAAACACTGCGTTATCACATATGTATGGAGCGGGTGAAGGGAATCGAACCCTCATCATCAGCTTGGAAGGCTGAGGTTTTACCACTAAACTACACCCGCATGATTTTCAATTGTTTTTCAATGACAAAATTTATTATAGCAACGTATTCGCTAAAAATCAACAATAAATTTATTTTTTTCATAAAAAGTTAATCAAAAGTAATATTTAGAAATAATGGACTTCAAGAATAATATAAAATTCCAGCGCATACACTTCTAAAATGCTGAAGTTTATCTTGTTATCTATTTACAATCATCTGGTCGCGTAATAAACTATTGTTATGCTTCACGGAGAGGAGAATTTTAAAATGTCAGTATATTCAACTATTCTTACCCAATCAGAGTTTGTTGATAAGGATAGTCTAAGCTACCCATTTGAAGAAAGAGGATTACAGTTTGGCGACGGAATTTATGAGGTGATTCGTATTTATAAAGGTGAATACTATCTCCTGACAGAACATGTCGATCGTCTGTATCGTTCTGCCGAGGCCATAAAAATTAAAATCCCATATAATAAAGAAAAGATGACGGAACTATTACATCAATTAATGGAAAAAAATAATATGAAAAATGATGGAAAGGTATATATGCAAATCACACGTGGTTCAGCTCCGCGAGATCATATCTTCCCACACGAAGTCACACCTAATATCTATGCATATCTTCAGGACTTACCAAGAAATGAAAAGATATTGGAAAACGGTGTGAAGACAATTTCCCAGCGTGATGTCCGATGGGAAAACTGTTACATCAAAAGTTTAAATCTGCTGCCGAATGTTTTGGCAAAACAGACAGCAAAAGAAAATAACTGCTATGAAGCTATTCTCCATCGTGATGGTGTTGTAACGGAATGCAGTTCTTCCAATATCTACTTAGTAAAAGATGGGAAAGTATATACACACCCGGCTACCAATAATATCTTACATGGTTGTGTACGAATGGCAGTAGAACGCTTCTTAAAAGCAGAGAACATTCCGCTGATTGAAGAAGCCTTTCATATTGAAGATATTCAACATGCTGATGAAATGTTTTTATCCAGCAGTACATCCGAAGTATTGCCTGTAATCCAACTTGATAATGTTGTCGTTGGTAATGGTGAACCTGGCAAAATTACTCGTATACTTCAAAGAGCATATGAACAGGATGCTAAAATTACTGATAAATTAATTACAAACTTGTAATTAGAAACAGCCGTCTTTTTTTCAAGATGGCTGTTTTTGTATTAATAAATGCTCTATGGCAAATCACAAGTATACAGCTAAATATTATTGATTCGCAACCCGAAATAGTTTAAACTGAAATACAGATAGAATGAAATACATTTTTTAAATTCAGGAGGGGTATTATGACTGCATCGACAAAGAAAAGAGCTATTACCGCAACAGATTTTCAGAATATTAAGGTTCTTAGCGAGCCGCAATTTATTTCAGAAGACAGGTATAGTTATGTCACCACATTTGTTAATGAAGATAAAGAATATGAATCACAGGTTTATGTACATAATCTTATCGATGATTCACATAAACAGTGGACTTCAGGAAGTCATCGAAATCATACGTTTTGCGTTTCTCCAAACAAGGAAAAAGCCTTCTTCCTTTCCAATCGCAGCGGTGCTTCACAAATTTGGCTGACAGATATGGGTGGCGGGGAAGCAAAACAAGTTACTACATTTCCAAATGGTGCTTTCTCACCTGTCTGGTCAGAGGATGGAAAATCTATTTTATTCTGCTCCTACCTTGAAAAAGATGATGATATTTCTGCTTTAAAAGAATTAAATAAAGAAGAAAAAAAGGCAAAGCAAAAAGAAGCGCAGACAAAGCCGCTGGTTGTGGACCGCCTAAGATATAAATCAGATGCACGAGGATTCCATGATAATTCCAAAGTTCAAATTATTCAATATGATCTAACATCAGGTACTTTTCATCAGCTGACGGATAAAGAGGCTGATCACCACTTGGTGGATGTTGCTCCTGATAACAAAACGCTTATCTTTGCTGCTAATTTGGAGGAAGATGCTGATTCTTCACTGGTTTCTGATCTGTATTTACTTGAATTGCAATCGAAAGAAATAATCAAATTAACAGACAGTAAAGGAAGCTATCACGGGGCATCCTTCTCGACAGACAGTAAAAAAATTGTTGCTTACGGTCACGGATTTGAATATGCTGGTGCTACATTGACAAAGCTGTTCATATACGACGTAGAGAGTAAGGAAAGAATGCTCCTGTCCAGAGATTGGAGCATCCAGCCCGGAGATACAATGGTCGGAGATACACGTCTTGGCAGCTCGGAAGCTGGTCCTGTCTGGTCTGAGGACAACGAATCTATTTACTTTGTCGGGTCAGATAATGGAACCGTTTCTTTATATGAAACAGATTTAGAGGGTAATTTAAAAATACGCTACAGTGATAATAATCATCTATTCGGCTTTTCTTATAACCCGGATACTAAAAGCTTTATATTAGGAATCAGCCTTCCGACAGATCCTTGTAATTTTTACAAACTGTCAGCAGACGGTACATTAGAGCAGCTGACAGATGTAAATAAAACATTTATCAGTGAGATAGCTTTAAGCAGTCCGGAGGAGATTACTTTTACTTCAAGTGACGGTTTAGAAATACAGGGCTGGCTGCTTCGTCCATACGGTTTCCAGGAAGGTAAAAAATATCCTTTTGTATTGGAGATTCACGGCGGTCCGCATGCCATGTATGGACAAACCTTCTTCCATGAGCTGCAGCTTCTGGCAGCTAAAGGATATGTTGTACTTTATACAAATCCCCGCGGCAGCCATGGTTATGGACAGGAGTTTGTCAATGGTGTGCGTGAGAACTATGGTAAAGGGGATTACCACGATCTGATGGAGGCTGTTGATTATTGTCTGGAACAGTATTCCTTTATTGATGAAAATCGCTTAGGTGTGACAGGAGGCAGCTATGGCGGGTTTATGACAAACTGGATTGTCGGTCATACAAACCGCTTTAAAGCAGCTGTTACACAAAGGTCCATTTCCAATTGGTTAAGCTTTTATGGTGTAAGTGATATCGGCTTCTTCTTTACAAAATGGGAGCATGGTGTGAACTTAATGGAGGATCCGACAGAGCTTTGGGATATATCTCCGTTGAAATATGCAGAAAACGTGGAGACACCACTGCTTATTCTGCATGGTGAAAAAGACTACCGCTGTCCAATTGAGCAGGGCGAACAATTATTTATTACCTTAAAACATTTAAATAAGGAAGTGGAATTTATCCGGTTCCCGAATGCTAACCATGAATTGAGTCGAAGCGGCAATCCTACACTTCGGGTAGCCCGGTTAGATAATATATGCCGCTGGTTTGAAAAGTATCTCTAATAATGAACTCGAAAAAATAGAGGCGACAGCTCCTGTCAGCCTCTATTTTTATGGTTTTAGATACATAATGCTTTCTTTCCGGTAATTGTTATCAAGCCTCACACTTTTATTGGTTAAATAGGATTACACCAGATAATGATGCTGATATCATTAGGAATTATCCCTGCGTGCAGGCAGTTTTTTCTGTTTATTTACAAGGTAACACTGTCAACTTTATTCATTGTTTTTAAATATTCTTGTAAAGATTGAATATCCTTCTGCTCTAGATGCTGATATTTCCATACAAGCTTTGCCGTTTCCAGACTGGTAAAGTAAGGAATATTCAATTGAATACAAAGCTCTCTAAGCTGAAAGCCGAATCGTTCTTTATCTCTTCCGATACTTGGAATATTAATCACATACCCCGGTGGATCATGCAAAAACAGCTTTTTGAGATCAGCTATTTCACGATCCGCAGTTATAGAAGGAATTTGATTGTTTTCCAGATATGTGCTTGTTCCCTGAGTAGCAATGATTTCTGTTTTTTCGGCAATTTCCTGAATAAACGGTATGCTTTCTTCCTTATGGTGATTGCTAACTGATACAAACCACTTTTTTGTGTTATTCAACTTATGCTGAGAAAGTATGACCGCTTTTCTAATTGCCTTTTCCAAAGTAACGTCCATACCGATTGCTTCCCCGGTTGATTTCATTTCCGGTCCTAAAATATGATCGACACCTTTTAATTTATTTTTAGAAAAAACAGGTGCTTTAACTGTATAATAATCCGGTTCTTTATAAGCAGAGAATTCCTTCATAAAGACTTGCAGGGACTCACCTATTTGCGCATTTACTGCTAAAGCAACCAGCGGAATTCCTGTTACCTTGCTTACTACCGGCACAGTGCGGGAAGATCTCGGGTTTACTTCAAGGACATATACTTCTTCCTGATAAATGACAAACTGGATATTCATCATTCCTACAATCGGCAGCTCTGTGGCAATTTTTTTCGAGATGTGATAAATTTGTTCCTTTTGCTGATTTGTTAATGTGATCGACGGGAATACGCTCGTACTGTCCCCCGAATGAACTCCTGCTTTTTCAATATGCTCAAAAATCCCCGGAATAATCACATTTTCCCCGTCACTCACTACATCTACTTCACATTCTAATCCTGGCAAATACGAATCCATCAATAATGGCCAGCACTGGTCATAGGTATCTACCTGCACTCTCTCTACGTTACTGATTAACTCCTCCTTGTTGTAGCAGACAAACATTGACTGGCCGCCAATAACATAAGAAGGACGGATTAAAACAGGATAACCAAGCTGATAAGCTGCTGCTTTCGCCTGTTCAGCACTATGCACAATTTCTCCGTGTATATGCGCAATATTTAATTGCTCTAAAAAAGCATAGAATTGTTCCCGGTCTTCCATTTTATCCATGTTTTCAGGAGTAGTACCTAAAACAGAAACACCTGCTTCTTTTAACTGCTCCATTAAATTGATGGCCGTCTGTCCGCCAAACTGAATAAGGACTCCTTCAATCTGCTCTATTTCCATCACATTTAACACATCTTCAAGAGTCAGCGGTTCAAAATAGAGACGGTCTGCCACTGTATAGTCTGTACTGACTGTTTCCGGGTTATTATTGATCATTACCGCTTCATAGCCGGCCTTCTGCAGAGCCTGCACAGCATGAACAGAGCAATAATCAAATTCAACTCCCTGCCCGATACGGATTGGTCCAGAGCCGATAACAAGTACTTTCTTCTTATCAGACACGGGAAGCACTTGATTAAAATCTGACCAGGTTGAATAAAAATAAGTGGAATTTTTACCCGAAGTACCTGGACATGTATCGACAAAACGGTAATTAGGGGAAAGACCGTGATTTTTATAATATTGACGTAAACCTGCAGGCTGGATATCAAATAGCTGAGCCAGGCGTACATCACTAATATTATATTGCTTTGCCTGTAATATTAATTCTTCTGTTATATTCCCCCACCCAGTTGCTGCTAAATTTTTTTCCAGCTCTATCATTGCTGCAATCTTTTCTAAGAAATAGGGCTGAATTAAAGTCAGTTCAGATACCCTTGCAATAGAAATTTGACGCTGGAAGGCCTCTGCAATTGCAAAGAGACGTAAATCATTTGGTTCTTCAAGCAGCGCCATTAATTCTTCCTCCGATTTTTCTGCAAAAACCGGCCAGTGCAATGATTGAACATTCATTTCCAGCGAACGGACTGCTTTATTTAATGCACCTTCGAAGGTTTTATCCAAAGACATAACCTCCCCCGTTGCTTTCATCTGTGTCCCCAGACTGCGATCTGCTTCTGAGAACTTGTCAAATGGAAAACGTGGAATTTTCACAACCGTATAATCTAAATCAGGTGTAAAATGAAGGTAGGTTGCTCCGCTGACTGGATCCACTAATTCATCCAGATGATAGCCGACTGCACATTTTGCTGCTACTCTTGCAATAGGATAGCCTGTTGCTTTAGATGCTAATGCTGAAGAACGGCTGACACGGGGATTTACCTCGATAATACAGTATTCATTCATTTCCGGATGCAGGGCAAATTGAATATTACAGCCGCCGACTACTTCCAATGCCCGAATAATTTTTATAGATGCGTCACGCAAGATTCTGCTTTGTTCTGGTGTTAATGTCTGAGCCGGAGCAACAACGATTGAATCACCGGTATGAACCCCGACCGGATCAACATTTTCCATATCACAAATAATTTGACAGGCATCACTTTCATCACGCATTACTTCATATTCAATCTCTTTCCAGCCTTTGATACTGCGTTCTACAAGCACCTGGTGTATAGGACTTAAATGGAGGCCTTTTGCTAATAAGTCACAGAATTCTTCCTTGTTATTCGCAAATCCCCCGCCTTCCCCGCCTAATGTATAGGCTGGACGGAGAATAACCGGGTAACCAATCTGCTCAGCGAAAGACAGACCATCCTCTATATTCGTCACAATTTGTGATTCAGAAATAGGTTCCTGGATGGCAATCATTAAATCTCTGAACTTTTCTCTGTCTTCTCCTTTTTGAATAGAAGCAATAGATGTTCCCAGTAATTCTACATTATATTTTTCCAAAATTCCTTTATCATGAAGCTCCATGGATAAATTCAATCCTGTTTGCCCACCCAAGGTTCCAATTAAACCATCCGGTTTTTCTTTTTCAATGATTTTTTCGACCACCTCTACCTCTAATGGTTCTAAGTAGACCTGGTCTGTGATAGCTTCATCTGTCATAATAGTCGCGGGATTGTTATTGATAAGAACTACTTCCAGCCCCTCTTCTTTTAAAGCAAGACAAGCCTGTGTTCCTGCATAATCAAACTCTGCTGCCTGCCCGATAACAATTGGTCCCGAACCTAAAACAAGCACTTTCTTAATCCCTGGATGTATAGGCATATATTATTCTCCCTTCTCCTCTAAATCTGCTGCAATAGCCGTTATCACTCCGATAAAAGTGAATAACTCTTCTTTCTCTGTTGTTAATGGAGGTAAAATACGCACAACATTCTCCCCTGCTGTTAAAACAAGAATTTGTTTTTCTCTTAATTTTTCGACCCAGACACCAGCTTTATTTTCAACTTCCAATCCGATTAAAAATCCTTTTCCTCTAACCGCTTTAATGAGTGAATTAGTTTCTGCCAGCTTCGTTAACGCTTCTGTTAACAGCAGGCTTTTCTCCTGTAACCCTTCTAAAAAATTAGTATCTGTAATTTGCTCCAATGTAGCCAGCCCTGCTGTTGCTGCCAAAGGATTTCCGCCAAAGGTACTGCCATGCGTTCCGGGAGAAAAACTCTCTGCCGCTTTGTTTTTTGCTAATAATGCTCCAATAGGAAAACCAGAGCCTAAGCCTTTAGCCAAAGTAATCGCATCCGGTTCTATTTCATATTGCTCGTATGCAAAAAGAGATCCCGTTCTGCCGATTCCTGTCTGGATTTCATCAACCATAAACAAAATATCCGCTTCCTTGCAATACGCATATAGAGTTTTTACCCACTGCACATCTGCCGGATGAACCCCGCCTTCTCCCTGCACAAGCTCCAATAAAACACCTGCTGTTTTATCGGCATCTATTTGCTCAATTGCCTCCTGCTGATTAAACGGTAAATAAGTAAACCCGGGCGTTAATGGCGTAAAGCCGTTATGAATTTTCGTCTGTGCAGTTGCCGCCATTGTCGAACCAGTTCTTCCATGAAAGGAATTTGAAAAGGTAACGATTTCTGTTCTTTCCGGCTTCTGATGGTCTTTTGCATACTTTTTAGCTAATTTGATAGCCGCTTCATTCGCTTCTGCGCCACTGTTACAAAAGAATGCCTGGTCGAAGCAGCTTAAAGAAGCTAATTTCTCAGCCAATGCTTCCTGCTGAGGAATCCGGTATAAATTAGAAACATGCCATAAATTCTCTAATTGCTCTGATATTTTTTCCTGCACATAATCTGGTACATGTCCCAGACTGCATGTAGCAATCCCTGATGTATAATCAAGATATTTCACACCCTGATCACCCCATACATAGCTTCCCTTACCTTTTAAAATAGTAATTGGCAGGCGCTGATAGTTTTTCATTAATGCTGATGTTGTCATTGTACTAGACATGTTCTGCAATCTCCTTTTCTCTTAAAATAGTTCCTACCTTTTCACCATCTAAATATTTTAAAATATTATCAGGCTCCAGGCCGTTTAAAATCACTGATTCTTCTACGCCCCCCTTTAAACTTGCCAGAGCAGAGCGCACTTTGGGTATCATGCCGCCATAAATTACTCCCGAAGCTATCATTGCTTCCACATCATTCTTTGTTAAATGATGATAAATAATTTCTTTCTGGTTGATTGTTTCCATTACTCCGGGGATATTGCTGATTAGAACAAGCTTGCAACCTAATGCCTCTGCTACAGCTCCGGCTGCTGTGTCACCATTAATATTTAAACGGCTTTCCCCTTCACCTGCTGCAATCGGAGAAATAACGGGGATGCCCCCCTCTTTCAGTATCATGTCAATCCAGGCTGTTTCCACTTTTGTGATTTCTCCCACTAATCCCAGCTTTCCATTATGAATAGGTTTAGCCTGCAGCAGCCTGCCGTCTACGCCGCTTAATCCGATTGCTTTTCCATTCTGTCCCTGAAATAAACCGACAATCCGTTTATTGATTGTTCCGCTCATAACCATCTGTGCTACTTCCAATACTTCTTCTGTAGTAACACGAAGCCCGTCAACAAAAGTACTTTCAATATTCATTTGTTTTAGCGCCTGATTGATTTCCGGCCCGCCGCCGTGAACAATCACAGGATCACAAATCCCTTTTTCCTTCAAATCAATCAGCAGCTGATAAAAGGATTTCGGCAGCTCTTGTAATATACTTCCGCCTATTTTAAATACTGCTTTTGTCATTAAAACACCTCATGTCCGATAGGATGCATTGATTTTTACGTAATCATAGGTTAAATCACAGCCCCACGCTGTAGCTTTTTCCGAACCATCCTTTAAGCCAATAAAAAGCTGAACCGTATCCTTAACCAGCTCTTCCACACAGTTTGGTTCATGGAAGGACAATAATTGACCATCCTCAATAATACGTTCAGAGCCGATGGCAATGGATAGACTGTTCTTATTAAAAGGCACACCGCTTGCCCCAAGCGCACTGACAATTCTTCCCCAATTGGCGTCCTCTCCGTAAATTGCTGTTTTAACAAGACTTGATGCAATCACAGCCTTAGCCATCTGCGCAGCCTGCTCCTCTGTCTCAGTGCCTTCAACTGTGACCTCCACAAGCTTCGTTGCCCCTTCTCCATCCTTGGCAATCATTTTGGCAAGCTCCCGGCTGACAAATTGCCATGCCTCCATAAATCTGTTCCATTCTGGATGCTTCTGATGAAGTGTTTCGTTATTCTGCATTCCATTAGCTAATATCAGCACCATATCGTTTGTACTGCAGTCACCATCCACGGTAATACGATTAAACGTCTGATTAGTAGATTGCTTTAATCCGTGCTGGAGGCTCTCTGCTTCCACCTTGGCGTCAGTCGTAATAAAGGAAAGCATTGTCGCCATATTCGGGTGAATCATGCCGGAGCCTTTGGCAGCACCTGCAATCGTTATCGGCTTTCCATCTATTTCAACCTCTACCGCTATATGCTTGGTTTTCGTATCCGTTGTTAAAATAGCATGCTCAAAAGCATCTGCATCTTTATTTTCATCAATTCGTGCTATTGCTTCTTTTATCAAATTCATCGGCAGCATCTCACCAATAACACCTGTTGAAGCTACAGCTACCAGAGAGGGATCAACACCTGTTTTTTTTGCAGCCAGCTGCTGCATTTGAACAGCATCCTGATAGCCCTGCTCACCTGTATAGGAATTGGCATTCGCTGAATTCACAATAATTGTCTGCAGCTGATCAGATTGCTTTAATGCTTCCTGTGTAATCTGAAGCGGAGCAGCTTGAAAAGTATTCTGTGTATAAACACCTGCAGCAGTTGCTGGAACTTTCGAATTAATCCACCCAAAATCAAGCTTTGATCTGCGCAATCCGGCATGAACACCTCCTGCTGTAAACCCCTTGGGCTGATCGATATGTGCATTTTCTATAATCTTAAATGGCTTTAATAAAGTCTGTTCCATTTATTCTCCTCCTATCGAGTGCGTGTTCAAAAAGTCCGATAAATAGAACCAATAAGTTCAAGGCGACGAGCTTTTTACGAACGGACTTTCACAGCATGTGATGACTTCTGTGTTATCCACAGGAAGCGGACTGTCTTAACAGAAGTTCCTCTATGCTTTTAAATGCGTGAGTAACGCTCTTGGTGGGACGAGTAATCGCAGTCCCAGTCCCATCGGAAAAAGCTCGTCAACGCACTTCTCACGTGTTGCGGTGGCTTCTACGTTGCCCACACGACGCGGGCGTTCTTAGTAGAAGATCCTCTTATCGCCGTGTCATCTTTATTGAACTTTTTGAATATCCTCCTATTTACGGAAATACCGGTATAAATTCCAGTCCCATAGTCTCTTCCCATCCGTTCATAATATTGGCATTTTGGATTGCCTGGCCGGCAGCTCCCTTTACCAAATTATCAATCGCTGATACAACCACAAGGTTATTTGTCCTCTCATCCACATATGCCCCAATATCACAGAAGTTGCTGCCCGCTACCCCTTTCGTTGTCGGGAATATTCCCTCCGGTAAAATCCGGACAAAGGATTTTTCCTGATAATATTCCTCAAGATAATTTAAAATAGAAGCCGTTGTTTCCCGCTGTTTTATATCCGCATATATCGTACACATCAGGCCTCTTGTCATTGGAACTAAATGCGTTGTAAAAGATACTTTTAAGTCCTTTCCAGCAAACTTTGAAGCATAACGTTCAATTTCCGGAATATGCTGATGCTGCCCAATTTTATATGGAATAACATTTTCATTTGTTGTAGAGAAATGTGTTTTTTCACTCAGCCCTTTTCCCGCTCCGGATATTCCTGTTTTTGCATCAATGCGAATCCCTTTCGTCTGAATCTTATCCCCATCGATAAGAGGGATTAACGCTGACAAAGCAGCAGTTGGGAAACAGCCTGGATTAGAAATAATAGAAGCTGTTTTTATATCCTCTGTAAAAATATCACTAAGACCAAACACCGCTTTTTCCAAGACCTCCGCCGAGGCAGGCTCTTTTCCGTACCATTCACTGTATTCCTCCCCTGTCAGCCGGAAATCCCCTGATAAATCAATACATTGAACGGAAGTGTCCTGGAAAGAAGGGATAATATTCTTAGCGACACCCGCTGGAGTTGCTAAGAATAAAATATCAATCTCTTTTTTCAGTTCCTCTAAATCTAGTGATTCCATCTTTTTAGTAATAATTACCGATAAATGAGGATAAGTAGATGATAAATCCTCCCCTGCTTGTGATTGCGAGATAATTTTAGTAAGCTGGATTTCTTTATGCGATTGGAGGAGTCTTATAAGCTCAATTGCCCCGTAACCAGTTCCTCCAATAATTGCTGCTTTTTTCAATAACCTTCTCTCCCTTATCTGAAAAATTAATTATTAATCATTATAAATTTTTATGTATGTTTATGCAAGAGAATTTATAAATATTAATAAATTTTCTTTAAATAACAAGTTAACACGTATTAAAAATGTATAAAAAAAAAAAAAAAGACATCGACCAGCTGATCAATGTCTTTTTTTATTTCATTCTAATATAATGCCTGCCTATTTAACCGGAATCCAAATTTCTGAATAATAGTTCTCTTCAGAAGCATCACCATCTGAATACACTTCTAATTCTGGTGTACCTGCATGCTCATAATTACTGGACGGAAACCATTCTGAAAATATTTGCTTCCACACTTTTTGAATAGCATTAGGCATTGCTCCATGAACTTCAAATATCGCCCACTTAGATGCCGGAATCTCCGTGGCTTCAAACCTTTCTGGTGTTTCATTCTGATAAGCTGTTCCAATCCAATAGTCAATGGATTTATCATTTTTATCATCACATACACCTATAACACCTTGTACTGGTCCATTATTCAGACTGCTTAATAATTCATCTGTACCATCTGTATGCGCCAGCTGCCACATCTCAGAAATTCCAGTCAGATTTTGCTCGTTAATTAATGAAAATTCTTTTCTTACTCCAATCACCTTAAATGCCTCATGGTCAACAATCTTGTAGTTCATAGGATTCTCCCCTTTTAAATTCACCTGAATAACCAGGCGGTTATATGATGTGAAGTTTCCTGAATACTTCCGCGCCTCTCTTGGTGTAATTCCATGCTGTTTACGAAATGCTTTCGAGAAAGCTTCCGGGGTTTCATACCCATATTTGTGGGCAATATCTATAATCCTTTCATCTGATTTTCTTAACTCATTGGCTGCTAAGGTCAGGCGACGCCGTCGAATATACTCTGCAATTGTGATTCCTGTCATTATATTAAATGTTCTTTGAAAATGAAACACGGAAAAATTCGCCTGCTTTGCAATTTCTTCAATGGATAGCTCCTCCAACATTTTTTCTTCCATATAATTCAAAGCTGTTTGTATTGATTTCACCCACATCAAGTGATTCACCCCTTAATGACATCTTAGCAAGACTTCCCGATGAAATCCTGTTCTTCCGTGCTCACCTTTGACAGATTTATAGGTAACCATCTGCCGCGTCTTTGCTAGTCTTCCTTTACAAAACGCTCTAAAAATTCATCCAAAGTTTTCTTATATAGTGTTTCGTCCTTCACAAAGGATTCTCCATGGCTTGCACCATCCACAAGTAAAAGTTCTTTCTCAGTTTTTGTGTTTTCATAAAGCTCCTCTGTCATTTCTGTCGGCACAAAGACATCCTTTTTTCCATGAATAAATAAAATCGGGACTTTTGCCTTTTCGACCTGATCCAGTGCAGAGGCTTCCTTCAAATCATAGCCGGCCCGAATCTGTGTTACCAGACTGGTAGACGGAATAAACGGGAACGCTGGCAGATGGAACATCCGGTCAAGATGATAAGCGAATAGATCATTGGCATCTGTATAAGATGCATCTGCTACAATTGCTTTCACATTAGCAGGAAGCTCTTCTCCACTCGCCATTAAAACAGTGGATCCCCCCATAGAAACGCCGTGAAGTACAATTTCCGCGTCATCACCAACCCTTTCAATAACCTGATCAATCCAGTTGATTAAGTCCAGACGGTCATGCCAGCCAAAACCAATATAATCTCCTTCACTTTCTCCATGCCCGCGCATGTCTGCAGTAAAAACATTATATCCCAGGTCCTCATAATAATGCTGACCAAATAAAGACATATCCTTTCCGCGCCCTAAGTAGCCATGAGCGAAAATAACTACTTTCTTCGTCGGCTGTTTTGCCTCCAGGTAGTATCCCTGCAAGTCAAGTCCGTCAAAGGAAGTCTGATGCCATGTTTCAAATGGCTGTTCATCCGACCAGTCACGCCAATCTCCCTCCAGTAATATATCCAAAGTCTCTGCCTCAACCTCTAAATCAGTATTTCCGTTCAAAAAATCCTTTACATTACGCTCAACGGCGAGATTATAAAAGAAAACGGCAGCTGCAAAATTTATAATAAGGAGTATGACAACTATCCCTGAAATAATCCAAATCCATTTTTTCTTTTTCTTCACACCATGACCCTCTTTTCTATCTGTCTATCTTTCTATTTCATTATACAAGAAATTCACTTATGTATATAATCCAAGTTATGGGAGATATTATGACATTTTTATAGAATAGATAGGCATTTCTTAAGTCATTCATCTCTTAAATTCTCCTGATTTTTCATACCCTTAGATACATAAAAACGTAGAAGAACCTGTATGAATACAAATTCTTCTACGTTTTATCGACTTACTTAATTAAATATGACGTTTTTCCATTAAATGAATGCCGATTCCGGTAAATAAAACAGCCATCAATGTCAATATACTGATCGGCTGCAGAAGCTCCGTAAAAGAGTATCCATATACTGCCGCTCCTTGGATAATATCCAATCCATATTTAATTGGATTCAGCTTGGCTAAAAACAGTAAAACAGGATTACTGACAATTTCCAGCGGCCAAAATGCCCCGCCAATCATCGCTAAACTTACTGTAATAATGCTGATTGCTGCATTAAATTGCTCCACATTTTTAACAAGCGCTGTAATTAAAATTGACATAGCAACAATTGCTAAAGCATATGGAATTAACATCAGTAAGATTTCAATCATCTGATCATTGAAGGTAATCCCTCGCCAGAAATAGAAGACACTGAAAATAATTAAAATTTGCAGATATCCCTCGATAAAGCTGTATAGCAGATTAGCAATATACATTTCTGATTTTTTTACCGGCGATAAAATTATTCGGTCCCAGACACCCATCCGCTTCTCTGTCAAAATTTTCACTACTCCATATGCAATGGTATAAATTGCGAAAAATAATGCAAAGCCGCCGATACGATGAACATTATCATCGTATTTCCACGACTCTTCCCCTGAAAAGCTGTTTACAGCCAAATCGAATGTTCCATCAGATAATGTTTCTTTGTAGGCTGAAACAGCTTGATCTGCCTCCATCCCCGCTGCATCAGCTGTATCTCCGATTAACGTTTCCTGAATATCTGTTGTATATACCTCCTGAACCGTTTGTTGAATCAGACCAGCATTCGGTGATTCTACACCTACTAAAATATCAAACCGATTTTTAGATAAAATGACACCCGTATCTGCTTCGCCTTCCCTGAGCTCTTCTTCTAACGTTTCTTTATCTACTGGATAAAATTGAAAAGCCTCCTGTTGTTCAAGAAAACTCTGATAGCCGTCAGCTCCTTCTTCTACATATACCGGTACCGGAAGACCTCCTCCCCCGCCACCAACGTTCATAGATGAAATCACCCAGGCAAATACAATAGACATTCCTGTAAAAAGGAGGAAAGTAAATGGATTACGAATAAATTCACGTACCCGCGCTAAGAGTATCCCTTTCATCGTGTTGACCCCCTTTTTGGAAAGCTCATTGCAGCCACAATAATCGTTACAACACCAAAGCTGATCATATAGATAAGATAATTGGCAACATCCTCCAAGCCGCTCCCACGGAGTATTTGGATATAAGCACTCAATCCAGATCCGTTCGGCGTCAAATTACCTAAGCGCGCTATGGTTTCCGATAATTCTCCAATTGGGAAAAAGCTTCCTCCGATAAATGCTAAGATAGAGGTTACTACTCCTGAAAAAAATCCGATGATCGCATCTGATTTAAAACGGTAGCTGATAGCCGTCAATAAAACAGTAATTCCCCCTACAGCAATAGCATAAGAGATGGTAGTAATCAAAAATGTCAGAATGTCATTGAAACTAACCTGGAATACAAAATACGAAAAACAAAAGAGAAATAATAATTGAATAAAGGCAATAATCGTACCCGAAATTAAAATACTAAGGAAATACAGCCACCTTGACATATCGCCGACAATAATACGATCAAATACCTGATCCTGTCTTTCTCTGGTTGCAAAGAATCCAATTGTGGAAGCAACATATAATCCGGTAAAGACAGCCATTGCTATGGTATAATAATCGCGCGAAGAAATCGGCTCCATTTGATCAATTTGTGTTTGCTCCCCGACACTTGCTGCCGCCTGCATTTCTTCCATGTCTACATCAAGACCATTCTGCTGAAGGAAGGTCTGTGTTGTCAGATTCTCATCAAATTGTTCTAAAATTTGCGATAAGACAGATGAATAAATGCCATCCTCCTGATTGACATGCAACGTTATTTCAGGTCTTTCACCGCCTTGTTCAGAGATACTCTGCAACATATCATAGGTGAAGTTTTCCGGAACCTCGATTAGACCTGAATAGGAATCATCTGCAAGCACATCTGCTTTTTCATCTTTATGAATAACATTTAATTCGATCATTTCCTGCAAATCTTCCCCTTGAAAAATATCCTCTCTAAGCATCGTAATCATTTGCATATCTTCACTGTTACCAAAAGTCTCTGCCGGTACACCAAGCGCATCCATTTCATTAATAAATCGCTCTATCTGTTTCGATTCATCCTCATGCTCCAGCCAGGCTACTTTTAATTCAAGTTTTGGACTGCCACTTTCCATAAAGCCAGCCAATGCAATACTTAAAATAAGAATGAGTATAATCGGTAATCCCAAAAGTAAAAAAATTTGGACTGGATTACGCCATAGCAGGAGCAATTGTTTTTTAATTAATTGAAATAACATAGAAACCCCTCCTTTAATCGCGTAATGCTCTTCCAGTTAAGTGCAGGAACACATCTTCTAATGTCGGGGACTTTACATGCAGTGAGCGTAAAGCAATCCCGTATTCTTCCGTCATGGAAATAATTTCGGAAAACAGATTGACTTCCTTTGGTGTAATTAATGTAATCTCATCTTCCTCAACATGAACCTTCGTAATGGATTCATGTCCCTTTAACTGTGCAATAAACATACTGTTCCAACGATCAGCCTGAATGGAAATTGTATTTTCTGAGGAAAGAATCTGCTTAATTTCCTCTTTGGTACCAGAAGCAATTAAATTCCCCTGGTCCATAATGTAAATACGATCACACAGATAATCGACTTCTTCCATGTAATGACTTGTATAGACGACCGTCATTTGGTGCTCCTTGTTCAAACGCTTTACCGTCTCTAAAATATAGCTTCTTGATTGCGGATCAATTCCCACAGTCGGTTCATCCATAATCAGGATTTGGGGATTATGAAGCATCGCAACTCCAATGTTCAAGCGTCTTTTCATTCCACCTGAAAAAGAATCCACAAGTGCTTTTCTTTTCTCTGTTAAACCAATCAGCTCTAAAATTTCATTGACACGCTGTTTTAATTTTGATCCTTTCAATCGATAGATTCTTCCAAAGAAAAGCAGATTTTCCTCCGCTGACAGCTGCGGGTATAGCGCAATTTCCTGGGGAACAACCCCGATGGCTTTCCGTAACGGAGCAGGCTTTTGGATAACAGACTCTTTTAAAAAACGCACGTCTCCCTGTGTTGGTTCAATTAACGTAGAAAGTATAGAGATCGCCGTTGACTTTCCAGCTCCATTCGGCCCGAGCAACCCAACAATCTCCCCTTGTTCGATAAACATATTTAATGACTTTACTGCTTCTATTTTTTTAAAACGCTTTGAAATATCAACTAATTCCAGCACGATATTCCCTCCTCACGAGAATCTACTTATATTTTATAGTCTTTTGAAACAAAGAAACACTACCTCTCGTCACTAATCACTCTGAAAAAAAGTGACTCCAGTCATTTTTTTGAGATAATAGAATAGAAAAACAGCAGAGCTGAAAAATCAGTTCTGCTGTTTTAAAGTTTATAATGCTTTTTCATTCTTAAATTGCCGCTGTGACCAAACCAAAGTAATAACAGATACCAGTGCAATACTGAATAGAAAAATTAAAATCCCCATTTGCTGCTCATAAACCGGGTCGAACGGTAAAAAGCCTATATAAAATTCATCGGGCATCTGCAGGTCAACTGGAATACAGACTTTTAATGATTCCAGAAATACAGCAGGATCATTGTAAGTTTGATAAATACCTGTACTTGCTAATAATCCATAAAAACAATATGGCAGAAAAGCAGAAATTTGTATCGCCATTGCATACCATCTGACACGATTATCCAGCCAATAATAGAAAAATGCAGACCAGAAATTTAAAGCTGCTATAAATAAACCCAGCATAAAGAAATGATTCCAATATAACTCCATACGGGCAATGTCAAACATAAATGGCATATGATAGCTGTAAAAAAAGACAGTCAGTATTATAATAGCTGCTGCCGGTTTTCTGAGATAATCAAGCATTCTCTGCATCCAGCTTATTTTTTGGCTGATCCACGATTTCGGTCTCCAGCCAATAACCAGCAGCGGTGCTGCCACAAACAGCAAGCCGACAATTTGATACATATGCGCCTGCAGTGTCAGTCTGCCAATAATATTCAGCGGACTTCCTGCAGCTAAAAATAGAACAGTCATACCCAATAGGAAAGAGATTGTATGTATCGCCTTGACTTTCCCCTTGGAAGGAATCATAAAAAAGTAACAAATAATAATAAATGCACAAAATAAGAAGATTCCGCCGTTCCACAGTGTAGAAAAATGAAATTCATCTAAAAATATTTCAATCATAAATCCTTCACCAAACTTCAATTAAGATTACTTCAACCTTGAACTACTCGTTATTAAAATCTCAAAGTGTTTCAAATTTCCGATGACAATATAAGTCAACTTCATTCTCATCAGAGCTTAAGACCGGGACGAACCGCCGCAAAACAATCATTGGCAAAACACCCGGCCATCTTGTTCGCTAATACAGATGGATGAGGCGAAACCCGCTGTACCCTCAACACTGATGTTCCTTGTTTCATTATAAAATATGCAACACCTGACATCCGTAGAAAAACGTACAATTTCTTGACATTCTCTTTCAGGAAATGTCATGCGTTACTGCATAAATAGCAAGCTGTGTCCGATCTCTCTGACCTGTCTTTTGAAGAATAACAGAAATATGATTTTTAACAGTTCCTATGGATAGATACAGTTCCGCAGCGATTTCTTTATTCGTTTTTCCCTGTCCAATCCGTTTCGTAATCGCCCGCTCTCTTTCCGTAAGATCAACATGCGGGGCGGCAGCTGCTTTTTTAGATTGCTTCAATAATCTCGGCATTACTTTTGCTGTTACTTCGTCATGCAGCACTACGCCGCCCTTCATCACACTGTAAACAGCTTCAATAAGCTTTTTTCCGTCAGAGGTTTTCAATAAGAAACCGCTCGCTCCTTCGTTAAGCGCTTCCAGTGCATATTCATCATCGTTAAAGGTGGTTAAGATTAAAATAGCTGTTTCTGGCCACTGATCTTTTATTTTTCTCGTTGCTTCAATTCCATTCATATCCGGCATACGGATATCCATAAAAATAACGTCAACTCGATGAGCTGCCATCTTCTCTATAGCCTCTAATCCATTACTTGCTTCACAGCTCACACGGATTTCGTTATCCTGTTCGAGAATCATTCGCAATCCTTGCCGTACAATCTCCTGATCTTCTACAAGCATAACGTGAAACATCCATTATCATCTCCTATTACTGTATGTTATCCGGGAATCCTGCCTGATAAAACAAATTTATCCGGCAATTGAATGATCTCTAATTTACCATCTTGTTCTTCAATACGGCTCCGCATATTTGTCAGACCAAATCCCGGTTCAAAAGCCTTCACCTCATAAATTGCATTCGTTATTTCAAATTGAATTGCTCCATCTGCAGATTTGCTTAATGTCACATGGACTTCACGACTGTTTGCGTGACGCATGGCATTGGTAATCCCCTCTTGAATAACTCTGTAAAGAAGTACACTTTTGACATTCGATATTGGCACAGATAATACACCATTTTTCATTGTGAAATGTACATTCAAATGACTTTCACTTTCTAATTTTCGAATTAGATAGACTACGGTTGCTATTCCTTCCGTTTCTTCCTCTTTTAATGCTTTTACAGCGTCTCTTGTTTCCTGTAAGCTTCTATTCGCTAACCCCTTCATTTGTCCTAATTCTAAATCTGGGTACTTAATAGACAGCATCTCTATTTGCATGATTAATGCGGTTAAATGATGTCCGACAGAATCATGCATATCTCTGGCAATACGTGTTCTTTCTTCTATCTTAGCATTTTCTTCAGCTGTAAGATGAAGCCGCTTCAATTGCCGATAGGAATCACTTAACTTATCATATAAATTTTTATAATATTGATCTTTGCTCCATTGTTTATGCAGGAGAAAGCTTAACGCAAAAACAAAAACACTTCCCAGAAACAGTGCATAGGAGATGGATGGAATAAATGAAAATAACAGACAGGTAATAACGGCCCCCGATAAAAGGATATAGTATGCATTTGTATGTAGCTGTCTGGCGGCTAATAACAAAAGTAACCATACTAAACCAGTAGAAAATAAAACATTTTCAGAGAAAAAGAATCCAGCACATAATATAATAATAATATTTCCGAGTAATAGATACAGCCGTTTTGTACGGAATGACAGCAGGAAAAACGAAGCCAGGCTCAGCGCAAATAAAAAGAAATGATAAGGGATGAACTTACTGCTGAATAGGAGTAAACCAATCCATAATATTGAAAAAAGCACAAATTGCAGCCAGAATAGTTTCATTATATCTCCTCTTCGTAAGACTTTATAACATCTAAGTAATTTGTAATGACACTCCAGGATTCTATTTTTTCTTCGAACGTTTTATTATACTTCCCTGGAACAGGACTTGTGGAAGGGAGCTTGATAACATCGATTTCCTGCTGCAATAGTGGAGAGATAAACTTCTTATACATTTGATAGGCCTTCGTTCCATTGCAGGCAATAAGCTGTATGGTTGGATATTCTTCTAAAAGACCCGCAATATCATTAGGCTCTTCTTCTTCAATATGTATATCCAGGCTTCCCTGCCGGTAACAATACCCAATTGTATCCCATAATGCTATGTGATTTTTCTTAATCAAGTGTATTTTTTCAGCATAAGTTTCAGCTGGCTTATCCTCTAAAATACGATACATTATTGGCCAGAAATGGTTTCTGGGATTTCCGTAGTACTCCTGCTCCTCCAGCGATTTTATGCTTGGCATGGAACCGACAATAAGAACTCTCGGCTTATTGCCGATAACAGGCGCAAACGATTGAAGCTTAGCCATAATGACCCTCCTCACTAATCTTTGACTACAAAAGAATAAACCTGGAATTTTGCAGAACTGCTTCTACAGCTCTACACTTTTAATAAACTTAGCCGGGTTTCCACCATAAATAACATTTGCAGGTACATCCTTTGTCACGACTGAACCAGAGGCAATTATTGTGTTATCTCCAATTGTTACACCGGGATTAATTATTGCTCCGCCGCCGACCCACACATTATTGCCTATAGTCACTGCTTTTCCAAATTCTATTCCAGAATTGCGTTCCTCAGGGTGAATTGGATGAGTAGCTGTATAAATATGTACCCCTGGTGCAAGCATACAATTATCACCAATACGAATCGGACAGATATCTAACATGACACAATTAAAATTTGCGTAAAAATTCTCTCCAACATGAATATTATAGCCATAATCACAGTGAAAATCAGGCTCAATAAAAAGGGATTCTCCTGTTGATCCAAATATTTCTTTCAGACAGCTTGTGCGTCTGACAGTGTCATCCTCTGTGAGCGCATTATAATAACGCATCATTTTCCGGACATGAAGCCGATCTTTTACAAGTTCGCTGTCTGCCGGATCATATAATTCTCCTGCTTTCATTTTCTCTTTTTCTATTGACATTATATCTCCTCTTTCATCTTATTCTTATTTTGTCTCTGCTCGCGATTTTTCCACCAGCGAATTATCCTTTTTATTTTATCGGAAATAAATGTATATAGTTTTTTTAATTCAGGACCAAAGAATATCCAAAAAAGGATATACAGATATCCTAATAAAAGAAAAACACCAATACCGCTTCTTCCTCTGGCCTGCTGCCATATATAAGCTATTTCATTCATACCTTCTGGTCGATTAATACTATATAAAAAGCTCACAAGCGGCAATAAAAGAGATAAAATAATAGCTAAAACCGCTAACACTTCATAACGCCTTCTCACCCATTGAATGATACCAATCAGCAATGCTGTTAATATTATAAGTCCATAGATAAATAGTGTACCATTTGACAAATCAGTCATTCCTGCACTTCCTCCTTCATTAGTTTACATAAAAAAGATATACTTTGATTTTAGCTCAGGTTGCTCTCAAATGCTAGCAATCAAATGAACTACCTGCTTATCCTCCTTAAAAATTTTAAAGCTGCAGTTTATTAGGTGCTCCTTTTCAACCTTCCGTATCTATTTCTCACCATTTACTTTTCTAATCAATCCGATTATTTCCCATTAATAATGCATATTGATACAAGTCCCATTCATAACAATATAAAGTAGATCATTTTTTACAAGGAGGAAATAATGACCGATAATAATCAAAATCCTCAACAAAAAAGACGCATACCTGTGCGAAAAACAGCAGTATCAACAGGAAACAAGCAGCCTGTTCGTCAACCTAAGCAGCCGGATAATCCTGAATTATTATATTCACAGACGGTTGGTAAGGAAGGCCCGGTACTTGAGCAAGATAGTATTTTGCATGAATCGCTGGAAACACTTGTTCACTCGAAGATTGTGGAGCGGCCTTTACATGTGAAAGGGACAGGGGCTTTCGGTTATTTCGAAACATTGAATAGTATGAGCGAATATACCAAGCTTCCCTTTCTGCAGCAGGCTGGTACAACCGTTCCTGTCGCAGTCCGTTTTTCGCTCGGAGCGAGCAATAAAGGCACCCCAGACACGTTACGAAACGTTCGTGGATTTTCAACGAAATTCTATACAGACGATGGAATCTTTGACCTTATTTGCAACCATATCCCTATCTTTTCGTTACGCGATCCTAGACGTTTTGCAGAAAGCGTGGAAGTAATGTCGCCCTCACCAAAGAACAATTTAATGGATCCGAACCGGGTTTGGGAATTTGTCGCCACCACTCCAGAGTCCATTAATTTTTTCGTCCAGCTTTATTCTGATCATGGTACAATCAAAAGTCTGCGGCGGATTCCTGGCCACAGTGTCAGTACGTACGTATGGCGAAATGCACAGGGAAAGCGCCACTACATTAAATACCTTTGGGTTCCATTTGATGGTGTGGAATATATTACAAATGAAGAGGCAGAGAAGCTTGCAGCGATGAATCCGGACTATGCCGCTGAAGATCTCTTCCAGACAATTGCCGGAGGAGAATCCGTAGAATACGGTTTGTACGTTCAAATTTTAGACCCCGAGGATGCAGAAAAACTGCCATTTGATCCGCTTGATGATACAAAAGTGTGGGATGAGGAATTATTACCTTTCCACCCTGTCGGCAAGATGGTACTCAACCGCAATCCTGACAATTACATGGAACAAGTAGAAAAGATTGCCTTTTCACCTTCAAATTTATTAGATGGAGCGGAGTTGTCATTTGATAAGATATTACAAGGGCGGTCGAATATATATTGGGATTCCCAACGTTATCGGATTGGACCGCAATTCCGTAAAGTGCCAATAAATGATCAGAAGCATTGGCAGCCAGATGATTTGCAGACAAGTGGAGAAGGAGAATTTGTAGAAGGGAGACTCGTGCGTTCAGATATACCAAAAGCAAAACAGGATGATTTTTCTCAAGCTGGAGAGTTCTATCAATCGTTATCGCCAACAGGAAAATCTCATCTTGTCTCGAACCTTGTCGCCGCACTGACAGGAGTACGCAGAGACTTACAAACGAAGGTGATTGAATATCTATCTCTTGCTTCCCCTGAGCTGGGTAAACGTGTATCGGAAGGATTACGCCAGTAAATTAAAAAACTACTGATTCATTGAAGAAATCAGTAGTTTTTCTTATCGTTTGTACTTTTTTATTATACTTCTTTTGCCAGTTCTCCAGTTTCCGTTTTACGTCGTGGAGTCATGTTAAATATAATATTTAAAACAATTGCTGTAACACTTCCCGCTACAATACCGTTACTCGTTAAAATTTGTAACGAAGATGGCAGTATATCAAACAATTCCGGTACAACTGTAACACCGAGTCCCATGCCAACTGAACATGCAATAATCATCGAATTTTCCGTCGACTCTGAAATGACTGCACCAAGCATTTTAATCCCCTGTGCTACGACCATCCCAAACATTGCCAGCATCGCTCCGCCTAATACCGAAGTCGGAATAATTGTTGTAACAGCAGCAATTTTAGGGATGAATCCTAATACAACCAGCATAGAACCAGTGATAACAATAACACTGCGTTTTTTTACACCGGTCATCTGCATAAGACCAACGTTTTGAGAAAAAGCAGTATATTGAAATGCATTGAATATTCCTCCGAGTAAAATTGCTAAGCCCTCTGCACGATATCCTTTGGATAAATCTTTTTCTGTTAATTTTTTCTTCGTAATATCACCCAAGGCAAAATAAACACCTGTTGATTCTACGAGAGATACCATTGCTACTAAAATCATTGTAATAATCGCTGACCATTCAAATGTCGGTGTTCCAAAGTAGAAAGGGTGCACCATATGGAAATAAGAAGCTTCTGCAACGGCTGAAAAATCAACTCTTCCCATAAACCCGGCAGCAATCGTTCCAGCACCTAAACCAATTAATATAGAGATAGATTTCACAAATCCAGTTGTAAATCGATACATTAAAATGATAAATAATAATGTTCCAAATCCAAGTGCGATATTAGCAAATGAACCAAAATCCGCTGCTCCTTCTCCGCCGCCTAAATTATTAATTGCTACAGGAATCAGAGTAATTCCAATAATCGTTACAACAGATCCCGTCACTACCGGCGGGAAGAAGCGGACAAGCTTACCAAAGAATCCGCTTATTAAGAATACAAATAATCCAGATACAATAATTGCGCCATAGATAGCGGAGATACCGTACTGTCCTCCGATAGCAATCATTGGTGCAACAGCGGTAAAGGTACATCCTAATACAACCGGCAATCCAATACCAATATACTTGCTGTTCATAACCTGAAGAAGCGTGGCTATTCCGCACATTAAAATATCAATAGCTACCAGATACGTTAATTGCTCGGTAGTCAGCCCTAACTCAGCTCCGACAATAAGCGGTACTAAAATCGCTCCGGCATACATCGCTAATAGGTGCTGTAAACCCAATGCTGCCATTTTCATTACTGATGAGCCTCCTCTTTAAAAGCCACTTGCTTATTTTCCAATGACTCGATAATAGCCAATGACTCTACAGTAATTCCTTTTTCGCGAAGAGCCTGTCCGCCTTCCTGAAATCCTTTTTCTATAACAATTCCGATACCGGCAACAGTTGCTTTTGCCTGCTCAGCAATATCCAATAATCCAAGAGCTGCCTGTCCATTGGCTAAGAAATCATCAATAACCAGCAGGTTATCGCCTTCTTTAATAAAGTCATGAGAAACAGAAACCTTGCTCGTTGTCTGCTTTGTAAAGGAATAAACCTCTGCGGTCAGAAGATTATCTGTTAAAGTCAATGATTGCCGTTTTCTTGCAAAAATCACAGGAACCCCCAGCTCCAGGCCTGCCATTGTCGCAGGAGCAATTCCTGATGATTCTAACGTAAGAATTTTTGTTATTTTTTTATCCCGGAATCGATTCGCGAATTCCTTCCCAATTTCTTGCATTAATACAGGGTCTATCTGATGGTTTAAAAAAGCATCCACTTTTAATACCGCATCTGATAAGACTTTTCCTTCTGCTATAATTTTTTCCTTCAGTAATTCCATGAATGATTCCTCCTAAAATGTAAAAAAGCCCAAAAATCTACTAATGGGAAAAGTAGATTTTCGAGCGTCTTGTCGAATGATCAAGAAAGCAAGTATTGTCTAGTGACAAAACACAAGCTTTTTTTATACTTTTCCATAGTCGGTCTATTTACGGTAAACCGGTAGAAACTTGCAGGCCTTATCCCCGCGATTATATGAAAAATATTCGTTTTGGGTTGAATTAAAAATTAAAGAATGCTTTTAGTATAGCACGTACATTCACAAAAACAAGGATTAGGAAAAAATTAAAATCTTTCAAATAATTTCGATAAAATTTTTTAGTTCTTTATTTTATTTTTCCATTCCAGAAATTCAATCCTGTTACCAAATGGATCATTTATATAGAATCTTTTAGCATTGGGAAGTTTATTATCCCATTTTGTCGAAATACCTGCACCTTCTAAATATGTTTGCAATGCATCGATTCCTGATACCTCAAATGCCGGGTGTGCTTTTTTCAAAGGAGTAAACGGCTCCTCAATTCCTATATGGAGGGCTATTTCACCATTCCTGAACCAGACACCCCCATTCGGTTTTAACGTCTCCGGTTTTTCTTCTTCCTTAAAGCCTAAGATATCTCTGTAAAACCTGATTGCTGTCTCTTCAGAATCTTTTGGTGCAGATAGCTGAACATGGTCTATTCTTTCTAATTGAAATGTCATATTACTTCTCCTCCCTGAAACAGTATTCATATAATAAGCATAGCAGGGATCAGGAAGAAGGAAAAATCGTATTTTATTATCTGTTTCAATTTGTTTTAGTTATAACTGAAACAGCAACTAAAAAGAGACCTATATAAATTAAATTAAAATTTAATCATTTTTATTATGATTAACTCAACTTTCGCACCTGAGAATAAACATCTATACCTTAACTATTCCATGATCATTATTCCGCTTGTATTTTGTTAAATCATCCTTCTATGAAAATGGAAATTGTGCATAGCTCCTGCAACCAACCACTACGCTTTCCATGGGGACGGCTTCAGCTCGCCCTGTTCCCATAGGAGTCTACGTGGTTGGTCTGCGCTCAGTTAGGCTTCTACAGCGAATGAAAGGAATCATATCCAGATGGGATTGGATGAAATAATCGCTTTTTGTTTGATGAAAAGACCATTTTAGTGTTTCAAATGGTTGATTTGGCAATTTAAATGATGATACAGCATGAATAGTAAATATCGGGAATAGCTTTTATGAACAGAAAGTAATGTGACGGGACATTTTTATATGCACCACGAAAAATATGTTCTTTACTGATCTAATTTCTATTGGCTCCGTTGTATTAAACAGTATAGAACCCCCTTCTAGCGAAGACGGACCGTTTTGACTCCTGAGGGAATAGCATCATCTGAAGATCCACTTTTGCCAAGTGCTCTTCTTGGCAAAAGTTAGCTGAAGAGCATGCCCCTAGGAAAGCAAAACGGTCCGCCGCAGCGGTGCCTTATACGTTACCTTCTTTCTAGATAGAGTTTATGTTTTGTCAAGAGATAGATGAAGGAACAATCAGCACCTATCACTATGATAAGCAAGTTATTTTTAGGTGCGAAAGTTGAGTTTCTTATAAATAAAAGTCTCCCGGTATCAGGAGACTTTTCACTGCATTATATACTGGTATAGCCGCCATCAACCAGCAAGCTTGAGCCTGTAATAAAGGAAGCCTCATCACTTGCTAAGAATAAAACAGCATTTGCCACTTCCTCTGGTTTTCCAAGCCGGCCAATCGGGTGGAGATTTATCAGCTCCTGTTTTGCTTCATCCGGAGCATTCTTTAGTAACGGTGTATCAATATAGCCCGGGTTTACATTATTAACACGTATTCCTTTAGCTGCATATTCCGCTGTCGCTGTTTGCGTTAACAGCTTTACACCGCCCTTTGCAGCTGCATAGGCACTTACACCTGCTTTGCCGACAAAACCGTGAATGGAGTCATTATTTACAATTGCTCCGCCACTTTTCTGTTTTAGCATTTGTTCAATTGCATATTTGTTCGTTAAAAATACACCTGTTAAATTCACATCAATCACTTTTTGCCAGGCTTCCAGGGATAATTCATGCAGAATTGTACTATTTCCGATTCCGGCATTTGCAAATACTACATCTAACCGCCCATATTTAGAGACTGTTTCATGCACTAATTTTTTGACGTCCTCTTCGTTTGTCACATCAGTTCTGATAAAGGTAGTTTCAAATCCTTTTTGATTTAGTTTTTCTGACAGATTTTCCCCATTCTCTGACATATCAGAGAGAACTACCCTGGCCCCCTGTTCAGCAAATTTTACAGCAGTCGCCTCTCCAATACCGCTTGCAGCTCCAGTTACAATCACTATTTTTTCATCAAATCGGTTTGCCATTTCCATTACTTCCCTTCTGTTCTTCAGCTAAAATTCATTATGCAGTATTCTTCCCAACTTAGAAAAAGAATACTCATTAACATGCTTCAAACATTAAAATCCCGATAGCGGTTAACGCTATCGGGATTGAGATTAAATTATGTATACAGGCCACATTTGCCGTACCATGCAATAAAAAGTTTTAAACCACCACTTCGCAAAGTGGGTGTCCGCAGAAACCTTCCTGTCTTCCATTCCTTTATGACGGCTCGACATTTCAATTTCGATGTAAAACTCCCTATTCCAACATTAGAGGTTAAAACTTTTATTGATACGAACAATGTAGCTTGTAGTTAATATAATACGCCTTTTTTCTGAAATACGCAATGATAAGGATAGCCTAATTTTTTCTTGTTAAAAAATTAAGAAGCACTATTCCCATTCTCTCATTTCCAGATAAATTAACCGGAAATAATATTGACGTGATATTTTCTTATATAGATTGCCCTGGAGCCCCTTATCAGGATAAAAACAGCTTTGTTGATTCACGGCCTGACTTTCTTTTAGCGCCTGTCTTCGGATAACCGCGGCGTGCATTTGCTTTTGACGAGAGCCATCTTTCCAAAAAGTGTTCGGCATCTCCATCCTGCTGGGCTTCCAATGCCTTCATCAAAATGGATGCAGAAGCCTTCGCATCTTCCAATGCATGGTGGTGAATCAATGGAATATCATGATATGCAGCGACGGTATGCAAACGGTGATTTTCCAGATGTGGCCACACACGCTGCGAAATTTTCACAGTACATAATGAAGCGTAAGCCGGATGTGCCAAATCATATTTTAATAAAGATTGACGCAATACGCTCATATCAAAGCTGGCATTATGTGCGACAATAATATGTCCATCCAGCTTTTCATGCAAGGTCGGCCATAGTTCTTTAAAGCTTGGAGAATCCTCCACATCATCTTTCTTAATTCCATGAATACGAATATTCATACTGCGAAAATCACTTAACGGATTTATCAGCGAATAATATTCATCGAAGATTTCATTCTCATCAAAACGGACAACTCCTATGGAACAGGCGCTGTTTCTTTTTTCATTTGCTGTTTCAAAATCTATTGCTGCAAACTTCATCGGTTATCAGCTCCTAATCACTTATAAATGCTTTTGCAGGAAGGCCATAGTAACTCTTCCCTTTTTTTGTTTTCACTTTAATTTTTGATTGTTTTTCTAAATAGATTAGCCGGGTCAGGGTTGCCATAAATTGACTGGCAAAGGCAAGACTTTTCATCGGTCCATATGCTTTTGACGTTAATTTAAAAGCTGTCATTTCCTCATGTTCCATAATCTCTATTAGTTGTTCCATTCTTTTTTCATGGCGATTTGAAATATCTGTTACTCGCTCATCCAGATGCTTAATCATATCACCATGACCAGGTAACGCCAGGCGTACAGGATATTTCTTCAATACATCCAATGCATAGAAATAATCCTCCATTGGGTTCAGTTCTTCCCCCATCCAAAGCCCAATTACAGGAGACAGATGATTTAATACATGATCACCGATGATCATTATCTCTGTGTCCGGCTGGTAGAAGCAATAATGATCAGGAGCATGGCCTGGTGTCCATATTGCCTGGTAAGAACGATTGCCAAGTGTTATCTCATCATTATCGCAAAAAAATCCATCCGGCTCAAATTTATAAATAGAAGATTCGTCCTTTATTTTTAATGGAATCGGCGGTGCTCCATGCTTTTTGATTAACTCTTTTATCCGGCTTTTACGGGCTTTTGTATCTCTGCCCTTACACATTTCTTCATAGCCGCGCTTAGAAACATACACAGGAATTTTATATATTTCCTGAAACCACCGAGCTAAGCCGATATGGTCCTCATGTGTATGCGTCAGTACAAGCTTCTCTATTTTATAGTTTTTGAAAACGCGTTCCCATAATTCTTTTGTTTCTGATGCATAAATTCCTGTATCAATCACGGTATAGCCATAATCGCCTTTAATTAAATAACTATTCACTTCTCCCATTGCCCCTTTAAAGCGGACAACAAGACAGTAAATGTCATCTGTTATTTGCTCCAGCATGTCAAATCTCTCTTTTCTGTAATCCTTTATACTGATATTCTATCGTTATTTTTAGCATTTGCAAAATTATACAAACTGGCTGGTTAAGATAATTAGGCTAAAGCAGTATAAATCAAGATGTGATAAAGAAATGCCAGCTTTATAATTCATATCGAGAATAGCTTTCATGCACCAAAAATAAGGATTGCTGAGCATGTTTACCATGCAACACGAAAAATTTGTTCTGTCAGGTCTACTTTTTATTTGTTCCGTTATTTCAGTATAGAATATCCTGCTAGCGGAGGCGGACCGTTTTGACTCCTGAGGGATTAGCACCATCTGAAGATCCATTTTTGCCAAGTGATCTTCTTGGTAAAAGTTAGCTGAAGAGCGTGCCCCTAGGAAAGCAAAACGGTCCGCCGTAGCGGTCGCTTTACACTTTACCTTCTATCTTTGTCAACAGATATATGGAAGATGATCACCCCCTGTTCCTATGGGTAGGAAGTTACTTTTTAAAGTGCGAAAGTTGAGTTATTATATTAAAGCAGACCATTCTCTAACTACAATAATTTTCATCAGCATACGAAAATTTCTCCTTTTAAAATAGGCTGTTGAGATATCTCAACAGCCTAAAATAATAAACATTTTTTATTCACGAATCTGTCCGTTTCCGGAAACAATAAATTTATTAGATGTTAAAGCTTTTAACCCCATCGGACCTCTGGCATGCAGTTTTTGCGTACTGATGCCAATCTCTGCCCCAAAACCAAATTCAAAACCATCCGTAAAACGTGTAGAAGCATTATGATATACCGTTGTGGCATCTACTTTTTGTTTAAAAGCTTCCGCATGGTTTTCGTTCTCTGTAATAATGGCTTCAGAATGTTTTGTACCATAGGTATTAATATGGTCGATAGCCTCATAAACATCCTTCACCGTTTTCACACTAATCTCCAGACCAAGATATTCTGTTTCCCAATCCGCTTCTGTTGCCGGCTGAACAAAAGGAATTTCTTCTACAACCCGTTCATCTCCATGTACAGTGATGCCGTTCTCAATCAGAGATGAAATCAAATCATTTCCATTACTGTCAAACCAATCCGACTGAATAAGCAAGGACTCAATAGAGTTACAAACAGAAGGGCGCTGCAGCTTAGCATTTAAAGTGATTTCTTTTGCCATCTTAAGGTTTGCAGTGTCATCAATAAAGATATGGCAATTTCCAGCTCCAGTTTCAATAACTGGCACACGGGATTCTCTAACAACTGTGTCAATTAGATTTTTTCCTCCGCGCGGAATAAGTACATCAAGATAATCATTTAAACGGAAAAGCTCACTCGCTGTTTCTCTGCTTGTATCTTCAATTAATTGAACTGCGTCGGGAATAACCGCACTGTCTGCCAGCGCTTCATGAATTACTTTAACAATTGCTAAATTGGAATGAATAGCAGAGGAGCTGCCCCGTAAAATGATGGCATTTCCTGTCTTTATTGCAAGCGTTGCGGCATCAACAGTAACATTAGGTCTCGCTTCATATATCATACCCACAACACCAATAGGAACTCGTGTATTGACTATTTTTAAGCCGTTATCCTTCTCAATCGTTTCAAGCACTTCACCAATAGGATCAGTCAAATCGATAATTTGCAGGATAGCATCTGCAATATCGTTAATTCGCTCTTTACTTAACTCGACACGGTCAAGGAGTGATTCGGATAATCCTTTCTCTTTCCCGGCTTGAATATCCAGATGATTTGCAGCAAGAATCGCTTTCTCATTAGTTCTCAATCCATCAGCAATTTTTAATAATGCATTATTCTTTTCCTCTGTTGTACATATTCCAATTTGATAACTGGCTTTTTTTGCAAGCCTTCCTTTTTCAATAACTTCACTCATGTCAATTCTCCTTTCATTGTCTCAAATGATACCCATTTGTCACGGTGGATAACTTCGATGGTCGGTACCGCGTGAATATAGGTTGATTCGCGCAATTTCATAACAGCTTCTAATTCTTCTGAGGAGCATTTTACCTGCCCTCTTCCTAATAAGGCAGACGTCCCATAAACCTCGACAACATCCCCTTTTGCAAAATAGCCTTCTACTGCTGTAATGCCAGGAGAAAGCAGACTGCTGCCATGATGCATTAAGGCTTTTTCTGCTCCTTCATCTACTACTAACCTGCCATCAAGATGCGAATGCAGTGAAATCCATTGTTTATTTGCCGGTAAATGTGCTTTTCTTTCACTATCAATATAGGTGCCGTCCCCCTCCCCTTTTAACATCTCTGCCAGCTTCTCTTTCCCGTGCCCGCGTCCAATAAATACTGGAATTCCTACGGAAGAAGCCATTTTAGCTGCCATCAGCTTCGATTTCATACCGCCTGTACCAACTTTGGATCCTGTTGCATCCGTCTGCTCAATTAGTTCGGTACTAAGCTTCATTAAATGGTCATATCGTGTTGCATCTGGATGTCTATTTGGATTTTTGTCATATATTCCATTGATGTCCGTTAAAATAATTAAATGATCTGCATGAATTAAACCGCTCACTAAAGCAGAAAGCATATCATTGTCTCCAAACGTCAGTTCATCAACGGCAATCGTATCATTTTCATTAATAATCGGCATTACCCGGCGCTCCAGCAATTCTTCCATCGTTGCATAAGCATTCCTGTATCGCCCCTGATCTGAAAAGTCACTTCTTGTTAGGAGTATTTGAGCAGCGGTAATACCATATTCTTTTAATTTTTCCATGTATGTTTGAATAAGCAGCCCTTGACCAACGGCCGCTGCTGCCTGTTTCCCTTTTTGTGTAACCGGTCTTGAAGAATATCCTAATTGTTTAAAACCGGCAGCTATTGCTCCAGAGGATACTAATATCACTTCCATATTACTCTTATGAAGCAGTGCCAGCGCATGGACATGATCCTCCAGCTGCTGCATATCAATTTCTCCATTTACATTAGTTAATGAACTGCTGCCTATTTTAACGACAATACGTTTTGCTGCCATTGTTATTCCACCTTTCACTGTCTAAAAACATTCCACAGGAAATGAAAAAACTCCCCCATCCCCAGTAAAAACGAAGGGACGAAAGAGTTTACTTCCGCGGTACCACCACAACTTAAATACAATACTATAAATGCGTGTTCAATAAAACTGGTGACTTTTGAACATCCTTACTAAGAATTGTATTCCACTTATCCCATGATAACGTCTGGGGAACGCTTATGTTTGCATAAGACTGATGAAGGCAGGTTCGGTAAATCAGCAATGAGGAATCTCGCAGCATCGGATAAAAACAAATAACTTATCCTCCGACTCCATCTCTGACATTGTGATGGCTTACTTACTGATCCTTCCATAACGTTCAATGTATTGATATTAATTATTAGCAGAATTTTGCTTCTTGTCAATAGAAAAATACAACTTATTTCTTTGAATACGATAACATTGATTCTAAAATATCAGAAAAGTATACTAAATACAATAATGTCATTTAAATTTATTATAGAGGGAGGGGTTTATACCCCATGTGCTTAATTACCTTTGCTTATCACGCCCATCCAAAATACAAATTAATTTTGCTCAGTAACCGGGATGAATTTTATAATAGGCCAACACTTCCCGCAAGGTTTTGGAAGGACAAGCCTGACATTCTTGGTGGAAGAGATTTGCTGCAGCTTGGGACTTGGCTGGCGGTTTCAAAGCAGGGAAAATTCGCAGCAGTCACAAACTACAGGGACCCTGAACTTCCAGAAGCTAAGACATTTTCCCGCGGTGAACTTCCGGTGGATTTTTTGTTACAGAATATTGACGGGAAAATGTTTTTAGACCAGCTTTCAAAAAATCGTCATAACTATGCTGGATATAACATTCTTTTCGGTGACAAGGACAAATTGTATCACTATAATAATGTGTATAATCAGGGCTCTGAAATAAAAGCAGGTGTTTATGGGTTAAGTAACGATACACTTAATACACCCTGGCCGAAAGTCGAACGTTCAAAAAGTGAGCTGTCGGATTATATACAGTCCCATACAGTAGTACAAACAGAAGATTTATTGCACAGTTTGAAAAACAACACACAGGCTGAGGATATATTTCTGCCCCAGACAGGGATTCGAAAAGATTTAGAAAAAGCATTATCCTCTATCTTTATCGAAACACCTGGCTATGGTACCAGAGCATCTACTATTTTACTGATTGATCACCACAAACATGTAACTTTTATTGAAAAAACGTATGATAAGGAGGATATATTTCAGCAGTATGAATTTTTGATTCAACCTGATTAAATCTTCGTACACAGGGAATGTTAAAAAATATAGGCTAAATAAAAAATTACATAAAGGAGGTTTATCCATGACCTTATTTGAAGATCCGGCATATGCCAGCAGAATGCTGACACTGTTGACATTATCATTTCATATTATTTATGCCACAATCGGTGTCGGTGTTCCCCTGATGATTATGATTGCTCAGTGGATCGGAATTAAAAACAACGATAATCATTATCTGTTGATGGCAAGACGCTGGGCGAAAGGATTTGTTGTTACCGTTGCTGTCGGGGTAGTGACAGGGACCATCATTGGCCTTCAGTTATCCCTGCTTTGGCCAAGCTTTATGGAACTAGCAGGAAATATTATTGCCATGCCATTATTTATGGAAGTATTCGCCTTTTTCTTTGAAGCCATTTTCTTAGGAATTTATTTATATACCTGGGATCGCTTTGATAATCCGAAAAAGCATTTGCTTTTGTTAATTCCGGTAGCTGTCGGCGGCGGAATGTCAGCTTACTTTATTACTGTGGTGAACTCATTTATGAACAGTCCTGCTGGCTTTGATATCATTGGCGGAGAACTTGTCAATGCAAATCCGCTGCTTGCCATGTTTACTGTATCCATGCCGACCAAGGTTGCTCACGTGCTGTCTACAGCCTATATGACCATTGCCTTTATGTTTGCTGCTATCGCGGCATTCCGGTTGCTTCAGAAGAAAAACCAGGAATATCACAAAAAATCCTTGCATATGGCCATGAAGATTGGTTTAATCTTTGCGGTTGCAACAGCTTTAATTGGTGATTTATCCGGTAAATACTTAGCCGCATATCAGCCTGAGAAGCTGGCTGCTGCTGAATGGCATTTTGAAACAACAACTGAAGCGCCACTGGTGATGTGGGGAGTGCTTGGAGAAGATAATGAAGCCAAATATGCTCTGCATGTTCCTTATGCATTAAGTATTCTTGCACATGGGCTGCCTAATTCAGAAGTAATTGGACTGGAGGAGTTTCCGGCTGATGAACGGCCTCCACTTGTTATCCATTATTTCTTTGATACGATGGTAACAATCGGAATGTTTATGATTGCCTTATCCTTGCTTTATTGGTTTGGAATGCGGAGAAAATGGGCTTTCGTTGAAAAAACATGGTATCGCTGGCTGATTGTTGCAGGCGGCCCGCTTTCCTTCTTAGCTATTGAAGCAGGCTGGTGGATGGCTGAAGTCGGCCGTCAGCCTTGGATTCTGAGGGGGCTGATGACGATTGAAGAAGCCGCTACAACAAGTGACTATGTCGGCTGGATGTTTGTGTTATTTGCAGTTCTTTACTTTATTCTCGGGGTCGGCACAGTTGTTGTATTAAGTTACATGTTCCGAAAAAATCCTGTAGAAAAGGATTTGGAGCGCATGCAAGGTGGTGAGTCGTCATGATATTAGAAATTGTCGGTATTTCCGTCCTCTGGTTATTCTTATTCGGTTATATCATTGTTGGATCAATCGATTACGGTGCAGGTTTTTTTAATGCCTATAGTATTGTTACAGGGAGACAGCATATTCTCTCTAAAATCATTCAGCGTTATCTGTCACCAGTATGGGAGGTAACCAATGTATTCTTTGTCTTCTTTTTTGTCGGGATTGTCGGCTTCTTCCCGCAATCTGCTTACTACTTCGGAACCATTTTACTGATTCCGGGAAGCTTAGCATTGATTTTATTAGCAATCCGCGGCTCTTACTATGCATTTGAATCCTATGGAAAGCAGGGGCATAAGGGCTATGCCATTATGTACGGTTTATCCGGTTTACTTATTCCTGCTTCTCTGTCGATTGTTTTGACCATCTCTGAGGGCGGCTTTGTATTTATGGAAGACGGAAATCCAGTTTTAGATTACGGTGCTTTGTTCTATAGCCCATTAACCTGGTCAATTGTTGTTTTGAGCATTGCAGCTGTTCTTTATATATCTGCAGTCTTCTTAACCTGGTACGCAAATGAAACCGGTGATAAAGATGCAACGAATTTAATGAGAAAGTACGCACTAAGCTGGTCTGTTCCTTTGATTATTGCCGCTTCCGGAATCATTGTGGAACTTTATTTTCATAATGAAACTCATTTTGAAAATCTTTTGAGTCTCTGGTGGATGTTCGCTGTTTCCTTTGTTCTGTGGATATTAACCGTTGTTCTAATTTGGAAGCGCCGAAACTACGGAACTGCTTTCTGGCTTCTTACCGGGCAATTTGCTTTTGCATTCTTCGGTTACGGAATTGCTCATTATCCATATCTTTTGTACCCTCATATCAGTATCCATGAAGGGTTTACAAATCCGGCAATGGCAATCTCGCTTATCGTTGTCTTTATCTTAGGTATGGCACTCTTGATTCCATCACTTTATCTATTGTTAAAGCTGTTCCTGTTTGATAAAAACTATATTAAAGGAAAGAAGTGATCAAATGTTAAATCAATTTCTGATTTTCATCGCCCCTTTCATTGTCCTGATTGCAGCAATTGCTTTTGCATTTGTCGCTGCGGCAAAGGATAGATAATTGAAAACTCCGCGATCTATTCTGATTTAGAATGAATCGCGGAGTTTCTATTTAAAATGCTAACTGCTGACTTTCAAGTTCCTTCATCGCCTTAAAATAACCATTTTCTTTTCCCATCAGCTCCGTGTACGTGCCTTGTTCAACAATTTCTCCCTGATTCATGACAATAATCCGGTCCATACTTTCCAGGCCAGTTAAACGATGCCTGATGGTCACAACAGTCTGATATTTTGTTACCTTTTCGATTTCATTCATAATTTGCTGCTCCGTAATCGAATCAAGAGATGACGTCGGCTCGTCCAGCAGCCAAATAGAAGCTTCCCTTAAAAACAAACGGGCAAGAGCAAGACGCTGTTTTTCCCCGCCTGACAGATTTGTTCCCTTTTCCAGCACCTGATCTTCTAAAGAAAAATGAGTCAATTGAACCTTTTCTAAAGCGTCCCGGCATATTTCTGCACTGGCATTTCTATTAGCAAATCGTAAATTTTCATAAATACTCCCATAGAAAAAGTGATTATGCTGGAGCGATACATTCATTTGCTCCCATAAGCTGTCGGGGGCAATGGTATTTATATCCTCACCGTTCACTAAGATATGCCCGGATTTAACTGGTGCAAAGGTAAGCAGTGCTTGCATCAATGTTGATTTCCCAGAACCGCTGGGTCCAACAATAGCAATATTCTTTCCTGGTTTTATTTGCAAGGAGGCATGCTGTACTGCAGGTTTCTTTTCATTTGGATATTGAATAAAAACATCCTTAAAGTCAAAATGAAGCGGGAGATCTGGTTCCAATTCTTGTACTGCCACTTTGGAAGGTTCCTCATTTTCCCAAACTTCAATAAGCCGTTTAGAGGAGGATTTACTTTCCTCTAAATGAGCTGGGAGTACAGCCATGGATGGTGTATCTTCAAATACAGTAATAGCAATCATAAACAGCATGGCTAACAGCGTTCCGGCAAGATTTCCTTCTGCTACATAAAATCCGGCCTGTACTAAAATAATTATCGCGATAAAAAAAGAAAAGAAAATAACAATTGCTTCCCGAATAGCAAGCTGACGATTCTCGCTTGCCTTCATTTCTTCATATTGATTCATCTCATCAAACAACTGCTGCTCTTTTCTTTCAGCTTGTTGAAAGATCGTTAATTCCCGAAAACCATATAGATAGTCTGTAAATTCCGAAGACAGTACACCTCTTTTTTCCCGCATAGACAATGCTGCCTTTTTCTGAATCATATAAAATATTGCTGGAAAAACAATTAGCACCACAATCATACCGGCTGACATTGTAAGTGCCACTCCAGCAGATATATACATCGTAAAGAAAATAGTAGCTATAAAAACAGCTGCTAATACAATAGGTGGATAGAATACACGCAAAAAGAAATGCTGCAAGGACTCGACATCCCCTACAATCCTGGCTAAAATGTCTCCACTTCGGTATTTTTGTAAAAGTCTGCTTGCCAACGGCTCTATTTGATCATAAACCTTTAAGCGGATATTTTTTAAAATGGTAAACGTTCCACGATGGGAAAAATAACGCTCCCCATACCTGCTTATTGCCGATGTAATCCCCAAGAGCTTTACACTTGCTACAAGAATCATCAAAGTATAAATTGGCGGTGCAAAAGCGGCTTGTGAGATTAAATATCCGCTTGCTGCAAACAGGGAGACCGCAGTAATACCTGCTAGAAATCCAAAGAAGACTGAGAAAAGAATATCCTTTTTTTCTTTCAGCATCATTTTCAATACCAGACTGATATCCTTCATGCTTCTCTCCCCCCTTGCTGTGTATTTATCATTTGCTGATACATTTTATTATTTTTATAAAGTTCGTTATGTGTTCCTTCACCAGCTATTTTCCCTTGATCCAGGAGAAAAATTTTATCAGCATTCCGGACAGTATGAAGACGATGGGCAACCGTAACCATTGTGGCTTGATTTTTTAAAGAATCCAATGATCTTTGTAAAATATGCTCTGTTTGAATATCTAAGCCTGTTGTCGGTTCATCAAAGAAAAGAATCTGTGGCTTTTTCAAAAGTGTTCTCGCAATCGCAATCCGCTGCTTCTCCCCTCCTGATAAACCTCTGCCTCCTTCTCCAATAATTGTATCTAATCCAAACGGCAAGTCCGATATCCAATCCCATATCCCGGCACGGTCTGCAACCTCCCGAATCTCCTGATCACTTTGCTTTTCCAGAGAGCCGAGCAATATATTTTCCCGTACAGTTCCAGAAAAAACATATGGCTGCTGTGTAAGGTAGCTGATTCTTTGAAACCAATCTGCTTTTTGTACCTTCTCCTGTGGAATACCGTCAATCAGAAATTTTCCATCTTCAGCAGGCAGGAAACCGGCGAGCAAACCGAGTAGTGTGGACTTTCCTGCACCTGTTTTCCCGATAATTGCAACCTGCTCATAAGGTGAAATCGTCATAGAAGCTGGTTCTAACCGAAATCTCCCCTGCTCATAATGGAATGAAGCTTGTTCAAGTATTATTTCTGGAGCTTTATCTGATTTTAATGGTACAGTGCCCCAAGAAACTGGCTTGGTCTCTTCTTTGAGTACATCCTCAACTCGCGATGCTGCCCCCATACTTGCACGCCCGGAATGAAACGCAGAGCCCAGCTGCTTCAATTGGCTGAACAGCTCTGGTGCAAGAAGTAATACAAAAAAACCGCTAAAAAAGCTGAGATTTTGGAAGATAATCATCCGAATAGCGATTTCCAGTGCAATTAAGCCGATACTTAGCATGGAAATAAATTCCAGTGATAAGGAATTCGTAAATGCAACCTTTAAAACACCCATGGTTGCATCCCGAAAACTTGTGCTGTCCTGATTAATTTTATTTCTCTGTCCATCGGACTGACCAAATAACTTAACCGTCGGAAGCCCCTGCAACGTATCGAGAAAAGTTCCTGAAAAGGCGGCTAATTGTGATAGCTGTTCCTTTGATTTATCTTTTGTTTTCACACCAATAATCATCATAAATATTGGGATAAATGGCGCTGAAATAAGGATAATCAATCCGCTTGTCCAATTTTGAATAAAAATAACAATCCATACAATCAGAACAATGCCAGCAGATTGAATAAGCTGCGGAAGATATTGACTAAAGTATCCATCTATTTCATCTACTGTATCCATAAACAAGCTTGTCTTCTGTCCGGATTGACCTTTATCCGCATCTGTCATTTGCTGACCGTTAAAATGTTGGAGCAGCTTTTTCCGTATAGAGACCTTCGCAATCTGCGCCATTTTAATGCCGGATCCTTTTATCATATACTGAAAAATAGTCCGTAATAAAAGCATACCAATCAATATAAAAACTGCCGGAAGAATAGATGGAAAAGCAGCATTATTCAGAAACAGCTTCTGAATAACCGTAACAACCAGATAGCTCTGCCCTACAATAGCTAACGCCATACAAATTGATGCAGCTCCCATCCACATCGTCCTGTTCCGAAAGTCTTTCATAAATTCCTTTAACAACTGACCACCACCTTCAAAGCTGACATCATAAATATGAATACATCTTATATCCCATTATACAACAGCAGGCTTCCTATAGCTCATCACACAGCCAGCTGACTCAAAGCAAATGAACATTCTATGAACATCAGAATTGTAGAGTTTTTTCATAAAACACATATATTAACCTATATACAACTGTCCCATGTTTATTGAGACAAGAAAATGATTTACAGGAGTGTCATACCATGTCTAATTTCTTCCTTAACACACCCGCAAATTTCAATACGAACGAAAAAGGCCTTGGAGACAAATTACTTTATTATGGCGGAGTAGTTACTACATTGGGAAGTATTATGTCCCTCGTCGGCTCAACAATTTTATACAACGAAGATATAGAAGAAACTGCGTTCGAAGAAAACGCACCTGTTACGAACCGGCAACTTGTTGAAATGCAGCAACAGATTGCGCTGCTGCAGCAAAAAATAGATCGGCTGGAGAATCAAGGGCAGTGAATCGCCAAACTCTGTCCTTGATCTGCCTATTAATATAGTTTTGCTTATTTTTTTATTCCATCTTTTTTTCTCTTCCCATCCTGCAATTCGAAAGCAGCAGACAGTTTTCACATAAAGGCGTCTTCTTACAATATTGTTTTCCATGCTCCACAATTAATGCGTGAAATTCCTGATGCATTTCTAAGTCATGAGGGAATAATTTTTCTACTTCTATTTTAAAAGCATGGTATGTTTTAGGAAGAGGATAGCCGAGTCGCTGAAATAATCTGACCGCATAGTTGTCCGCAATAAACCCGGGCTTCTTAAAAGCATAGAGCATCATTGCATCTGCTGTTTCTTCTCCAATACCATGAACAGCTAATAATTCTTTACGGAGAACAGCCGGATCAACCTTTTGGACTTCTTCTATCTGAAAATCATATTTTTGAAACCATTGCAGCCAAGCTTTAACCTTCTTTGCCTTCATTCGGTAGAAGCCGCTTGGACGTATTTTTTCGGCAAGCTCTGCTTCCTTCATCTGCATTATTTTTCCGGCAGTTATATTTCCCCCTAGATTCCCTAAAGCTAACTCGACATTTTTCCAATTAGTCCGTTGAACTAAAATAGCACTAATCAGCATTTGGAAATCCGAAGCGGCCGGCCACCACCCTTGGGGACCATAGTAATGAAATAATTTACGATACAATTCCGTATAACTTATTTTTTCAATCATCTAAAACTCCTCTATATCTATAATGTGATAGTCTTGTAAAGCTGATTTCTTTTCTAATCAGCCTGAGCGAGATACAATTACAATACATTTACGAAAGAAATGGAGAACAACTATGAAATCTGTTCACACTGATATTATACAATTCCGGGGAAGCCATTATCAATTCGGACTTTTTCAAGCGGATAAACTAAAAAACTCTCCTATACTTGAATCCAGGAAAATATTGCTTAGTAAACGATGGAGAAACTTTCTTGTCGATGAAGAAGAAGTGGAAGCTGTATTCAAAACATTTTCTCCAGCTATTTGGGAAGAGCTGCAAGGATTAAGCGACGGATTAGGTATTCCCTGGAATGACGCTGTTCGGGAATTTGGCGGCTACTATTATGAATACGGCCGCAGTGGCTGTTCTATCAATACAAAGCAGGATTTTCTGGTACGGAATTATGATAACGCCCCTAATTCCTATGAAGGGCGTTATGTATTATACGCACCATCTGATACGGGATATGCCAGTGCAGGCCCTTCCATGCAAATTACTGGACGCACTGATGGGATAAATGAAAAAGGACTGACCATGGGCTATAATTTCGTCAACCGTAAAAAATCTGGTGACGGCTTTGTCTGTAATATGATTGGCAGGCTGATTTTAGAAAACTGTGCCACAGTGGAAGAAGCCGTTCAATTATTACGTGATGTACCTCACCGTAATACCTTCAACTATGTGTTATTAGATACATCCGGAAAATCACTTGTCGTCGAAGTATCTCCTCGCTCTTTCTTTGTCCGGGAAGACAATAGCTGTACCAACCATTTCAATGCATTAACAGAAGAAAACCGGTACCGTTCAGATGAATCAATGGAAAGACTGGAGAGAATAATAACAAAACAGAAGGATGCTCATACACCTTATGAAGCGTTTCGCATGTTAAATGATATCGAACACGGAATCTTTTCTGAAAAATACGGAGCATGGGCAGGAACATTGCATACAGCTCTTTATTTACCGAAAGCACTTTCTGCATGGATTGCATTGGGAGGCAATCGTCAGCCATTTATTTTCTCCTTTAAAAAATGGCTGCAGGGTAATAAATTACATGCAACAAAGATAAAAGGGCTTATCAATGCTACAGATACATTTATTAACACGTAAGAGCCTTTGCTGCAATCATTTCAATGGCTTTACAATTGAGTTAGAAAGGATTATTCTATCTACAAAGGAAAAGTTAATACAAGCAGCCAGCAACCTATGGTTTTTGACACCAACTGGCTATCTATGAGGAGGACAAACAGATGATAATGAAAAAAACATTAACCCTTGCTGGTTCTGATTCTAGCGGTGGAGCAGGAATTGCAGCCGATTTAAAAACCTTTCAGGAGCATAATGTGTATGGTATGACAGCTTTAACGTCCATCGTGACAATGGATCCGCAAGGCTGGAGCCACCATGTCACACCAATCGACGTAGACGTAGTAGAAAAACAGCTTAATACCATTCTTTCTGTCGGCGTAGATGCAATGAAATCCGGAATGCTCGGTTCTGTTGATATCATTAATTTAGGAGCAAGAAAAATTGATGAATACAACATTGAGAAATATGTTCTGGATCCTGTCATGGTATGTAAAGGTGAAGATGAGGTGCTTCAGCCGGAAAATACAGATGCAATGCGAGAAGAATTACTTCCCCGTTCTTTAGTGGTTACTCCTAATCTGTTTGAAGCAGCACAATTAGCCCAGATGGCTCCAATAAAAACCATTAACCAAATGAAAGAAGCGGCTAAAAAAATTCATGCAATAGGTGCAAAAAATGTTGTCGTTAAAGGAGGAAAACAGCTGGAGCATGATAAAGCTGTCGATTTATTCTATGATGGAGCAAACTTTGACCTATTGGAAAGTGAAAAAATTGACACTACTTATAATCATGGAGCAGGCTGTACATTTGCTGCGGCAATCACGGCAAATTTAGCCCATGGAGTAGATGTTCATGATGCTGTTAAAGCAGCTAAAACCTTTGTTGCTGCAGCTATTGCAAACGGCTGGAAATTAAATGAATATGTTGGACCTGTTATGCACGGTGCTTACAACAAAACGGACAGTAAGAAAGTAGAAGTATTCAGCGTATAATAAAAAGACCTTAGAACAAGCGTTCTAAGGTCTTTTTATTATCTATCCCGGTCATGGATAAAGAATGTCAATATCAGCGCAATAATAGAAATAATTCCTGTGACAAGGAAGGAAACATTGACACCATGCACCATACCTTCAATACCCTGTTCAGGAATAGATGCTGTAGACATAATTGTGATAGGCAATGCCGTTCCAATTGCTCCTGCAACCTGTCTCAAAGTATTATTTACTGCTGTACCATGAGAAATATATTTTTCTGGCAATGCATTTAATCCTGCTGTTGTTACAGGCATCATCGCCATGGCCACCCCAAGCATTCTTAATGCATGGATTGTTGCAATAAAGGCAAAACTTGTTTCTGGCGTCAATGTACTCAGCATAAATGTGGTCCCGACAATCAGTACCAAACCAATCATTGCTAAATATCTTGCTCCATAACGATCAAAAAGCCTTCCGGTAATCGGGTTCATTATCCCTTGGATGATGGCTCCTCCCAGCAATGCCAGTCCGGAATGGAAAGCATTGAATCCCAGCATCTGCTGCATATAAAGCGGCAGGATAACAGCAGCTCCGATCATCGTCATAAATGTAACCATACCTAATACTGTAGTAACTGTAAATATTTGATACTTAAATACACGGAATTCAAGTATTGGCGATTTTAAATGCATCTGTCTGATAATAAACCAAGCCAGCATAACTCCGCCAATGACTAAGGAACCAATGACCTGATAACTTATCCAGCCTGCATTTCCAGCAGTACTAAACCCATAGAGAATACCACCGAAACCTAGTGTAGATAATAGAATAGATAACTTATCCAATTCAGGGAAGGTTCGTTTCGTCACATTTTTAAGTAAAAAGTAAGCGATAATTATGTTTAAAATAGCAATTGGCAGTACCATGAAGAATAAAGTCCTCCAAGGGAAATGCTCTACTATATAACCAGACAGCGTCGGTCCAATGGCCGGTGCGAAGGAAATAACTAAACCAAACATCCCCATTGCGCTGCCCCGTTTTTCTTTTGGATAAATCAAAATTAAAATGGTTTGCATCAGCGGCATCATAATTCCGGCGCCGGCTGCCTGCAAAACACGCCCTGTTAAAAGTGATAAAAATTCTGGTGCAATCCCACAAATAAGTGTACCTGCCGTAAACAGAGACATAGCAGTTAAAAATAAAGTGCGTGTCGTAAATGTACCGATTAAAAAAGCAGTTATCGGAATCATAATACCATTTACGAGCATAAATGCGGATTGCAGCCATTGGACAGTATTCGCATCAAGATCTAAATCGGACATAATATGCGGCAATGCTGTTCCTAATAAGGTCTGATTCAAAATGGCTACAAACGCTCCAGATAATAAAACAACTAGAATCGGCACACGGCTTGTACTTTTCGTTTCCGGCAGTGAACCATTATTCTCATCCATTTACAACCCCTCTTTCGTTAAGCATATATTCTGAAAAAATCTATATTCATCCATCAATCGGTGAATCGTCGATTTTCTTATATATAGTTCTTTCCCATTTTCACCTCATCGTAAATCAGTTTTTAAGAAAATTGCTTAGTCTATAAGACTTTAGTGTTCTTGCAAAGGAGATATCCGCCCCAACATTATTATATTCTTTCTTATTCTTTTAAAAAATTATTTTACGAGTATAAAAACAGACAAAACCGGTGACTGTAAAATCACCGGCGTAAAATTATTTCTGTAAAGTATCACACCAACTGACAAAGTTGTGAACAACAGAATCAAGAAAATCAATTGTTTGTTCATCAGTCAGATTCCCTTGCTCATCTACCTTGTTCTGAACGGAACCAATTAATACTTCGTTTCCCGGCAGGGTTAATACCCCAACTCCGCGAGAGTTTAAAATTTGACGAAGCTGTAATTGAGCTTTCACTGTACCAAGAGCTCCCATAGAAGCTCCAACAATCATTCCGGGTTTGTTTACCAGTACTAAATCAACACGTGAGAACCAGTCAATTGCATTTTTTAACATTCCCGAAATAGAACCATTATATTCAGGTGTAGCAAATAAAACTGCATCACTTTCTTTAATACGCTCCCTTAATTCTTTTACAATCTCAGGCGGATTTAATTCTTCATCCTGATTATAAAAAGGCAGCTTTTCTATCGGTAAAATATTAATTTCAATTTTATCCTGATAACGATCCTTCATATATTTAACAAGTTGTTTGTTATAAGATTCTGCGCGATTACTTCCAATCATTGCTGTAACTTTCATCTGTATACCTCCAATATGTCTGCTGTAATTATGTTATGTTTATCACAAATACTTATCGATTGATTTTAAACACAATTAATATTATTACCATAATGATTTATCTACCTCAAGAAATCTGCTCAGGAATTTCCAGCATATATGCAGGATAAATAATAAATCTTTACCAAAAGGCACAAACAACTTTAAGCAAATCGCGCTTCTTCATCAGCAATTACTAAGAGTATTTCATTAAAAGCTTCCATATTTCAATAAGAAAAACTAAGGAAATGACTTGGTCTTTAAAATACTGGTATTCTTGCCAAAAAGATTTCCACTCCAGCATTTTTATATATTCTTGTATAAAAAAGACTCCTATCAAGAAATCCTTCAAGAGAGGATGCTTCTATCCCCTTGGAATGCTTTCTCAATAAGAGTTATTTTATCACATTATTAATAATAGAAGAATAGTGTATCCTCCTACTAAGTGAAATTACATTGTTTAAAAGAACCAATTACGTTTCCGGTTAGAACAGCAAGGACGCTTTCTTTCACATGAACAGTCTCTGGAACCTCTGTTATTTTCTTTCCGACAATGGTTAGAGTGGTTTCCACAATTGTTTCCATTCCCGCCATTGTTAGAACCACCTACTCTGCGACAATTGCTTGAATTGTTTACATCACTGCCACAATCGTAATTCTCAACAACCGTTTCGTTCACATTGGATTCTCTAACTGGATAATAGTTTTCATTTCGAATAATAGTGCGGTGCACATTTTTAATTTCAGTTGGATGAATGTTTTTTACAGTCTTTACACTTTTGCTGTGACGTACCTCATGTCTTGTTGGATGAACACGGACTTCCTCATCCCTGTTAGAATTACGGCAACGGCTGCATTGACAGTTATTTTGGCTCATTTGAACTCCCTCCTTTCCAATGCATAATACATCTTATGAAAAGAAGTGGATTTGTCCTACACAAATAACTATTAAAACAATAAATGTACGTTTTTTCTATATTATTGTACCGTTCCGCTTCATCGTTATAAATTCCATATCTTTATATTGAAATTGGTGCTCTTTGATAAAATTATTCTTTTCATATAAGCGGATTGCCCTTTTATTAAAAGAAGCGACAGTAAGCCTGATTGGCTTTCCATTGTACTCCAGCTCAATAAAGTGAAGGATCCGTTTTAGAAACTGATCTCCATGTCCTTTTCCCGTCAAAACAGGATTCATTCCCAAGCCCAAATCCACACAGTCTTCTATATATACAGCGTTTCTTTCTCCGGCTGGGATTTTTGCTGAACGGCCGGTACAAAAGAAACCAATTAATTTATATGATGAGTCTACTATTGCATAATAGCTGCCGCCAAGCAGTTCAACAATGGCGCTAGTTGTTAATACATTGTTATAAAAATCATATGGCTTTTCGTACTTCCAGCAAAGTGCCTCAACTGCATATTTTTGTGTCATTCGAGCAATATGTATATCCATTAAGCATCCCCACTTTCCCTTTAGCCTACCTTTATTATTCCATAATTTTCTGAAGAGGGGAATATAGAATTTCATCAGCTATATTATTTTCTTTTCAATTCAAAAAAACAAGCAGAAGGATTTCTTCTGCTTGTTTCACGTCATCATCTATAAAATAACTTCTTTTAATGGCATACAACATCATTTCTGTCTGTTAAGCAGTCTTTTGTGGTGTTTTTATAAATAAAGATATTATAAAAACAAGTCCCACAAACACGATAAGCAAGTTAAAACCGTTTTGTATACCAAAAGATTGCGACACAGTTCCAACTACCCAGCCGATAAGTGCTCCTCCAAGGCCGGAAGCTACATAAATCAAACCTTGCAACGAACCGATTTTATCTGTGATTTTCGCTCCAATTCCTTGTGCCGTCGGGAAGAGAACTGATAAAGCAAGTCCAAATATCATTGCTATATAAGCAAACTCGGTGATAAATAAACGTGTAATAATAATCGCAATTAACGCCATCAATGAAAAAGTAACCAAGGTACGTTTTTCTCCAAATTTGTAACTGATATACCCTCCTGCAAAACGTCCTAAAGTAAACAGGATGGAAAAGCTGGCGATAACATAAGCAGCAATTTCCGCTTTTTGCGCAGCGTCCATTCCGCCAATATCCAGAGAAGTATAGAAAATCGGGAAGAAATTAAGAAATCCTGCTTCCGCTGCTACATAGAAAAGAATGAATAAAATAACAAGCATAACCTGTCTATCTGCAAAGAGACTCATAAAGCTTTTTAGGTTTATCTCTTCTCCCTGCTCCACCTTTTCGTTTTCCAATGATAATAGGACAAGAATAATCAATGCCACTAAAACTGCAACCCCAGCATAGAAGAAGCGCCAGCTGATATTATTTGCAAACATCGCATTAAGAATAAGTGGTGTAAAAATCATCCCCATTCCAAACAAAGCATTCGCCAGATTAAAAATGGCCCCCGCTTTACTCTGGAAAAAGGTAGGTATAATCGTAGCAACAGAAACGGTCATAGCACCAATTCCGACACCCACCACCAGATAAAAGCCTAAGAAAAATGCAACAGAGAAAGCAAAGCTTGTACCCGCAAGTCCTATAATCATACTAATTGTACCTGCTAACATCATAAATTTGATGCCTTTTTTATCTACAACAAACCCTGCTATTAAACTGGCTAACAAAAAGCCGATTTGAAAGATAGATACCATTGTTCCTACCTGACCAATATCCAGATTGATATCTGACTGAACCTTTTCTAATACAATCCCTTTCGTATTTTGGATTCCTCCAAGAATAAACATTGTTGTAAATATGAGAATAAATGCTTTCACGCGTTGTCTGCTGTTACTCATTAGCTGTTATCTCCTCTCCGGTATTGGCCAATGGCATGAAATAATTCTCGGTCTGCCCAGCCATAACAATAATAAATCAATTCATCTGCTTCACTTTCATCAGCTGCTTTCACTGCCTCGACCAGCTTTTCGGATTCAATATTCCACATTTGAATACCGCTGAATATATGCGTGTCGGGCTGTGATTTTTTGCGTGCCAGCTTATTTTGCTCAGCAACAAAGCGAATTGGAAATCCCTCTTTTTTAAACTGGCTGTAAGATAAGTCGTCATATAAACCAAATAGTCTGTTAAATGCTTTAAAAGCATTTTCTGATTCATTTGAGTCATCAGCAAAATAGTCTATCATTCCTTGTACATCTGCACCGCCTCCTAATTTGTGATACGGAAAATGCTTGAGGCTCGAGGAATATCTTGTTAATTGGGAATAATCCTGCCCTAAGATCCAGCTGTATGCCGGCGGCCACAAATCAAGCAAAAATGCAAAACGATTATCTACCTGCTTCAAGCGCTGTGTAAGATTTGCAATAAATGTTGTAACACTATTTTGTCTAAAACGATGCCAATCCTTTAAGCTTTGATCTTGAGTTAATATATCTACAACCTGATTAAATTGTTTATCTTTCAATAAAGCTCTTATTTCAGCTAATTTTTCTTTTATATCATCTATATTCAGATTTCTAGCAGACATTTTCTTTTCACAATGAGGGCAGAAGCAAGTTAAAAGTCCCCGCGGATCAACCTTCTCCCCTGCCCAATCAGGATAACGAATGCGGTCAATCATATAGGTGGTATAACCATAACGCTGATAAGTATCTGTAAATACTTTTTCCCAAAAATCAATAACATCTGGTGCATTAGGACACAGCCATTTTTCTACTGCTATTCCTTGATCATCAACCACCAAATTATCTTGAATTGCTGTTCCTGTAAAATCACCATTTAAAATATTTGCCCATGGAATAATTTGAATATCCGTTTCTGTCATTTCATTTTTCAAAATCATTAATGGATCTGCATCAGATGTCAACCCAGTATTTCGCTTTTGATCAATCGCCTCTCCCTTATAGGAAGGCAAAATGACATGCATTTCTCCTTTTCCCTGCACAAATTTATGCTTCGGATTATGTGGAAGAACTCCAATAGGATAAGGATTCCTTTCAAAAATGGTATTCATTTGCGGAAAAATATAATTGATGTCTGTCATTTCTCCTATTAAATTCTTTATTTGCGTCACACCTTCGTCTAAAACATCATGTGGATGAATATGAATTCCTGCCATGTTTTTCTGCCTCCTTATTAATATAGCTGTGCATCCTTGATGAAATTAATAGATGGAAATACAGTGCTCAATCCTAAAACAGCTGCCCCATATAGTGGAGCCTGTTCCTTTAAGCTCGAGAGTTCTACTTGGACCTTTGTATTAGAGAAGGTCTGATTTGCGATTTTTTGATTTACATCCTCCAGGAAAAGCCCTGCAGATTTCGTAACACCTCCCATAAGTAAAACCTTTTCCGGGTTAATCACAGCATTAATATTTAAAATTCCTATTGCTAAATAGTCACTAAATTTATCAACAATATATTTTGCTGTAAGATCGCCCTGTGAAGCTAGCTTAAAAATAGCTTCAGGAGTGATCTTCTCTCCCTTTAACTTATGGTAGCTCTCTTCAATGCCGGAACCTGCACATAATATCTCAAAATAACCTTTATCCGTAGGAGCATACAGCTGTTCACGATTAAAGAGCATATAGCCAACTTCTCCAGCTGCATTATTCGCCCCGCGTATGATTTTCCCATCCATAAATAATGCTGAACCAGCTCCTGTTCCAAGGCCTATTAATACGGCACTGGATGAAGTTTGTGCTTCTTCCTTATACAGCTCACCGATTAAAGCTGCCCGAATATCATTTTCTATAACAATCTCGATTCCTGTTCTTTTATACAGCATTTCTTTTAAATGAAGGTTAGACCATTCAGGTAAATTCGGCGAACCTTCAAGGACGACGCCAGCTTTGTAATCAACAATCCCTGGAGTTGCTATGCTGATAACTTTCATTTTTTCCTTAGGAACTTGTTTTTCTGCTATAAACGCTTCAATATCTTCTGTAAGTGAATCGATAAATGCTTCACTGCTGTCTGTTTTATAGGTTGGCGTCTGATACTGTCCTAATATTTCTGCCTCCAGGTTAAACAGGCAGATATTAATTTTTGTTCCTCCAAGATCAACCGCAACTCCATAAAACGAATCTTTTGCAAAGCTGAGTTTGGTTCCTCTCCGACTAGTATCATCATCTTCTTTTTCATCAGTAACCAGCTGTTCATCTATCAGCTCAGAGACTATTTCTGAAACCGTCGCCTTCGTTATCCCGGACTCCTTTGAAATTTGAGCCCTTGTAAGCGGTCCCTCCTCGCGAATCGTATTCAATACAATTTCTTTATTCATTTTTCTGATCGTACTTGGCATATTTACAGACATAATCCTTCTCCTTGTTTATATTATAAACTTAAATTGTAAATAAAATTACTTTTTAAATTTGTAAGGGCTTTTATATTAGTTTAAAAATAAAAAACCAATCATTAAGTTTATTTTATGAACTTAATGATTGGTTGTCAATCTTTTTTTTATTTATTTTTTGATTAAAAGAAAATGTGTTCAGGTTTTACAGAGTTTTTACCGCCATGATCGAATTATCCTGAATAATTCCTGGTTCTGAAAAACCAAATGAAGCGTATAATGTTTTAGCTTTGATATTATCTGTATGGTAAAAGAGTGCTATATACTCTGCTTCTCCATAAGGCATTGCTTCAATATCCACCAACATTTTTTCAAAGGCAAGCTTGCCGTACCGTTTCCCCTGATAATGCTTGTCAATCATAATATGGTGAATAAAATAACTCTTCTTTCTGTAAAATGCTTCATTTTCAAATGATTCATGATCCAATGTATCATAAGAATACATCAAAAACCCTACCACAACATCATCAGCATAAATGGCGAATGGAATAGTTGGTTCCCCCTCTGCATTCAACACATAAGCATCTGCAATGTATCGTAGGTTAGTAGCCATGATAAAATCCTTTTGGGTTTCCCCCACTTCAAGCGCTATTACTTCGTCTATGTTATCCTCGGTTATTTTTCGTAATTCCATCATTTGTTTCTCCTCTTCACTTTATGACGCCCTTCCTGTATTGTAACGGTTCACATCTAATTCCATCTTGCAGGTATACAAGGTATGTCCGCTAATATTTTCTGTAAATTCAGAAATAATTTGAAATCCTTTTGTCTGGTAAAATGACATTCCTTTTTTATTATCTTTTTCCACATTCAAATGGATGAATGCTGGTGATAATTCATCAATCGCATATTCCAGCAGCTTTGTCCCCATTCCCTTTCCCTGCGTATCCGGGTACAAATAAATCGCATACAATATACTGACGCCCTCTTCTGACACAGGGCTGAAATTGGCAAATCCCTCAATTCGTTTATCAGATTCCATCACGTAAAGATGAGAATACTCGATTCGCTGCTGCATTGTTTTATTACTGTAGGATGAGTTTAAAAATTCATCCTGGATATCTCTTGGTATAATCCCCTCATATGTATCGTGCCAGCTTGTGTAAACAACATCTTGAATTGCAGTAAAGTCCTCTTTCTTCGCCGATCTCACTTTATAATCCAATCCCATCTCCCCTTTCAATACAATTTAAAAATATCCCAAGGTTCCCTATTTATTTTTTCTTCTTGGCATTCTCCTGCTCTACCATACCTCTTAAAATTGCTTTACCTGTCTCGGAACTGTCAATACCTCGTTTAACTCCTGCAGCTACAACAAAAAATAAAATAATAAACGGAAGAATAAATGCGATAAAGCTTAATAAGAAATCCAAAATACCATCTCCTTTTTCTTTTTATACTTATATTATAAAACTCATTTCCACTTAGTGATAGTTTTGTTATTGTGCTCTACTTGTCTCTATCGCTACAGAAGAAGGAATTTTCCGTTCAAAAAAATCTGTAAAACAAGGTAATGGTAATAATGTTACAATATTCACTATGATTGGGTATTTCAGTGACAAAATAAGGAAGGAATTTTAAAATATTACGGCTTATTTTTAATGGTTAACGGGCTGCTGATTATTGCTGCAATTATTTTATACATTGTTTACTCTTATTTTTATATGTAAGCAGGGCCAGTCCATTTATAAAAGAAATACAAACCAAGCATTTTGGCTGACTTGATTTGTATTTCTTTTTATATAAAGTGAAATTTCAATCAGGAGGTGTTCTCTTTTCCTCACTGATTGTTAGTACCAAAAGGCATGCACCTTAAGGTATGAACAAAAAGCGGCCTTCCTTAAGATCTCTGGGTCAGTCAGGCTATTACTGGCTGTTTGATCTCCCACTTAGAAGTCTTGATTTTTCTCCATCCTTGGAGCGGGCGTCATAAAGTCCGTTACACTGCGATAAACAGATGAAACATTCTCTCTACTGCACCTGATAAACCACTTCCAATCTTGCTTCTACCGATTGATTTCCCGGCTCAATTGGTGTAGATACCATTTTAAATACCTGTGCCGGTCCGACACCAGGTGATGAGGTCTGTTCGTTTATCTTTAATGGAACTGGGCTTAAATTTGCACCCAACTGTTCTGCTAAGCTTTCCGCCTTCTTTTTTGCATCTGAAAGTGCAAAGCTTAATGCTTCCATATAAAAGTTTTCCGGATTGTCTACGGAAAATTCAATCGAAACAACCTCATTCACTCCATTCTCAGTAACACGATCAATAATTTCTCCTATCCGGTCCATATCTTCTGTAACAACCGTTATTTCATTCCGTACCTCATACCCCTGCAATGTCTGATTACCATCTTGATAACTATAAACAGGTCTTGCGGAAAAGCTGGTTGTCTGGATTCGCTCTCTTGGAATACCGATTTGCTGCAAAACCTCCAGAACCTGGTTCATTCGTCTTGCATTTTCTTCCTGCGCTTCCTGCAAAGAAATATTGGTTGTTGAAACAGCTAATTGAATACGAGCAATACTTGGTGAAACAATAACGGTACCGACACCAGTCACTGTAATCGTACCTTGCTGCTGATTATTCTGGCGCTCCGGCATTCTATGCCCATAATTAGGCGGTCCATAAGTATAATACATTGCAAACGTCCCTCCCCTCATACCATCCTATGTTGTATAAGGGTCGTACCATTCAAGAATTCTCCGGCTAATTCCAATAATTCGGGTCCTGCATTTGCAGCTCCTGCACAATATCATCTAAATCCTGAGGAGTAATCGTAAAAATGGGGTACTCTTTAGATGTCCGCTTGGTAGCATCATAAAAAAATTTGACGCTGCCAGGATATTCATCATCGACAAGAAGCAAGGCGGCATCGCTTTTATCAATCAGCCACAGATCCTTCGCCCGAAATTGATAAGCTCCCTGATACTCCCCTTTATAGAGAGGCTTAAAAAAATCGGCAGTCATCATTAACTCTTCGTATTTTTCCTTGATAGGATCAGGCCAACGCTGATCCTGGTTTTCAAATGGAGGGAAAACACCTATTTGCACATCATACTCCTCTTTTAAATCCATAATTACATCCGCTGTCCATTGCTCAATACCCATTTGTCCAGAAATAATAACCCATTCTAATCCTTCTTCTATAAATGTACGCAGTCTTTTTTCCAAAGCCGCCTTAATAAAAACAATCCTTGGATCATTTTCTTTGAAGATACCCAATTCTGTTGGTTTATAGCCTGTTACATGTAATATTTTCACTTTACTATCCTTTCCTGATAAAACATTATAGCTCTTATATGGTTTTAATTCTTTATTCATTTATTAGTATTATATGCTACATACCATTCTAACGCAGGAATACTTGTTTTGAAAGCCCGTCCACCCCATCACAATAAGGCAGTCCTTTGCTGCCTTATTGTTACCACATTCCCGGTCTTCTCCATGGAGGAGCACCCGGATGCCTTCCCATTTCTCCATTGAGTCCAGGGGGTATTTGTCCCGGTAACCCCATTGGCGGAGAGAGGAATGGCGGTCGCGGTCCTGAATGCTGCCTGCCCATAAATACTTCTTTCCCATACGGCTGGCGATATTGATTTTTTATAGAATGATGATTCACATAGGTTGTGTGCATGGGATGAATATGATTAACAACGGCTTCTGATGACGTATGAACATATTGATGCTTTGTCGGATGAACAATGGTCTTTTCATTAGGACGCTGCTGATTAAATTGTCCTCTACCTTGCATACGCTCTGCCTCCTTTTTCTTCTCTCTTTCAATGTATGTTATAAACGTACAGGTCGAATAAGACAGATACCCAATTTCTTTTATAATTTTAAATCAGCAGTAGAAACCTGTTTCTACGGTTTTTTAAGATCAATAACAAATAGCGAAATAGTTCCAAAAACACATTAAAATAATCTTTTAGCAACTTTTTTTCGAAAAAAGTTGGCATTTTATTATAGGTGTGTGATATACTATAGATAATTATTTAAGTTCGTTAGAAACACAGGATGAGATACAATAAAAGAATTGATCTTTCGTCTTGAGATTCAACTTTGAACTAAATAGTAATAAACAGTGCAACAATTGCACGTGGAGGTAAAAGAATGAACACAGGTTCTGTAAAATGGTTTAACGCTGAAAAAGGCTTCGGTTTCATCGAAGTAGAAGGTGGAGACGATGTATTCGTACATTTCTCAGCAATCCAAGGCGATGGTTTCAAAACTTTAGAAGAAGGTCAAACAGTTACTTTCGACATCGAAGAAGGAAACCGTGGACCACAAGCTGCTAACGTTGTAAAAGGCTAATAAGCAGATAGAAAAAAAGCTGATCAATATTGGTCAGCTTTTTTATTTATATTAAATTGATTTAAAACTCGTGTTTTTATCGCTTTAGAATTAAAACTTCATTATCCTCCAACAACTACTGCTCTCCAATACCAGTGAACCTATATTTGGACTTCACAGACTTCTCAGGCAAACAGGATTGCTATTCTCCTTCATCATGAAATAACACTAAAAAATCAATATGGATTTTTACCTTTCTTTATTCCGTAAAGATAGCAAGGTTCTTCAGTGTAGACCTTAACCCTGTATCATGATCCTCTTTTCGTATCCCTTCAGGCACATTCTCACAGACGATAGTAACCTTTGTCCCTTCTGAAACAGCTTCAAAAAACCATTTTTGTATCATTTCTCCCGAGAATGCCGGATCCTCAGAATCGAAGTTTACGGTTTGTACAATTCGTTCATTTGGAACCAACTCCAGGAACCTTCCTTGTGTTACATCTGTGTTTTCTGTAGTTTTGCCCTGATGTAAGTTATCCATTTCGTACATTAGAATTATCCTGTACTCTCCGCCTTTTTTAGGATCAAAGTTTTCAATATGACCCGACATTCCACTTGGCGGCAGCCATGAAATTAATGCTTTCGGACTTACGAATGCCTGATATATGGTTTGCGGTGATGCCATAATCAACCTTGATGCAGAATCTATCCTTCTGTTACTTGATTCCTTTGCCATGATAGAGACCCCCCTTCCTTTTTAAAGTTTAACAAACAGGAATGCAATAAACTTCTTCTCAATTGCGCAAAAATAATTCTATTGATGACAAACCAAGCAAAATTCTCTCACGAGTCAGACAAGCAGATGTTTCTATCTGTAAAAATTAATGCTTCTATTCTATTTCTACAGGGTATAAAAAACCCTTCTACTCATGTGATATAGAAGGGTTTCTCTGTATGTTTTACTTAAGCATTATATCTTCCTTAAAACTGCTCTGTTAAGGCTGTAACAATTTGTTTTTTACGGGAAACAACACCTTTTAATAAAGCACGGTCATTTCCATCTAAAGCAGCACGAAAGGCTGTTTCTACTTTATCCTTCGCAGGGCCGACTGCCAGAACCTCTGAATCATTATTCAGGATATCTGTTGCAACAAACAGGAATAAGTCTAATCCTTTTTCATTAACTGTTGCTGTAATTTCACTTACTAGCTCATCATGAAGCTGATAGATTTCGCTGACATCCACTGCATTTACTTGAGCAATTTCCACCTTTGCATCACCCATCGCAAATTCCTTGGCATCCATTGTAATCAAATCTTTCACAGTTTTATCACTGATATCTGCGCCGGCTTTCAGCATTTCTAAACCGTACTCTTTTAAATCCACACCCGCTTTTTCAGCTAGTTCATGTGCTGCTTTCACATCTTCCTCTGTACAGGTTGGTGATTTTAATAATAGAGAATCAGAAATAATGGCGGATAATAATAACCCAGCAATATTTTTGTCTAATGCAACATTATTTTCTTTGTACATCTTGTTCAGGATGGTTGCTGTACAGCCGACTGGCTCTGCACGGAAATACAGCGGCTCCTTTGTTTGAAAATTAGATACGCGGTGATGGTCAATGACTTCACGGATAACAGCATTCTCAATGTTATCAGCACTTTGCTGGAATTCATTATGATCTACTAAAATAACCTCGGCACCATCTTCAAGTCCTTGAACAAGCGGGGGCGCCTCTACATCAAATTGGTCTAAAGCAAATTGTGTTTCTCCATTTACTTCACCTAAACGGGCCGGGCTTACCTCTGCCCCAAGTTTTGTTTTTAAATCAGCATAAGCTAAAGCGGAACAAATTGTATCCGTATCTGGATTTTTATGTCCGAAAATGAGTGTTTTTGACATCTTTTATTTCCTCCCTCGACAAACTTTCCATATAGAAGATGTTCATAAAGTCCAATAAAAATGACATGGCGATAAAAGGAACTTCTACTAAGAACGCCCACGTCGTGTGGGCAACACTGAAGTCATCACATCCTATGATAGTCCGTTCGAAAAAAGCTCGTCGCCTTGAACTTCTTGATCCTTTTCATCGTACTTTTTGAACGCATATATATAGATTATCATATTTAACCTCTAATGCTCCAGCCCTAATCTTTTTTCTTTAAAAAATACCGGAAATATTTTCATTCTGCCTCAAAATACTGTAAAAGTAATCATTATTAGATTATAATTAATCTCATTGGAGGGATTTATGAAATGACAAGAAAACAATTTAACTTAACGCGTACTGCTTTACTCGCCTACGCTTCAGAATTGGACGATTCTGTTATTGATGTACAAGCAGATTATTTTAATAATACAATCCGCTGGCATTTAGGTCATGCGCTTGTAACAATGGAAAAATTCTTATTCCGCTATCCTAAGAAATCAGAAAATATACCTGCGAGCTATGCCCAGCTGTTCAGTTCTGGAACAAGCCCTAAGGATTGGCAGGAGGAACCGCCAAGCTTAGAAGTGTTATTAGAAGCGTTAGAAGTACAGCAACAGCGCATTAATGAATTTAATGAGTTATTCTGGAAATCAAATGTGCAATTTAAAGTCCCATTCGGCAGTGTCGAAACACAAGGCGATCTGCTGATTATGCTTTCCTTCCATGAAGCAGAGCATCTTGGTAAAATCAAAGCAATGCATCAGGTTGTTGCAAAGGATAAAAATGAGTAAACCCTATGTTATTATTGGCGGTGGCATTTTAGGTGCCAGTACCGCCTTTTACCTTTCTAAACAAGGTACAGAGGTCATTCTTATTGACCGGCATGATAAAGGTCAGGCAACGGATGCTGCTGCTGGAATTATCTGTCCATGGATTTCTCAGCGCCGTAATAAAAAATGGTATCACATTGCCAAAAATGGTGCAGCAATATATCCATCTCTGATAGCTGATTTAGAGAGTCTAGGCGAGAAAGATACCGGTTATCGGCAAGTTGGAGCATTAAGCTTACATACTGATTCTAAAAAGTTAGATGGTATGGAGGAAAGAGCACATAAAAGACGGGAAGACGCTCCAGAAATTGGTGATATTACCAGGCTTAACGCTGAAGAAACACACAGCCGTTTCCCTATTCTGGACAAGGATTATCAAGCTGTCTTTATCAGCGGTGCCGCACGGGTTGATGGAAGAAAATTATTAAAAGCCCTAAAGAACGCAGCCGAGGCTAACGGAGCTGTTCTTTTATCCGGCAATGCAGAGCTGTACGCATCAGAAAATACCATAACAGGTGTGAAATATAATGGTGAAATAATAGATGCTGAAAAGGTTATTTTAGCAAGTGGTGCCTGGATGAAGGAAACCATTGAGCCTTTGGGAATCAGATTGGATGTCTCCTTTCAACGTGCACAAATTATGCACCTGGAAATCCCAGCTTTGCAAACAGCAGATTGGCCCGTTGTAATGCCGCCTGGAAGCAAATACTTACTTTCACAGGATGACAACCGCTTTGTGATTGGTTCAACCCATGAAGACAAAATCGATTTTGATTACCGTGTTACCGCTGCTGCTGTACATGAAATTTTAGATCAGGGACTTGCGATTGCGCCAGATTTAGCAGAAGCAACAATTTTAGAGACTCGTGTAGGTTTCCGACCATACACCCCCGGGTTCTTACCCGTTATCGGAGAACTGCCCGGGTATCAAGATGTACTGCTTGCGAACGGACTTGGTTCATCCGGGCTGACCATGGGACCATATCTTGGACAGCAGCTTGCAAAATTAGCCTTAAATGAAAAACTTGATATCGATTTAAATCATTATGATGTAACATCTGCATTAATAACAAACGAAGCTTAACATTATGATAAATGATGAAAAGAGGTGAATCCCATATGAAGGGATCATATATCGTTATCATCATCCTTCTTCTAATTATCCTGACTGCCTTCTTTGTCTGGTTATGGCTACAGGGTTTTGAAGGCAACCAAGAAAGTATAGCTGCATTATTCAATAGTTTGGTTTATCCTGCAGAAAAAGGGCCGGTTCACTCATACTCCTGAGAATCGGCCCTTTTTCTTATCCAGGTTAAATTTTCATACCGTCTACTGCATTTAATTTGCTTATGTTTATCTCAGCTTTTATGAGACATCCCTTTTCTTTCTATTCTCATTTTGTTTATATTCTATCTTTAATACAAAATCCCCCAGTTTTAGATATGTAGCCTGAAATATAGGACTTTGAATGAAGGTAAACACAAATGTAAAGATAAATACCGGCCCGCCAATAATTAATCCTAACACCAGTACGCTGCATTCTGTTATAATTCTCACTCTGCCAATAGGTGCTCCTAATTTATCTGCAATAGAAAGCATAAAGCCGTCACGTGGCCCAGAACCGACACCGGCGGCATTGTACATTCCCCCGCCAAAACCCATAATACAAATACCAATTAACATGAAAATAACATCCAGCCATGTATTCGTTGCTGTCGGAAGGATTCCTGTCCAATGATAGAAATCAACAAAAGATCCTATAAGCACAGCATTAAAAAAAGTACCTATTTTTATGTATCTTCGGTCTAAAATTAAGCATACACCAATCAGTATAAAAGAAATAATAATATTCCATGTTCCAACCGTAAATCCAATTTTATCAAACATAGCAACATTTAAAACGTCCCATGGATGCACTCCTAAATGCTGCATATTAATAGTCAGTGATATTCCAGCGCTAAAAACCAATAATCCGAGCAAAAAAAATAACCATCGAAATGATTTAGCCAAAGCCAAGAACCTTCTTTCTATAGAAAACTTTGTAATTCAGGCCATTTCCAGGCTTGGATTACCTTAGTTACACTTATATTTAGTACTTAAAATTTTCACTATGTCGAAATATTTCTATGATAAAATTTATAATCTTCTCCCCACAATGAGACAACCTTATGGAAACTGATTCAATTATACGCTTTTTCACAGCAAATAAAAAGAGGGCTCCCGTTATCTTTAAAAAAGTATATTCCAATGATAAAAGCAGGCTTATAGAATCTATCTATTCCATAAACCTGCCTTACCCTATATTATAAAACTTTATTTAAAAAGTTCTTCGTCCGTTCCGAAGCTGGATTTGTAAAGATAATTTCCGGTGTATCTTCTTCCATAATAATACCCTCATCCATAAACATTACCCTGTCAGCAACCTCTCTGGCAAATCCCATTTCGTGTGTCACCACAACCATGGTCATTCCCTCTTTTGCCAATTGTTTCATTACCTCCAGAACTTCTCCAACAAGCTCCGGGTCAAGTGCTGAAGTCGGTTCATCGAAAAGCATCAGTTTCGGTTCCATCGCAAGTGCACGCGCTATTGCTACACGCTGCTGCTGTCCCCCTGATAATTGTGCCGGATACTGATCCGCCTTCTCTGCGAGACCTACCTTTTTCAGCAACGCTTCTCCACGCTCCCTTGCCTCTTGTACAGAAATCTTACGGACTTTCCGAGGAGCAAGCATTACATTTTCAATCACAGTTTTATGTGGAAATAAATTAAATTGCTGGAATACCATCCCCACTTCGGTGCGAATCATATTAATATCTGTTGTCTTATCCTTTAAATTATAGCCATCAACAATAACATTTCCGCTTGTAATATCCTCTAATAAATTTAAACAACGTAAAAAAGTACTTTTACCTGATCCACTTGGACCAATAACACATACTACTTCTTTTTCTTCTACCTCACAGTTAATTCCCTTTAAAACTTCATTATCTCCAAAGCTTTTGTGTAAATCCTGTACAGTTATCATTAGTAATTCAACCTTCTTTCTATATAACGCAGTAATAAGGACAGGCTAAAATTAATTACTAAGTAAAACAAAGCTACTGTTGTATAAATCTCGACTGCATTAAAATGATTCGATGCAATATATCTGCCCTGGAACATTAATTCTGGAACTAAAATAACGGACAATAAGGAGGTATCCTTAATACTAATAATAAATTGGTTACCAAGCGGCGGTATCATCCGCTTAAAAGCCTGCGGCCAAATAATATAGCGCATAGTCTGGTGCTTATTCAATCCCAGAGAACGTCCCGCCTCCATCTGGCCCTTATTAATGGAATCAACAGATCCGCGTACAATCTCCGCAATATACGCTCCAGAGTTTATTGCGATAACAACAATCCCCGCAGTAATCGAAGCCATTTGGAATTGCAGAATAATTGGTAGTGCGAAGTAAAGCCAAATAGCCTGAACAAGTACTGGTGTGCCTCGAATAACTTCTACATAAATAGATGCGATAATAAAAAAGAATTTATTTTTAGATATTCTTCCCAGACCAAATATAGCCCCCAATATAAATCCAATTAACAAACCAACAATTGAAATTAATAAAGTATAATATAAACCTTTACCTAACTGCGGTAAAAAATCAATTACCTGACCAAAATCAAACATTCTCTCACCTCTCTAATCAATAAAATAAGGAGCCGTGCATGGATTGCCAGCTCCTTATCCCATCCTGCAAAGTCAAATGTATCAATAATTTTCGGTTAGCAAATATTTCTAAAAAAATTTTATTTAACTGTCATCACATCACAATTTTAAATTAAATTTTTTATTATGTGTGAAGAAGCAATTAACTCCTATAGAAAAGCTACCTTTCATTCTTTTAATAACCAGATAGTTATCTTTGATATTACTCTGAAGAACCAAACCACTTATCATAAATCTCATCATATGTCCCATTTTCATGTAATGTAGCTAAAGCATCATTAATCGCAGCTACTAAATCTTCATTCCCTTTTGCAATTGCAATCCCATAATCTTCTGCCTGATATGTTTCACCAACTGCTTTTAGCCCATCACCCGTTGTGGCAATATAGTACTCTACATTAGGCAGGTCATATACTGCCGCATCGGCATTACCATTTTCAACAGACATATATACCTGATCCAGCTGTTCATAAGGGTCAATTTGCTTCTCCTCTAAATTTTCCTCCAAAAATTGTGCACTGGTAGATCCTAACCTGGTTGCAATCGTTTTACCTTCTAAATCTTCCAAACTATTAATATCCTCATTATCCTCTGGTACAGCTATAGTAATCCCTGATTCATAATAAGGATCACTAAAATCAACTGTACCTTTTCTTTCTTCCGTAATACTTATTCCAGCAACCGCAATTTCAAATTGGCCAGTCTGCAAACCTGGAATAATACCATCAAAATTCGTTGTTTGAATCTCGCCATCAATTTCAAATCCAGCCTCTTCTGCGATTGCAGTAATTAATTCAATATCAAAGCCTACCAGCTCTCCATCCTCCATAAATTCAAATGGTACGAAAGAGTTATCGCTTACAACAGTGTACGAATCATTTAAATCATAATCACCATTGTCTGAATCTGCGTCATCCCCTGCAGAATCATCACCACTGCCACATGCAGCTAAAACTAATAATGAAATAAGTGCCAGCATAAAAATCCAACTTTTCTTTTTTCTAAACATCAAAAATTACCCCCTGTTATTTGATTTTAATTCTGTGGATAACTCTAAGTATAACAAAATTCCATTTTTATTAAAAATTCACTTTTAACCCATATTTCTGAAAATATAGGGGAATTCTGTGATTTTAAGTCTTTACCCATCACTTACTGTCTTTAAACTCGGAAATCTTCAAAAATTCTTTCCTTTTCACATAGTTATGGCAAAAGTTAGGTTTTAAAGTAAAAATAAATGAAATCTGTTAAACTGTTTCTATGGATTTCAATTACAGATAAATCAAGATTACAGGGGGCGTTGTATCAATATGCAGGATAATATCTCTATTCTGGAATGGAAAGTATTTGTTGAAAAGAAACGTAAGAAGAAAATGTTAGTGAAGTTAATCTGGAGTGATACAGATAAATTAACATTGATTATCTCTCCAAATATCAAGGTCAATTCTTTTATAATTGATGAAAAGGAAGGTTTTCTTTTTTATGATATAGAGGGTAAGCAAATAACGGATCCAATCCCCTCTATTATTCCTGGCAGCGCATTAATAGATGGACAAATCCCTGTAAAAGCTATATCAGATGGGAATGTAACGCTTTATGGGAAAAGTTTATCCAACCAGGAAATAGATGAATTAAATCAATCAATACATTAAAAAAGTCTCTGGCAGATAGCTTTTTCTATCTCCAGAGACTTTCTTGTTAAGTATTATTCTTTTTCTCGCCATATTTTGACCAGTACGTTGCAAGGATTGGCCCTGAAATATTATGCCATATGCTGAAGATAACACTTGGTACGGCAGCAATTGGTGTAGCTGAAAAGAATGTCAAAGCCAATGTAGAGGCCAGTCCAGAGTTCTGCATACCAACCTCGATGGATACCGCCTTTTGATCTGAAAAGTTTAGTTTAAAGAGTCTTGCTGTAACAAACCCAAGTAACAAGCCTAGTATATTATGCAGCACAACAACACCAAAAATGAGTAACCCTGATGTTGCAACTGCATCCTTATTTACGGATACTACTGCTGCGGCAACTGCAACAATACCAATAACGGAAACAAGCGGAAGTACAGAAATACTTTTTTCTACCTGTTTGCTGAATAATAAGCGGATGACAAAACCTAAAATAATTGGAAGAAGTACAACCTGCAATATCTGAATAAACATTTCCTTAAAAGAAACCGGCATCCATTGATTCGCTAATAAAAGTGTTAAAGCAGGCGTTAAAACTGGCGCAAGTAACGTAGAAACGGTTGTTGCTGATACAGACAAAGCTGTATTCCCTTTTGCTAAGTAAGTAATTACATTAGATGCAGTTCCGCCTGGTGCACACCCTACCAGAATCACACCTACTGCGACCTCCGGGGGCAATTGAAAAGCAATAGATAATCCATATGCCAACAGCGGCATAATAATATATTGCGCAAGCACAGTGATAAATACACTTTTGGGAGCTTTTAATACTTCCTTAAAATCTTTGGGCGTAAGCGTTAACCCCATTCCAAACATAATAATTCCTAATAAAATACTTACATGTGGTGCAATCCAGGTAAACCCGCCTGGAAACAGGAAACTGACAACCGCAAATAGAATTACCCAAGCAGCAAATGTATTTCCTGCAATACTACTGATTCTTTCTAAAACCTTCACTTCCAAATCCTCCTAAAGTAATTTTTCTGACAGCTCTGTTGTCAGAAAAATCAAAACAATCTAATATTACAGAAGGACGAAATCAATAGAATTCGCTTTTAATTTCTATCCTTTTAAAAATAAGAGATGTTCTATATCATACCAAAACTCTGATAATTATGTCTATATTAAATTGAAATATTTTTACATTTATATAATATTATCCAACAGTCTATTTATGTTAAAAATGCTTGAAAACAGCTGTTAAAATTTTTTTAATTAAAAATAAGATTCAACCCACCAAGAGTGGCGAGAACCAAAATTAAAATAGTAAATACGCGCTGTGGAATATATTTCAGTACTCTTGCTCCTGTAAACGCTCCAATTAATATAATTGGTATCAGCATCATATTAACAGAAAGTGTATTCAGTGTAATAATTTCCAAGTGAACATAAAAAGGAAACTTAATCAAATTCACTGTTAAAAAGAACCAGGCTCCTGTTCCAATCAGCTCTTTCTTCGGCAGCCCTTTTACTAACAAATAAATGGTCATAATTGCACCAGCAGCATTTCCGACCATCGTCGTAAAACCGCCAAGCACCCCAATAAAAACAATAAATAGAAACGAATTTGGCAGTATCTCGTTAAAACGGGCTCCAAGCTTTTGCCGAATTAAATTTAGTGCAATCATCACTAATACAATCACACCAATCATCGGCTTCAACCATCCATCTCCAATATTTTGCAAAACGAAAAAGCCGCTGATAATTCCTATTAGCACCCATGGAATGAGACTTATTAAATATTTCCATACAACATTTCTTCTGTAGTATGTAACTGCAAATAAATCACCAATCAAAAGCATCGGCAGTAAAAACCCGACTGATTCTCTTGCCGGAAGAACAAACATAATTAACGTAACTACTAAAATAATCATGTTTGGCAGCCCGGATTTTGAGAAACCAATCAGTAAAGCACATAAACCGATTATCAGCCAATCCAGTAATTCGAGCTCTAGCATCTTTCTTCTCCTTTAAATTCTATTATTCCCGTCTCAATCCTATCTATTTAACAAATAATAAAAAGGGATTAATTCTATGAACATATATAAACACACAGAAAAGGTATACACACAATCTATGAGGCTATACCTTTTCTACTATGCTATTATTGATAATCAAATCGATTTAAACGAAAGCTCTCTAAACTTACAGCAGGCTCTTTATCCATCAGCATTTTTGCTAAGCTTTCCCCAATACCGCTGCTGAATTTAAAACCATGACCGGAGAACCCGCAAGCAACAAGAACATTATCATATCCTGGTAAATAATCAATAATAAAATCTTCATCTGGAGTAAGTGTATACGTACACACTCTTCCCTCCTTCAGCTCGATATCCTCAGAAAAATACTTATGTGCAAAAGAAAGTGTTTCTTGTTCATCTTCTGGAAATGTGCTAAATGGCTCCAGTTCTTCATGATTCTTTAAGAGATGACCCCCGTCATGCCTGCCGATTTTTATACCAGCTCCATCAATACTTGGAAAACCATAATATGTACTTTCCTCATCAATATATCCCCAGCCGGGAAACAATCCTTCTTTATAATTTGATTCCTCTGCCTTGAACCAGGAAAACGTCTTACGAACTGGAGTAAGAGGCAAATTAATACCGAGCATACGCGTTACTTGATTAGTACCCTTACCGGCGGAGATAAGCAGCTTCTTCCCTTTGACTTCACTATTTGTTAATTTCACTGTAACTTGATCAGCTGTCATTTCGACACCTTGTACATAACTGTTTGTATATAAATCTGCACCATTTTTTTCTGCCAATACCCGATAAGCCCGAACAATATTTTCACTGAACAGTACACCAGAATTTTTCTCAAAATAACCAATCATTCCATCCTTTAATTGGAACCCCTGCCAGCGTCTATTAATTTCTTCTGCTGTCATCACTTCTAAAGAAAGATTATATTCCTCTGCTGATTTTCGTACTGTTTCTAAAAATTCATTTCCTTTTGAGCCAAAGTTAAGAATGCCTGTCTTTGAAAATATCCTTTCTTCCGTTTTTTCTTCCAACTCTTCCCATAGTTTTTGTGAATATAAAGCCAAAGGAACATAATTACCGCCTTCTCCATAGGCATGCCGAATCAGTCTTGTTCCTCCATGATGCGAACCTTCATTATGAGGAGGTTCATAAGAATCAATCAATGCCACCGTCTGACCGGATTCCGTTAAATAACAGCCGGCTGACATCCCCATGGATCCGGCACCAATAATAATAACGTCATATATCATCTTTACCATCTCCCTTCACTCATCTCTGCGGTTTTTTCTACTCAGCAATTCTTTTAATTTGTTCGTAAATCTCTGGATGATTCTTGCGAAGCTTTACAGGCTTCCATGCTTCATTCACCCACATATGCGTTGTTTTTCCTGTTGTCAGCAACTCACCGTAAGGCTCATCTGCTGTAGCGCTCCGCATCCCATTTGCTTTCCAATCCTCTTCCGTAATTCTTCTGGCCTCATATTCAAAAGCAAGACGAATTGGTGAATACTGCTCAATACGTGTAAACAATACAACCAAATCATCAAATCTTGCAGAACTTTTATAAACAGCACTTGCATCCAATACCGGTAAAAGCAGGCCCTGTTCTTCAAGAGCGTGATAGGACATTTCAAAGTGTCTCATCCACTCTGTTCGCCCAACCTCAAACCAGGTAATATAATTTCCGTGATGAACTACTCCCATTTGATCGGTGTCCTTGTATTGTACGCGCATTTTATACTGATGCCATGCTTGTGTCATTTCTATTTCCTCCTGTTTCTTAAAACTAGCAATTTAAATTGATGTATAATAATTCTCTATATAAATTATAGCATTAAGTATTCGGTAAATTAATTTGCAAGGTTTATAAAAACTAAAAAATTCCTATCATCATAATTCGTTGACAATAGGAATTTATCTTAGTTAATGCTTGTTGTATTGAAAAAAAGATTTTAATTTATTGGATATCCGCAATACTAGTAACCTTGTATTACATCAACAATATTAATCATATCTTTACTATTACTTTTATATTTCTTAAAGTTCTCAGAAAATATCTCTAATGCTCTGTCGAAATAATGCGGAGAAACCCCTGATAAATGAGTAGTTACGGTAATATTTTCTTCCTCCCAAAATGGATGATTCTTTGGAAGAGGTTCTTGTTCAAATACATCTAATACTGCATGGGATATTTCCTTTTCACACACAGCTTTTAGTACATCTTCCCCGCTGACTGCATCTCCTCTTCCTATATTTACAAATACTGCATGTTCAGGCATTAATTCAAAATGTTTATACTGAAAGAAGCCTTTAGTCTCTGGAGTACTTGGAAGTATAGAAACTATAAAATCTGCTTCATTCAAATACTTATTCATCTCTTTAAAAGCAATGTTCTTATCAAAATACTCTATTTGTCTCCCGCTTCTTGAAACTCCAATAGTTTTCATTTGAAAAGCTTTTGCTATTTTTGCAATTTCTCTTCCTAAGACTCCAGTTCCAGCAATCAACATTGTTTTGTTCGTTATCTCTTCCATATGAATATCTCTTGTCCAAATTTTATTTTTCTCATTTTCTATTAATACTTTTCCTTTTCTATAAACCAACATTAATACAAAGAATACATATTCAGACATTGGCGCTTTATGGATGCCTTTAGCACTTGTAACCAGGATACCCCTTTTATTTATCTCTTCAAATGGAAGCTGGTCAACACCAGCGGCAATAACCATTATCCACTTTAATTTAGATGCTTTTTGAATTAGAGGTTCTGTTAAATCATTACCATAGGTTATTAAAATCTCAACATTTGAAAGGTAAGCTTCCGCCTCTTCCATATTGCTACAAAAGATGAATTCATCCTCTGGGAACAAGTTTTTTAACTTCAGTCGGTTTTCTTGCGGTAATTCAGCCGTTGCTAATATCTTCAAGTGAATTCCTCCTGTCAATTTTTGGTTCAGCTTATTTTCCTAATACTGCATTTACCTCATCTCTTATTTCTTGTAATCCCATTGTTTCATATACACTGTCGGCCAGTTCTTTAAACTCCTCACGGTCTACCTCATGAAACTCAACACCCGCTTCTTTCATTAACTCTTCATACTCTATAGAAGATTCCAAACTCATTTCAGAAGCCCTCTCTCCCGCAGCTTTGGCTTCTTCCAACACAATCTCTTGATACTCTTCCGGTAAACTATCGAACCACTTCTCACTGACAATTAGTGCTGAAACTAACTGGTAATGATTTGTTTTTGCAATATGATTGATTACTTCATACATACTTGACTCATAGATAGCTGTATTGTGAGCCTCTACTCCATCAATCACTCCCTGTTCTAAACCAGGATAAGCTTCCGTCCACGGCATACCAGTAGGTGATCCTCCCATAGCTGATATGGTAGCGTTTACAATTTCTGCCCCACTTGTTCTTATTACAGAGCCTTTAAAATCAGCAGCGTTTGTAACTGGATGCGTTGTTGCTAAGTTTCTTTCTCCTAATTGAAAATTAAATGAAAGAATTCTAATTCCCTGCTCAGTAAATTCTTCTACCCATTCCTGATATAAGTCAGACTCCACAAAACGTTCAATATCACTAGTATCTTCGAACATAAAAGGAGACTGTATAATAGAAAATTCTTTTTTCAAATCACTTAATTGAGCTGCATCCGAAACTGTTCCCACATCAGCTCCTATAGAAGCTTGTTCAATTAAATCCGGAATATTCGCTAATTGATCACTATGATAGGTTTCTACTTCAATTGCTCCTTCTGTCCTTTCTTCCACAGCTTCTTTAAATTGAAATATTGCCTGGTACTCAGCATTCTGTTCATTTTGCGTGACTCCCAGACGTAACGTATACTCTGCATTACTACCCTCCGTTGATTTCGAACCACAAGCAGCTAAAATACTTAGACTAACAGTTAACAACAAAAAACAATACAATTTTTTCATTTTAAAACACCCCTATTATTTAATTCATTACGTGTTTATAGAATTTGTATTTTTTTTATCATTTCAACAGTATCCATATAACTTTACTAGATTTGTTAAAGCCATTCCTATATATGGATTTTATTTTAGATAAACAAAAATCTTATACTACTTAAATATTCAATACAATTATCTTCAGCTTCTTTTTGTTACTATACCTCCATGCAGCGAATAATTTATGATCGCTGCATGGGATACTTAATTTTTAAATTCTTTCTTTATATACATACGTTGTATACAACTTAAGCCTACTAAAATATTTATATTTATTATCTATGGACCCAATAACAAATTCGGTAAAAATAATACTACACTTGGGAACATCGCTAATAAAATGATAACTGTCAAAACTGTTAATATAAAAGGTAAAGCACCTTTTGTGTACTCAACTACTCCAGTTTTAGTTATTGATAATACAGCAAACATAGTGACTCCCAGAGGTGGTGTCATACCTCCAAATGTGATAAGAACAACCAAGATTACACCGAAATGAACGGGATCAATTCCTGCCATTTCTGCAATTGGAAGAAATATAGGAGTTAACATTAAATTATTTGCAGTAGCCTCCATAAACAGACCAGCGATAAATACAAATAATAAAATTAATAAAAATAACAACTGTGGATTCTCAGTAATACCAGTAACGAATTGAGACATTGTCCTTGGGAAATTTTCAAAAGCTATAACATAACTAAAAATGGAAGCAGATGCTATAATTAACATAATCATACTGTTATCTGTTACTGCATCTTTTAAACATATTTTTAGTTTTTTCCAAGTCAGTTCCTTATGAAATAAAAATCCTACAGTCATTGCATAAACAACCGCCACTGCTCCACCTTCTGAAGCAGAAAATAAACCGAATCGAATCCCGATAATTAATAATATCGGAAATAAAATTGCCCATATACAATCCTTAAAACTAATTACAACTTCTTTTAATGTGGGCGGATTAAATTCATTATCCTGATCATAATTATTCTTTTTGGCAACAAAATATACACTTATCATTAATACCAGTGTCAAAATTATTCCAGGTATAATACCCGCAATAAAAAGTTTATTAATCGAAACTCCTCCAATAAATCCATATAGGATTAAACCAATACTTGGAGGAAATGTAGCCGTTATAATTGAACTCACAGAAATTAATCCTGTTGAAAAGCCTTTTGAATAACCTCTTCTCAACATATCATTAGTCATGATTCTACTTTGCATTGCTGCATCCGCAGTAGCAGATCCGGATATTCCACCCATCATTGCACTCAACAAAACAGAAGCTTGTGCTAGTCCACCAATCATATGACCGGTTAAATCATTTGCAAATTTTATTAATCTGCTTGTTATTCCAGAAGCATTTAAAATATGACCGGCTAATACAAAGAATGGAACTGCCAGTAATGGGAATGACTGTGTACCCGTAGCAAACTGTTGAATAGCCAGCGAATTAGGGATATCTGCTAAAAAGAAATAAGCAACACCTGAAATTCCGATTGCAAATGCAACTGGCATATTCAAAAAAAGTAAAACAAAAAATATAATTAACATGATAGTCATATCTTTATCTCCTTCGCTCTTTACCTTTATTCAACTTTGCCCTGCATCCTTCTCCATTTCCCCCAAATTTGTCCCAATGTAGTCAACAACATCAGAACACTACCTATAGGAATGGCTAAAGTTACTGTCCAATAAGGTATTGATGTTCCTGTGATAAGGCGACCTGTTGATGATATAACCATATCACTGCCATAGTAAATAAGAAAAAATAAAAACAGTATCATCAAAACATTCATTATCATTTCTGTGATTAATCTCAATTTAGGCTTTAAAAAGTAATTAATTGCATCAACACCTACATGAGCATGGTTTCTAAGAGCTTGATTAGCTCCCAAAAATATAACCCAAATAAAGACTAACTGAGCTAATCCCACTGACCAGGTTGTTGGACTGCCAAATGCACGAACAACAACTTCCATAAATACCAAACCAACTAGCAGTAATAATAACCATGTTGTTAAGCTCTCTTCTATTTTAATCCAACCAACTCTTATCTTTTCTACAATCATTGGTTCAACACCTCTAGCACTTCCTCCCTAATCTCAGTCATATCAAGCTTTTCATATACTTGTTCTGTTAACTCTCTAAATTCTTCTCTGTCTACTTCATGAAACTCAACTCCATATTCGCCCATGAGCTCTTCATACTCTCTTGATTGCTCTAAGGCTAATTCAGCAGCTGCTTCTCCGGATTTTTCAGCTTCTTCTATAACAATTTCCTGATATTCTTCAGGTAAATTATCATACCAATCTTCACTTACAATCAGTGCTGATACGAGTTGATAATGATTCGTTTTTGCAATATGATTGATTACTTCATACATACTAGATTCATAAATCGCCAGGTTATGAGCTTCTACCCCATTAATAACCCCTTGTTCTAATCCAGGATAAGCTTCTGTCCATGGCATTCCACTTGGAGAGGCTCCCATTGAAGAAATAGTCTCATCAACAATTTGTGCTCCACTGGTCCGGATAACATTACTTCTTAGATCAGCAGCAGATGTAACCTCACTTGTAGTAGCTAAATTTCTTTCTCCCAAATAATAATTAAAAGAAAGGATACGAATTCCCTGGTCGGCAAAGTCTTCTACCCATCCTTGATATAATTCAGATTCTGTAACTTTACCTATTTGATCATAACTATCAAACATATACGGTGACTGTAAGATATAAAATTCTTTTTTTAGATCTCCAAGCATTGCAGCATCTGAAATCGTACCCACACTATTCCCCATGGAGGCCTGTTCAACTAAATCCGGTACATTTGCTAACTGATCACTATGATACAATTCAACAGTAACCTCTCCTTCAGTTCTCTTTTCAACTCCCTCTTTGAATGTTTCCACTCCTTTAAATTCTGCATTCTGATCATTTTGAGTTATTCCTAATCTCAAAGTATAATCGCCAGCATCTGCATCATTATCAGAACCGCAAGCAATTAGTAAAAGTATCATACTTAACATGCTGATCATTAATAAATTCTTTGTCATCGTTCCACTCCTCTAATTTACGGTTTAACAGAAGTTCCATCAGGCGTTCTCGCCAATGTCCATTCAGGTAATGAATTAATCGGCGGATATTCTTTAGCTATTTCTTCATTAAACTCTACTCCGAGACCTGGTTGATCATTTAAATATGCATATCCTTTCTTTATTTCCAAATCATTCGGGAATACATTATCAAGAGCTTCATTGGTCGGTGTCCATTCCTGAATACCAAAATTATTAACTGCATAATCCAAATGGAAGTTAGCCATTACCCCTACCGGTGAAAGATCGCCAGGCCCATGCCATGCCGTACGTACTCCAAACATTTCTCCAAAACTAGCCAGTTTTCTTGCTGGAGTCAATCCGCCAATTGCACTTACATGAGCTCGAATAAAATCAATGCGTTTATTAATAATTAACTCCTTCCAATCATTCGGGTGTGTAAATAATTCACCCATAGCGATAGGGGTAGAAACCTGTTCTCGTAAAACCTTCAGCCAATCTGCATTTTCCGGCGAAAAAGGATCTTCAAGATAAAACAAATCATATTTTTCTAATTTTTTAGCCAAACGTATTGCTTCAATAGGTGGTATTCTTTCATGAATGTCATGAATGATTTCAAAATTATTCCCTAAACTATTACGTAGATGTTTAAATAATTCTTCTACATTTTTCGCATAAAATTCAGGATCGAAATACTCTCCACTTCTTCTGTTTTCAGGAGACTTTTTCAACTTAAAATGTTCTGCTTTTTTCATTTTCTTAGATATTAATCCTGTATCATTTGTGCCAGCACCGCCGTACATCCCCATCTGACAGCGTACATGCTGATAACCTTCTTTCAGTGCTTCTCTAACATTAGCTTCGACTTCTTCTACAGTTCCTCCATCAACATGAGGATATAAAGCAATCCCATCTCTCGACTTTCCCCCAACCAAAGAGTAAACTGGTAAATCAGCTACCTTCCCTTTAATATCCCATAAAGCCATATCAATTCCAGATATAGCATTATTAACTACTGGACCATTCCTCCAGTAACCGCTTACATTGGTTGACTGCCAGATATCTTCAATATTTTCAGGATTTTTCCCTATTAAAAATGGTTTTAAATAATCTTCTAAGGCACTTTTTACAGTAAAGGCCCGTTGTGAAAATGTGGCGCAGCCTAAACCATATAATCCCTCTTTATTTGTGATTATTTTTACAACAACTAAATTAATATTATTTGGTGCAGTAATAAATACCTTTACATCTTTAATCTCAAGTTTCTTCATTATTCATTCTCCCTAATTAATTTTTCTATCTCGCTAACCATCCACCGTCCACTGCTAATAAATGTCCATGAATATAATCAGCTAAAGATGATGCTAAAAATACGGCTGCCCCTTTCATATCATTTGGGTCCCCCCATCTCCCGGCAGGTATTCTATCTAGAATTTGTTTGCTGCGTTCTGGATCATTTATAAGTGCTGTATTCATTTCAGTAGCAAAATAGCCTGGTACAAGGGCATTAACATTCACTCCCAAGGAAGACCATTCATTAGCTAATTCTTTTGTCAGTTGACCAACTGCTCCTTTTGCTGCAGTATACGCAGGAACAAGAATACCTCCCTGAAAGGAAACTAAAGAAGCTACATTTATAATCTTTCCGCGTTGCTGAGTGGTCATTATTTTGCCTGCTTCTTGACAAAGAATCCATACAGATTTTAAATTCACATCAATCACAGCATCCCACTCGTGCTCAGGAAAATCTACTGCCGGGTATCTTCGTTGAATACCTGCACAATTTATTAATATATCAACAGATTCCATTTTTTTCTTGACTTCTGGAATTACTTCTCTGACTCTCTTTAAATCACTTAAATCGCATTCTATTATTTCACAATTTCTTCCTAATCCCTTAATTTCTTCTTGTACAGTTATGTCTGTTGAGCGTTGAATCAGTGCAATATCAGCTCCAGCTTCTGCTAATCCAATTGCTATCGCTTTTCCAATTCCCCTTGTTGCTCCAGTAACTACCGCTACTTTATTTTCTAAATTAATTTGGATAGCCATTTTTCATTCCTCCTTATAGCTCAAATAGCAATTTTAATGAATTTTTTGACTCTTTCACCAATTCGAACCCTTCTTTAAATGATTCGATTGGTAAGCGGTGACTAATCAGCCTGGAAATATCAATTCTTCCTTCCTCCATAAATTTAATTGCAGCTTCAAAATCTTTAGGGGAAAAGCATCTCGTAGTGGATAGAGAAAGTTCTCTAAAATGCATGTTTGCTAAATCAATAATCGGTGCTTTTTTATAGACACTTACAACCATAATTTCACCCTGTGTCTTAATGGCTGAGATCATTTGATTTGCAGTTATTTGGTTTCCCGCAACTTCAAAAACAACGTCTGATCCTACTCCCTTTGTTGTCATTTTTACCTTTTCAATTAAATCCATTTCCATTGAATTGACAGTGATAAGCCCATATGTTTCAGCTACCTCTAGACGATACTTACTGACATCAGAAATGATTACTTCAGCCGCGCCAGATATTTTAGCAATAATGCCAATTAGAATTCCGATTGGTCCAGCGCCTAAAATGGTAACATTATCTCCAACTTTAAATTGGGATCTTCTTACTGTGTGTATAGCAACAGCTAAAGGTTCTATTAAAGCTGCTTCATCCTCTTTTACTTTATCGGAGAGGATATGTAAATTCTCTATTGGAATTTTTGCATATTCTGCAAAACCACCTTGTAAATCGATACCAATATATTTTAAGTTCTCACAAATATGATAATTTCCTAATCTGCATGGTTCACATTCATTACAGTATCGGATTGGATTAATAGCAACTTTATCCCCTATTTTAAATGATGTGCCGCTGCTAATTTTTGTAATCTCACCTGAAAATTCATGTCCCATAACTAATGAAGTCTTTGCCCGCGGATGAACTCCAGCATAAATCATCATGTCTGTTCCACAGATACCACCATACTTCACTTTAACTAATGCCTCATCAGTAGTAATTTGAGGAACACTTAATTCTTCTAATAATAGTTGCTCTTTACCTGCATAAGTAATTGCTTTCATTATTTCAATCCACCTCTTCCAAGCATTTCTACTTAAATAGAATGTCCAGTACTGTTTTTCTGGTATCCTCAAAATGAATACGAAGAGTTCGATCAATCCCCTCCATATCTTTTTTTTGCATCGTTTCTACAATATCTTCATGTTTAACGTCTTCATATTTTTTTACCAAAAATTCCGCTTCTTCTTCTGCCATTTCCATCCTTTTTTCTGTGGCAATTAATAATGTTGTAACGACAATATTCTTAATGCCCTTCCACACATTCATAAAACGTTTATGTTTGCTGGCTTCAATAATTGCTTCATGAAAAGCAATATCGTGAAGCGAATATTCAACTAAATCATTTTTTTTTGCTGAGATCTTCATTTGTTCTAGTAAAAAATTAAGGAGCGCAAATAGAGATTCATCTCCTTCTTTTGCGCATTTTTTCATACAAAATCCCTCTAATAACAAACGTAAATCATTGATTTCCTGCAGGTCTTCTCTTGTCATCCCATGAACTACTGCACCCATCCGCTCTAAACTAACGAGGCCCTCATATTGCAAAATACGCAAAGCTTCCCGCGCTGGAGATCTGCTTGTATTATAAGTAGAAGCAATAAAATTCTCTGAGATTTTATCTCCCGTTTGAAACTTTCCTGAAATAATTTCAAATCGAATGAAATTTGCAACCTCCTCTCCTTTAGAAGAAGAAGGTAATCGATGAATTGGAAAACTCATATTATCCCTCCTTACACATCTTGTATACAACATATACAGATGGTAGCATGAATTTTCACAATTGTAAATGCTTAATTTATATTATATAAAACTTGCAGAGATACTTCTTTTTTATATTTCAGAGGGCTTGAAGTTCAAAAGCTTTATGAACTTTAAGCAAGATTAATAAAATAATTTTTTAAGAAAATTTAAATTTATCTATTTACATATAACGTCATATGATGTAATATACAAATAACATGATGTTATATTACATCATAAAATTAAGGAGGTGTAATTTACGGTTTTTGGTAAACGGTTACATTATAGGTGTGTAAAAAAAGAGGAGGAATTTTATTTATGAAAAAAGAACATGTGGAACAGATTCAAAAAGCAATTAAAGCAATTGAAGAACGACAAATCGACAATATATTCTTTGTAGCATGTGGCGGATCGATGGCATCATTATCAACTGGTGAATACTTTATTTCCAAAGATACTGCTGTACCGGCATTTGTCTATACATCAAACGAATTCATTCATCGTTCACCAAGTGCATTGGGTGAAAATAGCTTAGTTATCTTACGTTCACATTCCGGGGAAACTCCCGAAACTGTTGAAGCTTCATCATTCGCCCGTAAGAAAGGTGCATTAACCATTGCGATTTCTATGGAAGTAGAATCCCCACTTTGCCAGAATGCAGAGTACATCCTTCATTACAATTATAAAGATGGCTCAGATGCGATTGATGGCGAACTTGGTATTTTTTACACTTTACTTTTCAGAATACTTAAATTAATTACAGATAATGAAAAATATAAGCGGGCAGAAAAGCAGCTTGAAAACCTTGGCTCTTTAATTGAAAAAAATCAGGAAAAATTCAAAAAAGCTGCTGATCAATTTGGAAGAAAGAATAAACGTGAGAAATTAATTTATACAATGGCGAGCGGGGTTTACTATCATCAGGCATATTCATTCACTAGTTGTCTACTAATGGAAATGCTTTGGATTAATTCAAATGCAATACATGCTGGAGAATTCTTCCATGGTCCATTTGAAGTAACAGACTATGATGTTCCTTTCTTGCTGGTTGTTGGTGAAGGGCCAAGTACTCCACTTGATTTAAGGGCATTAGATTTTGCTGAGAAGTTCAGTGATAAAGTAGAAGTTGTTGATATTCGTGAGTTAGATTACGATGGTATTGATCCGGACTTAAAAGAGTATTTTGGAAGCGCTTTATCAGGCTCTGTTCTACGCCTTTATGCAGACGGATTAGCTGAACACACCGGTCACCCTCTATCTGTGAGACGTTATATGTGGAAAATGGATTATTAAGAATAAAATGTTTGAGAAAAGATAAAAATATATTATTTTTATCTTTTCTCTAAACACTATCTATTAAAAATCTAGTATAAAAATGGGGCGAGAGAATGAAAAAAAGAATTGGTTGTCTAATAGTCGTATTGCTACTCACTGGCATCCTGGCTGCTTGTGGTTCTAACTCTTCCAATGAGGCGGAATCAAGTGGGGATGAAGTAGTTATTGACTTCTTTCATCGTTGGCCAAATGAACCAAGAAAATCTTTCTATGATCAAAAAATTAAAGAATTTGAAGAAGCCAATCCAAACGTAAAAATTAACGTTGATTCAGTTCTGAACGATTCCTACAAAGAGAAAGTACGTGTTCTTGTTTCAAACGATGACCTGCCAGACATCTTTTCTTCCTGGTCTGATACTTTTGCTGAAAACCTTGTTAGTTCGGGCAGAATCAAACCATTAACTGACCTGATTGAAAGTGACTCGGATTGGAGCGGTAAAATTATTGAATCGCAATACGAAGGATTCACCTTTGATGACACAACGTATGGTATACCATTTACCATTGATGGAAAAGCCTTTTTCTACAATAAGGAAATTTTTGAAGAAGTAGGCGTCGATGCGCCTGAAACCTATGATGAATTCATTGAAGTTCTTGATGAACTGCAAGCAGCAGGCTATGAGACACCGCTTGTGGAAGGTTTAACAGATGCTTGGGCAATCTCACATTATATGGGAACTATTTTTCACCGTGTAGTAGAACCGGAAATCTTAGCACAAGACTATAATCCAGAAACTGCGGCATTTACAGATGAAAGTTATATTAAAGGGTTGGAAATCTTTCAAGAACTGACTACCTATATGGGCGAAGTTTCCACAGCGATCGATCATGAAGCTGCACGTAATATGTTTTCCGCCGGTGAAGTACCTGTCCTTTACATGCAATTTGCAGAAATTTTAATGGTAGAAGATGCAGGAGATGTGGATTTTGGGTTCTTTAATTTTCCAGAAGTAACCGATGGAAATGGCAGTGCTGATTCCTTAACTGGTGCTCCAGAAGGCTGGATGTTAAGCGAAAATGCTCCAAAAGAAGCTGAAGAATTTTTAAAATTCTTAACTTCTGAAGAAACAGCTGCTGAATTTACAGAAGTAGACGGACAGTTAAATGCGATTGAAGGCGGGGTAACGGAAGAAAATGCAAACCCAACGAGCTACGAGGCATACCAAATTGTTTTAGATTCCTCCGAAACAGCCCCTTGGTTTGATAATGCTGTCGATATTACCACCGCTGATATCTTTATGCGCGGAGGACAAGATTTAGCGATTGGTCAAACAACACCAGAGCAAATAATAGAAGAAGTTCAAAGTCAAGTTGCAAATTAAAAGGAAACAACAATTAAATAGCTTGCCCTGACATCTGAATGTCGGGGCTTTCCACTTATTTTGAAAAGGAAAGTAGGTTTAATTTATGAAGAAAAAATTTCCTTTAACACCTATTTTATTTTTACTACCTTCTGTTTTCTTTTTAGCTGTTTTCATTTATATACCATTAGTACAAAATTTTTATAACAGCTTTTTTGATTTTAATGTATTTTCCAATTCGAAGGAATTCGTTGGGCTAGCACAAATAAAAAAGCTCTTTCAAGATGACATAGTTATGGTTTCTATCATGAATAACTTTAAGTATGCGATTATATCAGTGATTTTCCAAATTTTCTTTGCATTAATTTTAGCAAGTATTTTAGAAGATAAACTATTTCGGAAAGTCGCTCCTACGCTAAGAGTAATCTATTTTATTCCGGTAATGATATCTATTTCCGTAATTGCTCTGCTATTCAGTTTTATTTATAATCCGCAAATGGGATTATTAAATAGTTTTCTTGAGCTGGTGGGTTTGGATACATGGGCGCGTCCGTGGCTTGGAGACTCGACTTCAGCTATTTATAGTGTTATTGCGATGTCTCAATGGCAAAGCATCGGTCTGATCACCATGCTTTTTATTGTAGCTATCCAAAAGATTCCTAACGAATTATATGAAGCTGCTGATATAGACGGTGCCGGACGGATTCGAAAATTTTTCAGTGTTACACTTCCCCAGGTAAAAGAAACGATGTTTGTAAATTTATTAATTACCGTTACTGGATCCATACTAGTTTTCAATGAACCATTTATTTTAACAAATGGCGGTCCTGGAAACAGCTCCATGACACTCGCAGTGCATATGTATCAAACAGGATTCTCCAGAGACAATATGGGGTACGCGTCAACAATCGCAACACTTACCTTTCTTTTATCTGCCATTTTTGCATTAATTCAAATTAAAGTGTCTAAGACCGGAAAGGAAGATTGATAATGAAAGAGAATATAAATTCAAAGCAATATTCCAATTCCCGTCAGAAAGAGCCTAAATCTGCAAAAATCCAAACAAGAATATTTAAATACAGTACATTAATTGGCCTCGGGATTTTTGCATTAATCATTCTTTACCCGCTGTTTTGGATGTTGATTTCTTCATTTAAGAGCTATGAAGAAATTTACTCTGATGTATGGAATCTGCCAGGCACCTGGAATTTTTCAAACTACACATTAGCCTGGGAGCAAGGTATACAAAATTACTTTATAAATAGTCTTTATGTAACAGGTTTTGCTATCCTAATTACCGTCACAATCGGTTCGATGGCAGCATTTACTTTATCCCGTTACCACAATCGCTGGATTGACATAGCACTGTTGTTTATCATCGGTGGTCTAATGATGAATCCGCAAGTAGCGTTAATTCCATTGTTTGAGATATTAACATTTTTTAATTTAATCGATACACGCTGGGCATTAATTTTAACTTATGTCGCATATCGATTACCTTTAACTATCATTCTTATTCGGGCGTTTTTCTTAACTGTTCCAAAAGAACTTTCTGAGTCAGCTTTATTGGATGGATGCAGTGAATTTGGTATCTATCGGAGAATTTATCTGCCTTTATCCATTCCTGTAGTTGTTACAACAGTTATTTTAAATGCATTCTTTGCCTGGAATGAGTTTTTATTTGCTACAGTATTTATCAACTCCAGTGATTTAAAAACAATTCCATCCGGCTTAATGGTTTTTCGTGACGCATTAAGAACCGACTGGGGTGTGCTGTTGTCAGGTATGGTTATTGCTTCCATACCAATGATTATTCTATTAATTTTTTTACAAAAATACTTAGTAAGAGGGCTTGCAGAAGGTTCTGTGAAAGGATAGTGAAAAATGAAATTAATTACTATTGGAGATAATGTAGTGGACTGTTATTTAGACCGAAAAGAGTACTTCCCGGGCGGAAATTGTGTCAATGTAGCCGTAAATGCCAAACGCAATAGGGCTGAAGAAGTTGCCTATATCGGTATTTTTGCAAATGATGCTCCTGCCAAGCATCTGCAATTTGCGTTAAAGCAAGAAGGAATTGATTATCATTATTCCCGGATTGCTGCTGGTATTACAGGGCAACCAAAAGTAAATCTGTCTCCTGATGGAGATCGTATTTTTGTAGGCGGTCCAAAAAACACAGTACAGCATCGTTTTAAAATTCAGCTCACCCTAGAGGAATTGGATTATATTCGGCAATTTGATTTATGCCATGTGAGCTGTTATTCATCAATGGAAAGCGAGCTTCCAAAATTAGCTGAAGTGATTAAAATTGCTTATGACTTCTCTGATAATAAAGCGTTAGATTATATTGAATCTATTGCTCCATATATTTCCTATGCATTCTTTTCAGCTGCAGAGTTGTCAGAAGATAATTTGGAAACTTTCATTTCTTCTATACAAGCATTTCAGTTTGAAGTGATTGTTATTACCAGAGGCGGCAATCCAGCTATCGTTATTTCCAAGCAGGGTCGGTTCTATCAAAAGCTGAATAAAATTAATGTGATTGATACAATGGGAGCAGGAGATAGTTTTATAGCGGGTTTTTTAACGTCATATATAGAGAATAAAAATATCTTATCAGCAATCGAACAAGGTACGAAATCAGCTGAAAATACGTGTCAAGTCTATGGTGGCTTTGGTTATCCTCAACCTTTGATTGATTAGTTAACGAATACCCTAGTTTGATGTATAATGTAAGAGAATACTTACATTATAGGAGCTAATTTTATGAAGGAAGATAATTTGAACGGCGGGCAAAACTATTTGTACGAAGAAATTATGACAGGAATTAAGGAATATATTAATGAAAATCAACTCCAGCCCGGAGATCGTATCCCTACTGAAAAAGAATTAGGCAAGTTATTTAAAGCCAGTCGCATTTCTATTAGACGAGCAATCAAAGAGCTTGTAGATGAAGGTGTATTGAAGATTATTCATGGGAGAGGAACCTTTGTAAACAAGAAGCGTAAAGAAATACATCTGCTGCATTTGCAAGGGTTCTCTGAAGGTCTGACGTCAGATAATGATAAGATATCAAAAGAGATTGTTTCTATGAAAAAAATAAGTAACAATAAAAAAGTAAACAGTATATTTGAGAATAAATATACTGAGTTTATTGAGCTTATCCGCAAAGTATATCGTAACGATCAAATTTTAAGTATGGATTATGCTTATCTTCCGACTGCTATTTATCCAAATATAGAAGATAAAATAAAAAAAGAAAGCTCAACTTTTAAAATTATTCACGATGATTATAGAATTGCATTTAAAACAGTTAAGAAAGAACTGGAAATTGTTCCGGCTACGGAAGAATTGCAAAAACATCTTAACATCAGTAGATTAACGCCACTTATATTAGTAGAAAAAATTATTTATAACGAACATCATCAACCTGTGCATTACTCCGAGTACTACCTTATCTCAGATGCTGTCAAATTAAGAATTGAAAATAACTTACCTTAGTCTACAGCTTAGAAATGCCAAATTATTTTGTTTATAAGGCAGGAGCTATCAATATGGTAAAGTTTGATCAGTAAAATAAGCAATGGTTAGTTAAAATTTTCAGTAAAACCATTGCTTATTTTATATCACTATTTTTATCAATCTGATTGGATAGTAATCAAACTGATCTGACTCTGATTAAGAAATCTTATCGGTAACGCAGAAGTTCCCAATCCGCTGTCAATATATAAATAACGCTCATCGCCTAATGGATATATCCCCTTCTGCAATTCCGGCAATAGTCCCTCATCCGGAGCAACAAGCGCTCCTATAAATGGCAATCTTACCTGCCCTCCATGTGTATGACCGCTTAGTACGATATCAGCATCAACATCAGGATATTTTTGAACAACGATTGGAGCGTGGGAAAGTAAGATAGTATATTTATCTGTATCTAAATCAGCAAAGGCCAAGGTCATATCTTCATGCTCTGTGGATACATCACTCACACCAACTATATTAAATAGCTGGCCGTTTTTTTCAAATTGCGTATTTTCATTACTTAGAGTGATAATCCCTCTGTCCTTTAATCCAGCTAAAAATGCTTCTTTTTCAAGATTTTCATGCTCGTGATTACCAGTGACAAAATACGTATCCGGGTTTATCCGCACTAATTCTTCTGCAAGCTGATAAGCTATCTCCAGATTTTCTGTTTTCCGGTCAATTAAATCACCTGTTAAAACAATGATATCAGCATCAAGTTCCTTCACTTTTTCAAGTACTGCACTGTTCTCTGCCCCAAATACACGGCTATGTACATCTGTTATTTGCAGTATCTTCAGCTCTGTGCCTTCCTCCAGCTTGTCACTTTGAAACTGCTCTTTATTTATCTTAGATGTAGCAGTATCAAAATATATTTTAATAGTTACTAACAGCATTGCCAGCAGCAGAACAATAAAAATAATCCACTTTCTTAAACCGCTTTTGATTTTTGTTTTTTTCTTCATCAACTCTTAACCTCTTTATCCATCTATCTTTTAGATTACTCCCACAATTATACATCAAATTATCTATGTATATAGAAAGAGAAAGTTTATAATGTTAGCTTTCTCCAATAAAAAACACCAGTATCTTTATTATACTGATGTTTTAATATTTTTAGGAAAATAATTTTTTTAAATAATATGGCATTTGCTTTCTCCACCAGATCCAATCATGAGAAACATCTTCGCCCCACTCATCAAACCAGGCTGGAATTTGCTTTTCTTCAAAAGCTTCTTTTAACGAACGGTAAGAAGGCAGACCATCCTGCTCCCAGTCACCTAATCCTGTACACATTATAATATTGGCAGAGCGGTAACGGTCGATAAACCAGCCATCATTTTGATTCCAGATATAATCACTTGGTGAATTTTCATATACGAGCGGATCATTTCCATAATCTCCAAAAAAGAAACGTGCATCATATACGCCGCTAAGCGCAACCATTGTTTGAAATACATCCGGATGTCTCAGGAAAAAGTTCAGCGCATGATAAGCACCCATACTGCATCCTGTTGTCATCATTGGATCAAACCAGTTTGTTTTATGTTTAATAAATGGAACTGCTTCTGAAATCACATAACGCTCATATGCCTCATGTGCAAGTGCACGATCATGCGGAGACTTTGAATCATGCAGCCAGCTTTCACTGTCTACACTGGCTAGTGCAAAAAATTGCACTTTACCTGCTTCAATAAATTCCTGGCATGCATCAATCATCCCGAAATCATAATATTCAAAATGCGTTCCGCCAGATGATGGAAAAACAATAATCGGCATACCACTGTGTCCATATCTGTTTAACGGCATCTCACGCCCTAACTCTCCGCTCCAATGACTTAACTGTTCCATATGCATAGTCAAATCCCCTGTCTATGTTCTTTATTTTTTTCGTTCATGCACAAAGCGGGTGATTTCATCCACTTCTGTCTCTGTATCCGCATTGATGGCATAAAATTGATTTCCTTGAAGATGAGCGAATGCTTCTGGTATACGCTCGGCAAACTTTACCCTGTCCCCAAATTTATCACGGATTGTTTTTGTATCATTTTGGTATTGATAGGCATCACGCTGTGTAACTCCAATACAATATTGGTTTGGAACATCCGGTTCCTTAAACTCTCCTCCAGTTACCAATGAAGCATACTGCGCAAATAAATCGATGGAGTAGGCATAGTTATACATATCAATTGTATAACCTCCAGCCAGACGATTATTATATTCAAGTGCTACATAATCTCCATTTTCCAATTGAAAAAACTCAATATGGAAAAAACGTTCCTTCATTCCAAAGGTTTTTACAATTGCTCGTCCATATTCTTCAAGCTTCGGATCAATTTCTTTTTGAATCACATAAAATAAATCCAGCTGACCTTGGACAAGCTCCAGCGTTGGTACATTATATGTAAAGCTTGTCTGAAAAACAATATTTCCTTTTTGATCAGTTAACCCATCAAATGTGCAAAGCTTTCCCCCTTCAACATAAGGCTCCAGAAAATAAGCTGTTGCTTCCTTCCATTCTTCTTCAAAACGATGTACATCATCTTTCGAATTCAGTTTAAATGTAGCGGCAGAACCAACTCCATTATCCGGTTTCGCAATAACTGGCAGACCCAATTTTTCAACGGCTTTCGCTAAATCCTTTTTGTTTTTGACAACGCGCCCCTCTACCACTGGTACACCAGCTTTTTTGAACAGTTTCTTCATTTCTGATTTAAATTTTACTTTTTTTAGGTCTTTTAATTTATTTCCAAATACATTAAATTGCTCACGAAGTTTGGCATCAAGCTCTAACCAGTGTTCATTATTCGATTCAATCCGGTCAATGGGACCATGTTTATAAAATAAAAATGCAACAGCGCGTTTCACTTCGTCAACATCTTCCAAATCATTGACACGATAATACTCTGTCAGTGATTTTTGTAATTCAGAGCCTAATTGATCATACGGCTCTTCACCAATTCCTAACACGTTGACACCTGCATCGTTTAAACGGTGGGCAAAGGGCTGAAAATTATTGGGATAATATGGTGATATTAAAATATAATTCATCATAAAACTCCTTTCCTGATTCCCGCAATAATCAGTAGTTTAATTGTTAAAATACCATTTTTTCAATTTAAAATCAATCTAATTTTTCGAAAATTGTCAAAATAGATGAATAAATGTAGTTATACATTACATTTGTATATTATCTGCCGTCCAAGACCAGCTAAATATTGGATGGCAGATGTTTTTTATCAATATTTTATACACATATTTCTTAAGACCATTTCTCACTGAGGAATCGGAAACATTCCGGCAAATGCCTTGACCAGGCTTCTTCATTATGCTCTTCATCCGCAAAAATATTTAAATGAATATTATCAATGGGAATATTGCCTTTAACCAGCTGCTTATAATATTTCAGTGAACAATCAATATACGCCTGCTTCATATTCCCATACATTAACTGCCGGTCCGCATCATCACCCTCTTGCGTGCCGACTTGAATATACACACGTTGTTCATGGTCCAAAGGCTCTCTATCAATATAGTGATCAAAAGCTGTGCTTGTAATCCAATTTGCCAGTGAAAAAATACCAAGACAGCCAATTTGGTCTTTATATTCAATCCCCATAAAAGCAGAAATATTTCCACCTAGAGAACTGCCAATCATCGCTGTATGATATTTATCAGACTTAGTCCGGTAATGTTGATCAATAAAAGGCTTCACAACTGTCATGATAAACTCAGCAAATTCAGCACCTCTTCCCCCCAATTCAATATCCTCAGGGAGAGGACTTTCTGTAATTTTCCAGGGTGTATATTCATTTATGCGATCCTGCTCACCGTTGTCTATGCCGACAATAATCATCTTTGGCAAATCAGGATTTCGTTTTATTGCAGGGATAACCTTCCATGAATAACCGCTATAGGCTTCACTGCTGTAAAAAACATTTTGTCCATCATGCATATAAACAACGGGATAGTGCCTATTCTTTTCTTTACCATAATTCTTTGGCAATAGCACGCGTATCCGGCGCTTGTCATTTTTATAATTCATAGTCAGCTCGTGTGTTTCCAATTTCAAATAAAAATAGGAGTGTCTCATTTCAAATTCCTCATTCCATCAAGATTCTTTGAATCTCATTTCTTTATCCCGCATAATTTTGATGAGATGAATAATCAAATGCTGCTATTCCATTTCATTAAATTTCTGCGAATAGTTCTCAATCTCCCCCATAGAGGATTCAATTTCAGTAATACTCAGCTGATTTTCTTCTAAGGATTGCTGTATATGACTGCTGTTCTCTGAAATAAGTGTCATTGATTCAGAAACCCGGCTTAAAATATCTTCTGTTTTCGCCGTTTGTTCACGGACTGCTCTTACTTCCTCCTGTGTTTCCTTAATTGCTTCTCGACTATTTGCAACTTGTTCATTCGTTTCAAGGATTAAATCACTTACTTCTGCCACAGCTGCTGCCGATTGTACAGCCAGCTTACGGACCTCTTCTGCCACTACTGCAAACCCTTTACCCTGTTCTCCTACTCTGGCAGCCTCAATGGACGCGTTTAATGCTAACAGATTTGTCTGTCCGGCGATAGATTCAACGATAGAAATAACAGATTTAATTTTCTCAGCACTGTTTGTTAACTGCTCCAGCCTCTCCACAACAAGCACCATCTGATTATCTAAATTGGACATTCCTGTATTCGTTGTCTTCGTTTGCTCCATTCCAAGCTGCGCTGACTGGCTTGTTGCAGCAGCGATTTCTTCCCCTTGTCTGGAAATCTGATTTATCCGGTTTGCCTGACTGACCATTTTCATCACAGATTGGTTAGTCTCTGTTGATAAATAGCTTAATCTTTCTGCTGTTTCTTTCATTGAGCTTATTAAATTCTGGTTCTTTTCATCCATAATTGCTCTTTTTTCTTCTGTATCTATCTCAAAAGCTTCCAGAACGATCTGCTGTTCGAAATTTAACAGCTTATTTGTCACTTGAACAGCATGGAGAAAGTTTTCCTTATCCTTATATGTATCAGCTAACAGTATAGAAATTTGAAAGAAAATCTCTTGAAATGAAGCAATATACCATTTTGGCTTCAACCCAATATGAACGTGAACTTTAGCAATTCTGCGGCGTTTATCAATAAAATCTTGATTTATTTCCCCTGAAAACATCTCGATAACATGCCTTGTCAGTGTTTGTTTTAAACGGCTGATCGAACTATTTGTTTCAATAATTCCTATTAATTCAGGGACTAAAGATAAATTATCGTAGAAAGCATCTATAATTGTTTCTATATTTTCTTTGATAATAGGCTGCAGTAACTTCGCAACAGCCAGATCCTGTTCTGTTATTTTTGATATTTGCAATTGTAAGGTTAAATCCATTTGCTGCAGCTCATCTAAAACTACATTCACCTCTTTACTGCTTTCCAATAAATTTCCCTCTGTCACATCTTTCCGAAAAATACTCCTCATCCAAACCACTCCCGATGTTTATTCTACAAACTAACATTGCCTTCCATGCTGTAAATCCTTGAGAAAACGTCAATACACCGGTAATCTTACAGAGTGATTAATCATGCTTACAAAAATAATTACAAGCTGTTAATACGCACTTTTATTACCAGAATTCTTTATTTCTCTTTAAAGGAAAAATTCACCATACGTATATGTTTTAGTTCCTGCTAATTTATTCATTAATATTCCCTTTATTTAAGTAAAACCTTTATCCCTTTATTTAAATGCTATTATACAGGATTTAAGTGAAAAAATGCGCTTCATTATCTAAAATAAATATTTCTTAAAAGAAAATAAACCGAAAGAACTACAGTTAATCCTTTTTTATTTCCTTATTAAAGAAAATGAATAATTTCATAGGTGCTTGTAAACATTTTTTGTACGATAGTTTCTTACTATCGATAAAATCCTTTTATACAAAAAAGGGCACCGAATTTCAAAACGGTGACCCTCTTACAAATTTATTTAATTTGCCTGTCCAAATTTCATTTACAGGTTCTAACTATTCTTCCTGCGGTTTTTCAGCATAGGTTATTTCAGGATCTTCATTATTCGCGTCAAGCGCTTCTTTAATCGCTTTACGTAAATCACGTTCTACAGCCCATTGCTCCATGGATTCTGTTTTTGCAATAATCCGTAAAGTTATTTCCGCTGAACCAAATGTTTGCACACCAAGTACATCCGGCCCCTCTACAATCTTAGAGTTCTTTTCTTTCATTTCATCGCACACTGTTTGCAATATACTAACCGCATTATCAATATTGTCACTATATGGAATTGCTATATCTACCAGAGCCTGCATATTTCCACGGGAGTGATTGCTTAAAGAGCTGACCTCTCTGTTCGGTACATAGTTTAAAGTACCATCAAAGCTCCGTATTTGCATGGTACGCAGACCAACTTCTTCGACAACACCATCATATCCGGCAGCTGTAACATAATCACCGACATCAACCTGCTTCTCTAACAACAGGAAAAATCCTGTAACAATATCACTAACCAGCCCTTGAGCCCCAAACCCGATAGCCAGACCAACAACACCAGCCCCGGCAATCAATCCTGTAGCGTTAATATCAAAAATACCGAGTACAACTACTAATGTTACGAAAAATAAAACATACGAAAAAGCACTAATTGTTAAAGACTGTAAGGTTTTTGTTCTGCCAGCCGACATTTTCTTCTTAACCTGTGCTTTGGAAAATGAATTTCGAATAAATCTCTTTCCAATAGCCCGTGCAATATAAAATACAATAAGTGTTACTATCAATTTTAAAATTATTAAACCCGCATTTAATAGAAGCTGCTCCCAATTTATATTTTCTATCCAATCCAATTCCATCATCTCCTCTTTACTACTGCTCTCAATGATTGATGATTATATCAAATGAAGAATCCAATGTAAAATAAGAAAAGATTCAGTACTAGTAATTCTCAAAATAAAATCTGCTGTCTTTTAAATAAAATTCATTACTATAAATTCAAGGTATAAAAAGAGTTTTTCCTAATCTTACATGGGTAATCAAATTATTTTCTTTTAAACCCCTAAAGACTTTACTACTTTATTGTGATAAAATATTAATTCATTAAATAATTATCACATTGAAACTATCTACCTGGGGGAATTCTCTTGAAAAATATTGCTATCATAGGTAGCTCGGGCGGCAACCTGTACAATTTAGGCGGAAAAAATCCAAGAAAATTATTAGATGAAATTAAAAATCAATGTCATGCTGCAGATTTCAACATTGCTGCTATTCAATTTATCGCTTCAGAAGTGTCTATGGATCAAGCAAAAGCAGACTCGAAAACATCCCTTTTTAGTATAGATGAAAATGGACAAATGACTCAAAGCCCTGCAAATACATTAGAAAAAATAAATGAACAAGCAAAAAAGGCAGACGAACAGATAGCTGCTCTTATTCTTAATAAAACAGTAGATGGGTTAATCGTCATGAGTGCTGACGCAGAAAATGCTAATCAACAAGTCATTGACACAGCAGTCAAGATGAATATTCCAATCGTTGGCACAGGCGGAACATCCATGGCGATAATCAGTGCAAAAGGTGCGAACGTTATAGCTCAATCTGGAACAACTGGTACTACAAATCGAACTAGAGCTATCTCTTTCGTGGCGGCTTTGGCTAAATATTGGGATGTAAAATATAAACCAACCATCGGTGATGCAAATAAAGCGAATGCGGAAAACAGCGGGAGCATCTGGAAAAACATTAATATTCGCGGCATCATGGTTTCTGCATTGCCAGGTTTTATTGCGATGGCTCTAGTTCTTGCACTAAGTAAGGTCCCTCTATTTAGCGGTCTGCAAGATATTTTTGATATTATGATTGGAGCACTGCCAATTATTATAGCAGCGATTGCAGCAAAACAAGTGTCTAATTTAGATGAAGTGTCCATTGTGGCCGGGGTTGTTGCTGGCGTATTATCTGTAGACGGCGGAATTATCGGTGGTATCATTGGTGGTATTTTAGCCGGTGTTTTCGTGCATTATTTCTTTCTAAAATGTATTAGCTGGAAATTTCCGATGACAACCGTCAATATCGTTACTGGAGGAATAGCAGGTTTACTGGCAGGTCTATTAGTCTACTTTTTATTCGCACCAATCGCATTGTTTATCGGCGATGGAATTAAAATTGCTATCGAATCAACAATTGCATTTAACCCGATTCTAGCAGGTCTATTAGGCGGTTTGCTTATTTGGCCAGCTATTTTAGGAGGAATATACCATGCTGCTATTCTGCCAATCGTATTACTTGAAATGGAAAAAACAGGAGTAAGTTTCCTGGGTGCTATTGATATGGTTGGTCTGGTTATGGTATCGGCTGGAATTAATCTAGCAAATATCATTGCTCCAAGAGAGAAAGGGGAAGCGGCTGCTGCAACTCCAGGTTTCTTAATCAATATGGGATTCGGAACATTTGTGGAAGCGGCATATCCGTTCATGTTCTCTAATAAAATTGTCTTTGCCGGTGCAATTCTATCTGCCGGAGTCGGTGGTGCACTAGTCGGTTTATTCGATGTACGCGGAACAGCCTACGTTCCGACATTCACCACACCTTTTTTATCTGATAATCCTCTGGGATTTGTGATTGCCATGCTCGCAGCATTTATATTATCCTTCGCCATTACATTGATTGCAAATAAGAAAAAGAGAAGAGAAATATGAATTATCCCTCTTCTCTTAACTTATTTTGCTATTTTTTTCTATCCTTCTTGTAAAACAAAAAACCAAATTTTCTGGTTAACAGCTGCTATCTTTTCTATTAATAATGTATTCCTTTACCCAGCCATTTTGCAGCTGCCTCAAACATAGCCTCTGATAAAGTTGGATGCGGAAATACCATATCCTCCAGCTCTTCCATGGTTCCTTCTAAGTACATAAAGGAGGTTGCCTGACTGATCATTTCAGTTACATGTGCTCCCGCCATCACGACACCGAGAATTTCTCCGTATTTTTTCTCGGAAATTATCTTCATAAATCCATTGTTTTCTGAGGAAGCAATTCCTTTTCCATTGGCAGCTAAGTCTATTTTTTGAGACTTCACCTGGTAACCTTGGGCCTTAGCCTGCTCCTCAGTCATACCGACACTTGCGATTTCAGGAAAAGTATAAATACAGCGCGGCATGATGAAATCCTTTTTATTATTTTCTCTCAGAATATGATTAACTGCCCGGATACCTTCTTCACTTGCTGCATGAGCAAGCTGATATCCCCCGATTAAGTCCCCGATAGCATAAATTCCTTCTATAGAGGTCTGCATGTTATCATCCACTTTTACAAACTTACCATCATAATCAACAGAAAGATTATCTAAACCGATCAAATTAGGCTCTCGACCAACAGAGACCAGCACGCCATCTGTTTCCAGACTTGTTTCCTTCCCGTTCTTTTCTATTTGCACCTTGGTCTTTTCATTCTTTTTAAACGAATGTACCTTAGTACTTGTATGAATGAGTATCCCTTTACCTTTCAGCTCTTTTTCCAGAAAATTAGATGCTTCCTTATCCTCTGCCGGAATAATACGATCTGCCATTTCAATAATTTCAACTTTTGTACCCAGGCTATGAAAAATACAGGCAATTTCCAGCCCAATTACACCGCCCCCGACAATCGTTAAATGACCGGGTACTTGGTCTATATCAAAAATGGTATCACTTGTATGGTAAGGTATATCTGAAAGCCCGGGAAGGTTTGGAACAAAGGGTTTTGAGCCATTTGCCAAAATAATTGATTCTGCTTCCAGCTTTTCTGTTTTTTCTTCCATATCCACAGAAATTATTTTTTGATTATCGACTGTTCCATAACCATTATATAACTTAATTTTATTTGCTTTTAACAAGCTGTTGATTCCGTTACGAAGCTGACCGATAACCTGATTCTTTCTTTCAATCATCGTATTTAAATCAAATGAAAATGAATCGATTTGAATACCGAACTTTTTCGCATCTTTTACTTGATTAATTACTTCAGCATTTTTCAATAATGTTTTAGAAGGGATACAACCACGGTTTAAACAGGTTCCTCCTAATTCTCTACCTTCTACCAGTGCCACTGACAGGCCCAGCTTTGCAGCACGGATTGCTGAAACATATCCTCCGGGGCCCCCGCCAACTATTGCTACATCAAATTTCGTCATTTACTCAGCTCCTTAAACTAATAAACTATAAGGATTTTCAAGATTTGTTTTTAAATTGGTTAAAAATGCAGCAGCCGGTGCGCCATCAATTGCCCGGTGATCAAAGGATAAGCTAAGAACCATCATTGGACGTACTGCTAACTCTCCATCAACTGCAACGGCTTTTTCTGTAATTCTTCCTACACCGAGAATGGCTGTTTCTGGTCCATTAATAATTGGTGTAAAAGCATCAATGGCGTACATTCCTAAATTACTGATCGTAAATGTACTTCCCCGCATTTCATCAGGCTTTAGTTTATTTTCTCTTGCTTTTCTGCCTAATTCTTTACTAATCTGCGTTAATTCCGCAAGTCCTTTTTGATTTACATCCTTAATAGAAGGAACAATTAACCCATTTTCCACCGCAACTGCAAGTCCGATATTCACTTCCTTATTCATCACAATCTCGTCTCCGATTAAAGAAGCGTTTAATTCAGGATGCTTGCAAAGTGCGCTGGCAACAGCTTTTATAATGACCTCTGTAAAGGACAAACGATATCCCGTGTCTTTTTCGACTACAGGGAGCAATGATTTACGTAACGCAATCACATTTGTCATATCCACATCGCTCGTTAAGGTTACGTGCGGGATGGTTTGTACACTTTCAACCATTTTATCAGCTACTGCTTTACGAAGTCCTTTCAATTTGATCCGCTTCGCTGGAGATGCGACTGGTTCTTGATCTGACACATTGACAGATTCAAGATAAGAAAGTACATCTTGCTTTTCAATTTTCCCACGGGCCCCCGTTCCGGTTATTTGACTTAAATCTACCCCATGATCAGCTGCAATCTTTTCTGCCAGCGGCGTTACGGCTAACCTTCCTTCTGCAATCGCCTGCTCTACATCATGCTGATGCACCCTTCCATTTGGACCAGATCCAGAAATAGCAGATAAGGAAATATCATTTTCCCGGGATACACGACGGGCAGCAGGAGTGGCTCTGATTTTTCCATCATTATTTTCATTCGAATCCGCATTGGCACTTACCGTTTTCCCGGCAGTCTCAACAGAAGAATTGCCTTGACCTTTTTCTTCTGACTCTGTCTCTGCTGCAGGCGCCGGAGGTGAATCAGGGACTTTCTCCCCCGCTTCCCCAATATAGCCGATACAAGCATTCACTTCGACCTCATCATCCACATTAAAATACTTTTTTAGCAATATCCCTTCTTCATACGACTCTACTTCAATATTGATTTTATCCGTCATAATTTCAAATAGAGGCTCTCCCATTTCAACAGAATCTCCCTCTTCCTTAAACCATTGAAGTAAGGTACCCACTTCCATCGTGCTGCTTAGTTTAGGCATAAATATTTCTTTAGCCACTGGAATCCTCCTTTCTATGCTTTATTTAATGTTTCTTTAACTGCCTGAATAATATCTGGAACCTGCGGAACGTGCAGCTTTTCTAATTCCGGATTATATGGAATTGGTGATGGTGCACCGCCCAATCGTTTAATTGGTGCATCTAAATAATCGAATGCTTCACTTTCAGCAATCATACTTGCAATCTCCGCTCCATATCCGCCTCTTTTTACCGCTTCATGAACAACTACCAAACGGGAAGTTTTAGATACAGATTTAATAATTGTCTCTGTATCTAATGGAACCAAAGTACGCGGATCAACTACTTCTGCACTGATACCTTCCTTCTTCAGTTCTTCCGCCGCCTCTAAAGCACGATGTACCATAATAGCAGTAGCTACAATCGTTACATCTGTTCCTTCCCGTTTCACATCTGCTTTTCCTAAAGGGATGCTGTATTGTTCTTTCGGTACATCTCCCTTCGTTTTATAAAGCAATTTATGCTCATAAAAAATCACCGGATTATCATCGTCTATAGCTGCTTTTAATAGACCCTTTACATCATGTGCTGTAGAAGGCTGAACCACTTTTAGTCCAGGAATATGAGCTACCCACGCCTCCAAACTCTGCGAATGCTGCGCTGCAGCTCCGGTTCCCGATCCACTTGGCGTACGTAAAACCATTGGAACTTTACCTTTTCCTCCATACATATAACGAATTTTAGCTGCCTGATTCACCATCTGGTCCATGGCAATCGTAATAAAATCAGAGAATTGCAGCTCCAATATCGGACGCATTCCTGTCAAAGCAGAACCGATTGCAGCGCCGGCGATACCTGACTCACTGATTGGTGTATTACGCACACGTTCAGGGCCAAACTCCTCAATCATTCCGCGGGTAACTCCAAAAGCTCCCCCATATACGCCTATATCTTCACCAAGGATAAAAACATCTTCATTTTCACGCATCTCCTGACTCATTGCTTCACGAACAGCTTCTAAATATGTTATCTCTCTCATTTTCGCTCCTCCTTTGTACAACCACTTTAAGCAAATACATCTGTTAATAAATCATCTTTGGTAGGCATCGGGCCTTCTTCAGCAAATGCCACTGCATCTTCAATTCCTTTTAAAGCTTCTTTTCGTATTGATTCTGCCTGCTCTTCTGTGATAATAGATTCACTGATCAAAGACTCCTTGAAGCGTTTAATCGGATCTTTCTCTCTCCATTCATTTTCCTCATCACGGGTACGATATTTTTTAGCATCACTTTTCGAATGACCTTTCCAGCGATATGTTTTTGCTTCAATCAATGTTGGGCCTTCTCCATTTTTAGCACGTTCCACCGCTTCATTTGTTACATTCATCATTTCGATAATGTCATTTCCATCTGCAACAACCCCAGGGATGCCATAGGATTTTGCTCTTGTCGCAATATCTTCTATCTTCACCATTTCTTTGACTGATCCTGACATGCCATATTGATTGTTTTCGCAAACAAAGATAACCGGTAAATTCCAAACAGCAGCAAGGTTAACTGCTTCATGAAAGCTTCCTTCATTTGTGGCACCATCTCCAAAAAAACAAACGGTTACATAATTTAACTTTTTCATCTGTGCTGTTAAAGCTGACCCCACTGCTAATGGGATTCCTCCGCCAACAATTCCATTCGCGCCAAGATTACCCATTTCTACATCAGCAATATGCATCGAACCGCCTTTACCTTTGCAATAGCCTGTTGTTCTGCCGAATAGCTCTGCCATCATTTTATCTGGAGTTGCTCCCTTTGCGATACAATGTCCGTGACCACGATGTGTGCTGGTAATTTTATCTTCTTTATCCAGTAAAGCGCATACGCCCGCCGCACTTGCTTCCTGTCCAACAGCTAAGTGTGTGGTACCGTGAATTTTACCTTTCGCAAAAAATTGGTCTACTTTCTCTTCGAAATAACGGATAGTCCACATTTGTTTGTAGAGTTCTACTAAATTTTCTTCTGCTATTCTTTCTGGAACCTTTAAATCCTTCATTTTTTTGCCTCCTTTTTACATATGTTCTATATAGTTACCTTTGTAATAAGTGTATGTTTTTTTTCAGGAAAGGTCAAGATAATTATCTTATAAATATTGAATTTATTGATTATTTTTCGATTTATAGTAAACTTTATTTTAAAGGATTATTTTTACAATCAATTGTAATAGATATGTTAATTTGAAAGGATGTGAGCATGTGCTTAGCTGGGAAGAAAGACGTTCATTAGTAAAAATAGCTAATTTATATTATAACGACGGTTGGACACAGGAGCAGATTGCTAAGAAACTTGGTGTTTCGCGACCTGTCATATCTAAATCATTACAAAAGGCCCGCGAACATAAAATCATTGAGATTTTTATTAAAGATGAAACAGTACATACAGTAAATTTGGAGAAAAAATTAGAAGAACACTTTGGGTTAGAAGATGCCATTGTTGTTCCTATTTCTGGTCAAACACCTGATGTAGTAAAGCTTTCTGTTGCACAAGCAGGAGCTTATTACTTATCTAAAAATATCAAAAAGGCAAAAAAAATTGGGATATCATGGGGAACGACTTTAGAAGCGTTAGTCCAAGAATATCCTTATGAGATGAAAAAGAATATCACAATCTTTCCCTTAGAAGGCGGCTTGGGACGAAAGAAGGTGGAAATTCATTCTAATCAATTAGCATACGAGCTCGCTAAAAGATTAGGTGGTACATGCTCTTATCTCTATGCACCAGCCATGGCTGAATCCAGTGAATTACGTGAGCGCTTAATGAAGATGGATGACATTAATGCAGTTCTTCAGGAAGCAGCAACAGTTGATATAGCATTAGTTGGTTTGTCTAACCCATATGTACAATCAACTTTAGAAGATATTGGTTATCTTAACCAAAATGATTTAGAACAGCTTCGTCAATTAGGTGTAGTTGGCGATATGGGTTTTCGCTTCTTCGATTTAAACGGAAACCCTGTCAATAGTTCGTTTAATAAAAAAGTAATTGGAATATCTCTGGAACAATTGCGTAATATCAAAAAAGTAATAGGTGTTGTCTCAGGAGCACATAAAGCGGAAAGCGTATTAGCATCTTTAAAAGGCAATTATATTAATGTATTGGTTCTTGATGAACAAATAGCAACAGAATTATTATATGCCAGTGAATAATTCATCTATAGATTGTTTAATCACCTTCTAAAAAACTCTTTGGCAGACAACCTGGTCTAACCAAAGAGTTTTTCAACTAGGAAATATGTGCTACCACATCATTAATTACATTATCTATTCCTATACCAGTTATAAATGGAACGCCGTCGATAGTAGGAATTTCTGTATCCAGCTTATTGACTCCTACAAGTACAATAACATCTGGATTAATGTCTTCCACATTGGTTTCGTAAATATTTCCTGCCACAATCTCAGCCTCAACGTTTTTGTCATTAAGACCCGCCTGTAATAATTCCACTACTTTGTTCATTTTGTTTTGTGAAGTTCCTGTTGCAACCAAAACTTTTGCCAACTTAATCTCTCCTTTAATCATGTTAAATATGTTCTTCCGCCATCCATTAATAAAACCTGTGCTTGGATATACCGGGATTCCCCGCTTGCCAGAAAATTGATGGCGTTTGTAGTATCTGCTAATGTACCAAAATTTTTGATAGGAATCTTTTGACGAAGCGCTTCCTTAGCTTCTTCTGTCGGATAAAGTATATCTAGCATCTCGGTTTCTATTACCCGTGGAGCTACAAGATTAATATGAATACCTTGATCACTATATTCATTAGCAATAGCACGCATTAAGCCGAATGCCCCTCCCTTGGAAACAGCATAATGTGCCCCGCCGCCTGATCCGGTTATAGCAGATCCGGAACCAACAATAACGATGCTTCCTCCCTTAGACTTGACCATCTCTGGAAGAGCAGCTTTCAAGATATAAAACAGACCAGTCAGGTTTACATCTAAAGTAAAACGCCATTCTTTAACAGTAATATCTTCCAACCTTTTTTGCGATGTAACTCCTGCTGAAATAATGAGCACATCCATTCTCCCATACAATTCTATCGTTTCGCTTACTACTTTTTCCGTATCTTTCCATGAAGTAACATCCTGTTGGATAAAGGTTGCTTCGTATCCTTGATCCCTCCACTCTGTCATTAATTGATGGCCCTTTTCTGCATTTATATCCGTGAAGACTACTTTATCATCATTTTTCAGACGGCTTTCAGCTACTGCTTGACCTATCCCCGCAGCTCCGCCGATAATCAGTACTACCGATGTCTGCCTCATCACGTCTCCTCCCCGTTTTATATTTATGATAACGTTTCTCCATTATCTAAAGTTATAACCTGACCATTTAAGAAACTCATATGCTCATTACAAGTCTCTTTTAACAACTGAATGATTTGTCTGGCTCCATCTGACTTCCTCCAGCATTTTGGAGATATACTAATTACATTTGAGCGAATATTTCGTTTTGAAAGTTCTTTTGACAGACTTTTGCTAAAAGACTCCAGACCGCTTTTATGGCTGGCATAACTTACATCTCCTGCTTCCCCGCTCACCGCTGCGGTAGAGGATATATGAATAATTTGGCCGTCATCAGGAACATACGAAATGAATGCTTTAATTATTAAAAAAGGAAGGTGGAGATTGATAAACAAGGACTTCCGCCATTCGTCTATCGATGTTTCTGTGAGTGTATTGCCAATCAGATGTTCTAAATTGTTAATTACTGTATCAAATTGTATATTATTTTTATTTAACCAGGATTCCATTGATATATCTTGATCATCTAATAAATCAAAGGTTATTAATTGAACTGGATCTTGACCATTTATATATTGATATAAACTGCCTTTCCCATTTAACTTATCAGTAAAATCAAGTGCATATACCTTTTGGTAATATGCAGTCATCATTCCGGAAATGCGATGTGAAGCATCAAACAATAAAATATTCATTTACTCACCTGCTTCCATCAGGAACAATTAATACTTTTAAAACCTCTTTGGTTGTATCATGAGCCAGCGTTATTGCTTCATTCAGTTTAGACAACGGGAAACGGTGCGTCACCATCTTATCAACATCAATAACTCCTTTTTTCAAAAGTTCCAGTGCAGGAGTATAATTATAAGGTGTAGAGGAATAAGCGCCTACAATAGAGATTTCATCCTCAAAAAAACGATAAGCAGGGATAGGAATATCATTTTTAGTAAATGGAGCAAACACTAAGACTGTTCCTCCCCGGGCCACACAATGCATTGCCTGTTCTAATAAAAAGCTGATGCCGGCAGAAATTATAACAATATCCGCCCCATGACCATCCGTTAAACGATTTACTTGTTCCTGTACCGCTTCTTCATCCGCTCTTATAACATGGGTAGCGCCAACCTCTTTTGCTTTTTCTAATCGATAAGGATTCACATCACTAACTATTACTTGCTCTGCTAAGAAATGGTTAGCTAATTGTATTTGTAAACAGCCAATTTGCCCTGCTCCAAGAATTAATACTTGATCACCTGGGTTTATAGAAATTTGTTCAAATCCATGCAAGCAGCAGGCTAATGGTTCGACCATTGCTCCTGCTTCATCGCTTAATTCGTCAGGCAATTTCCCCATTGTATGCTTAACATGCAATGCGGGCACACGAATATATTCTGAAAAACCACCTGGGTCTACATTTGTCATTTTAAATTGAGGACATAATGAATAATGCCCTCTTTTACAGTAAGTGCATGTAAAACAAGGGACATGATGAGCTACAAACACTCGGTCACCTACGTTAAAATCCATTACATCATCCCCCGCCGCTATCACTTCCCCAGCTATTTCATGCCCCAAAGTAATCGGCGGTTCTACTGTTTTATCCACGGCTTTATGAATATCTGTACCGCAAAGACCACATACTTTCATCTTGATCAATACTTCATCGCTGTTGATATCGAGATTACCAATTGGCTGCATCTCAAAATGATTTTTATCGTAATAGACACTTTTTTGCATTCACAATCACCTCTTGACACTTGAAATTTTTTTCTCTACAAAGCTTTTAGTCTTTAACTCTTCAAATAAATTATCATATCCTTTGATATCACTGGTTATCCAGTAGCGCCCTTTGATGAATTTATTTGTCCCAAGCCTGATATATAATTTACCTGTTTGTTGGTATACTCGTAATTGAACAAAAGATAGTTCTTTCCAGTAGAACTCATGTGTAACAAAAAAAGCATGTAAGATAATTTTCTCATCATCTAATTTAATCCACCCAGGTGTATGAATACCTATAATACTAAAAAATAATAGAATAGCGCTCCCATATATTAATAGCTGAGCAAATGGTGTTTGTTCTCCTGAAAGTAATAATAATATGCCCCAAATCAATAACCCTATCATGATAATTAAAGGTAGTAATACAGTTGTCACAAATTTCGAAGTTGTATATTGATAATGTTTCAACGTGAACACCTTCCTTGGCCTTTTAATAGAAAGCCTGACAATTGTATAAATTGACAGGCTTTCTTTTTTACTCTAATCCTAAAATATCCATTATTTTTTGAATATCTTGATCCATTCCTACTCCAGATAGAAAGGAAACAGTTTGAATGACTGGCACATCGCCAATTCCACTAACTGGCGTGGTAGTAACAATCAGATCAAAATTTGCCGCCTTTGAAGGAGCCTCTGCAGCTTTACATTGATCAACATAGACTTGATAACCTTTATTTCCTAATACTTCTTCGATCTTCTTTGCCACTACTGTTGATGTTGCAATCGCAGTGCCACATGCTACTAAAATTCTTTTCATAATGAAACGCCACCTTTTCTTATTTTAATGTTTTTTTATCAATACCTAACTCTTTTGCGTACTGTTTCTTGATATCATTACGTACCCAATACCATAACAATGCATATATAACACCAAAGATAATTGCAGTAATAAATAATGGACTGGTCGGATCTAATAAGTTATATAGAATGAATACAAGGATATGTGAGCCTACATCGATACCAGAGATTAAACTGGATGATTCCGGCATTGCAAATCCAACTGCATCTCCCATTTTTGTAGTCAATTCTGCAATATTAGTTGCAATAAATAACACAATCATCACTGTTACAATTGAGTTAATTAAACCACGAATAATGTTCCCTCTGGAAGCTGCTACTGCCCAAATCACCGTAAAAGGCAATACTGCTAAATCAGCGAATGGAAGCATTTCATTCCACGGTAATATAACAGCTAAAACTAATGTTATCGGTACCATCAATAACGCTACCGCCATATTTGCAGGGTTACCAATAACAACAGCTGCGTCCAAACCAATGTATACTTCTTTTCCTGGAAACCTCTTTGTAACAAAATCTCTAGTTCCTTCTGAAATTGGGATAAGCCCTTCCATCAGCAAAGCAACCATTCTAGGTAATAGAATCAATACTGCTGCCATTTGGATTCCCAATGTTAAAATGCCTTGTATATTATATTCACCCAATATTCCAATTAAAAGTCCAAGAAGCAGCCCCATTACCAGCGGTTCCCCAAACACACCGAAACGTTTACGCAAGGTTTCAGGATCAGCATGTAATTTATTTAATCCAGGAATCATATCTTGTATTTTATTTAACGCATATGTGATTGGCGCAAAGTTTACTGACTCTGAATGCGCAAGCGAAACACCTTTCAAACCAAAATGATGCTCTACCACTGGCGCTGTCCAGTCAGCAAGCTTAAGCGTAATCCCTGTTACAATAAGTCCTATTGCAATCGACAGAAATGCATTATCTGTAGCAATGTATACTAAAGATGTAGAAAATATTAAGTGCCAAAAATTCCAAATATCAACATTGATTGTCTTTGTCCAGTTTAAAGCAACAAGAATAAGATTAAAGACAATGATTATAGGTATCATAACTGGTGCTAATGTAGTACCAAATGATATTGCTGCCCCAACTGGCCAGCCAACATCTAAGATTGATAGATTTAAATTAAATCGCTCTACCATCGCTTCTGTTGCCGGACTTAAAGATGTCGTCAATAAACCAATGACCAAGTTAATACCAACAAAACCGATACCGATTGTAATACCAGCTCGAAAAGACTTATTAAAACCCTGTTTTAGAAGAAGACCGAAAATGGTCATAATAATAGGCAGCATAACCGATGGACCTAAATCTAAAATAAAATCAATTGTCGATTGAAACATTTATATCACCCTTTTCTATTTTTTATCTATACATTTAATTTTTGACTATATTCCTGGATAATAGCTATTACTGCAGCTTCATTTTCAGCCATTTGAATACTTTGCAGCAATACCTTATTTTGAATTAATCCTGTAATTACTTGTAAAACTCCTAATTGTCGTTCCGGCTTTTGGATAGCTAACATAAAAATGATTTCTGCTTCTACTGTATGCTCCTCCATCCCCATATGAATAAAAGAAACAGGTTTCTCTAACACTGCTACACCAATGGATTCTTTATTTACATGAATAGAATCAGTATGAGGAATGGCTACCCCAATATGTTCAGTTTGTATGCCTGTAGGATATACTTTTTCCCGCTCACTTAAAGCGTTTAAATAAGACTCTTTTACATACCCCTGCTCATACATACGATGAAACATTTGCTTAAACACATCTTCCTGAGACGATGCATTAAGAAAAAAGACAAGATCTTTACTAAAAAAAGCATCAAAATTCATAACCTGTATTCCTCCATCCTGCTATTAAACTAAACGTCACTGTATTCCTCTTTTTCCTTTTCAATAAATTGCTTTATCAATTCATGTATTTGTTGATATGAAACAGATGCTATTACTTGGTTAATTTTTTGATCGTTCTGAGCAATGTCAGTTAATTCTAACAATGCCCGCAAGTGTTGTTCACGATCAATCGCAGATAACAATACAACAAAGTTAGCTTTCTTATTTTTCGAAAAATTAATTCCCTGTTTCACAATCAAAAAGCTCATCCCTACTTTTAAAGCTCCATATTCAGGATCTGTATGCGGTATAACGGTTTTATCTCCTAAAAACAAGTAATCACTGTCGTAATTATAACCTTGTATAACCGCATCTCTATATTCCGGTTTAATAATATTATTTCTAATCAGCGGTTGTGCTGCTATATAAATAGCTTCTTTCCAATCCTTAACGCAATCTATAAATTGAACATAATCAGTTTCCATCATTTGTAATAAATTTCGCTTAGTAACATTTAAATCAAACTTCGAAATTTCGCTTGGTCCATGTAAGTAAGCAGCTAATTCCCTTCTTAATTTTGCTTTATCTTGAATAGTTGAACTTTCCGCAACAATTTGCATGATGACATCTAACTCCGGAGTTTGCGGTTTATATCCGTATAAATCATTAACAACAAGTTTTTGTAACTTTTTCCATTCTGTATTTGTCGGAAACTTATTAATGCAATATTGACGTTTAATTGTTTTTAAAGGGACATTAGAAAAAACAATATGATAATCCTGTTTGTACTCTTGGAACTCCCTCAAAGACATAGAACCTAGAAATATAAAGTCTGGAAAAACCCGTTTTAAAGTATTCATCAGCATTTTGGAAATAGATGTACCATGGGGGCAGACAACAATGGCCCTAATTTTTTCTGCTACGTTGTCACCCTGCTTAGATAACCATCCGCCTATTAAAATGCTAAAATAAATAATTTCATTCTCTGGAATTGGTTGATCAAACAACTTCGCAAAGGGAGTAAGTGTCTTCTTCACCAAATAATGTAACTCCTTAAAATCCTTTGTAAATGATATATCAACTTGGTTTAATTCACTCAAACGATACTTAATTCGGTAATAAGCAGGTGTTGCATGTAACAATAATTGGCTTATTAACTGCTCCTTATCCTTTAAAATCACACATGCCTGCCGCTCAAAATCAATTAAAAATAATTCAATTGCTTCTCTAATCTGCGGCATTACACTTTCCTCTGCAAACTTTGAAGAATGCAAAGTAGTTGAAAGCAGATGAAGAGCTATATATACGCGTTCATTTGTTGAAACATATTTATAATCTGAAAATAGCTCTTCAGTTGCAAGATACTCTTTCGTATTTGCAATTTCTTCATAACGTAATTGAAAATGTTCTATAGAATACCCTAACCTGACCCTTCTTAGAATAGAAGCAATAACATAAGGCATAATTGCCATTCTGTCATCAGTGAACTTTAACTGTAGCCTGTTCTCAATTTCCATCATTCTATCAGCAATATCCTTAATATCCTCCTCCTTTATTCGTCCATATCGCTGTGCAAATTTCTCTCCATTGCTCATATCCATACATTCTCGGATGATTGAGATTAATAGTTTGCGAATAGCGTATTCATCCCCTGTTATTAAGTAACCACTTGTCCTGTTGTACACAAAGTTAACTTCAAAATTTTGTACATATTCTTTTACTTTTTTTAAATCGCTTAAAATAGTATTTTTACTTACTTGTAGTGATGAAGCAAAATGTACTAAAGATAATTCTTCGTCTGAAGTTAAAGTCATTAAAATAATAACTAAGATTCTTTGTTCTTCAGTAAAAAAATCTTGATGACTTTCTATTGATTGTGATTTATGTTGCTGTTGAACAAACAGTTCATCCGGAATGATAAAAAGACCAGTTTTATTTCTTGATATTTTTGGAAGCCCTTTCATTTTTAAATATTCATTAATTTTAGATAATAAATAAGTTAATTGTCTCTTACTTATTTGCTGATCTTCCACCAATTCTTTACTCGTAATAAAAGGATTTCTCAATAGCACTTCCATAATAAGACGACTTTTTGTATCTAACCCCATAAAATAATCCCCTTTGCTTATTAATACTGTATCATATCATTTGTTCTTTATTAACACATTTATAAACAAAAAAATTGTAACATCATTGTACATGATTGTGATTGGTTGTCAATACTAAAAATAAATCACTTATACGTTTATAACAAGCAATTAGAATATATTTTTTTAATATAATAAATAAAATTATATTTTTTCAGTATTATATTTACAAAAGTAACATAAATGAACAAAAGATGTTTACATACTATTTTCCATTAATTATTCTATTTTCAAGAATTTCTTCTACCGTAATTAAAAAAATGAAAAGCATACTACTTGTGGAGTACGGTGATAAATGATTGCACTTTGTATTCTCTTCTAAACTAAATTTTTTTGGGTTCTACCAGTTCTAGAAGTGGTAGTTTTAATACCAATCACTGTGCAATAAACAACATTATTCAAGCATAAAAAAATAGTGAATTTCCACTTATAAAGGAAAATCACTATTTTTACTTTGGACGTTTTTTATACGAAATACTGCTCATTAATCAAATATGAACTCAATTCTCTAGTAATAGTTTTGCTGTAATCTCATCGGTTATTAATACATGAATCAGTTCCCCACAGAGAGCAGCTTTAATTCCTCTTACTTTTTCTTCACCGGCTGCAACGCCAATTACTAATGGAATATTTTTCAGCTTATTGATATCAGCGGAAATCGTTTTTTCATTCCATTCATTTTCTATTAAATTTCCTTCATCATTGATAAAGTTATAACAAATATCTCCTGCAATTTCTTTCTCGTTTAAATCATCAATAATACCATAATCTTTATAAGATTTGACCATCGTTGAATGCTTTGGAGATCCTCCAATACCTACAAGAGCGACATCCGCCTGATTACCCATTTCAAGAGTATTTTTTATAGACGATTGTTTTAATATAATTTCTTTTGTCTCTTTAGAATCAACAACAACAGGAGCATGCAAAAGATGATAATTTGCTTTTAATGCTTCTGCTAGCTTTGCAACAATATGATTTGCATGTATGTCTAAACGCTCGTCCCCCATCCCTCCAACAATAGGAACAAAGCATACATTTGAAAAATACTGACTGGATGTCATGGCTGTTGCAACTTCATATAGGGTCGTTCCAGAAGATACTCCGATAACTTGATTATTTCTTATCATTCTTAACAAATATTTACTTGCTGCCGCTCCCAACTGAGCTTTAATATTTCCCTGCTCCGTTTCAGGTAAACAAACCACTTCACGTAATCCATATTTTTTTTCCAGCTTTGTCTCCAAGCTTGATACCGTATGATACTCCTCATCATGAATAATGATTTCGACAATACCCAATTCCTTAGATTTTGATAAATATTTCGATATTAATGATCGGCTAACTCCAATTTTTTGTGCAATAGTTGATTGCGTTTCTCCTGCTTCATAATACATATTCGCAATCTTAATCATTAATCTGCGATCATCTAAATAGGACATTCCTTTACACCCTGTTCTTGTTAAAATTATATAAATTTAAATTTAAATTCAAATTAATTAAATCTTATTATATCATTTTATCCACTTGATAAATATAACGGGGATTAAAAATTTGTATATATTGAATTTTTTCTTTTTTTCTAATATAAGTCAAAGCTTCACTTAGCGGGAGTTTTATTCTTCTTCCATTGAGTTAGCCTAAGTGATTTAAGGAGTTAGCTCATCTGAATTTTCCGCCTAAATAAATTTATTTTTATTCTTTATTTGGGAGGCAGGAGTTTTTTAGACGATTCTCCGTGACAAATTTACATTACTTTAGCTTTTCTTTTCATTTGTTCTTCTATACGTTTAATAGCGTCTTGGACAACTAATTTATGTTTTTTCTTTCTCCAATCAACAATTTCTATATTTTCTCCAACATATTCTTTATACTTTGCAAATCTAGAAAGTACCGTTAATCCTGATAAAATATTACATTCTTGAATGATTCCTTCATTATCCGTAACAACAATAGCTACTTTTCCGATCCGAAACATTTTTTTAGTCATTCCAACACCAAGATAACCTTCACTATATTGTTGTGTGAGTTTTTTAACTTTTTTCTGATAATATTTCACATGGATAATTCCTGTTAATGCTTGAATAATAAGAATAATAACTAAAAATGATAGAAATAATAAGGGGTCCATTTTTTAACCTCCTACTTTGGTGTTTTTTTTACAAAATCATACTAAGAATAAAGAACAATGGATGAAAAATAAACAATTCACCCATTGTTTAAATTAATATAATTTCACTCTAATGCTTCAATAATTCGTTTACTCAATATTACTGGTGAATTAGCAAAATTACCAACTGTTGACCCCGCAATATGTGGTGTGATCGTAATATTATCCAAATTATTATAAGGGTGATCTCTTGGTAATGGTTCAATATCAAACACATCTACTGCTGCTCCGGCAATTTTTCTCTCTCGTAATGCCTCTGCCAAATCCTGCTCATTAATTAACCCGGAACGTGCAGTATTTATTAAAACTGTATTTTTTTTCATTACGTTAAAATGCTCTTTGTTAATCATATTTTTCGTTTGTTCTGTTAGACGGTAATGCATGGAAAGAATATCAGCTTGTTTTACTAGTTCTTCTAAGGTATTAACTTGTGTGTCATGTGTATCGCCTTGATAATAGTCATCGAAGAATAAAATTTTACCGCCAAAAGGTCGAAGTAATTCTGCAACTCGTTGACCAATAGCACCATACCCAATTAAACCAATGGTTGATTCCTTCAATTCTGGTGCTAGTACACCATTTGGAAAATACTTTTCCCATTCCCCATTTTTTAGTTTATGGTTACCTCTCGCTATATTTCGAATTTCGGATAGAATCATCCCTACTGTAAACTCTGAGACACTTGTAATGCTACGTCCTGGTGTATTTAAAACTATGATTCCTTTCGATTTAGCATATTCTTGATTCACATTTTCAATACCTGCTCGAAGTACTCCTAATAACTTCAAATTCTCGCATTGATCGATTACCTTTTTCCCGATAGGTGCAAATTGGGTAATGATCATATCATAGTCTTCTAATCCTTCTATTAATTCTTCAGGAAGGGCAATTGCCTCGCTACCTTTGGATTCCAATGTTATATTATCATTTTGTAATGCTTCTAAATTTTCATGTTTCCATTCTTTTACAATTATCTCTATCCCAAAATCTTCTAAACTAGCAAGGCCTTCTTTCATCATTTGTTTATCAATAAATAAATCAGCGATTGCTAAACATTTCATTTTTTCACCTTCTCATTTTTTCTTTATATTTACGACTGTAATAAAACGGAAATACGATAATTCCCACGTGTACTTGCTTTTTCAAAAGCTTCTTGAATTCTAGTTAATGGAATCTTCTCTTCAATTAAAGGGCTTACATTAACTCGATGTTCACTTAGCATTTTTGCTGCATTATTAAAATCATCCAGATTCGATCCATACGTACCAATAAGTTCACATTGTTTGTAATGAATGGTATTAGAATCTATATTTAATTCTGGTGCTGGGTAACCCGCAGCAAATAAAAGAATCTTCCCCTCATCATTTTTTATCATCTCTAAAGCTTGCTCATTTGCTGAAGAAGTTCCAACTGCAATAATGACGATATCTGCACCATTACCATTTGTTCTTTTTCTAACTTGTTCTACCGGATCCTCATTGCCAGCATCAATTAATTCTAATTTCATTTGTTTAATTTTTTTTACTTTTTGGGGATTCCGTTCAGATACAATTACCCTTGCTCCCATTGCTTGAGCAACTGCTGCATTTAGTAATCCCATTGTGCCCCCACCAATAACAACAACCGTATCAAATCCAGAATTAATCCGGAGTTTGCGCATTCCTTTTAGTACGGAGGATAAAGGTTCCACAAAGCCTGCTTCCGAAGCAGACAACTCATTACTAATTTTCACGACACTTTTTGATTTTCTAATAAAGTAATTCGCAAACCCAAAAATACCGTAATATTTGTCAGAATAATTTTTTCCAAATTGTTTAATGTTTCTACAAGAAGTAATTTCCCCTTTTTTACATTTATCACAGTCCCCACAAAAATCATATAAAATACAAACCCGATCCCCAACTGTTAAAGAATTACTTACTTTTTCTCCTTTAGCTATAATTATTCCTGAACTTTCATGTCCACCTGCCATTGGGTATCCTTGATGTTCACGTTTTCCTTGCCATTGTTGATAATCTGTTGTACAAATATTACATGCTTCCTGCTTAATTAGCACTTCATCATCTTTTAAATTGGGTAACTTCTCTTCTCGCACTTTAACGTTTCCTTTTCCTTCCATAACTCCAAATCTAAATGAATCTGGTAGCATCCTATTCCTCCTATCAAACGATTTTCTACAACATAAATGACATAAAATATGCAATGATTACTGCTGCAGGTCCTGTGACTACCCTCGAAAATAGAATTGCTGGTGCTCCAACGCTAGCTGTTTCAGATTTTGCTTCTCCTAACGCCATACCAACTGGAATAAAGTCCGTTCCAACTTGTGCATTTATTGCAAATAACGCTGGAAGTGCAATACTCATTTCAATGTTACCGTTTGCAATTTCATTTCCAACTAGTGTTCCGATAATCGCACCTATAACAGCCCCTGGAGCAAGTAGAGGTGATAAAAATGGAAGCGCTGTAATTACACCTAAAATAATAAGTCCGCCGATATTATTTGCTAGTGGGACAAATACATTTGCTAATATTTCTCCAATACCTGTATAGTTGATAATTCCGATTAAAGTTGCAACAAACGCCATAAATGGAATTATATTTTTAATGATAGAGTCGACAGTATCACGACCTGCCTGGTACAAAATATTCATGAAAGCCCCTGCGACTCTGGCAATTTTATTAATTAATCCTATGAAGCCAGCATTTTGTGCACTATTGGTTTCTGGCTGATCATCAGCAGTTGGAGCAGCTGCTTCTTCATTTTGTTCTGAATAATCAATTTTTTCAGATTCTAATTCTACATAAGGTGTTTTTTCATCAGCAAGCTCAATATTCTCTACAGATACACCAGAAACAAAAATATCATCTGTAATAAATTTTGCTAATGGGCCCGATGGACTCATTACTTTAACGTTAATTGTCGGTATTCTTAATTTTGGGTATGTTCCTCCCCTTGCTGTTCCACCACAATCAATGACCGCTGCTAATGTTTCATTTTTATCTACCGGATTTTTAAATGCATCTACTACTTCTGCTCCGGAAAGTTTTGCAATTTTTTCAGCTACCGGGTGGATGCCTCCCCCTGTAACACTAATGACATATTTTTTTTCATCTGTTGGTGTAAATTCTAGGGGACCGCCCCACCCATTTCTTCCTTTAGATACTTTGACTTTTTTATAAGCACTCATGAGATTTCCTCCCTTTATGTTTAGATTTTAATTTTCCTTAAGAATCTTTTCATGACCTTGTTTTTTAAACATATAAGCACTAATTCGTTCAGTAACCAAACCTCTCATTAAAATAACAATTAAACCGGTTAGTAAAAACATAAGACCTAATTGTGCTTGACTACCACCTGCAGCTGTATATCCTGTTGCCACTCCCAGCCATACAAATAATTCTGCAGAATTGGCATGGGGAAAAAGACCGGTTATAGGATGCACAAAAGAAACCGCAGAATCATAGAATGCCGGTTTATATTTCTCTGGTAAAAATCGACCAACTGTATAACACATTGGGTTCGTGAAGAAAAAAACTGCTATAAAAGGTACAAGCGTATAACGGAGTACAGCATATTTCGTGATTTTTTGAATAAACCCATTTATCTTTTCTTCTCCAATCATTTTTGTTATCGCATTAACAGCTGTGATCAATGTAACTAATAAAGGTATAATCCCCGTCATATAACCCATAAATACTTCAGCTCCAGCTTCAAACATTCCAATGAAGCCTTCAGCAATCATTATCATAAAATCCATTTAACACCCATCCTCTCGTAATAGTAATCTATTTAGAAACAGCTACTCTATGAAATAAACTATTCACATTATTTAACTTGAATCGAATCTCCCTCTTTTAATATTGGAAAATCACTTGGCGTTACTAAAACTGCACCTGGTAAAATTTCTTCTTCCTTATCATCTTTAAAATAAATGGAAAGGTGACCGAGACTTTCAAAGTTAGAATTGGCTTCTTCTCCAACTTTTTGAATGGTATATTCTCTACCACCAATCACAATTATTTTTCCAAATTCTAAGGCATCTTTAGGCTGTTCTTCAAAGCGATGAATTACCGAAATGTCTCTTAACTCAGGCGGAACGGTTTCATTAAAAAGTACTAATAAATTTTCTTCTTCAAAATCTGGTACTAGGGCACCAATTTCAAGAATATTCATTTTTATCATATCCTTCTCCTCCTACTGTTTGATGACAGAATTTTTTTCCTATCTTTAATCCAATATTCAACATCAACTGCTTAGATAAATCTTCTCTTAGAAATAGCTCTCTCTTAATAAAATTCCTTCAAATATCTCAAATCCTTTAAACAAGCATGTAAAAAGGAAATAAATCTATTTCAAATTTTATAATTATCAATATTATTTATTGCGAAACATATGGTCTTGTAAGGATCTTAACTTCCAAACAGTTGTTGAAGGGTCAAGTTCCACATCATCATGTGTTAAAAATTGACCTTCTCTTATATCTTTCTTAGCAACGACTTCTCCACTAATTAAACCGATAGGGATATGTCCATTCTTTTCCATTTCTTTATGCGTTTCCAATACTCCTCTAATAGAAAAACCACCGATCCCGTCTAATTTTTCTCCTTCTTTTATATCTTTTTTTGCAACGGTTACCGTTTCTGAAATCGGTGCCCCTAATGGATGAATTGACGTATCTTGCTGTAAAACAGCCTTAGCAATAGTAATCGGAGTCTCTAAACTGGCTAAATGATATGGACGGAATAATGTATAGTGATCTCCATGACTTTCATCTACCTTTAATAAATAACGCAATTCTTCATTAACAGGATCTAAATCACTTTTAACAATGACAAAAACTCCCGGAGCTAATCCGTTTACATATTCGACGACTCCTAAACGATCTAAAACTCCACCATTTTCTTTTAAGTTTAATTTTTTTGCAACATCGTCTAAATTAGCGTCTAAACCGTGCATTCCAACTTTATCCGGAACTAAGCCTATTGCGTTACTTAATAAGTTCATCTCTGCCATTGTTTTTGTTCCATCTTGAAATGCAGCCAGCATATGCGCACTCATATTTTTAGATTTTGCTTCAGCAGCTGCTGTATCTGGGTTAGCTGTTGGCTTCAACGCATTATTTTTACCTTTACCTGCAACAACAACTTTCATGCCCATTGTCTTAGCAAATTCATATAATTCTACGATAGCTGCCGGCTCGTCTCCTGCTGAACCAGAATAAACAAGTCCAGAAGATTGAAATAATGAATTCATATAAGAACCAATTGTTATATCCACTTCTACGTTTAATAGAACCAAATGCTTTCTTGAATTTAATGCTTCTAAAGAAATATTTGCTCCGACTTCAGGTACTCCAGTTGCATCAACTACTACCTCTACATTGGAAGACTGGATTACTTCTCTATAATCAGATGATGCAAGTGTGTTAACTTTTAAAATTTCCTCGGACTTATAAAATTCAACAGCCTTTTGTGCCCTGGTTTGATCAATATCAGATACGCCTCCAACAATCATTCCAGGAATACGGGATATCTGTGAGATAAGACCGAAACCCATTTGTCCTGCTCCGATAACGCCTACTTTGATAGGGTTATTTTCTTTCTGTCTTGTTTGTAATTCTTGATAAATAGACATATTAACTCCTCCTCACAATTTTTAAAGCGCATACATTATATTCATAACATAAAACAACATTAAATAACATATGTTATAAATCATCACTTATGATTGATTTTTTCACATATGTTATAAGATATAACATATGTTATAATTCGCTTTTATTATATGCTGATATATTTTTCTTGTCAACAAGTAGAATTATTTTTTCGAATATTAACTCAATAATTTCTTAATCAAATATAAGGACGCTACCATTTTTGATGCTTAATTAATATTCTTAAAAAATTTATCGTTGTGTGACTAGATGAAGGTCATAAAAGGGGTTACTACAACGCTTTTCGGTGGGGCGAGTAATCGCTGTCCCAGTCCTACAACATCGTGAACTTCGCATTTTTTAGATATAGGAGAGCAAAAAGAAAACCCCAGCTAATAAAATTTTACTTTATAAAATAAATTTCTTTTCCCAAAATTAAAAGTAAACGTTATAGACATTGTCTTTACCTTTTTAAAAAGCGGTGCTTACATAGAAATTTCTGCAACAAAAAGGGAGTAAGAAAAGGTTATTATTGTTAAACATTTCAAAGTTATACTAGAAACTGAGAAGGTGACCATTACTGATATTATTTAGAAGAAACAATAAAATTAATATTTAATTCTTGGATTGTAACTTCTTAAGTTTAATTAATATTCTACATACAGAACCCGGTGATAACATGAAATACTCCAGAAGCTTTCAATTAAATTACTTTTAGCTGATATAAATTAAAAAACGCTATGAATATTAGGTTCATAGCGTTTTCTAAAATTATATTATATAAATTCCTTCTGCTCCTTCAACAATACCGATATCCCCTGCTCATCTTTCTCCACCCTCCAATTAAGAGAAAGCATCTGCTCTAACTCATGAAGAGAAGCTGCATCCAATTTCAATGCCTTGGCACCTGTCTCCAGTTTCTGATAATCCTCCCCGGGTTCTTTTTGAAACTTCAGTCTTAATAACCTCTCCAAGCCGCCAACCGTGACAAATTTAACAGCATATCCTTCATTAATTACTTGTTCAAAGGCTTCAAAATCCTTCTCAGCTAACGTAATCAACTGCTCATAATCATACTTTTCATGAATTTGCTTCCATTTTGACACATCTTTTTCTTTTACATCATGTATTATTTCTTCATTCGTTATTCCATTTACACGTAATGTTTCAATTATATACGCTTCCATCTGAGAAATTTTTAGCCGATTCATCTGGATACATTCCTTTCTTCCTTTAAGTTTAATTAGTTACTACTGACAATTGCCTCGGTCTCCTGCGGATAAAAACAGGCAACCTGATGATTAGGATTACTCCCGTCCTTTTCTTCTAAAACAGGAATATGCTGTTTGCATGATTCTTGGGCAATCGGGCATCTCGTATGAAAAATACATCCAGTTGGCGGATTAGCAGGAGACGGCAACTCGCCTTTCAGCATAATCCGCTGCCGCTGTCTCTCTTTCTCAGGATCTGGTAACGGGATCGCTGACAGGAGCGCATTTGTATATGGATGCTTGGAATGATGATACAATGTATCACTGTCGGATAATTCCATCACCTTACCAAGATACATTACCGCAACTTTGTCAGCGATATGTTTAATTACCGATAAGTCATGGGCAATAAACACATAAGTCAGCCCCAGTTCCTCTTGCAAATCTTCCAGCAGATTAATTACCTGCGCCTGTACGGATACATCCAATGCACTTACCGGTTCATCCAGAATTAATAGCTTTGGATTCAGAGCAAGAGCTCTGGCAATGCCGATCCGCTGCCGCTGTCCTCCAGAAAACTGGTGCGGAAACTTTTCTGCATCCTCTCTCTTTAGACCAACTAGATCTAATAATTCATAAACCCGTTCATTTAAATTACTTGTCATTTTAAATGCCTTTAGCGGTGCTGCAATAATCTCACCAGCCTTCATTCTTGGATTCAGACTGGTGTACGGATCCTGATATACCATTTGGATATCTCTGCGTAATTCATGCATCTGCTTTTTATTGTACCCCAGAATACTTTTGCCCTCAAAAAGTATGTCTCCAGAGCTCGGTTCTAAAAGACCGACAATAGTACGGGCCAATGTACTTTTTCCGCAGCCGGATTCACCCACAATTCCCAAAGTTTCTCCCTGCCGGACAGTCAGACTGACTCCGTTTACTGCTTTTACATGGTTCACAGGTTTTTTAAATACTTTTTCTTTTATCGGAAAGTACATTTTTATATCCTTTAACTCCAGTAACGGCTCAGACATTATTTTACAGCTCCCTTCTGAGCATTTACTTCAAATTCTTGCTTCTTATTAAAAAATTCCTCTTCAGATAATATACAGGCAGCCCAGTGTCCTTCTCCACGTTCTGTTAACGAAGGATCAATTTCTAAACATGCTTTTGTAGCAAATGGACATCTTGGCTGGAAATGACAGCCTTTTGGACGATCAATTAAATTGCTGGGCTGCCCTTGAATTGGTATCAATCGATTCGATGCATCTGAATCAATACGAGGAAGTGACCGTAGTAAGGACCAGGTATAAGGCATCGTGGAACGATAAAATATATCTGATACACTACCTTTCTCAACAATTCTGCCTGAATACATGACAAGCACTCTATCAGCAATCTGTGCAACGACTCCCAGATCATGTGTAATTAAAATAATCGCAGTTCCATACTTTTTCTGAATCGAACGCATTAATTCAAGGATTTGCGCTTGTATGGTCACATCAAGTGCTGTTGTCGGTTCATCAGCAATTAATACTTTTGGGCGGCCAGCGAGTGCAATCGCGATTAAAACACGCTGGCGCATTCCCCCGGAAAATTGATGTGGATAGTCATGCAGTCTACGTTCAGGATCAGGAATGCCAACATCTGTTAAGAGCTCCAAAGCTCTTTTTTTTGCGGCTTTTTTCGATACCTTCTCATGAGAACGAATTGCTTCAATCAGCTGATCTCCAACTCTAAAAACGGGGTTCAGACTGGACATAGGATCCTGAAAAATCATAGAGATTTCATTTCCTCTCACTCTGCGAAGCTCTTTTTCACTTACATCCAGCAGATTTTTCCCTTCAAAAAGTATTTCTCCTTCCGGATGAAAGGCTGGGGGAGAAGGGTTTAACTGCATAATGGAATGTGCTAATACACTCTTCCCGCTCCCAGATTCACCTACAATACAGATGGTTTCTCCCGCTTTAATTTGAAAAGATACATCATCGACCGCTTTTACCGTTCCGTTTTCTGTATCAATGTAGGTTTTTAAATTCTTTATCTCAAGCATGAATACCGCCCCCTCTCTTAAGATGCTATTTTCGTTTTAACAAAGTGCTGCTTTCTTTTTTTGTTTTTTCTTGCATGTGGATCGAAAGAATCACGTAATCCGTCGCCAAGCATATTTAAGGCAAGTACTGTAACAACAATTGCCAATCCTGGAAAAATGGAAATCCACGGTGCGATGGAAATATAAATTTGTGATTCCTGAAGCATATTTCCCCAGGTTGGCGTTGATGGGTCTACCCCAACACCTAAAAAGCTTAACGCCGCTTCTGCAAGAATGGCTTTCGCAAAGATAAACGTTCCCTGAACTATAATAGGAGACAAAACATTCGGTAAAACATATTTCGATATAACTACCGGATCACTGACTCCTGAAGTTTTTGCCGCTTCAATATACTGAACCGAATTTATTTGCAGAACAGCTGACCGTACAATACGTGTCATTACCGGCCAAAACGAAAAAGTTAATGCAATAATAATATTTGTTACACTTCCTCCCAATGCTGCAACAAGCGCCAATGCAAGAAGTAAAGAAGGAAAGGCAAGCATACCGTCAATAACGCGCATAATAATAAAATCTGCTTTTTTATAATAACCAGCGATTAAGCCTGTGATTGTTCCCAGAATGGTTGCTAATACTGCAACTGTAAAACCGACAGTCAGAGAGACTCTTGCTGCTACCACAGTTAATGCAAAAACATCTCTTCCAAAATGGTCAGTACCAAACCAGAATGTCCCGGATGGAGGAAGCAGCCGCTGCGCAGCATCTATAAAACCAGGAGAAACAGGCAGCCAGACATCAGCTGTTATTGTTGCAATTGTCAATAATAACAGTATAGAAAGAGCAACAAGATTTCTTTTTTTCTTCAGCATAGGGATATCTCCTTTTTCTCAATAGAGTAAATCAATCTCATAAATGGTGCTGCACTTCCGCCTCAATCATAACGGATTCTCGGGTCAAGCAGACCATAAAGCAAATCAACCAGTAAATTGATAACGACATAAATAACAGCAATAAATAAAACAACGCCTTGTATTACCGGGTAATCTCTCCGGTGAATCGAATCAATGAGCAGCTGCCCAATTCCTGGTATGGTAAATATCGTCTCAATAATAACTGTCCCGCCTAACAATCCTGCAATCGTTACACCAATAACGGTAGTTGTCGGGATTAAAGCATTAGCAAAAACATGCTTCATCAGTACAACACTCTCTTTTATTCCCTTCGCCCGGGCTGTTTTCGTATAATCCTGATTTACTGCCTCTAACATTCCGTCACGCAGCATTCTCGATATTAAACCTATTTCTACTGTTGCTAGAACAAAAGCCGGCAGGATTAAATGATGCAGCCAAAGCAGAAATCCTTCTGCAATTGGTATATAACCTGCTACCGGAAAAATCGGGATACTGACTCCCAATCCTAATACTAATAACATAGCAAACCAGAATTCTGGAATAGATGCACCTAATAAAGACGCTGAGATAAATAGCGGATCTAAAACAGTCTGCCTTTTCCAGACTACAAAAATCGCAATTGGTATAGCAATAACTAACGTAAAAATCATAGAAATCAACATCACGCTGAAGGTAGGTCCAATTCGATCTAATATAATAGATAGAACCGGTTCGGAAGAATAAACAGACTCTCCCAGGTCTCCCTTAAAAACATTTGTCACCCAGTCAAAAAATTGGACAACTATTGGCTGGTCCAACCCAAGCTGTTCCTCCAGCTGTTGGACAGCCTCTGCTGAACTATCCTCTCCCAGAATCAAGTAAGCCGGATTTCCGGGAGTAAGATGGACAATCATAAAAACAATAATACTCACCACTAGCATGACTGGAATAATAGATAGAAGCCGACGAATTGTATATTGTAACAAACCTCATTCACCTCATTTGCTGTTTTACCATAGCGGCTCCTGATAAGCCGATGCTTCTGGTGCCAGCATAGTAATATTTTATCGGTTTAAATACGTATTCAAATTTAATAGAAAAAGAAGCCATATCAGCATAACGGATGAACATGGCTTCTTAATCCTTTTATTTATTGATTCTTCCAGGCTCCCCAGAATCTTGGTCCAACCCATGTTTCTTCTAATTGAACCTGTTCTCCTTTAATATCAAGCCTTGTTTCATTAGCCACTTTAATAAACGGAAGCTCTTCCCAAACAGTTTCATTCATTTCTGACAAAATATCTAATCTGGCTTCGTCGTCAGAAGCGACAGCCCAGTCATCAATTAATCCTCTCCAACGCTCGCTGTCATACCAGCCGCTGCTATTGATGTCATTGACAAGCATACCCAGTTCATTTGGAGAGAATCGTGTTGACCAGCCGACAACTACAATATCCCAATTTGCCGGATCAGACCACTGTTCTAAATATGTCGCCCATTCTAGCGGTACAATTTCAATCGTAAATCCTACTTCCTCTAACTGCTGCTTCATTATCTGTGAAATTCTTTTATAAGTCTCTGAGTCATTAGAATGCATTATTTTAAGTGACTCTCCATTATAATCAGATTCCGCTAATAATTCCTTTGCCTGTTCCGGATCAAAATTTAAATAATTCTCTGTACCTTCCTCAGAATAAAGCTTCGTCTGCTCTGGATCAAACAGTGCCCCATCAAAGGAATAAAAATCACTGTTTCCATAAGTTGCTTCTGCAATTGCTTCTTTGTCTAATGCAAGATTTAAAGCTTCTCTCACTTTAATATCATCAAACGGCGGCTCCGATTTATCCGGTGTAATCGTAGAATATCCATTGATATAGCTTACTGGATCAATCGAAGGATCTGTTTCTACAACGTCATATAAATCATTTGGAATTGATAAAGCATAATCATACAAGTCTGTTTTAATACCGTTAATTGCAACCTGTGGATCTTTTACAATCTGAAAATCCAGCTTATCAAAATAAGCGACCTTTTCCCCTGTCAATCCTCCTAAATCGGTTTCATCACGCGCAGCATAATCTTCAAATTTAGTTAGAACAATTTCACTGCCACGACTCCAATTATCAAATTGGTAAGGACCTGTTCCTATTAATTGTTCCGGTGTTAATGGCTGTTCTCCAGCTTCTTCTGCAATTTCTTCAGGAATAATCATCAAAGCATTTTTCGGTGCGGCCATATCAGATAAAAATGCGTTATATACTTCTGTCAATTGAATTTCAATTGTTTTATCATCTACCGCTGTAACGGATTCAATGAATCTATCAGACTCTTTTCCAACCGATGAAACAGTTCTCCATCTATCTAAAGATGCAATCACATCGTCTACTGTTACATCAGAACCATCATGAAATTTCACATCATCCCTTAACGTAATCGTATAAAGTGTTTCATCATCGCTAACTGTAAAATCTTCTGCAATCATCGGTTGTACCTGATAATCATTATCCAAAGCAAGTAATGGTTCAAAAATATGCCAGGCAATATCTCGGGTAGGTGTTGCTCCTGTCGACATCCAATCAAGTGTATCCGGTTCAGAAGGATATGCAATCGTCAATGTTCCACCTTCCACAGGATCCCCTGCCGGCTCATTACTATCTCCTGCTCCACCTGCTGACTGTTCTTGATTTCCACAGGCAGCTAAAATGAATATTGTAAAAATTAAAATTAATAATAAAGTAAACCGCTTCTTCATTCTGCATTTCTCCTCGTTGTTGAATAATTATTTTACTACTCGGCTATTGGGTTTCATTTTAAAATAAATAATGGCTGATAATGGACACAAACGATTTTTCAATATTAACTAACGAACGTTCATCAATATCAAATCTCGGATGATGGTGTGGATAATGTGTTGCTTCATCCTCGTTTTGTGATCCGACACGGAAGTAAGTTCCAGGTTTTGCTTCCAGAAAATAAGAAAAGTCTTCTGCTCCCATGGTTGGTGAAAATTCTACGACATTCTTTTCTTCAAAAGCTTCTTTAAAAAGCTCTCTGGCTAAATCTGTTTCTTCCTTATGATTAAATAACGCTGGATATCCTCTTAGGTAATCCAGTTGATAAGTTGCGTGAAATGCACTTGTAATCCCGTCTAAAATGGAACGAATTTCTGTTTCTACTTTATCCCGAACCGTAGGATCGAAAGTACGGACAGTTCCTTCAATATGGGCAGTGTCCGGAATTACATTAAACGCATTTCCTGCTTGAAAAACACCGATTGTAAGTACTGCTGATTTCAATGGATCAATTTGACGGCTGACAATTTTTTGTAAAGCTTCTACAATACTTGTTCCAATCACAAGTGAGTCCGTAGTCTGATGCGGGCGGGCCCCATGACCGCCATGACCTTTAACATCGATAGCAAATTTATCTACCGCTGCCATTTGATAGCCTTCTCCTACGCCTACTTTTCCAACAGGAATATCTGAAGCCAGATGTGCTCCAAAAACATAATCCACATCGTCTAGAATTCCTTCTTCAATCATAAATTTAGCTCCGCCCGGCGGAGTTTCCTCAGCTGGCTGAAAGACGAATACAATGCTACCTCTTAATTTTTCTTTATATTTACTGATTACTTTCGCTACACCTAAGAGAGCAGCTGTATGCCCATCATGCCCGCAAGCATGCATTACCCCCGGATTGGTAGACTTATATGAAGTTTCTTTTTCATCATCAATCGGCAGAGCATCAAAATCTGCTCGCAATGCAATTTTCTTTCCGGGCTCTTTACCTTCCAAAACAGTAATTAAACCATGACCGCCAATGTTTTTTTGAACCTCTAGTCCAAAGCTTTTTAATTTTTCTTCAATGTACGCTGCTGTATGTACTTCCTGAAAAGATAATTCAGGATGCTGATGCATGTATCTTCTCCAGCCTCTTACTTCCTCAAATGAATGATCAATTTCCTCAAAAATGGAATCAATTGTTTTTTCTTTAATATTACTCATTCTCCCATCCCTCACTTGCTTTCCAGTTTTATATGTCTGTTTATCTTCACTTTTTTAAATAACTAAATTGGTGAAATTTTATATTAGTTTAAACTCATTATTCCTAGTTGTCAACTAGGTTTAGAAAGATTATATGAAAAAAAGAAGAAGTTGTGCCTAAAAAGACAAAACTTCTTCTTAAAATCTATTTATTTCCCTTATACCAATCAGCTTTTTCCATATGCGCGAATGGAATCTCTGTATTAATTACCCCTGTAACTTCTGAAATTGGAAAATTATTCTCTTTCAGCCAAGATGCAAAGTTAAATTTCACTGGCTGCTGGTCCCCACCGATAGCAAGCCATGCTTCGAGTTTGGATGGAAAATACCCAGAAGTATGTATCGTTCCTGCCCATTGTCCATAAAGATTAGAAAACACACCATTTTCTGTACCATTTAACAATTGAAATGCTTCCTCTCCATGAAGTGAATTTGCTCGATTGCTTTCCATGATTTCCAATCGTCTTTTAGAATCCTTCAGATAATGGCGATTTTCTTCCTTCATGATTTGAAAATGATTCGTACATGCAGCTCCCTTCCTTACCCCAACATTTCTGGGTGAAGCTTCTACAATGATTGACTCCGTATTATTTTTATCAAGTAATACATAACTAAATGAACCGCGATGCGGAATATTCTTTAGTAACGCAACAGCCTCATTGATATCGGCACATGTTTCTAAAATTATTCTTCCAATCATATTGCAAACAAATCCATCTCCTGGACGTTTACGGTGCATAAAGGTATATCCCATCGCCAGGCCTTTTTCGTTCATGCCGTCACATCTTCCCGTCACTTTCTGAGTTACACCTATCACCGCATGACCTGCATCGGTTGGCTGGAATACTGAATAAATCCCGTCGTAGGTTTTAGGATGATAATCATAATTCCTGATTAAATAATTCTCTCCTGTTAAAATCGAGCATCCTGACCGGTCCAGCTTAACCCGATACCCTCCAAATTCAAGCAGAACTCTTTCCAACGGCCATTTAAGCGCTTCTGCAAAGCCGATTAATTCCTCCCATATCGCCGGTGCTATTTCTTGGAAAACATGTTTTGTTTGTTCAATATCAATAGAGAATAAAGGCTTTCTTACCCTCCATTGATTTTCACGATTCTTTAATAGGATATGATTTTTCACTAAAGTACCTTGATGATAACCAAATTCATAATGCGTTCCCCGAAATTGAATAACATTTGTTGATATTTTTTTCAAACTGTCTCTCCTCTCACTATCTAATTATTCATAGCCCATGATTTATATATTAAGTGTACAAAGTATAAGTAAAAAAGGAAATGATCCTGCTTGTTTTATCACACCGGAATGTTCCTTCGCTGGTTATACCTTCATATTACCTAGAATGTAACAACTTTTTCCCTATATATCTTCTCTTCTTTTATATACTCTCAACCCATTTTCCCTGAAAACAAAAATAATAGTAATGTGTCTACACCGACTTTGTGCCAAAGAATATATTGGTTGAGAACGCTGAATTTGTGAATATATTTCTCGCAAATACATTTTGTTTGAAATATCCATTTTTAATGAAAGGAGAATCATAATGTCCCAACCAAATATCCCAAACTTTACACCTAATATTACATTAACAAGAGATGATGCAATCAATTTACTATTAGCTTCCATTGCTATGGAAGAATTAGGGCTTTCACATATTATTAATGCAGAGGGCGAAAAAATACAATATGCTTTAGGTACCCTTCCCGGTCTGACAACACCTGCAACTTTACCTGAAATATTGGAAGTAAATGAAGCAGTTCAAGATATGCTTGCGACAGCTATGAAAAAAGAATTACTATTGGATAACAAATTAAAGCAAGTAACTAGTATTATCCCTAGCGGGGACTTGGGGCCGACGGGACCTAGCGGTAGCTGAAGGACGGGTTATCAAATTCATCAAAAGCAATATGATACATCATTGAAACAGCATCCACGGAATCATCCAGCTCTTCCTTCAGCTTTTTGAATTTTTTTGATTTTCTTCCTGTAAAATATCATCGGCATCAAGCCACAAAATATAAGGTGAGGTGGCTTGCTGGAAAGCAAAATTCCTCGCAGCTGAAAAATCATCAATCCATTCAAAATCAATTACTTTCTTTGTATATTCACCCGCAAGCTCCTTCGTTTTATCTGTTGAACCTGTATCGACAATAATGATTTCATCACAAATTCCTTTTACACTGTCTAAACATTGACGCAGCACCTCTTCTTCATTCTTCACGATCATACAAAGACTTATTTTCACCATATTCACACCACCAATAAACAAGATATATTAATATATGTTACGGAGGTTCTATCCGAAACATAGAATTAAAAAATGGTTGGATGGACCTTTTCAGATAAGATAGTTTCGAGCAAACAAAATAGCATCAAAGGCTTCCTTCGAAGGGGATAAAATTTAAAAAGAACTCATATACATAAATAGAAATACTGCAAATGAATGGAGGCCTTCTATTGAAAGATATTACAGCAATACTCCTTCTTTATTCTGATGCAGCAGCAATCCATAAAGCTCTGGTATCTTTAAAAAGGATTGGCTCCAGACTAGATTCTGTTATTGTTCTCCATAAAGAGGGAATGCCTTTAACCAGGATTCAGGAAGATATTCACCTTGAGCAACTACAAACTTTCATGTGGAAAGAGCATCATTTTGGCAAAGCATTGAACGATATCATTCAACAAATCAACAGTTCATATGTATTGTTCCTTTATGATACAGATTACCTTTCTCCTGCTATTCAAGCTAATTCCCTTCACCTCTCCCAATCAGATTCATTTTCAACAAACATCTACCATAATCGAAAAATAGCTGTTCATCGTCCTTTCCTTGCGCGTGCATCTTTTCTTAAAAGCCATCCATTTCTATTGAGCTCGCAGCTGCCGTTTCAAGAGGCTCTTTTTCCCGCCTGGATTTTTGATAAATCGAGTTCAATGAAGACTTGCCAAGAAGACATGGTGCTTCAATCCAGAGGGAACAATTCTGTAAATATACTGGAAAAACAAAAATTTATGCAGAAATACCAGCTGAAGAAAATCCAAACAACGAATCCAAGCCTGACTGTTCTCATTTCGAACTATAATATGGAGCAATATGTGGAAACAGCCGTTGTCTCCTGCCTGCTGCAGAATGAACAACCAGAGCAGATACTCATTATAGATGACGGGTCAACAGATAACTCCTCTCATAAACTAAAGCTGTGGAACGATGGTAAGCAGATGAGACTTTTTGAAAAAAAGAACGAAGGAAAAGCAATCGCTTTAAACCATTTATTACCTCATGTTACGACTGATTTCATCTTAGAACTTGATGCCGACGATTGGCTGGACCCTGATGCCATTTCTGTTATAAAAAAACTTCTGGCAGACCTGTCAGAAAATGTATCTGTATTATATGGAAATCTCCGAAAGTGGAAGCAATTAGAAGAAGATATTCTTTTTAAAGGAGTGACGAAAGGAAATATTATCAACGGAAGAGCAGACTTGCTCTCCTATCGTTTCCCACTTGGACCAAGGATATATCGTACTTCTGCTTTAAAAAGAATCGAAGGCTTTCCAGTGATTGCATTTAAAGATGGAAAGCTTTATGAAGATGTTAGTGTGCTAAATCAATTAATCAAGGACAATCGTTTTCAATATCATGATTTTACTGTATACAATGTAAGGGAACATAAAGACAGCATCACCAAAACTAACCGTCCTGAATGGAGTGAATTTTTAAAATCACTGAAGTAACCATAAAAGACGACTGTTCCTGCCATCAAAAATTCAGGTGCCTAAAAAAGCACCTGAATTTTTGAAATAATGCTGATTACTCTATCCCTTCCTTCTCCAGAATTCCGGCCATTTTTTTCACATCTACTACAAGATTTTTGATGACTTCATGCTCTGTAGATACGGGGTTAGCGGTCCTGCACTTCAGAAAACGATAATCCAAATCCAGGTATTGTCCAATTTTTATGAATTCATCTGACGTAGCTGTGAATAACTGAATGATTTTTGTCCCAGGCTGACAGAACATAAGATTTGCCAGTCCAGCTCCATTCGGACTTATAATAGCGTTAGCTGAAGAAAAAATATCGATTTGCTCCTGTACGGTTAAATTACTTAATACAATTTTTTTAAATCCTTTTTTGGTTAAAAGATCCACCAGTTTCGATTCGTTGGCGACCCTTCTCCAAGAAGCATCCTCCCGGCTGATATAGATTCGATCATATTGATTGGTGCTTGTATTACGGCTCTTATTCAAAAATGCGTCACGCAGGAATTCAATTGTCCATTTCACACAGGTTCCTGCATTAAATGGCACCGATGGCAAAACCAATTGGTCAGCTTTCACATGTTTCCCCGGCGTGAGTTGTAAGATTTTATCCTCAGGGATCCCAAGCATGTTAATCGTTTCACGCTGAAATGGCAATGTTAAAGGAGGAAGAACATATTTATCTATCTCAAATCCGCTGAGCTGCAGTAAATGATAGCGTCCCAATGTATCATGGAGCCAATGCCAATAATTAGTGTGCCCCGCCCAGGCAAGAACCCCCAGTGTTCCTTTAAAAGAGGAAGCAGAAGGAATAGTTCTAACTGCAATCTTCTCAAAATAATTCCAATTTAAATGAAAAACCATATCGCGAAAGTAAGTCTGGTCAGATGCCAGTGTATAAATCATACCTTCCCCTTTATCGCACATCCATATGCTCCCTTTTTCTATCTTCGCCACATAGGATTTATCAAACTTGTGAGTCTCTCCAAACTTTGGCGGTTTTACCCAATCAACCCATTCCGGCAGATCCCCTTTGGGAAGTGTATATGTTACTGTTTCATCAGTATAGAATTCTTTGTAAGCATCATGTATACCCGCTTTTGGCGTTTCTTTTTCAATCCAATCCTTTGTATGAGTATATAAATCTGACATATATACATCCCCTTTTTAATTAACAACCTTGCCTATGCCCTATTTTTTCACATTTCGCCGGATACTCCATAATATGTAGAAAAGTATTCAAAGGTGTTGAACAATCGTCTATTCACACCGATTGCGTACAAACATGGGTAATAGAAACTGGAGGTTCATAACATGATAAACGTAACCGTAACCGGTGCAGGCGGATTTATCGGCAAGAATCTGGTTGATAGACTGCTCAGAGAAAAAGGAGTCAAGCTCAAACAATATCGTCATGGGGATGACCTGTCATTACTGCATGAGTATTTAAACGATACGGATATCATCTACCATTTAGCGGGAGTAAACAGACCACAAAATAAGGATGAATTTGAAAGTGTTAATAGAGGACTTACGGAATCCATAGTCAGCTATTTAATAGATCATCATAAAACACCAAAAATTGTTTTCACCTCATCCACTCAGGCTGAGCATAATAATCCTTATGGTTTGAGTAAAAAAGCTGCGGAAGATGTTCTTAAAGCTTATAATATGAAGACCGGTGCAGATGTGTGCATTTACCGTTTACCAGGCGTCTTCGGCAAGTGGTGCAGACCACATTATAATTCGGTTGTGGCTACCTTTTGCCAGGAAATTTCCCATGATAAAGATATTGAAATCCATGATGCGGATAAAATGCTTGAGCTCGTATATATTGATGATGTAATAGATAGTTTCATCAATTGTCTTGAACAGAAAAAGCAGGAAAAATCTTTCTATTATACTATCAATCAGACCTTCCATACAACAGTAGGCGAGGTGGCCCAAAAGCTTTACGAAATAAAGAAAGTACGGGAATCACTGATTATACCTGACCTGTCCGATAAATTAACAAAATATCTGTATACGACCTATTTATCTTATTTAGATGCTAATAACTTTTCTTATAAATTACCTGTTCATGAGGACGAAAGAGGCAGTTTAGTGGAATTAATTAAATCGCATCAGGCAGGGCAGATTTTTATATCAACATCACGCGGGGGCGTTGTAAGAGGAAACCATTATCACCATACAAAGGTAGAGAAATTTTGTGTTCTCAAAGGAAAAGCAGCCATTAAATTAAGGGAAATTGATTCTGAAAAATTAATTAACTATCAGGTTTCAGATCAGAATATTGAAATAGTAGACATCCCTCCAGGATACACACATTCGATTGAAAACGTAACAGACGGTGAAATAATTGTTATGTTTTGGGCAAATGAATTGTTTGATCCGGATAACCCGGATACCATCTATCTGGATGTTCAGCCGAATGAAGCTGATGAAAAGAAAGGGTGATACCTCATGTCAACAAATAAAACATATACATGCCAGGAAGACGATATTTGTCTTGTTGCCTATCCAAAATCCGGTAACAACTTCTTATTATTTCTCGTCACTGCGCTGTTATATCGAAAAAAAATGGACTGGGCTACAAAAGGCGAAATGATTCAAAATGTGGCAAGCGAACCAATTGAAAACTTACCTTCGCCGCATCTTGTATGGAGCCACAATGGTTATGACACATCCTATCCCAAAGTTATCTACCTGGTAAGGGATCCAAGGGATGTCGTTATTTCATATCATCATCATTTCCAGAAATATTATAATGAAAGCCGTCAATTCGATGCATTTTTTACAGCCTTTATGAATGGTGATATCGATCCCGGTATGTGGGACGCTCAAGTAGAAAGCTGGCTGGATAATCAGGATGAAGTCAGAAATGGTTTCCTGCTTGTGAAATATGAAGATCTTCTTGCAGACACTGCAACAGAAGCAAAAAGATTGATAAACTTCTTAAACTTAAATAGATCAGAGCAGGAAATTAACGAAGCTGTCCATTGGGCTTCTTTTGATAATATGAAAGCATTGGAGCAGAAGCAAAAGGAACATTTAAATGGTCCTTCGCAGTTAGTCAATCCTGCACTTCCATTTGTAAGAGAGGGCAAGGCAAATAAATGGAAATCTGTTTTAAGCAACGACCAGCAGCAGCAAATCAATCAAACTTTTGCTAAAACTTTATCAAGGCTCGGATATAATTAAAAAGCTCTATGGAGACGCCTTCTGTTTCAAGAAGGCGTTTTTATTTCAGAAAGGTGTGAAAATCCAATGCTAAAATTACTACTGATTGCAGCAGATACTTCTCATTTTACTAACAGTAACTATGCTGTCTTAGAGCAGGAACTGGCAAAGGTGACAAATTTGATGATTTCCCGTAAATCCGGTCCTATCAAAAAAATATTGTATAAACTTCCTGAAAAACCGGATTTCATTTTAATAATAAATGATGTTGGTAAAACATTTGCCCCTGTCGTCACCGGTCTGGCTGATATTGGCATTCCTGCAGGCCTGATGGTAAATGACGCCCATCGCTTTGTAGAGCAGAGAAGAAGATATATCATGCGTAGTAAGATTCAAACATTCTTTGTCATATGCCAGCATAATTTTTACCATCATTATCCCCAGCAAAGACATAATCAGGTGTTTTTCCTCCCTCAATTTGCTAATACCTCTATCTTTAAAGACTATGGTAATGAAAAAAAGATAGATTTAATGATGCTTGGAGAAGTTTCGTTCCAGCAAATCTATCCATTGAGAGAAAAAATATTACAGCATTATAAGAATACTCCCGGATTTTTCAACCATCCTCATCCCGGGTGGCAAGATTTTGCAGGTGAAGACGCAAATACAGCATTAATTGGAGAAAACTATGCTCAGGCCATTAATCAGGCAAAACTGTTTTTTGCATGCGGCTCCATACGCCAGGTGGTGACTTTCAAATATTTTGAGGTGCCGGCGTGCCGTACATTACTGATGGCCCCTGCCTTACCGGAACTTGAGGAGATTGGTTTGATACCGGGAGAGCATTTTGTGGATATAAATGCAGATAATTTTCCAGAAAGAGCTGCGTACTATCTTAAAAATACAAAAGAACGGGAAAAAATTACCGAAGCCGGCTGCCGTTTTGTTCACAATCATCATTCAACCGCGCATCGGGCAAACGAATTAGTACAACAGATAACAATTGTTATATAAGAGGATGTTCAAAAATTTCAGTAAAAAAATAGTGAATCCCCTGCAAATGGAGACTCACTATTTTTGATTTTCTGGGGGTTGTCCCAGACCTATTCCTAAAATCAGTGTTTTATTGGATACTTTCAATCCTTTTTGGGCCTCTTTACGGATTACTGCTAAAAAGGCTTACTTTGTGATAATATCTGCTTTCTTAAGAATTTGTTCAATGTCATTGGCTGCCATTAATTCATCATCGGATTGGTATCGTGTAAAAGCAACCTTTGGTAACTTTTCATACTTGTTCTTTACCTCTTCAGAAACATTATCAGGTAAAATAACATAGTAATTTTCATCAAATTTGTAAGCATTCCGGGATTCGGCATTTGACACTAATACCTCATGAATTTTCTCTCCTGGGCGGATGCCAATCTCATTTATACTGATTGCTTTTTTAGCAAAATGCTTTTCCAAAACACCTATTAAATCGACAATCCGGCATGCTTTCATTTTCATAACAAATATTTCTCCGCCAACTGCTTTTTCAGATGCATATATCAGTAAATCAATGGCTTGAGAAACCGTCAGGAAAAAGCGTGTCATTTCTCTGGATGTAAGTGGGACTGCATGATGAGCAGCAATCTGTTCTTTAAAAAACGGAATGACACTGCCATTTGTCCCAATAACATTACCTCCACGGATACAGACAAAACGTGTATGATTGCTTAATTGATCAGCCTGAATGATTAGTTTTTCTCCGATCGCTTTCGTCAGTCCATAAAAGTTGATTGGTTCAACTGCTTTATCTGTGGAAACATCAATGACTTTCTTCACCTTTTGGTTTAAACTTGCTTTGATAATATTCTCTGTTCCGTTTACATTGGTTTTTAACGCTTCTAATGGCTGTTCTTCACATATTGGTACATGTTTCAGTGCAGAAAGATGGAATACATAATCAACATTTTTTGCCGCTTCATTTACTGCTTCAAAATCTCTTACATCCCCAATCACAAATTTCAAGCAAGGATGATTTGAAAACTCTCTTTTCATTTTCACCTGAGCGAATTCATTACGGGAAAAAATTCTTATTTCCTTAGGCTGGAAGGAAAGCAGCTTTTTAACGAGTTCATGGCCCCAGGAGCCTGTTCCTCCAGTAATTAATATTGTGGTATTTTGAAACACATTTAAACACTCCTCCAGGAATAATGCCTATTATTTATATCATCAGGCTAATAGTTCGCGTGCACCCTCTAATAGATGCATTCGAACATAGCTGATGGCTTGGATGACAGGAACTCTCCTCAAACAGGTCCCCGAATTCCTTCGTTTACTACCTGTTTGGCGACTGACATCATTACATTCAAATAGGTTATACCTCAATTTATGAAAAAACTAATAGACGGTACATGATAGTCGTTTAAATAAAGGTAAAAGAGGCAATTGCTGCGAGTCCAAATGTGTTGTCTTTTTGGATGAAGTATTACAAGGAGCTGCAAATACTGCACAAAACGACCAGTCATTAAAAAATGCCAAACCATAACAAATATCAATTAGTAAGATTAACAAGACTATCAAACTTCAGAGATTTTATAATGAATCAGCTTTCTTTTCTTAAAGTAGAAGTCCTACAATCAGTCACATCGCGATAAAATTTGCGAATCAGTTTCACGCTTCACTAAAAACCAGCCATTTTTCAAATTTTCCCGATTATAATAAAAGCGCTCATGATCCTTATACCGCAACATTGTTCCGCCGGCAGCTTCAACAATCGCCTGGCCTGCTGCTGTGTCCCATTCCATTGTCGGAGCATAGCGCGGATAGTAATCGGCTTTTCCTTCTGCCACAAGACAGAACTTCAGAGAGCTTCCGGCGGATATTACATCGACCGTATGGTGATTGCGAAGTTCTTCAATAAATACTTTCGTTTCTTCTGACATATGAGATCGGCTCGCAATTACATTTACACTGTTGCCCGCATCAGCAATCGGCAGCTGCACACTTTGTTCAATCAGTGCTTTATCATCAGCTGGATCTGCATATGATGCTGCATCTAATTTAAATGCTCCCAGACCGGACTGTCCGAAATAAAACACATCAAGCGCTGGTGCATAAATGACACCAACTACAGGATAGCCCTCTTCAACCAATGCGATATTCACTGTAAATTCTCCGTTTTTCCTGATGAATTCTTTTGTGCCGTCGAGTGGATCCACCAGGAAAAGCCTAGACCAATGTTGGCGTTGGGTATACGGAATTTCACTTCCTTCCTCACTTAAAATCGGAACCTCTTCAAACACACCTTGAAGCCGTTCGACAATGATTTGATGTGAACGTCGATCAGCTTCAGTCAGTAATGAACCGTCTGATTTCGTCTCAATTGAATAATCGTTATCATAAATATCCAGAATCTCCCGGCCCGCTTCCAGTGATATGTCCAGCATCGTTTTTAAACTCACATTAATCATTAATAAGGTACCCTTTCGTTTTCAAATAGGACATGATTGTCTGGACCGATTCCTCAACGCTCTTTTGATCAGTATTCACTGTAATTTCCGGGTTCACCGGTGCTTCATATGGTGCATCAATTCCAGTAAATCCTGTAATCTCACCAGCACGTACTTTTTTATAGAGCCCTTTTGGATCACGTGATTTACATGTCTCTATACTTGCATCTACAAATACCTCAATAAATTCACCGCTTTCCATCATTTTACGTATCTCATCACGATCGGCACAGTACGGTGAGATGAAGGCTGCCAATGTAAGCAGACCGGCTTCTACCATCAGCTTGGATACTTCTCCGATACGGCGGATATTTTCTTTACGGTCATCCGGACCAAAGCCAAGATCTTTATTCAAGCCGTGCCGGACGTTGTCTCCATCCAAATGGTAAGTCCGGATTCCCAACTGATGCAGTTCTTTTTCCAGCTCAACTGAAATAGTAGATTTGCCCGAACCGGACAGTCCGGTAAACCACACCACAGCGCTCTTATGATTATTCAAATCCCTCCTCTGCTCTTTCGCTACTTTCGAGTAATGCCATTTAATATTTTCTGGCTCATCCATAAATTTCCCCTCCTAAAACCATATATGATAGATAATCAAAACAGCCGTCACCATTACTATTAGACTCAGCGGAAGACCTACTTTTACATAATCTATAAACCTGTAGCCGCCAGGTCCATATACAATTAAGTTTGTCTGGTAACCAATTGGTGTAATAAAGCTTGCTGAAGCGGCTATTGCAATAAGGACAGCTATTCCCATTGGATCGACATGAAGTGTTTGTGCTATTTCAACTCCAAGCGGCAGTACTATAACAGCTGCTGTACTATTGCTGAGAATCTCCGTAAATAAATTTGTCAAAAGATAAATCATAAACAAAATGGCTAGCAATCCTAACGGCTTACCAAAATTCAACAGCATATTTGCGCCCCATTCCGCCAGTCCCGTTTTTCTCATTGCTGTGCCTATTCCAAATGAACTGGCAATCAACAATAAAACGTTAAAATGAATATATTTCTTGGCATCTTGAGGTGTAATAATTTTCACAACCAAAAATACCAATACTGCGAGTGCCATCGCTTTAAACATACTGAGCCATCCAAGAGTAACTGTTCCAATCATGCCGAGCAGCATAATGATAGAAAACCAGCCTTTCTTCACACTCTGCTTCAGCGATGGCGGGATATCCAATGGTGACACGACAAAAAAATCATTTGACCGGTCATATTTTCCAATAAAATCGGTACCTGCTAAAAGCAATAATGAATCTCCAGGCTTCAAAACGATATCCCCAATCTTGCTCTTAATACGTTCGTTATTCCGGTGTACTGCAATGACGCCCGCATCATATCGTGAACGAAACCGCAACTGTTTAATTGACTTAGATAAAAGTGATGATTGATCTGATACAACAGCATCCACCAGATTGATGGATCCATCCTTAAGATCATCAAGGCCAATAGTTGTTCCTGTTTCCAATTTCAGACCTTTCATCTTTTGCAAGTCAGCAATGGTTGAAATCAATCCGGTAAAAATCAGGCGGTCTCCACTTTGAATAACAGTTGTGGATCTGACCGGTGATATCCTCTCGTTTCCACGGATAATCTCAATCAAATAAAGTCCTTTCAAATCACGGAGACCTGCTTGCTCAACACTTTTGCCAAGCTGCCCAAATTCTTCTGTCACCTGTATTTCAGCAATATATTCTTTAGGCTCTTCTTCCACTCTCTGACTGAAGCCTTTATTATCCGGCAGCAATTTATATCCGATAGTAAATAAATAAATGAGCCCGATTAAAGTGACAGGAATACCAACTGCAGTTAAAGTGAATAATGAAAAACCCTCCAGCCCAAAGTCCAGCAGTAATCCATGAATAACGAGGTTCGTGGATGTCCCCATTAACGTGATCATTCCGCCTAAAATGGTGGCATAAGATAATGGAATTAAGAATTTGGAAGGAGCAATTCCGCGATCTTCACACCATTTTTTAATAATTGGCGTAAGAGTCACAACAATCGGTGTATTATTCAAAAAAGCTGAAATTGCAGATGTAGGCACAAAGAATCGCATCATAGAACCTCTGGGCGATCGGCTGTTCTTCAGCCATTTGTTCATCATTTGATTAATCAAACCGCTCTTCTGTACAACTCCTGCAACGATAAACAATAACGCAACTGTCAGCATCCCTTCATTGGAAAAACCACTCAATGCTTCATCAACTGTCAATATGCCAGAGAGCATCAAAATAATCAGCACTGAGAAAATAACCACGTCTGGCCGGGCAGCTTCGAGAATCAGAACAGCAAACATAGTCAGAAGTAAAATCAAAACAAATATCATTTCCAACGTCATAGGTTATCAGATCCTCTTTTAGTACATGTTCAAAAAGCAAAAGTACAACTCTTTTCGAACAGCATTTATTATTTTTTCTTCATTCCTTTTATCAGTACATCGGCAACCTCCGGCCGTGAAAATTCTTTTGGAGGACGCTTACCGTTCCGAAGCATTTCACGCACCTTTGTGCCGCTTAAATGGACATGGTTTTCCTCCCCATGCGGACATGTTTTTGCGGACGCCATATTTTCACAGGATTTACAGTAAAACGCATGTTCAAATTTGAAAATTTGAATGCCGAGTTCTTCTTCATATTGTCCAATCAGTTCTTGAGCATCGTACGTGCCATAATAATCCCCGACACCAGCATGATCACGCCCTACGATGAAATGGGTACAGCCATAATTTTTGCGTACAATGGCATGCAGTATAGCTTCTTTCGGTCCTGCATAACGCATTGCTGCGGGATAAATGACGAGGCGAACACGATTTGTCACATAGTAGTTTTTCAAAATTACTTCATAGCTTTCCATACGGACATCGGCAGGAATATCATCAGACTTTGTTTCACCAACAAGTGGATTCAACAGCAATCCATCCACCGCCTCAAGAGCAGTCTTTTGAATGTGTTCATGAGCACGGTGAACAGGGTTGCGGGTCTGGAAACCGACGATGGTTTTCCAGTCTAAGTCTGCAAACATTTGCCGCGTTTCAGCCGGATCCATATAGTATGCTGCAAATGGATTATGATCCGGACGTCGAAGCAGTGTAACAGGTCCGCCAAGGTATATATTTCCTTTCTCATAAACTTTCTTCACACCAGGATGAGCTGCGTCATTTGTTCCATAGATATTTACCGCTTCCTTCTTTTTATCGTAATCATACTTTTCTTCCATGGTGATTGTCCCATAAATAATACCGTCTGTTCCTCTAAGGGCAATTTGTTCACCAATATTAAGGTTTTTAGCCTGTTCTTCTGTTACCGGCAGTGTAATCGGTATACTCCAGATTGTGCCATCCGCAAGGCGTGTACGCTCAATAACATATTCGTAATCAGACCGGCCCATAAATCCTGTCAGCGGACTAAATCCTCCTATTCCAATCAGTTCCAAATCAGAGAGCACCCAGGAATTCACAGATAGTGATGGAAGCTTTTCAGCATCCCTGATCGCTTCCTCTCTTTTCTTTCCAGTTAGTTCACGGCAGATTAATTTTCCGCCATATGGTTGATTAACCATAAAACAACCTCCTGATTTCAGTTTTCATGAAGTGATATATTGAACAGCTGCATAGGAAGGAACCACGCATGATTCCATTTCATGTCATAAATGATTTTTATACGCGTTTCATAATAGAATACCCCGGCTATCAAGCCAGGGTATCTTTTATCCTTCTTTTTTACGCTGCTACAGGAAAGCGGACAAAGTTGATAGCATCTACTGAAATATATATTTTGACATTGCCTCCGTAACCGCTTGATACATCAATAACCAGGGCCAGATCTGCAGTAACTGTTGAGAGGATACCTTCAATTAAATTATTATCTGTTGCTACTTCAACTCTTGAACCAATCCGGTTAGCCAGCTCCGCAGTAAACTTTGCTGCAAACATTTAAACTCCTCCTTTACGAATTACTGACAAATTCAATTTTTTCAATTCGAACCAATACTTGTGAGCCAGAAGCTTCAATAATCACAATATAGTCGTCCTGTACTGCAAGCAGTGTTCCGGATATTGTGTCAAAAGGAGTAGTGACCTGCACTTGTTCGTTTACTAAACTCAACAGGACCTCTCTAATGGTCGTTGGTGTACCAGGAGTTCCTCCGCCTCCCCATTTACCTAAACTTAAATTTAAATTTTGACCGCCATCTAAACTGAATCCAGGTAAATTCAGAGAAAAATTATGACTTAGCGTGCTGTCATTATTCACACTATTGGCGTTGTTGGACGTAACTAAGTTTTGTGACATTTCGTTTAACAAATTCAATAGCTTTCTTTGACGATCTGTTAAATTAGCCAAGCTTGTTCATTCCTTTCCATGATGTTTTTTAAGGCCTTCTTTATTTAATTAGAAAACCCACAAAACAACTAAGAAATTAACTGTACCTTATCAACAGCTAATTCTCTTGTCATTTATTCCTTTTAGAGCCCATACCCGGACTGGCGCAATCGCCTTCAAGGTACTTGCTGTGCAAGGAATCCGTTATTTGCGTATCCACGCATGGTATTTCGACGTATTCTGCAGATTTAATAATAATTCATTCCAAGTAAACTTATGAAAATTAGATCGACCCACCTCGATATTGTGCTGCAGTGACATCATTTTGTACGTTATTACCCCAGTGTTTGTCCTAATATTTAGAGTCCTGATTGCTATAATAACTATCACATTTGTAATGTTTTCAAGTCTCGATGCATTGTCATGAAAGCTTTTTCCTTCTTAATAATAAGATTTGTGTTTAGAGGAATAAACATTATCAGAAAAACGTCAACTTGAAGTTATAACTAACACTCCTTTCATTTAGATATAAAATAATTTATGCTTTTTTAATTAGTAAGATTGTACACATTCATTAAAATATCGTTTTCTTAAAACAAAGGGCTGGACAAAAGTCATAAAAAAATAAAAAACAGTGACTTCGCACATTTTTAAGCGGGAAGATACTGTTTTTATGATATTTAAATATTTTTGTAAGACTTTCCTTTAAGCATAAGATTTAAATAAAAGGAAATCACTAAGGTGGAATATCTATTCCTTAAGTGAGGTGATAGCAATGAAATTAAAAAAGTTAACTTTATGTGTAATTACTTTAATTATTTCTGCGGGTTTGTTATTCGGATGTGGTGCAGTACAAGATGAGCAGGAGCAAGACAAACCATTTGAAAATCCTCAACGAAACGATTGGGGCGGAAAAGGAAATCAATAACCAGCCTCCATGAAGCCTTCATTTTAGATATGACAGCTTTACAAATCAGAGAATTCATCTATTTGCACTCTCTCGCCTGAATTGATTTTTTCATTAGCTGACGGTAATAGTCCATGTGATGTTAATACAACGATTCCTTCCCTCATCTAAAAGATTTGAAACAGCGATTGCTCACTTCTTCAAGATCGTTACATCGTGATAAATATTTTGGCAAAATGCTCCCGTATAATTAATGATTAAAACAATTTTACTGACACTTTCTAAATTTTTTGCTGATGTCTATTAATGTTAAAATACTGTTATTTGAGTCAATAAAAAGAGGAATTACTGAAAAACTGTGCTTCAAAGAAGGAAAGTTATTTTTGCCCTCCACTGTAAACAACTTTTAAGAATTAGTTGATTCTCCCCCGTCCACATGGAGCACTTGACCAGTAACATGTCTGGAATCATCTGATGCTAAATAAACAAAAGTCGGCGCAACTTCAAAAGGTTGAGCCATGCGATCAAATAAATTCCCTCCAGTCAAAGCATTTTCATCTGAAGAAAAACTTGCTGGAATAAGCGGTGTCCAAATTCGGCCGGGAGCAATGGCATTCACACGAATCTGGCGTTTGGCAATGTTCTTTGCTAAAGAGCGCGTCCATCCGACAATGGCTCCTTTTGTAGCTGCATAATCCATTAATAAAGGCTCTCCTGCATAAGTGACAACAGAGGACGTTCCGATAATAGAACTTCCCGCTTTTAAATGAGGCAGTGCTGCCCTCGTTGTATAGAAATGTGAATATATATTCAATTTAAAGGTTTGATCAAATTGTTCATCTGTAATCTCAGTTACGTTATTTTGCTGGAATTGAATGCCAACATGGTTACATAAAATATCCAATTTATTAAATTTATCAATTGTTTCCAAAACAATTTGTTCACACTGTTTTTTTTCACGGAGATCTCCCGGCAATAGTAAGCATTCCTGGCCAAGCTCCTCTATCCTTCTTTTTGTCCGATTGGCATCTTCGTGTTCATTTAAATAAGCAATTGCAACGTTAGCTCCTTCTTTTGCAAAAGCAATTGCCGCAGCAGCTCCCATTCCGCTGTCTCCACCGGTTATTAATGCAACTTTCTCCTTTAATTTTCCACTTCCTTTATAGTTTCGGTTCTCAATAATCGGTTTTGGCACCATTAATCTTTCGAGCCCCGGCTGAACGAGCTGTCTTTGCTCCGGTTGCGTAAGAGGTACCTCTTCATACTGGGTAATTTTGCCGTATATCGGGTAATACGGATAAGGAACTTCTATTTTATTTTCTTCAAACCATTTTTGATATACCCTAATTTGTTCCAATACTTCTTCAGATAACGATGGATTATGATCATTATTTTGATTCTTCATAACGATTCTCCCTCCCCTTTCATAGACTATGATTAGGCTTTTGTATATGTGAAGCATAAGCATCATAAATGCCGTTGTAATGGTTTAAGATTGATTTACCATAGGCCTCTCCCTGAATGAAGCCCTGTTTTAATGAAAGGAGGTACTAAATTGAAATTTGAATTTTATCCTCAGGTTAGACGTTTATTAGAAAATAATGAAGAAGAGCTGGAAATGCATTATTTGAGTTACAGCTGGAATACACCAACAATTAAGATTAGACCGCCATATTACTCTGATCCTGTATATGAGCCTTTTTATCCGGATATAGATTAACCTTTCATACCGTCAGAAGCAATGAGTTAATGACCTAATATATTGAAAAAACCCGGGCTGCAATCAACAGTGCGTCTGGGCTTATTTGTCTTTATTAAGCTATGTGTCCGTTTCAATTTGGTAACAATGAAAACATGCTATATAAAGAGCTTAATGAATGAACTGATCAGCTTGAAAAAACAGTTTATTCAAAAGTAAAATGGTGTTACAAATCTGAATTCTGACTATGCGTAACACCATTTATTCTTTGTCTCTTCATCATGGATAAATTATCCAAAATCCGCTGTCATAAAGCAAGCTGATTGGAGTGAGGTTAGAAGAACATAACCAGATCAGCAAATATCCCGGCAACAAAATCTGAATAAAATCCTGCTTCTATTACTTTAAATACGGTAAAATAACATCCAGTATTTTTTGAACCTTCATTGCTTGCTCTGAATATAATTTCTTAGCCTCCGGGTTATCTGTCTGAAAGGAATATCCCTCCAAATCTGCTTGTATTTTTTTAAGAGAAGCTGCTAACAATGGCCTTTCTTCTATCATAGTTTTTGTATATTGATCCTCGTACAAATCCACATAAATGCTGCCGCGCGAATCAATTTGAGCCAGAAATACATCCTTTATATCTTCAGCTCCTTGTTTTTGTATTTCCCCTGTGAGCCATTCCTCTGAGTAACCAAGATTCTCCAGGCTTTTTTTCATTATTTTTCCGTCCATAATTAAGACAGCCGGACCATGCTCCTGTTCCAGCGGAATCCCTAATGTTTGCGGGGTAACTGGCTGTTGACCCGTTTTCAACATAATACTCAGTTCACCATTTGTTTCTAAAACAGCCATTTCCACATCAGAAACTTTAAATGTCCCTTTCTCCCTTAACAGCATTAATAATTCATTAATTGTCAGCAAATTCTTTTTCAAATTTTTATCTAATACTTCTCCATTTCGAATGACTATAGTTGCTTTCCCGTCTGTTATTTTTGAAAAAAGCATTGATTTCAAACCTAGATATGCCAAAATAATCGGAAAAAATCCCCAAATGGTTAATGAAACTAATCCATTAACTATTTTAACGTTTTGATCAACAGACAAAGTTGCCGCTATAGAACCGATAGTGATTCCGACACAATAATCAAAAAAAGTGAGCTGTGAAATTTGCTTCTTTCCCATAATCCGTGCCATTAAAAATAATAAAAAGAATGCAGTTATTGAACGGATTAGAATTAATACAATCTCAGGCATTATCCAATTCCCAACCTTTCTAAGATACGTAATATATTCGTATTATGGGGCAATCTATGTATAACCATTCATAAAACAGAAAGGGATTAAAATGAAGAAGATAATAATCATTTTTACACTTATTTTTATCACACTTTCAGGATGCTCCAATCTAGTTGGCGGTGATCATTTCTTTCAACAAATTGATAAGCTTGAACAGGCTATCGATCAGCCTGAATGGAGTAAAGTTGCATCTCAGGCTGAAGAATTAAAGAAAATGTACAAGAAGGATAAGTGGAAAATCCAGCTGGTAGGTGACGAAGATGAATATGAAGGATTGGATGAGAGCATCAGTAATCTGATTGCAGCAGCTAAGGAAGAAGATTCGCTAAATACCAGGCTGGAGCTTGCAACGGTTAAGTCTATTTTCGAAGGAATTTATTCATTGTAGGTTAATATTGGATTACAAACGGTTATATATACGATTTGGTGAATTTTATTTTTTATCTTTTACATCAACATAATTTTCATATGAATTCAGCAAAATTAGAGTTTAAAGTAATCACTTTTTCAAATAACAAAATATGGCTTATCAAAAAGTGAGTGATTTTTTGATAAAGGGATAAAATATAATTCGAGGATGGCATTTACGCTGGAAGCAACTGCTTAAAGCAAGGCTCCAAAAATGAATGTTTTCCTCATACAGAATACTGGGAGGGTTTTCAATGGATAACAATAAACGTAATTTTAAACGCAATGAACGTAGAAACCGTAATAATGAGAACAATCATAATCAAGAAATTAATAACGTGGAATTTGCAAATGAGAATGAGTTTATTGACGAAAATACCTTCAAAGAAAATGACAATCTCAACAACGAACGACGCAATAACCGTAAATAGGTAACATTGCTTTTAAGATACCTGAATCGTTGGAGAACTGAAAAATCCCCGATTCAGGTATCTTTCTTATGAATAAATTCCTAAACCCCAATATGAACAACGTCTTTGAATAAACAATTCGCAATACATATTGTTTGTTATAACAGTTGTAAAAATGAAGAAACAGATTAATCAGCATAACCTTTTGCCTCTCCAAAATTTTCATGTATTCGCATATGATAAAAAAATCCTTCTAGTAAATAATAGTTATAAATCATACTTAAAGATTAATTTAATTTTTAGAAATGAGAGGTGTAAAATGAAGAAAAAAATACTTTATACGATTATTTACCTGCTTCTGACTTCTTGTTTTTTCTTGTTAATCCAGGAACAGATATATGCGAAAGACAGGTTTGATTTTGAGGAAGATGGGGATATTTTCTGGGATGCAGAAACAGAGGAAAAAGTGATCGCTTTAACTTTTGATGACGGACCGCACTCAAAATACACCCCTGCTATATTGGATATTTTAGCTGAATATGAAGCCAAAGCCACTTTTTTTGTACTGGGAGCCCACGCTGAAAAATTTCCGGATATCATTCACCGGCAAGTAATGGAAGGACATGAACTTGGCAATCATACTTATGATCACACCACTAAATTAAGCAGACTCAGTCAAGAAATGAAAGAAACCTCAGACATCCTTTATGCCGTCACCGGAAGCCGACCAAAGCTCTTCCGTCCAGTCGGCGGTGGTTATAATGATGCGATTGTAAAGAGAGCCGAAGAGAACCAGCTGCATGTTGCGCTATGGTCCTGGGATCAGGATACTAAAGACTGGGACGGTATAGATTATAAAACCATTGCAGACAATGTCATCAACAATATTTCTCCAGGAGATGTCGTGCTGTTTCATGATGCAGGAGGCAAAAGGGAACAAACAGTTAAAGCTCTCCCGCTAATTCTCGATTATTTAGCTGAAAACCAATATAAAACCATTACAGTATCTGAAATGATGGAAAAAGATGAAAAGTTAAAAGAAAATTAACAGATACAGGCTATATAACCGCTGTCCCTAAACATCAAACTTGAGTGGACAGCTGTTTTATCCCCCTGTAATGAATTAAATATTTTTAATCATCAATCTCCTTTCTGGAAAATGTTTTACCCATTTATTTCCCCCAGCATTAAAAAACGGATTATTTCTATTATATTCAAAGCTTTTTATAGTAAATAGCAATCATTTCATGCTCACCCCTTCTTATCACGAATAATCACTTTATTCTCCACTTTATGCGTTTTGACGTTATTTCTGCTTATGTTAATCTAATATGGTAAGTAAAAAAATCCACTCAGGAGGTGAGAGCATTAACACAAACACCAAAAATAAAAATGAAACGACATTAACTGTTGGTTTTGAAAACGATTTTTATTTTCGCAAGCCCGTAAAAGATGATGGAGCTGCTGTTTGGGAATTGATTAAAGATTCCAAGGTACTCGATCTTAATTCATCTTACAGTTATTTAATGTGGTGTGATATTTTTTCTGAAACCTCGATCATTGCAGAAAAAGACGGGAGAACGTTCGGTTTTATTTCCGGGTATAAAAATCCGAATAATATGAATAAGTTATTTATCTGGCAGGTTGCTGTAGATGCTTCCGCTCGAGGTAACGGATTAGCGACGAAAATGCTGCGCCAATTGTTAAAGCGCGAAGCCTGTAAAGATATTGATTATGTTGAGGCAACTGTTTCTCCGTCCAATCAACCTTCACAATCTTTATTCAGAGGCCTTGCTAAAAAGCTTGATACAGATTGTCATATCAATGATTATTTTATTGCGGAAGATTTCCCGGATGAGGAGAAAGAACACGAGGATGAGTTACTGTTTACGATTGGACCAATTACTGCAGAAAATAAATAATTAAAGGAATGATTTCATTGACAACTGCAACATTAAATAATGCGAAAATGAAAACGTTTGAAAATTTAGAATCAGAAGTAAGAAGCTACAGCAGAGGATGGCCAACTGTTTTTGAAAAATCAAAAGGCTATAAGCTGTGGGATACCGACGGAAAAGAATATATTGATTTCTTTGCAGGTGCAGGCACATTGAATTATGGTCACAACGATAATGTGATGCAGGAGAAATTAATTGAATATATCAAAAATGATGGCATTATCCATAGCCTCGATATGGGGACTCCCCCAAGAGAAAATTTCCTGGAACGCTTCAACGAAGTTATACTCAAGCCGAGAAATCTTGATTACAAGATTATGTTCCCTGGCCCTACCGGAACAAATACCGTAGAAAGCGCGCTGAAAATTGCCAGAAAAGTGACTGGCCGGGAGACCGTAATCAGTTTTACCAACGCTTTTCATGGAATGACAATCGGGTCACTTTCTGTAACAGGAAATTCCTTTAAGCGCCATGGAGCCGGTGTTCCGCTGCATCATGCTGTATCTATGCCATTTGATAATTATGTTGAGGATCATGATTCCATTGCTTATCTGGATCGCTTTTTAGATGACAGCGGAAGCGGCGTAGCGTTGCCTGCCGCAATTATTCTGGAAACCGTTCAGGGAGAAGGCGGAATTAATGCTGCTCGAATGGAATGGCTGAAAAAAGTGGAAGAGCTGTGCAGACGCTGGGACATTCTCCTGATTGTTGATGATGTACAGGCTGGAAATGGTCGTACTGGCACCTTCTTCAGCTTTGAACCTGCAGGAATTAAACCAGATATTGTTTGTCTATCCAAATCTATCGGTGGAATTGGTCTGCCAATGGCAATTACACTGATTAAATCAGAGTATGACCAATGGGGACCTGGTGAACATAACGGAACCTTTCGTGGCAACAATATGGCGTTTATTGCTGCGACTGAAGCATTGAAAAATTGGGAAACGGATGATTTCAGTAATGACGTACAGGAAAAAGGCATATTTTTGAAAAAAGCAGTGCATAAGCTGATTGAAAAATATCCCGAATTACAGGGCGAAGCCAGAGGCAGAGGCTTAATGCAAGGAATTGCCATAGAAAAAGAAGGCTTGGCAGGAGAAATTTGTGCCGAAGCTTTTAATCGTGGCCTGATTGTTGAAACTTCCGGTCCAGATGATGAAGTAGTCAAGTTTCTACCGCCGTTGATTATTGATCAGGAAGGTTTGGAAAAAGGACTGGAGCTGCTTGAAGACAGTATAAAACACGTACTTGAACGATAAAAATAGATAGAGATTTATTAATAGAGAGGAGAAAAAATAAATGATCGTAAAATCACTGGAGGATTTACTTGGAACAGAAGCTGAAACAAAATCCGAAAACTGGGAGAGCCGTCGTTTTATTTTAAAGAAGGACGGCGTCGGTTTCAGTATGAACGATACAATAATTAAAGCAGGAACAGATAATTTCTTTTGGTATAAAAATCATATTGAAGCAGTTTACTGCATCGAAGGTGAAGGAGAAATTGAGAAGATATCAACTGGAGATGTGTACCAGATTAAGCCTGGTACAATGTATCTTTTAGATGAAAATGATAAGCACCGTCTTCGCGCACGTACCCAGATGCGTATGGTGTGTGTATTCAACCCGCCGTTAGTGGGAACAGAAACACATAATGAAGAAGGTTTCTACCCTCTATTAACTGAATAACAAGCCTTAAAAAATCGCCTGATACGAAAAAATCGCAAATCAGGCGATTTTTTTAAGCTTTAAAAGAATAATAATTCATTAAAGAGCTTTTATATAATTATAATCAGACTAAATTATTGTGGACTAACGCAGCTTGCAGCAAAGCAATCCTTTTCAGATTGCTACACACACGGAAAGAAAAGGCGAATAAACTGGGTGTAGGATGAAAGGAGGTTATTGGATGTCTTTTCACAATCACCCCTCGCCCGGCTGGCAATCTTATCATCAAAATCATAGAGATAATATTCAGCAGGATAACTATCTGCATTTTGATAACAGGAACAATTCAGGAAATCAAAATGTGGAAACACAAATTCAAGGTCCTGTATATGGAACAGGAATGTTGCCTGGGCATAATACACTTTCTGTCCGGGATACAAATAGTCAGGGGTTAGGAAATAGCCAATATAATACCTATTCAACTTATCCTGTCAGCTCTTATCATGGTATAACACCAGATATGCAATACATGATGCAAATGATAACTCAGCTCAAAAATCAAATGGATCAGCTTAATCGATTGATTATACAAAATAATCGCCTGTTACAGTCAATACATGATCAGGAAGATACCAAATGTGTTCAGGGAAACAGCGGCGGAGCCGTTATTGTACGAATGTGATCAAAAATAAACAGGATTTCTCGAATTATTATTAAATTATTACCAGCTATCATTAAAGTTAGCGGGCTTATTTCAAGGAGGCGTATATTCCCCTGGAATAAGCCCGCTATTATTTGTTAATTTAAATCTTCTTGTTCTCGGTATGCCACCTTATGATAACGGACTTGGACAAGAAGATAATAATTAATCTACTTCCATATAGTTTTTTCCTATAGCAAACGATACATTTTTACAATTACCTTATAACTGCTGTTTCATGATAACATTCTGTTTAATCATTTACATTGCGAAATTTAAATAAACGGAAGGAAGTTTTAAAATTATGCGGACGGTTCAAACAACTCAAGTTTTGGGGAACAGTAAATTTAATAAATTTCATTTACTTATTTTTCTCTGGTGTTTTTTCGCTATCGGCTTTGATGGCTTTGATGTTGCTATATATGGAATTGGATTACCATTAATGATGGAGGATTTTAATATCAGCAGAGTAGAAGCCGGGGCAATAAGCAGCTATACCCTTATCAGTGCCATGATCGGTACTTTTCTGTTAGGCTCTATTTCAGATCTTATCGGCCGTAAAAAAGCAATAGCCATTTGTTTAACCTTATTTAGTCTTTTCACCTTTTTAGCAGGCTTTGCACAGGAGCCTACCTTATTTATGATTATGCGGGTGATTGCTGCACTTGGTTTAGGCGGAATTATGCCAATCCTTGTTGCAATTATGGGAGAGTATTCTCCGGTGAAGAAACGCGCATTGACGATTGCTACAATGTACTGCGGCTATTCTATCGGAGCAATTATCGCTTCCTTAATTGGAATGTATTTAATGGAATTGACGAGCTGGAGGTTATTATATTGGATTAGTATTATTCCCCTTATCACGCTGCCTTGGTTCTTAAAGCAATTTCCTGAATCTGTTTCTTATTATCTTAAAAAGAAAAAAGGAGATAAAATTGCAGAGATTCTTAATAAAGTTGATCCCTGTGGTAACTATCAAGCGGCTGATAACTATGAATACGAAACATTTAATGAGAGTACAAAAGAATTCCCAATTAAAAAGGTCTTCTCAAATAAACGAACCAGCAGTACACTTGCATTTTGGATTGCAGTCACTTGCTCGATGCTCGTTATATCCGGACTAACAACCTGGCTGCCGCAAATTATGGTTGAATCAGGTCACGGTCTTACATCCAGCCTGTCCTTTAACCTGATGCTTGCTGTCGGACAAATTTCGGGCTCTATATTTGGCGGAATGTTAGTAAGCCGTCTCGGACATCGTTCTGTCTTAATCCTGATGTTTTTTATCGGATCACTATGTTTTGTTATGTTAAGTATAACAACAAATGCTCTTTTACTATATCTTATCATTACATTAACAGGTGCTTGTACAGTGGGAACACAAAACTTAGTCAATCCATATATTTCCGAATTTTATCCAAGGGAGATTCGTACGACCGGATTAAGTATAGCTGTCGGCGTCGGGCGGATTGGAGGAATCATGGCACCGGTGGCCATTGCACTTTTACTGACAACCAATTTAGACCCGCAGCATGCGTTTATGGCCTTTGCTATACCTAGTCTGATTGGAGCTATTGCCTTTGTTACAGTCCGAGAAAAACATGCGAGCTTTGACCATGTCAATGTGGCTGTAGGAAAACAAAAAACAGCTTGAAGTATTACCTGTATCTATAAAAATATTACAATTGCTATGAACTAGTAAATAATAATTTATCATAAATCAAGCCGTCTGTTTCCCAAATTCCCCAGAAACAAACGGCTTCATAAAATGAACTGGCTATCCCGCCTATCAGATATTGTGCTGATTCCATTCTAAAGTTATTTTTTATAGAAATTTGAAAAGCAAATTTACCTATAACCAGCCTTTTTCTAGTTATTTCACGGCCATAATCCCTTTTAATATATCTGTTTGTGTTAAACTGATAATCTGCTCTTTTTCAAGCGATAACTCAGGTTGGTCTATTAATCTCTCAGACTGCACCTGAATAATAGATTTAACAATTTCTTCAGGCCATTGATTTATACGCTCATCTGTTGATGACGGATAATTATCGTTAACAGCTTCCTTAAGAAAGGTTGAATCAAATACAAATTGATGTTTCACTAAGATTTGACGGACAATTTCTGCTGTTTCCTCTGCTGTATACAAACCAAATACAGACTTATAGTTTAATTGCTCTATCAATTTTGGAGCAAAATTTTTCAATCGGTTAATTTCTGTTTCTTTACCCGAAATAATGATAACGAGTTTGTGATTAGGAAATTTATTTTCTAATAACGTCATCAGGTTATTGTCATTTTCTATTTTTTCCAGCTGATCTATCCATAACAAACCGCTACTTATCTGTTCTAAATCATTTAATGAAGACATTTCAGAAAATCGAAAGCATTCGTTTTCTTTTATTAGCTCCGTTTCAATAAGCAAGTTTCGGGTTTGATCAAAAAATGGAGTGAGATCATTCATCCCTTTTTGCAGCCACAGCATTCCCCACTGCTGATCCATTGAGATTCCTTGGGCAGTCCGGACCTTATATAAAGTAATTTCTTTCAGGAATTTTTTCATCACTTCTTTATAAGCTGTCGGGCCGATCAGGCTTTCCATTTGAACAGTTTCTTTATCCTTAGGCTGGGACTCTTTCGTTTTCATTTCAAATGGAATGGCATCATTGACTGGCACTGGTCCTGTTGCTTTCTCTGTAAAATCATACGATAATACCATATGCGGAGAGTGTATTAAATTAGATGAAAACCGGCTGCCCTTATCCTTCTGCAGCCACACTCTTACACTTGGATCATCAAACTGAACCTTGGCAGCAGTGCCTCTTAATAATTTAAAGTGAACAGCTTCTTTCTCTATATTCCTGAATGTCAGGTAAGAAATATCAATAATACTATCCATCGAAAAAACCCCTCCGGAAAGCTGCAGTGAACTTGCATTCAGACTGCTCCGCTTCCGTAAAGAAACAGCTGCTGTCTTATCAATCACCTCTACACTATCCAAAACTACCCTGGCATTAGCAATTGAAATGGCCGCATCTACCGCTTTTGGTATATCTGAATTTTTTTCGTAGGTTGCCGAACTATTCAGATTATTATTTTCTAAATAGCTGTTACGAATATCTGCCTCGCCATCTTGAAGTATCAAGGCATTTTTATAGCAATTTTTTATCGTCAGCTGATTGGCATTTAAAATAGATTTTTGTATATAAATCCCTATATTTACCGCATCAAATGTCACATTATCTAAGTATGTGTTTTGAACTCCATCTAAATAAACAGCATCATGAAGTGAACCTTTTATTGTTGTTTCCTCTAAATGCAGACTTCCCTCCTCCTTTATAAAAATAACCGGATAATTCTTTTCATGTTCATCTACACAATGATCAAACGTACTATTTTTTATCATTACATTCGATTGGCCTGCAGAGCTGACTGCATTATATTCCAATCTGGTCATTTCAACATTCTCCAATTTTACTGTAGATTGTTCACGAATATAAATTCCCATAAACAGTTTTTTCAAAAAGGCATTTGAAAGCTCCAATTGAGACTGATAGACTTGAATCCCATCAAATAGAGAATCGTGAATCTGCACATCATCTAATTTTACAACGGAACGATTCTTTATATAGACAGCCGGGTAACCAGCCTTCTCATCTTTTCTCTTTATCTCGCAAAAGTTTTTCATTTCCGCTTTTTCAACAGTTAATTCACTGTGATCCACCCTTAGCACATCCCGGTATGTATGATTGGTTGTCAGGGAATTTATATAACCTTTGCTATCTTCTAAGATAACAGCTACACCACCACCAGTCATACTTACTTCGTGCAGGTTCAGCTCTGCTTCTTTTGCAAAAATTCCATAGTTGCTGGGATTTTTTATTATCAGATTCTCTGCAGTCAGCCTGCTGCCAAAGCCGGCATAAATCCCAACACCTTTCACATCACAGCTCTCTATGGTTACTACGGATTCTTCTGCATGAAGGGAATTGGATGTATGACCGATAAGCGTGCTGTTTTTCACATGCACCTTTGACTCTAAACCAATCCATAGGGCCGGATAAGTTGTCTTTACATCCTGATAATTTTCGCCTTCAATTCTGCAATCCTCTATGTTAACCTCAGAAGTCTCCTTTACATAAATTGCATTGGTATGTCCTGTCTGACGAAATGCAATTCCTTGAAGTGTTACAGCTGCATCTATTGTTTTTAATAAAGGCATATTTGATGAAGCTGAAATAGCGACTTGTCCTTTTCCCTTTAGCGCTACACTTCTTCCATCAATTGTTATATTTTCTGAATATTGACCATTCTCTATATAGACTGTACCTCCATCAGAAACGGCATCTATTCCTTGTTGAATTGTACGATATTTATTAAAAAGTCCACCTTTTTTTACTACTACTGACTCTTCCATATGATGTCTGTCCTTTCTAAGTGGTTTAATAAAATTTATTGTAAAAGAAATAAACAAAGGTTTCCAACTACACATCCAACCTATTATTCTAATTTTATAACTTTTTCAAAGCCAAATGCAAAATTGGATAATTTCTTCCCTGATCGTCCTGTTTCGATTTACTAATTACTTGAAATCCATTTTTCAGATAAAAAGCAGCTGCCTGCTTATTATCCTCGTTTACATCCACTGACTTAATACCATCATTTTCTATCAAAGACGTTAAAATATTGCTGCCAAATCCGTTCCCTGTTTCTCCAGGATCTAAGAACAACATTTCCAAATGTTTTTCATTCACGCCGGAAAACCCAATGAACCTGTCATCCTGATACCACATTTTTAATTCTAATTGTGGAAAATATGTAGGAATTTCTGTTTTAATCGCTTCTCTATCACCTTGTTTTAAAAAATCATGTGTTGCCAAAACGGATTTCTCCCATAATTGAATTAAGCTGGTATAATCTTTTTTAGCTGCTTTTTCCCATCTCATTATTTATTTCCCCTCTTTCATAAAAAGATGTAAATTTTTTGATCTGAAAATAATTATATCTTCTATTTTATTATAAGAAGCAAACAAAAACACGCCTTGCTGATGTACAAGGCATATTTCTTTATACGTTTATATTTGATTCATATTTTTTCTTTGTAAGCTTTGATAAAACAACTACTGCTAAAACAAGCAGTATTACTGTTAATACTACTGTCCATGGACTTCCGGTCAATCCTGCTGCAATAAAACCGATTAATGCAATCACCGCATTAGTCAATGCATAAGGGAATTGTGTTTTTACGTGGTCAATATGATCTGCGCCAGCCCCTGTCGATGATAAAATACTTGTATCAGAAATTGGTGAACTATGGTCCCCAAAAATGCCTCCTGATAATACGGCACCGATACAGACAAGCATATGTGCATCCAGTGCTACTGCCATCGGAATAGCAATTGGAAGCATAATTGCAAAAGTTCCCCAAGAAGAACCGGAAGCAAGAGAAACAATTGCTCCGATAATAAAAAGCAGTGCTGGAATAATAAATGCCGGGACTCTTCCCTGCATCAATTCTACAATATAATTAGCTGTTCCCATCTCACCAATCACTGTTCCAAGTGACCATGCCAATACGAGTGTCACTGCGACATAAACCATTTTCTGCATTCCTGAAGTGTATATATCAAAAATATCTCCAAATTTTTTCAGACGGAAGGCAATTAATAAAATAAAAATAGAAATTGCTGCAAATAAATAAGCAGTTATTAAAGATACCCGGAAATCATTTCCGTCTACCGGTTCAAAAGGAAAACCTTTTGTTAATAATAATCCAAACAAAGTAACGAACAATACTAATAAAGGCAGCCAAATTAAAATTGCTTTACTTTCTTGATCAGCATCGGCTTCATTGTCTGATCTGCGCAGCGGTTTAGAATCCTTCCAATACAGCTGGCCTGTCTCTCTAACCCTTTGTTCAGCCTTGGCCATAGGTCCAAAATCCAACTTTAATATGGCCATTAACGGTACCATTAACACTGCCAAAATAGCATAGAATTGAAACGGAATAACTTGTACAAATGTATCAAATTCTGATGCCGTTATCCCCAGACCGTCGAATTCACTCTTTATCAGTCCCATGATATAAACACCCCAGCCGATAAAAGGGATTAATACTGCAACTGGAGAAGATGTGGAATCAATAATATACGCCAGTTTCTCTCTGGAAATTCTTGCTTTATCAAAGATTTTTTCAAAAATCGGTCCGACGATTAAGGGTGTTCCTAAGTCTGAGAAAAAAATAATTAACCCCCCGCACCAGGCAGATAACTGTGCTTTCACCTTCGAATTGATTGATTTTACTGTTCTTGCAGCAAGTGCAGCTCCTCCACCTGATTTTTCCACTAAGGCAACAAAGCCCCCGATAAAAAACAGCAGCACAAGCACGGCTGCATTGTAACTATCTGCTACCTGAGGAAACAGAAAATTACCTATAGTTTCTGTTGTTGCCGTTAAAGGATTTCCTCCTACAATAATAAGAACACCAGTAAAAGCACCTAAAAACAATGAAATAATAACGTTTTTTGTAATAATCGCTAAAATAACTGCCAAAACCGGCGGAATAAGTGATAACCATCCCATGTGTTCCACCTTATCTCCCCTCCCAAATGCGTCCATCATAGATTTACGAATGATATGTAGCTCAAATTCATTGGCTTCATTTTTTACCTCAAAAAATAAAAACAGATTTACAACTATCAAATTGCAAATAAATTTTATGTTCCTTATTCTATCATGGAATGAAGGAAAATAAATGAACCTAATTAACTAATAATTATACATTTAAACGAATAATTATTCTTTTGTATTTCTCTTCTCATTCATCTTCGGATTATCCACATTTACTCTTAATCAAAAATGATGGAGATTTAATTCCAGAACCATTCCATTAGCTATTTCGTATCTTTTGGTCAACATCCATGAAAAAGACTCTCAGCATTACGCTCAGAGTCCCCCTTTCTTTTTATACTTTCTATCGCTCTGTGAATCATCCTTAGACTTTGTTTTCTTTTTCTCATCCTGTGCTTCTATTTTTAAATCTTCCATCGGAATATCATCTACAAATTTTTGTTCCTCATGTTTATCCAGCTTTGTTCTTCGCTCTTCATTCCATTTCGAATTTCTGCTCTTTGAAGCACGTTTATCTTCATTACCCATTTACCTCTCACCTCATTGTCTTTTTTATTCCTTTTCCTTTCTTTTTGAGTTGCTAAACATCATTATGCAAAAAATTCTGTTTTCACATCTACGTATTACTACCTCAGACTCAAAAGATGCTAATAAGTATAATTCAATAGGTCTTATCATCCCCAACTGCCTAAGAAGCAAAGGCTTAATTCGCAACATTTAAATCCAAACGAATCGGACCATTACCTGTTGATGGGTCATATTCGAATTCGCTCCATTCCTAAAATGGGGAACTTATTGCTGATAAAATGAATAAGTATCGTAAACCAGTTAAAAATACAGATGTATAAACACTGGTTTTTCTTTTGTTGTTTGTGAATAATGTAGGTGCAGCATGACCATCGTCATAAGGTGTCTCAATGTGCTGAAAGTTTAACCGACCTAATTCTGGCAACGATAGACTAACCTGTTGTATACAATCAAAAGGAGTGATTCAAATGGGTAGAGATGAGCATAACAAGAGAAAAAATAACTATTTAGCACAAACTCCTAAAAATCAGAAAACAGACGGCATTGATGTCGAATTTTCAGATGAGCTTGCTGATGCAGATGATAGAGAGGCTCAAGCAAGAAGCCGGGCTGCCGATAAACGAGCACACAAGAAATAATTAATATAACAAAGCGATTCGATGATTAAATTGAATCGCTTTGTTATGATTCTGCCTTTATTTTTACTGTCCTCACCGTATATTTTCGTTGAATTCAGGAGAAATTATACTTAGGAGGGATTTTCTATGGAGAATGGTTTTTTATCAATTGAGGAGTTTAATACATTGATTCAGCAATGGAACGGGGAAAAAATCAAAATTACAAAACATGAAATAAATGATATCGATCAAACAATAATAAATCTGCAAAATATATCCTATGATCAGAACATGCGCAGTACAGACGGCTATGTACCAAAACACAGCTTACTTTTGAACGGTGACGGGCAAATTGAAACATTGACTGCGATGGATAATGAGCCGCTTCCATCATCTACTTATGAAATCCCCTTGCAGGATGACTCCCTATATGAGTTTAATGGCAAGAAATTTTTTATTACTACAGATCGTGGAGTTTATAAAATTGAATTGGTTTAAACAACAATAAAGGGTTTACCCCTTTATTGTTACCAAACACAGAAGCAGATACTCCCCTTTTTTACAGATAACACTTAACATACCATTAAATAAATTTCAGATTTTTTCAAGTATACTGTTTTATCCCTTTAAAAAAAATTCAGATCGAAGAATACTCATTCTTAATCTGTCAACAAACCCGTTACCTCTTTTACGGTCTTCCCTTAGAATACCTTCTTCTATAAAACCAGATTTTTTATATGATTTAATCGCCTGCTGGTTATCAATATCCACCCTCAACCAAATTTTATGCAAAGATAATTCCTGAAATCCCCACAGCAGCATTGTCTTCATCGCTGCAGCTCCATATCCATTTCCCCAAAAATCCTTATTTCCAACAGTAATTCCCAGTTCGGCTTGCTTATTGAATGTATCGATATTTTTTAAATCCACCCAGCCAATATGCTTTCCATCACCAGAGAGAATTGCTTTTTGTTCATAACCATTTGTTTTATCTGTACATTTTTGAATCCAATTTTCTGTTTCTTCCATAGTGAATGGCGGAAATGTATCGGGAACCTTTAAATACCTTGTTACTTCTTTATCCAAACACCATTTATAACGATCTGCTGCGTCCTCCAGCTTTAACTCTCTTAATTTCACTTCCGGCAGATTCAATGATCCATCCTCCCTCTATTTTAAAATAAGAAATATGTTTTCACTGCAGCACTTGGAGCCCAGTAGAGATAGTATATCTTTGCTGGGCAGCCTTCCTGCTGCTCCCCCCCTGATATTTACTCAGCAGCACCTTTCTAACAAAATAAGAAAGCATCTGCTACAATAAAGTTAATTAAATTATAAAACAAAATTTCACCTGAAGTTATTTCTGTTAGCTGAAAATATCTTTTATTTTCAAAATAATTATATCATTTCGAAGAAACCATTAGCTGATATAAAGGAAGGTAAATCGATGATACATAAACAAACGAAACGCCCTATCGTACTTATTGCTCTGGTATTATCTATGTTTATGGCGGCGATTGAAGGAACAATTATTGCCACCGCTATGCCTGATATTGTATCGGACTTGGGCGGATTTACATTATATAGCTGGGTCTTTTCCAGTTTTTTATTAATGCAGGCAGTTACGATTATGGTATATGGTAAATTAGCAGACTTATTCGGACGCAAACCTGTTTTTATCATCGGTGTAGTTATCTTTTTGACCGGTTCCCTATTATGTGGATTCGCTGAAACAATGACTGCTCTTATTGTGTTCCGGCTTATTCAGGGTCTCGGGGCCGGCGCCATTCATCCGATGGTAACTACTATGGTCGGAGATATGTATAATGTCGAAGAACGTGCCAAAGTACAAGGATATTTAGCAAGTGTCTGGGGAATATCCTCCGTTGCCGGTCCTCTATTGGGAGGAATGATTGTACAATACATTGATTGGGCTTGGATCTTCTGGCTCAATATTCCAATAGGCTTAATTGGTTTGGCCGGGGTTATCCTGTTCTTTCATGAAAAAGTGGATAAAGAGCAGAAAACCATTGACTATCTTGGAACTAGCTTCTTTTTCATAGCAATATCTTCGTTGATTATCGTTTTTGTACAAGCAGGTACGAATTGGTCCTTGCTATCACTGGAAACAATTGGACTGATTGCTCTGTTTATTATTTGTATTTCCTTATTTATATGGCAGGAGAAAAGATGCGTTGCACCAATGATGCCTATATATTTATGGAAAAATAAATTAATGGTCGTTGCCAATATTGCCACCTTGCTCTCTGGAATGATTATTTTAGGTTTAACCACCTTCCTCCCTACTTATGTGCAGGGAGTCATGGGTGAGACAGCTGTTGCAGCCGGTTTTACTTTGAGTACTTTATCCATCGGCTGGCCAATTTCCTCGACAATTGCCGGACATCTTGTATTAAGAATCGGTTTTAGAAGAACTGCATTTCTTGGCGGAATTGCCCTGTTTATTGGTACATTTCTCTTTTTCCTGCTCGATGCAGAAAAAGGAGCCATTTATGCCGGATTCAGCTCTTTTATCGTCGGAATAGGTATGGGGTTGACTTCGACAACATTTATCGTAGCTATTCAAAATAGTGTATCCTGGCAAGAAAGAGGCTCAGCGACTTCTTTAAATATGTTTATGCGTATTATCGGCAGCGCGATTGGCACTGCTCTGCTGGGAGGAATTCTGAATCTTCGCCTTCAGCAATATTATCAGCAGGCAGGAAACAATGATATGCCTGATACTGACGCTATCTTAAATGATGGTTTAAGAGAAAAGATACCGTCAGAGACGCTTATTCTCATGCAGGATGGATTAACGTATGCTATTCACACCGTATTTTTTGGCTTATTTTTAATTGGTACACTGACCTTTATTGTCCTGTGTTTTTTCCCAAAAGACACCGTAACTCATAAATAAGAAATCTCTCTTTCTTTAATACTTAAAATTAATAATCAAAACTAGTATAAGCAGGATACTATTGCAGCTTCTACATTAGAATCCTGCTTCTCATCGTCTAAAATTGTGATTCAGCTTTCCCCTTTTTTTAATTTATTATGGATTTTCAAAAGAAGAATTGCCATCATTTATTTTTTCTGTTAATATAGTGAGTGATTACTCACTATATTTTTAGAGAGGAGACAGCAAGAAATGATTAAACTATCCAATATGTCTAAAAGCTTTGGTAAACAAACTATCTTGCAGAATGTATCCGTAGATATTGGTGCGAACCAAATTACCGGTTTGATTGGTCCATCAGGTACAGGTAAAACAACATTGATTAAATGCTTAATGGGAATGGAAAAACACGATACTGGCTCTATCCAAATTGACGATACAGCTGTTCCAAACCGTAAGCTCTTAAACAAAATCGGCTATATGGCTCAAAGTGATTCACTATACCATGATTTAACTGGTCTGGAAAACATCCAGTTTTTCGCTCATATGTATGGCAATAAAATCTCGAAACAGAATGTTCAATCTATCTTGGATTTAGTCCAGCTTGAGCAGGATAAAAAGAAATTAGTTCAGCATTATTCCGGCGGGATGAAACGCCGCTTATCTCTGGCGATTGCCCTAATCAATCAGCCCAAGTATTTAATTTTAGATGAGCCGACTGTCGGAATTGACCCTGTTCTCAAATTAAGCATCTGGAATCAGCTGCATGATTTAAAAAAGGACAGCACTCTGCTTATTACCACGCACATTATGGATGAGGCCATGAAGTGCGATCAGCTTTTATTAATGAAAAATAAAGGGATTGCAGCAAGCGGCAGCCCTCAGGAAATACTAGAGAACTTTGGTGTCAGCGATATTGATCAGGTCTTTTTGAAATTGGAGGAACAAGAATATGAGAATGCTGCAGCTAATTAAACGGATTTGCAAACAAGTCCTGCGTGATAAACGTACCCTCGCACTTTTATTTCTGGCTCCTATTTTTGTGATCACATTGCTAAATTATATTTTTCCTGACCCGGATGATGAAGTAACTATTGCCGTTGTCAATGTCAGTGATGATGTAATTGATATTTTGGAAGAAAATGATATGATTGTAAAACAAGAAAACGAGATTAATATAAAGTCTTATTTGGAAGATGGAAATGCCAGTGGTGTTTTGGAGGAAAAGAATGGAGAATGGACATTAACCATCCTTAATGACAACCCGATGGATGAAGGTCCTGCTATCCAGGGAAGCTCAAAGGCAATAATGGAAATGAAATTAAATGACCTTTCCGACAATATTGATGACATGATAAATAATATGGAAGATATGTCAGCCGGTGTAGAAGATATGGTAGAAAGTATCAATGAAATGATGGACCAGCTTCCACCTGAAGCAGCTCAGAACCTGGATATAAATACGGACTTGGGTGTAGACACAGATGTTGATACCGAAATAGATTCGGAAATCAATATGGACGAAGACCCGATTACCGTAGAATATATTTATGGTGATGAGAGCTATACCTTTTTTGAAATTTTAAATCCAATTTTAGTCAGCTTCTTTGTATTCTTTTTTGTCTTCTTAATTGCCGGCATGTCAATGCTGAAGGAAAGAAGCAGCGGCACATTGGAGAAATTGCTGTCTACGCCAATCCGAAAATCTGAGATTGTATTTGGGTATTTATTTGGATATGGGATTTTTGCTATTTTGCAGACGGCTGTTATTATTTTGTACTCCGTGTACATTTTAGATATGGAAATCGCCGGTTCAATTACCAACATGTTTATTATCAATATTTTATTAAGCTTTGTTGCACTAGGACTTGGTCTTCTGTTATCTACATTTGTCAGCAGCGAATTCCAAATGATTCAATTCATTCCGCTTGTGATTATTCCGCAGATATTCTTCTCTGGCATGCTGAATGTAGATACTATGGAACCCTGGCTGCAATGGATTGCACCGATTATGCCATTGTACTATGCAGGAAATACGATGATTGATGTTGTTTTAAAAGGATTCACACTTGGGGAGATAATAGCTCCATTATCTATTTTAGTTTTATTTATTGTTATTTTTGTTACGCTGAATATTTTAGGTATGCGGCGGTATCGGAAGGTATAGGAATTAAGTTCTTGTTGGAGTGTAAGATTAAATTCAAATTGCTTATAAAAAGCAATAACCAGTTATAAAAAACTCTTTCTCCATTTTTACGGGAAAGAGTTTTTTATACGTTAGCTCTAGATTTCCTCCGAGTCCATGACCGTTAATAACTGCATGAACTGGTTTGGTTTAGTCGAATCTAAAAAACTGCCGATTATTTGGCTCAAAAACAGCTTCCTGCGACGATTTTTTACAAACAATCGCTCTCTAATCCTTTATCACTTCACGTTTCTTGGAAATTTGATACAAAAATCTACCCCCTGTGGAGAAAGATTCTCAACAGTAATTTCTCCTTTATGTTCTTCAACAATTTGTTTTGCGATAGAAAGCCCTAAACCATAGCCGCCTGTTTCTTTCGCACGGGATTTATCCTCCCTGTAAAAACGATCAAAAATATGCACCTGCGCTTCTTTTGAAATGGATGGCCCAGTATTTGTTACATGGACTTCCCAGCTTTTATACTCTTTCGTAGAAATTACCTGAATCTTATCTCCCGGCTTGGTATACTTTAAAGCATTATCTAGCAGAATCACAAATACTTGATATATTTTCTTTTGGTCAAAATGAACTGTTAATGTATTTTTCGTTATTAAATCCAATGTCTTATCATCAATTTCTGCCATTTCTTTGAAAGGGGTGACTAATTCTGTTAAAAATTCAGTTGTGTCTGTTGCTGTTTTATCCAAAGTCCGTTGATTGGCATCACTTCTGGCAATTGTTAACAAATCCGTTGTCAAACCAGTTAATCTTCTGGTCTCGTTTAAGGCCAGAGCTATATTTTCTGATTCGTCAATAATGGTATGATCTGGTTTACGAAACAGCCCTTCCAGACGATTTTGAATAATTGTTAATGGTGTTCGTAATTCATGCGAAGCATTTTCAACAAACTCTTGCTGCTTCTGCCATGCTTTTAGCACAGGTTTCATAGAATTGGTGGATAACCAATAACTCACGCCAATGGAGAATAACCAAAAAGCAATCATACAACCTATGACAATGATGCGGAAATTCTGTAAGGAGTGCTGGATTTGGTTAACATTTGAAACGATTTGAACATATGCAATTTCATTGTCATCGTACGACTGTGTGATAGAATGAAAAATTAATTCTTCATTTTCAACATCGCTTTGTAAAGAAAGAGTTTCAACCTCCTCCAGATTGGCCGTTTCCAAACGAAGGTTCTCCAGTTCAGAAAAACGTCCGCCTAATGCTTCTTTGTTTAAAATCTCTCCTTCTTTCGACCATAAAATAATTTGTGTGTTGAATGAATTACTGGACGGACTTCGAGGCGGTTCCTTCGGCTGTTCACTTGTCGGAAAAATCAACGAATCTGCTTGATAGCGGAAAATTTCCTGTTGAATAAATTCTGATCTTCGGGTCATTTCTACTAAGGTTTCATCGGTTTCACGATAAGCTGTTTGACTTAATACTTGCAAAATAATGATTCCCAGAAGAATAAAGATGATAGCAAAAGCACTCAGGTTCATGAAGAAAAATGCACTTCGCTGTTTACTGGAAAGGTTTTTATTCATTGTTCGCTCCCTTCAACATATAGCCTACATTACGTAACGTGCGAAATTCTTTATCCAAACCCGTTTGCCGCAGATGTTTTCGTAAATTACTCATATATACTTCCACCACAGTTAATGTCGTCTCTGAATCAAAGCCCCAAATCCGATCAAAAATTTGTTCTTTTGTAAGTATCATCCCTTGGTTTTGGAGAAAATAGGTTAGTAAATCAAACTCTCTTCCTTGAATCGGTAAAACTTTTTCACCAAAACACACTTCTTTTGCTGCTAAATGACATACGATATTTTTGTAGCTTAATGTATTTTCATCGAATAAACCCAATGAGCGTTTTAATATTGCCTTGATTCGCACGAGGAGTTCTTCCCGATGGAATGGTTTAGTCAAATAATCATCTGCTCCTTTTTCAAAGCCTTCGATTTTATCCTCCAGGCCGTCCTTTGCGGTTAATATAAGTACAGGGGTTTGTACTTGTTTTCTTAATTCTGCCAGCACTTTATAGCCATTCATCTCAGGCAGCATTAAATCCAAAATAACTAAATCATACACTCCCGATACAGCTTCATAGAGCCCTTCACTGCCATCATAAATTTGGGTTACCTCCCCTAATTCTAATACAATTTCCTTAATCGTATCAGATAGCACCGCATCATCTTCTATCAGCAGAAAATTAATCATTATCTTCACCCTCTTTAGCTGTATCATATCATTTTTAACTTAAAGAAACCTTAATACAAGGGATGGAAAAATTTTTTACCTGCTTAAGCTAACTTTAAGGTTCGTGAATTATTCTTTTATCACACCAGCAAACAAGGAGGAATTCACATGAGCTTGAAAAAAGTCTTTCAACGAAAAGAAACCAAATATTTATTGAATCAAACACAGTTCTTCAGTTTTTTTGAAGCATTGCAAGCACATATGTCTGTAGATCAATACGGATTGCATACCATCCGTTCCCTCTATTATGACACAGCAGATTATCGATTTATTCGACATTCTATGGATAAGCCCATATATAAGGAAAAATTCCGGGTTCGCAGTTACGGTACACCCAGACCTGATAGTGTTATCTTTTTAGAAATCAAAAAGAAAATCAAAGGGATTGTCTATAAAAGACGATTACCAATCAGTTATGAAGCATACCTTTTTTGGCAGCATACAGGAGCTTTACCAGAAAATATCTACCAATCTCAAATTGGACAAGAAATTGCCTGGCTATTTTTTAAACATCCAGATTTGTCACCGAAAGTTTTAATTTCCTACGATCGTTTCTCTCTTTTTTCGCAATCGGAAGAGGATTTCCGGGTAACCTTTGACCAAAACATTCGTTATCAGTACAGAAAATTAAATTTAGATGCAGCACGGGGCGCGTTCGTTGCTCCAGAGTTAGATGTTTTAATGGAGGTTAAAGCAATGGGAGCCTACCCTTTATGGTTTGTGGGATTATTGACAAAATATCATATTCAAAAAGGAAGTTTTTCAAAATACGCACAGACTTATCAACGTCATTTATATAAGGAGGAACTATTCCATGTTATCTAGTCTATTTACTGAAGGCACAACATCCATTCCTTTAAGCGAGCTGCTAATCTGTATTCTTGCTTCCATTATTTTAGGCCTGTTAGTAGCCTTCACGCATATGTATCGTAATATTTACACAAAAAGTTTTGTGATTACCTTAGCAGTACTCCCTGTTCTGGTCCAATCCGTCATCATGCTGGTAAACGGCAATATTGGCACAGGAATTGCCGTACTGGGAGCATTTAGTCTAATTCGTTTCCGTTCCGTCGCTGGAGGTGCCCGGGAAATTGCAAGTATCTTTTGGGCCATGGGTATTGGTCTGGCAACCGGAATGGGCTATGTTTCTTATATCGCTGTATTCTCCGTGATTGTCGCTGCCTTTTTATTACTTATTTATCACACTAAATTTGGTAACATCAAATCTACAGAAAGAGAGCTGAGAATTACGATTCCGGAGGATTTAGATTATCCAAATCTATTCGATAATATTTTTGATGAATTTGCTTATAACCACCATTTAGATTCTGTTCGTACTACAACAATGGGCAGTTTATACGAAATACGTTACATTATACATTTAAAAGATCAACAGCAGGAAAAAGCATTCATTGATGCCATTCGTGTCCGCAATGGCAATTTACCAATCATTTTAGGAAAAGTCGCTGCAAACCGCGACGAATTATAAAAAAGGAAGTGGAAACTGATGAAAAAAATAATTTGTATTTCTCTTATTACTGCTCTACTATTAAGTGCCTGTTCTCAGAACACGACAGCTGCAGGAGATAACAGCCAATCACAAGAAACTGCTGTTTCAACCAGCCAGGAAGCAGCGGCTGGCGATACCTTTGGAAGCTACGAAGAGGAAGATACAGACACCAGCTATGATGATTCTTCCGCCACGATCGAATTGTCAGAGGAAATGACATCTTCAGAGGGTGTCACCGTTGACGGGAAAACTGTAACCATCACGGAAGCAGGTACGTATGTTTTAAGCGGTGAGCTCGCTGACGGCCAGGTTATTGTAAATGTGGACAAGGAAGAAAAGGTTCATTTAGTACTGAAAGACGTAACCATTACCAATTCTCAAGGACCTGCCATTTTAATTGAGCAGGCAGAAAAAATTATTACAACTTTAGCAGATGGCACATCGAATACCTTAACAGATGGCACAGATTATCAGCTTGCTGATGACGAAACAGAATACGATGCAGCCTTCTTTAGTAAAGAGGATCTGGTGATTAATGGGGAAGGCGAACTAATTGTCAACGGGAACTACAATAACGGGATTCGCAGTAAAGATGACTTAATTTTAATTTCTGGAAGTTATACAATTAATGCCAAAAACAATGCCTTAAAAGGAAAAGATTCTGTACAAATTTTTGATGGCATCTATATGCTGACTACAGAAGAAGGAGACGGGATTCAAGCAAATAACAGTGATGACGAAACAAAAGGATTTATTGCCATCGACGGCGGTAATTTCACAATTACTTCCGGACGGGATGGTATTCAGGCTGAAACGGCGGCCCGTCTGCAGGCAGCTGATATAAATATCCAAACAGGAGCAGATACTATTTCCAGTGAAGAAAGCTACAAAGGTATCAAAGCTGGAACAGAGCTGTTGCTTCAAAGCGGCAGTTACGACATTAATTCTGCAGATGACAGCTTGCACAGTGATGGGGATATTACGATAGAAAGTGGCAATCTTCTTTTAGCTTCTGAAGATGATGGGATTCACGCCGACAACAATTTGACGATCAATGGCGGAAATCTTACGGTGACTGATTCTTATGAAGGTTTGGAAGCAGGTGTTATTACCATCAATGACGGTGATATCCAAATTACTGCCAGCGATGATGGATTGAATGCCAGTGGTGATAGCGGTGCGACAGAAGAATCAGAAACATCGGTCAGCGATTTATTTGGTGGTCCTGGTGCTGAACAGGCAGATGAAAGCAAAATGATTGTCATTAACGGCGGGACCTTGGCAGTCGATGCACAGGGAGACGGATTGGACAGCAATGGAAACATAGAGATGTCAGGCGGAACCGTTACAGTAGATGGACCAACGGATAATGGAAATGGCGCGTTGGATTACGATGGCACTTTTGAGTTAAGTGGCGGTATATTGATTACTGCTGGAAGTAATGGTATGGCAATGAATGTTTCAGAGTCTTCTTCTCAAGCTTCTTTCGGGATTTACTTTACCGAAGCGCAAGAAGCGGGAACAATTATCAGTCTGCAAGACAGCATTGGAAATGTGATTGCAACCTATCAGCCAAGTAAAGCATTCCAGCATCTGGTTATTTCCTCACCCGAATTAAAAGTTGGTGAAACCTATACGCTTATTCAAGGAACAGAAGCCGATAATTCCGAGAAAAATGGCTACTATGAAGATGGAAGTATCGTTAATGGCATAGAATTAGGTGCCTTGACGCTTGCAGATACAATCACCAATGTTACGGATACTGGTGAAGAAGCAACACAAAGAGGCATGATGGGAGACGCTCCTGGTATGATGCCAAATGATGGTGCAATGCCGAATAATGGTGAGATGCCTGATAGCGGTGAAATGCCAAATAATGGCGAAATGCCAGATGAGGATGCAACGCCGCATGGTGGTTCTCCCCAATAGTATATAATTCCAAGACAAAGCCTGGTAAAACAGAAAAAGTGACTTCCACATATAAGACAGGAAGTCACTTTTTCTTGATTATTCTTATATTCCAAGAATGTTTTCTGACTGATTGATTTCTTTGTTGCCTTACTTTTGGTTTTTTGATTAAGAGGCGATGTGTAAATTTTTAAAACTGTATTAACACGTTCCTCTTTTCACATTAAATAGGCGGGACAATGTAGAACTTCTATAATTCACTAGTTACTTTTAACCACCTTGGACATACCCCATATCACTCCTCCTAAAAGAAGGGATAACCACCAAGTAAAACGGAAAGACGGACCGATTTCAGGCAGCCATACACTGATTAAAATAAAAGCTCCCATACCTGCAGCAGCTACTGCCCCTACTTTCACAGAATCTTTCCATTCTGCATGATTCTTTTTAAAAACAGAACGATGGATTACATTCATAATATAACGTACTACTCCCATTGCCATGACACCTAATAATATAGCTGTAATTAACAATTTAAAAATATTCACCTGGTCATTTACTTCTGTAAATAGCGGCAGCACCAGTAATACCACACCTCGAATAATCAAAACATATGGTACGATTTGAAAAAGAAACAGGGAGGCAAAAAAGGTAAACCATGATCTTTTTTCCTCTTCAGGAAGCTGCTCAATCAATTGGTCAGCATATTCTTTAGGTTCCTCGCCAAATATATCGATTGCGGTCTTCCCTTCTTGCTGTCCTTCAAGTAAATGATTAAGCAATTCAAGAAGTAACTCTTCTGTATGCTGTTCGGATACTTGCCAATTTGTCCGAATATACAGCATAAGATCCGAATAATATTTTTCGTTATCAACGGTTAATTGCTCCCGCTTTTGATTATTCTCTTCAATCATCTGTTTCACGTTCATTTATTCTCCCCCTTTGCAATAATTCGTTGACTGGATTTACTAAAATCCGCCATTCCTCCTGAATCATTTCAAGCGCTTCTTCGCCTTGTGCGGTAATATCATAATATTTACGATTTGGACCAGAATCAGAAGGTCTCATCTCTCCTTCGATCATGCCATTCTTTTGCAGGCGTAATAAAACTGGATAAATCGTCCCCTCGCTCACATCGCTTAATCCAACCTGCTGTAACTTCCTTGAAAGCTCATAGCCATATACTGATTCCTCTGCTATCACAGCTAATATACAGCCATCTAAAATCCCTTTTAACAGCTGACTCCGTATCGACATCACATCAACTCCAAATACTATATTGTTTAACAAGATAGCTATTTGTAAAAAAAGCTAATGATCTGTATATCCATTAGCATAATAAATTATTTTATCACTACTTTGTATAACCAAGTAGTTGCCTTTATTGTATATATTAGCGTTTTTATTGTCAAGTTTATATGGAGGGTGAATACTTTTATAAAATAGGTTACTTGAAACTATGAGAATATAAACGGTAATAAGTTGTCTTAAAAAGGGTCTCCAATTGAATGGAAAATATTTTTTCTAATAATTATCTTCTGATGTAAGAAAATTCCAGGCTAGTATGTGAAATATTCTTTGAGAAAAGATCGGAATAACCTGTTTTCTTCTGTATCCTCGAGTAATGATATAAGTAGATGCCCTTGGAAGCTTTAATTCCGGTGTTCTTACTTCCAGCAGACGCCCTTCCATCAGCTCCCGATTCAGAGATATTTTTGGGAGAAAAGAAAAACCCAGTCCCTCTTCAATAAATCTTTTTGTAATATGAACCTGTGTAACGACCACGGTACGCACCTTAGGATACTTTGCATGGATGGCACTCAATAGATCATCCCAGTACTCTGGGTGATTATAAGTGAATAATGTCTGATTTTCGAACAGGTCGCGGATATCAATCGGCGGACTGCTTTCCAGATCACCGCCATCATGTGGACATACACAGACTACCTTATCTTCTTTTATTTTTTCCACATATAATGTTTTTTGTAAAGGCTTCATCTGCAGCAGACCTAAATCAGCTTCACCTTTTTCAATCATTTCACTAATTTCTTTGGAATCCTTCACCTGCACGATAACTTCAACATCTATATGCCGCTCCATAAATTGTCTAATAATATACGGAAGAATCGTGGCTGCCAGTAATGGAGAAACAGCAATGTTCAGTTTTCTTTTATAGCCCTGTTCCCAGGCCAGTAAATCATGTGTACTCCGGTCATAGGAGGCCAATATCGATCGGGCATGGGGCAAGAATCGGCGGCCGGCTTCTGTAAGAACGATACTGCGTCCAGATTTCCTGAAAAATTGTGTGCCTATATCTCTTTCAAGCTGCTTAATATGTGCTGTTACGGTGGGTTGGGCCATGTACAGTTTTTCTGCTGTTTTTCTGAAATTTTCATTATCTGCAGCTATGATAAAAGTCCGTAACCAATTAATATTCATATTATCACCTCAATTGATTATGTTTTTTAATCAATTATTAACTAAATAACTAATATTCATTATTATATATATCATTTATAATATTAACAACAACAATATTGGAGGGGTTTTATGGATTTCCGTCCTGGTCTTGAAGGTGTTATCGCCGTGCAAACTAATTTAAGTTCTATAGATGGTGAGAATGGACGCTTGATTTTTCGTGGATATCGTGCGGATGAATTAGCTCGCAAGCATGTATTTGAAGAAGTTGTCCATTTACTTTGGTACGGGGGTTTACCCGTCAAAAATGAATTAGAAAATTTGAAAAAGCAGCTTCACGAAGCAAGGAAATTACCGGAAGATATCGTTCGCATTATCGATGAATTACCGGAAGATATGGAAATGATGGCTGTTTTAAGAACATGTATATCTGCATTAAAGGCAAAACCGGAATGGCCGCCAACATTAGAAGAAGCAGTCCGTATAACAGCTGTGATCCCAACGATACTTGCTTATCGTTACAGATCTTTACATCACTTAGAATTTGTTCCGCCGAATCATCAATTAGATCATGTGGCCAATTACTTATATATGCTTACTGGCAAAAAACCAAAAGATGCACATGTAAGGGTGATGAATGCTTATTTCGTTCTTACAGCAGAGCATGGCATGAATGCTGCTACATTCACATCAAGAGTAATTGCATCTACTGAATCTGATTTGTTTTCTGCAGTTACCGGAGCTATCGGTGCCATGAAGGGGCCGTTGCATGGAGGTGCGCCAACTGGTGTCATATCCATGCTAAACAAAATAGAAACAGTCGAAGATACTGAAGATTGGCTAAGGAAAAAACTGAATAACAAGGAAAAACTGATGGGATTCGGTCATCGTGTTTATAAAACCAATGACCCCCGGGCTGAAGCATTGAGAGATGTAACGGAAAGTTTATCGGCCGATGACGATTGGTTTTTACTTGCAAGACATGTAGAAGATACAGCTATCCGTCTGTTGGAAGAGTACAAATCTGGACGCAGGCTTTATACAAATGTTGAATTTTATGCAGCTGCTGTATTTAAAGCTGTAGATCTGCCTGAGATACTGTATACTCCTACATTTACTGCCAGCAGAGCTGCCGGATGGTGTGCTCATGTTCTTGAGCAGGCAGAAAATAACCGGATTTTCAGGCCACTTTCTGAGTATGTTGGGCCGGGGAGTATGATTAAAGAAAATACTCAAAGAGGCTAGGAGAATACTAGCCTCTCTGGTAATACTGCACTAAAATATTAATCGATAAATAAAGAAAAATTTTTCTGATAATATTATCTATTATTACTGCGGATACACATCTGATTTATCAGATTTATGTTTACCGAACATAAAATAGTTATATTTTCATTAAATACCGCTTCATCTATCGGAAAAATTGAATTTTTCACTTAAAAGAACAAAGCTTAATACAAGCTGCCGCCAGATTTCCGTTTAAACTTAGTCTTTCCACTTGTTTCGCTCACTATATCGATAGTGACACCACGATTGATCCGCTTCGCACTCACGTACAAGAACAACCATGCAACACCAATAGACAATAGTAACATCAGCAAGAGGCCTAAACCAGTTACTATAACTGGGTAACTTGCTTTCCATGTAAGCAAAACACCGAATAGACTTAACACAAAGCCGAAAAATCCGGAATTATTATTACCCATCTCAACGACAAGTGAAGCTGCCTCATCAGGTATAAGCATTAATGCGTAAGGTATGCTTAAAATAGCTAAATAAACATACGCCAACAATAATAAAATCATGGATGTTCTAAAGGTTAACCGCTGTTGCGGATTGCCCGGATTATACCTCGCACCAATTGTTCCAATCCAAATTCCTATCGCACTGATTCCGATTGTAATTCCTGCTTTCAACAAAATTCCAGCGATAAACTGCCACCATGCCCAGCCGAGTAAAATCCCTACAATGCATTCCAAGATTGTTAAAATAATGAGTGGAAGTACCCAGCTGATCCATAGCTTTCCCAGAGCTATATCTCTCCCTGATAATGGGAGTATGCGTAAGACCCACGCGGATAATCCTTCTCGCGCAATAGCCGAGGCAGCGAGCTGTCCGTTAAACAATGCATAAATAAACAGAAAAAATCCTTGAGCAATTGGCCATGAAATTTCATTAAATCCACGTAGTTCACTTAAGCTGACGTCACCACTTATGAAACCAATTAAAGGAAAAACAATGAAAAAGGCGAGCGGTAAAAATGCCATCCATTCCCTCATATCACGCTTAATGGAAAGCCATTCTTTCTTCCCGATCGCAATAACTGGATGTGATACACCCTGTGCACGTTCTTTTTTAGGTTTACGCTTTTTCTTTTTACGGCTTCCCTCACTCATTCTAATCCAGCCCGTACGGAAACCTTTCTCAACTAACATCGTTGTAAGTAAAACCGACACAGCAGTGAGTAATATAAATAAAATCATAGGCAGGAAAAAGCTCATTGATCCATTCGCTGCACTAATTATTGCATCACTCCCCCAGCTTACCGGCACCCAATCTGTTAAAATCGGAAGCCCTGCCATGAGGGAGTCTGTAAGTGAACGGCCACTTGATATCTGTGGTAACATAAATATCAAATAAACAAATAATCCTGATAGAAAGCTCATCGCAGTCATAAATTCGTTTGCCCGGCTTGCAGGCACAATTTGTATAACAATTAAATTAAGCAGGTAGGCGATGGATAGTCCAATAATTGACGTTGCAAGCAAAACAAGCAAGAGTACAAAATAATATAAAAAACTGGCACCACTAGCCACTCCATAAGCAGTAAATGGTATTAAAAAAAGAAAACAGCAAATAAAGGTGTACCGATAAAACTTTGAATATATTTCATTAGAAAAATATGCCTTGTTTTAATCGGGAATGTAAATAGAAACTCTAAATCAGTTGCCGAGTACATGTGCTTAAACACTTGAGGCATTCCTATTAAAATAACCATCCCAATTATCATTAACATGCTGTAGGAAAAGATACCGGCCAGCATTGGCTCAGTCAGCGAACCAGCGATTCGCCATATCGTTTGAGAAAATAAAAATAACAGAACAGCCAAAACTGCAAAAATAACAAGATAAGCAAAATAGTTTTCAGATCTTGAGATTTAAGTGTATTCACAAATATTCTTTGCTGGTTTTTGATCAATTTTTTCATCATAATGGGTCACCTGGCTGATCCTCTTTCGCCATCTCCTGAATGACCGCTTCTTGATCATCACTGCCTGTTAACTCCAGGAATATATCTTCCAGACTTCCTTCCGCCTTTATTATAAACTTTTAAATACTTTCTGGTCATTAGGTTAACAGCATAAAGTTCTTGGCATCGAACTACTACAATCAATAACAGATTAATTCCTTAAACTCTCTATTTCTTCTTTTTTCTCTCATTGAAGGCAATTAAACTAGCTGAGGCTGAGGCTACAATAATAACCGTTAAAATAAAGTTAACCATTTTTTATTATCACTTCTTTTCTAAGAATTAGTTTGAAAATGTATATACCAGGAACGATTATAATTAGTTTTACTTTTTTAAAACGGAAGATTTTGATAAAGTGGAACCATCAATATAATTGTTGATAAGCACCCTGCATATATTAGTAAAGCAATTAATTTCCCATTCTGCTCTTTTGAAGGTTTCACAAGCTCCCTGGACACGATAATCCAAATAATGATAGAAACTATCGCTGCTATGACAATAACTTCTGGTGACATACTCAACATCTCCTTACCTTTCTTTTATTTTCTGATTACGGATAATACCGTAAATAGCCAAAGTTAATGTAAATAAACACAACACTGCTAAGACAATAGCAGCTGCTCTATCATCCTCATAAAGACGATAAGAAGAAAATCCATTTCCCCATGTATTGATGAATAAGGCGACAATAATAAGAGGATGTATCTTTACTTTTTTCACAGTGAATCACCTCTTGTTATAAGATTGTCTATTTAAGTCCGAACTCAACGCCATGCTTTCTGCCTTCTTTATTATTTCTTCTTTTTCAATATCCGGGTTAATTAGAATGATGGCATACCGCAAACCATCTTCATCCCAGGTAATACTATTTACAATCTTCTCGTATTTTGCCTGCTTCCCCCGGATTTTCAAATCAGCTTTTTCTATTTTCATACCCTCAGGTGAATGAAAAATAGTTAAATAGAACATTGGAGTATCCTCTTTTGAATAATAAGTTAAATTTAACTCATCACGTGTTATTTCCCCTTCAATATGATGTATCTCAACATCTTTTAAATTAAATTCTTTTTCTGAAAATAGATAAAAGGACTGTTCAAGAATTTCTTCTGCTCCTTCTAATGTTACTGTATCCGGAGCGTATGCTTCTAAATCCTTTATTTCAACACCCTCTGGAATATTCAAAGTGAATGCATCCTCTGGAAATTCCGGTGAGAAATCTATTTCTTTATATTGCATCTCAATTTGAACACCGCCATTATTCGAAATCATTTTTATAATAAATCCTGTTTTCTTGTCCACCCACAATACTGTATCTCCAAACAATTGATTCGATGTTTTAGCTTTTGCATCTATTTGTACTGTATCGAAATCAAGTATTGTTTCTTCTCCTATAAATGTAAACTCATGAGAACCATTCATTATGCCCATCACATTATTAATTTTCTCTTTTGGATCCAATGATTGTATATTCTCATCCTCTGCTATATCCAGCTTAAAAGCACGTCCGTTATACTTGTCATAGATAATTACTTTTTCTCCATCATTCCATGCTTCTGACTTCGCATCTTCTCCAAGAAGCTGATCATTAGTAACTATTTTTCTTTTTCCATTTGCAACGTACTCCTCTAAGATACTATGTTCTATTAATTCTTTTCCTTTATATACTTTTGATTCTGATAAAGTATAATAATTCTCTATTCCCTTCCCTAATTCAGCTGCCTTCCTCATAATTTCTTCTGCGGATATATTCATATTTCTCCTCCTAATATGGTAGAAGGCTAAATACTATCCTTGACCGTTTTCAACTGAAATGGATGATATTTAGCCTTTTTAATGTGAGTATTATATTCTTGGACCGATAGTGAGAGATTTTAAATAAATGCAATAATGATCAAATACATATATACCAAATCTTTATCTTTCCTCACCGTCCTCGATATAACATCAATCTAATCCTCTTCCGAACTCAACACCATATCTTCCGCCCATTCGATGATATCATCTACTCCTTCTTCATTATCCATCCGCATCACAAAATAATTTAAACCGTCTTCATCCCATTTCATACTACTAAACATTTCTTCATATTCTGCCGGAATTCCCCTAATTTCCATATTGGGGTCTTCTATTGTTGTATCCTCATCAGCAATAGAAATAAACAGTTCGAATAATGAAACACCTTCTTTGGTACCATAACTTAATTGTATTTCTTCCCCTGATTGTTCATTATCTAAATCATGCACTTGTATATCCATAATTTGAATGTCCTCTTCCGGAAAGATTAAAAACTCCTGACCCAAAGCTTCCTCTGCTTCTTCTAATGTCACCGAATCAGAAGAAAACATATCCTCGATATTATTAATTTCTACGTCATCTGGAATCTCCATTGTGAACGTATTCTCATCAAACTCTGGTGAAAAATCAAGTTTCGTATATTCAGATTCTGTTCGAATCTCAGCAGCTTCAGAGATTGATTTTATAACCATCCATGTTTCCTTATCTACCCACACCTCTGTATCTCCTAATAAACTATTTGCTTCTTTTGCTTCTATCTTAATATGGAAGGTATCTCGATCTAGGAGTTCTTCCTCGCCTACTACTTCATAAGTATGCGAATCCTCCATTGTATCTATCATGGCTTGGAAATTTTCCTTTGGGCTTAATGCATATATATCTTCCATTTCCGAAGTATCTACTTCCATGACGGTTTCGTTTGTTTTATCATATACCTGCATCATTTCACCATCGTTTAACGCCTCTGCCTCTTCTCCTTGCAATTTCCCTTCCATTACAATTTTCCTATCACTCCCTGAATGATATTCTTTCATAATCATCTGTTCTGCCAGTTCCTCTCCTTCAAACACCTTCATTTCAGCTTCGCCATAGAACTCAGTAATTTCCTTCTCTGATTCAATTGCATTATGAATGATTTCCTCGGCAGAGACCTGCATATCCTGCGAACAGCCTCCTAATACGATTGTAAAAATAATTAGTCCGATTAAGCTTTCCTTCCATCTACGTTTTAACATGTTTTATCCCCTTTCTTTTATCCAGCATACAAATAAGGTTCCTTCATTTTCACTTGACCATATATTTATTTTCCCTTTATGATTTTCCATAATTATTTTCGCAATGCTTAAGCCTAGACCTGATGTTGCTCCTTTACCCCTTGATGCATTATCTTGAAAAAATGGTTCAAATACTTTTTCTAACTGACTTTCTTCCATTCCTTTTCCTTCGTTTTGAATCAGAATAACTGTTCCCGCTTCTCTCCATCTGTTCACTTCTTCTTTAAATGACGGGAAAATCCAATCTGGTAACGACTTGGTTGATGCAACCGCTGCCAGCCAAATCTGCTTGTGCTGCGGAGTATATCGAATACTATTATCCATTAGATTATCTATCAGCCGGATCATTTGCTTCGGATCGAGTTCGTATGCATTACGAACTGCCCATTCTGTAGTTAATCGGATATCTTTTCTTGCACATGGCTCTTCATAGCCGGAAAATAACATTTCAAAAAATTCATTTCCATTTACTTGTACAGACTGCAGCGTATTTTTGGATGATTGGAGTGCTGTAAATATTGATAAGTCATCAATCATTTGTTTCATATGCTCTAATTTATCATGGAGAATCGTTTGATATTCAACTCGATCTTCTTTGGTTAAATCATAATCTTCCAAAGCCTCTGTATATGTTCGTACAACGGTAAGTGGTGTTTTTAAATCATGGGATAAAGCAGCGATCATATATTCTTTCTCTTTTTGCTGTTTCACAAGAGCTTCTCTAGTTTCTATGATTTGATTTTTCATTTCTTCAAAATGGGTATTTAATTCACCAATTTCATCTCGTGATTGAATGAGCTTTTTATCCATTTCCTTCCCATCTGCAAATGCCTGCATATGCTCCTGCAACTGATTCATCGGACAATTCAGTTTTCGATTGATTGCTGTAATGACGATAGCATATAGCAGGATAAAAAAGACACCTGAAGAAATCAGCATAATCAGCATATTTTGATTCGTAGTTTCTACCCAAGCTTCTCTTCCTTGTGTAATTTCATAGATACCTGCCAGCTGTTTATCTTCATCAAACACTGACTTTTTATATGAATAGGTTCTTGCTTTTTTCTGCATTGCATTTAAATTTTCAAGTAGTGTATCTTGAGACTTCTGCATAGTAAAAATTGCTTCCGGCTCCATCGTTGAAAATAATTGAACACCGTCATAACGATATAGATCAACTCGAAGACTGGCATTTCCCAGCTTCTGCAATTGCTGGTATCTCTCATCGCCTACACGCTTATATAAAGATGCATCATTCAACTCGCTATCTAAATCCGAAACAAGTTTTTGAAATTCAAGATATTCCTTTAAATCCTCTTCCTGATTATAATTCTGTAAACTGACATACAGCAGATACACCGCCACTACCGGCAGCAGCATCACTACAAGATGGCTTACCATCAGCCAATTTTTAATCTTCATGATAGCTGCTCTCCTACAAAACGATATCCTGCTCCCCAAACCGTCTGGATAAATTTCGCCTGCTTTCCAGTGTCCATTAATTTTGTGCGGAGACTTTTAATATGCACTGTCACGGTATTATTGCCATTTACATTTTTCAGCTGCCAGATATGCTCATAAATTTGCGCTTTCTCAAACGTAATAAACGGATTTCTGGAAAGTAAAAATAAAATTTCCTTTTCCTTCGCAGTCAGAACAAGAAGCTCATCCTCCAAAAAAACCGCGTCATTTAAGAAATCAATGGCTAATCCATGTGTATACTGTGAAATTTGCGAATCATAGTTTTTACTTGTATAGCGCTGGTACCTCCTTAAATGGGACTGGACACGAGCTGTTAATTCCTTGAGACTAAACGGTTTGGTTAAATAATCATCTGCACCTAAATTCAATCCCTTAATTTTACTGTCATCCTCCCCTTTTGCGCTGACAATTAATAAGGGAACATCACTTTCCAAACGGATTTTTTCACACAGCTCATAGCCATCCATCTCCGGCATCATCAAATCGATAAGTACCATTGAATAGGCTCCTGCTTTAAAATCCTCCCAGCCTTCCACACCAGTTGATGCCCATGTCACCTGATATCCTTCTCTGTCTAAGTGATCCTTCATGATACGGGCAATTTCATAATCATCTTCTACTATTAAAATATTAGTTCTCTCTTCCATCGGGATCCCTCTTCTCTTACTACTTTTAGTATAAATCATCTATTAGGCTGACTTTGAAATCTTTATTTTTAGTTAATAATTGCTATGTAAGAACGCGTTACAGCCTCATATACACTGTAACGCGTTCTTTAATTATTCTGTATCGCAGGGCAAAACTACTGTTACAGTTGTGCCCAGATCTTCTTCTGACTGAACAGAAATCGTTCCCTGATGCAGCTTGGCAATTTGTAAAGCAATACTCATGCCAAGACCTGTTCCTTCATTTCTCTCTTCTGTATTGGTTCCGCGGTAATAGCGGGTGAACAGATGCTTTTGTGTTTCTTCATCCATCCCGATTCCATTATCAATAATTCTGATTTCCAATGCCTTTCCTTCTCCCAATTCAGCTGCTTCGATCTTTATTGCTATTTCAGGCGGATTATGCTTCCAAGCATTGTACACCAGGTTATCTATCATTCTTTCAAACAACCGCTCATTGACTTCTATTTTTTTATCTGGATGAATGGGTTTGTATACAATCTGGTAATCCTTAAAGGCTACATCCTTTTGAAACTTCTCCAAAATCTGTTTCATAAATTCATTGATGTTAACCAGGCTGAATGTTAGCCTATTGGCATCATTTTTCAGCCTAAAGCTGAGCGTAAAGTCTTCGATTAAATCAACCATATAATTACTTTTATCAGTGATGGTATCTCCAATCTCCTGAAGCTCCTGCTTCGACCAGTCATATTCCCTATTTCCCAGCAAGCGGCCATAGCCTTCCATGGTAGTCAAAGGCGTACGTAAATCATGGGAAATACCTGCAACCCATTCCTCTCTGCTTTTTTCCAGCTGTTCTCTTTCTTTTCGCGAAGCATCTAGTTTAGCAGCCATATCATCAAATGCCTGAAAAACCTCTTTATATAATTTATATCGTCTTTTTAATTTGCCGTTTTTACGATATACTTTTTTCTTCTCCTGCTCTGTTAACACTTCTTCATAATTACCATTTCCCATGCGGTTCAGCCAATTTGAAAAAATAAATAAAGGACTTCCATAGCGGAAGCTGTTCCAGAAAGAGATAAAGACAGTTACTAGCAATATAATCCCAGCTAACCCAACGAATACAAAAGTAATGTTTCTATATAATGTTAATGGCATATCTTGATTTTGTTCATTTGGCGTATATAAAATCCATGAATTACCTGAATCTCTATCTAAAAAAGTATACTGCTTTTCAGAGAAATGATCTGGAGAAGTGTCTTTCTCAATCATTCCTAGTGGTTGTTCTTCTACTTGTTCCTGATTTCCAAACTGTTGAACCAAATTCCCTGCTTCATTATAAATAACAAGTTTTCCTTCCAGCCGGTTCAATTTTTCTTCTACCTCAGACTTGTCTGCTTCTGGAATGCTACCATTGATCTTGACGTTTTCTACCAATTCATTCATCAGAATTGTTCCTGAATCTTTATAACCCAGTACAAATAAATATTCGTTTCCATTCCCATACAAAGGTTTTTCTAATGAGTATTTTACAGCAGATTCTCCCAGCTGTTCCCGCTCCTTCATCTGTATCATGTCAAAACTGTTATAACTTTCTTTTAAATCTTCCGGGACATTTTCAGACTCAATCACGTTTCCCCCTTCATCTATAATTTGCAGCCACACGTTTTCTGGTAATACATCACTAATATCGTTTCCCATTTCTTTATAATCGTATGGATCACCTACTTCAATTGCAAGTTCCTCTAATTGTGCTTGATAATAATCTGCTTCTCTATCCTCGTTAGAAATGTAATACAAACCGATAAAAAAGGCAGTAAAAACAACAACAATCATTAACAAAGAAATAAAACTAAACTGAATGGAAAAATGAAAAAATAACCGGCTCCGTAATTTCTTCATGAGGCATTCCCTTTCACCAATTTATATCCCAGTCCCCGCACAGTCAGCAGTAATTCCGGTTTACTCGGTTTGACCTCAATTCTTTCTCTGATTCTTCTAATATGTACGGAGACGGTATTTTCATCTGCATAATGCTCAAATCCCCAAACAGCCTCCAGTAAATCCGCTTTAGAAAAAATTCTGTTCGGATGCTTACATAAGTAAAGAAGCAGTAAGTAAACCTGCGTTGGACACGGAACGCTTTCTCCATTAACCTTCAGTTCTCCTGCATTTTCATCCAATATAAAACGGCCAAAGTCATATTTACCGGATTTTTCAAATGCATAGGTTTCTTTTTTAGTTGATTTCCTTCTTAAATAAGCTTTGATTCTTGCCGCTACTTCTAATGGATTAAATGGTTTCGTAACATAGTCGTCTCCGCCTGTCGCAAAACCTGTTAACACATCTAAGTCAGATACTTTTGCCGTTAAAAAGAGAATATAGGCATCCGTAAGCTCTCTGATCTTCGGACAAAAATCAAATCCGCTTCCATCTGGCAGCATCACATCCAAAATAATAACTTCTATTTTATGTTCCTTTAATATATGTATGGCTTCCTGCCCTGTATAAGCTTTATGTACATGCTGGAATCCTTCCTTCTTCAGCATCATCTCCAGCATACTCACAATTGCTTTTTCATCATCGACGATTAAAATATCTGTCCGTTCCTCCACGTACAACACCTCCAATAGGTAGCTTAACACAGCAAGTTTACGAACAGTTGAACAAATCGGTGCTTTTTTTATTTATTGGTAAAGTTCTGTTCAAATACAAGACAGCTGTGTTTGCTAGAGTAAGAATCAAGAAACAGGAGGAGGAGAAAATGAAATGAAGTATAAAACAGAAACCATTTTAACAGCCATTGGTATTCTATTATTTGGAATTTTGTTCGGAGGCGGTATCCTGCTGTATGGCAACCTTGAGGGAAGTCCCGAAACATTGGAGCTTGTCCAGTCTTTTATGGAGGACGAGAATATAGATGAATTCAGTGAACAGCAGCTTATCAGTTATATGGGTTATCTTTTTATCTATTTATCTGCAGTTTCGTTTGCCTGGATAATATTAGGGGCAGTTGCCATTTTCTTATTCAAAAAAGAAAATAAAGGAAAAATTGCAGGAATTTTGTTGATAGTGACAGCAATCCTTGGAACACTTTCAACAATCGGTTTAGGAATTTTCAGCGGTATTTTCTATCTGACAGCCGGGGTTATGGCAATGACCCGCAGTCGTTCTGCCAGCTAATATATATAGAAAAAGAGGAGATTGATTTATGCTTACAGTTGGTTTTAGAGAATTTAAAAGTTTATTTTCGAGCATCCGCTCTATTGTAATTATTGTCGTCCTTTTTGGAGTAACAATCGGTTCTGCAAGATTAGTCCGTCAATTCGAGGCACCCCTGCAGGAATTAGGCCTTGGAAATGATGCTTATGCCATGGGATTAATGCTTTTATTAATTTTAGCTGCTCCTTTGTTTGTAACCAGCTTATCCCACAATATCGTTAATAAAGAAACGGATACACGGACCATCCGATTTTTAGCAACAAAGACAAGCCGGAGCAACATTATCCTTGGAAAATTTATCGGAAGCTTTTTATTTTGGGTCGTATGTATTGCGGTCGCTTTATTGCTTATCATCCCATTTTCAAAATCGTTTTCCATTGTAAATCTGGTTCAATCAATTATTTTCGTGTCTTACTTCATCGGCTTGACACTTTTTCTATCCACCATTATCCCTAAGCCGTCTTTAAGCATGTTTTTAGGGATCATTATCTCAATTGCTTTACCGGTGCTTGGTTTATGGAATGCAGGAACAGACAACCTTTTTATTAAAACAGTCGGCTACGTGACACCTTATTTTTATTACATGCAGGAAGAATCCAATAATTATTACGCCTATTTCGTAGCATTTTTCCCCATTTTATTTATTTTACTAAGTGTATTTATTTTTAGAAAGAGGGATTTATAATGGAAGCTTTGCAAACTAATCAGTTAACAAAAACATATGGTAAGAAAACGGTTGTCGATTCTGTTGATTTACATATTCCTCAAGGATCCATTTTTGGTTTCCTCGGTAAAAATGGAGCCGGCAAATCAACCCTGATTAATATGGTAACCGGGCTGATTAAACCCAGCTCCGGCTCATTCGAGGTTTTGGGACAATCAGGAGACAGACTCGAATCTCTTCAAAAAGAAATCGGAGTCCTGCCGGATTACTCCACGTTCTATGAGGATCTTACTGCGTTCAGCCATTTAAACTACTTTCAGAAATTATTAAAGCAATCTCTTTCCAGACAGGATATTCTCCGTGTTCTCACACGGGTCGGATTAGAGGACGCTGTCCATGTAAAAGTGAAAAAGTTTTCGTTTGGAATGAAAAAGAAATTAGGAATTGCTCAGAGCATTATTCACCAGCCGAAGCTGCTCTTCCTTGATGAACCCACATCAGGGGTTGATGCCAACGCTGTTTTAAATATCCATTCTTTAATCAAAGAAATTGCCGTACAAGGAACGACCATTTTCTTAACTTCACATAATTTAAATGAAGTGGAGAAGCTATGTGATGAAATTGCCATTATGAACAAGGGAAGCATTCAAACACAGGGAACGATGCAACAACTGCGTGAACAGTATCAGCAGGTTATTATAGTCCATATTCATCATCGTTCCCTCTCTGAAAAAGAACAGACGCAATTGAAAAATTCTCTCACAGAGCTCACTGCGGACACCCAAATTGCTGAGAATACTTCAGAAATTACTGTCCAGTCAAATGAGCTCATTCCACAGGTAAATAAAAAATTTGTACAACAGGATATCGGTGTATTTCGGCTGGAGGTAGAAGAGCCGTCACTTGAGGAAATTTTTCTTAATTTAGAATAGCGCTGTGAGTTAACCGATTATTTTACGGAAGTATCTATTTAAAATAACTGTACAAATATCAGTAATTATTTATACCAGATTAAAAAGTGCTTTATTGGAGTACTTTTTAATCTGGTGAAATTTGCTTCTGCAACAAACGCGCCAATTACAGACTGCGGATTGCCCACTGCAATGTATCAATTAAAAATTCCAAATCTTCCTCCGTACTTGTTAATGGAGGTGCAGCGATAATAACATTGTTGTGACCCGGGACGGTATCTCCATTCTTTCCAATAATTAGCCCTTTTTCTTTACACAAACCAATTATTTTGGCTAATTTTTCATCAGCTAACGGCGTTTTGGACTGTTTATCTTCTACCATCTCAATCCCCAATAGAAAACCAGTCTGCCTGACTTCCCCCACATTTTTATGGTCGATTAATTGATGCAAGTCTGCCAATTTAGTTTGTGCAAGGTTATTTACACGCTCAATGATATTCTCATTTTCAATGATTTCAATATTCTTCAGCGCTACCGCACACGCTGCCGGGTGCCCGCCGTATGTGGAAACATGCCGAAAATGCGAGTCCTTCCCGTCCTTTTGAAATACATTATATATTTCAGTTTTAACCGCAGTAGCCCCCAAAGGCAGGTAGCCACTGGTCAGTCCTTTCGCCATTGTTACAATATCAGGCTGTACTCCTGCTGCATGCTGAAATCCAAACATTTTCCCTGTGCGTCCATAGCCTGACACAACCTCATCCATTATTAAAAGGATATTGTGTTGCTTGCAAATTTCAGATACGCGTTGAATATATTTCATTGACGGAATAATAACCCCGCCGCCGGAAATAAAGGGCTCCATAATAAAGGCAGCTATGGTTTCTTCACCCTCCCAGTTAATCATTTCTTCCAATAGCTGTGCCGCTTTCAGATCTGACTCCTCTGCACTTCCATTAAAAATGGAGCGGTAGCTGTATGGCGGATATACATGCAAAAATCCGGGCACTGTCGGATCATATTTGACTCGTCTGTTGGCCTGTGCTGTTGCACTAAGTGCCCCTAAGGTTGAACCATGATAAGCCCGATAACGGGAAATAATTTTATATTTCTGCGGGTTGCCGGTCTGGTTATGGTATTGCCTGGCGATTTTAAATGCCGTTTCATTTGCTTCCGAGCCACTATTTGCAAAAAACGTCTGATATTTCTCACCAAGTAACTCACTAATCTTAGCAGCCAGTTTGATTGCAGGCTGATGGCTCATCGTTAAAGGAAAATAGGAGAGGGTTTTCATTTGCTCCGCTGCCGCTTCGGCTATTTCCTCACGGCCATGACCAAGATTTAAACACCATAGCCCGGAAACTCCATCCATATACTTTTTCCCAGTTTCATCTGTAAACCACGAGCCTTCCCCTTTTACAGCAACAACCTGCTCCGCTTCTGGATTAAAACGGTGCATCGCATTCCACAATAACGATTCTTTTTTCTCAAGCCGATTGTTCATTTCTTTTTCAACTTTCATCCTTCATACCTCCTCATTTATCTAAGATTATGAATCTGAAAAACTATAAACTTAAGAAGAAACTGAAAATCCAGGAACCGGTTGAATCGATTGTTATGCCATTTTGTGTATGGTACAACTATTTTGAGTTTCAAATAACCAGTCCTATAGCATATGAGGGAATGCCTCCAGGTTATACATCCTTTATCAGTGCAGCCAGTTTATGTCTTATAAGCCCAGTGCAGTATTTGGTCAGTGAAGAATTCACACAATAAAAAGACCGCTCTCCTTTAATGAACTATTCTAAGCATCCAATGTCCCCTTAAACACTTCAAAATAACATCAAAAAAAGCCGTCACAACACAAAAGTCGTTATATTTTATCCCGTTTGCAGCACCGCCAACTATTCTCTTTGCTTCCTCCCTCATACTTCAAAATTACAGAAGACAAACTAATCCCTTCATAAAGATTCTGACGTCCGAACCAGTTGTAATATAATAGGTCTGCTCATAGTATAATCCAGCCTAACCCCTAATTCAATATATTCAGTTATTTGAAAAAATAATAAGTCTTATCACTGTTCTTAATAAACCTGCATTCATGCGTTCAAAGGGTCCTATTTTATATCAAAACTTTCTAACATGAGAAATAAGCCTAATCACCACCATTTTAATTTGCAATTTTCAGCTGCTCCCTCTACCCAAACTTACGCGACAGGTTTAATTTAAATGTATACAAATCACTTCTATAAAATGCCTTTTCCATTTCAATAATTTCATTATTCCGATCCTTAATAATACGTTCAGCAATCAGGGCATTGGTTCCATCTGCCAATTCCAAATTTTCCTTATCCTCATCAGAAAAGGCGCCGCTGCTTATTGTCTGCCCCGCTTCAGCAAGTATGATTCCCAGATCATTTTCCAACAAATCGTACAAGGTTACATCATTTAGATCATACTTTATTAATTTCTCACCAATATGGACTGGATAGTAATGCTGTTCTATACCGATTGGCGTGTCATCGGCATAGCGAATCCGTTTAATAAAATATGCCTCTTGAAGGCCGGTCTTTTCCTGAATATAATGCGGAGTTTCCATCAAATAAGATGCAATTAACTTTGCTCCCGGTTTCTTCCCCATCTGTAAAATAGTTTCCGTCGTACTGCTTAAATTCCCCAGCCAATCTTGAATCGGTTTTAAAGAAACAAATGTGCCTTTTCCATGTCTCTTCTCCAATATTCCTTCACGAACCAAAAGATTAACAGCCTCTCTGACAGTACTTCGGCTCGTATTATAATCTGTCATAAGCTGTCTTTCACTGGGAATTTGCTCTGTGAATATCCCCTCTTCAATTTTCTTTTCAATAATATTTTTTAATTGTATATGCAAAGCAATGGAATTATTGTAATCAAGCACAATAATAGCTCCTTTTCGTTTATTAATTATATTTTCATGACTGAAATGACAGGCATTCCAGCTATGTGATAAAGCATAACAGAGATTTGTATTATCTCAAAACTATAAAAAAGCAGACTGCCATTCCAACAAATGAGATCAGCCTGCTTTCCATAGACGTAGAGTATCCTTTTAATTTTTCTGTATAACTCCACTTTCCAGTATTTGAATAATTCTTTTTGTTTCCACCTCTTCTTCATCCCAGTTTGCTTCTGGAAGAAACACATAGCGCATTACAATATAGGATAAGATAGACGTTGCAACCGTACGCATAATCACTTCTGCCTTCATATCAACTAGTTGGCCCTTATCTTGATAATACTTGATAATTTCTCTCAGCTTATCAAAAATATCCTTCCCGACATACTTAATAAACTGTTCTTTTAATTCTGGATGAAAAGGAATTTCCTGAACTAATATTTTTAACATCGGCAAATTATTATGAATAAATTCTTTGCGGTTCTCAATCATGGCACGAATAAAATCTTGAATATATTCAAATTCCTGATCAAGCACCTTATTCAGATCTTTTTTTATCATCGGAGCAACCAATTTCACCATCATTGGAGAAACAATTGCCAGCAGCAGGCCTTTTTTCGATTTAAAATGCTTAAAGATTGTCCCCTCTGCAACCTCTGCTTTATTTGCAATTTCGCTTGTTGAGGTCCCTGCATATCCTTTCTCTGCAAACAAGTCAGTGGCAGCCTCTAGTATCGCTATTTGTTTTTTCGTTAATTTGGGTTCTTTATTTGTCATCTTATCTCGCCTCTTATCACGTTAAACATATCTATACCTACACTATATAGGATAAGCATCCGGTTTGTCATGAATAATGAAATTGGATCAGGAAGTATTTTGTAACAAATTCTTCTTACATACTTTATTCCATTCCAACAGCAGACACAAGCAATTTAAAATTGTATGATATGCTTACTTTGGGTATATATAAACTTCTAGTTTCTATGAAGGGAAGTGTTTTTTTTTTGCATTTTATTGAAATTAATAGTCAAAAAGTTGAAATTCTATCTAAAGGAACAGGAAAACCGGCAATTCTCATATTATCTGGAATGGGATCTCCCTTCTATGAATGGGAAGAAATTTCGTCTAAGCTTGCCGAAACGAATCAGGTTATTATGTATCACCGGCCAGGATTAGGCAAAAGTGAATACCTCCATAAAAAAAGGTCTACTGAAAATGTTACTGCAGAAATCCCACAGATACTCGAGAAATTGAATATAACAGAACCTATCATTCTTGCGGGCCACTCTTATGGCGGTTTATGTGCACAGCATTTTTCAAAATTATATCCAGAAAGAATACAAGGATTATTACTATTAGATTCAACCTCTGTGGATTTATATAAACTGGACCAATTAGATTTACCTTATCTAAACGAAAATGATTCAGATACTGCGTGGATTGAAAACTGTAAAGAATATGCAGCCTTGTCTCCCTCAGAACTTTTGAAACAATTAAACCCTGTTTTAACAGAAGAACAACAAAAGTTGCCGAAAAAGACACAGAAAAAATTAATTACATTTTATACACATCCTTCACTATATAAAACCATGCTTCAAGAGATTACAAATTGGGAAGAAGATGCTGAAACCATTAAAACCTTATCATATACAGGAAACTTTCCGGTAACTATTATCGGCCGTGATAAGAGGAAATGTATATTAAACTATATTGATGATGGGGTTCCAAAGGAGGAAGCAGAGCTGTTAGAAGATACCTGGCATCAATTGATTATGGAGTAAAAGGATATTTACAAAAATGCCAAGCTGCTTTTTGCTGTGAATTCCAGTCATAATATTCATATAGATCAGCCTCAGCTGGTTATTGACGAAATCATTCAGCTGATTAGTGGTTCTTAATCAAAAGGGCATATCAACCAATTATAACCCGGTTGATATGCCCTTTTGATTCAGCCATTTATTTAAAGTGAGCTGGTTGACCCGCCATCAATCGGGAACTCTGCACCTGTCGTATAAGATGAATCATCAGATGCCAGGAACAGCACTGTTTTCGCCACTTCCGCCCGTTTCCCTAAACGGCCCAGCGGGTAAGTTTTACCTACTTCATCAGTGGTTTTCCCCTGCGATTCTGCTCCATAATCCGCCATTTGCGTATCAATATAGCCCGGATGAATGGAGTTGACCCGAATCTGGTCTTTGGCAACTTCCATTGCAACGTCTTTACTCATAATACGCACTGCACCTTTACTTGCGCCATATAAGGCATGTCCAGGTGCTCCGCCAAGACCGGCTACAGAAGAAGCATTAATAATCGAACCGCTTTTCTGCTTTTGCATGACAGGCAGCACATGCTTCATACCTAAGAATGTACCTGTCACATTGATATTCATTAATTTATTCCATGTATCTAATTCAATTTCTGTAATTGGTTTGATAATATATATACCTGCATTATTAAACAATACATCAATGGTTCCGAATTGGTTAACCGCTTCTTTTACAACTACTTGCCAGTCTTCTTCCTCGCTGACATCATGCTTTATGGAAATAGCTTCTGCTCCAAGCTCTTTTACTTCTTTTTCTGTTTCTCTTACACCTTCTATATTCACATCTGTCAAAATAAGCTTTGCGCCTTCTTTTGCAAACAAGTGAGCTGTTTCTTTTCCAATACCTGTACCAGCTCCTGTGATTAGTGTAACTTTATCTTGCACTCTCATCTTAATTCCTCCTTGAACTACTTCAATAAATCATGAAATTTACATACCTTATATTAATTCCCTTTATTTAGGCTTTTAAACATCCTGATAAATTAAATTTTAACCAAGGAAAGTAAAAACGGAATAAGAGATAACCGTTTGACTGCTGTTTTAATTCTATCTGTTATTTATTACTAAAAATTAGACCTCATCTATAGTTGTATATTACGAATGGAATAGTTTGTATTGTCTTATTCATATGATTTCTTAGGTATCCACATCGTGACCTCTGTACCCTCTTCTGCTATACTTTTGATGTCAATCCCCTGCCCAAACAGCTTCTTCCATCTCTGTTCAGTATTCAGTAGCCCAACACCATTTTTTTCATCATTTTTATTGAATAGTTTTGCCAATATTTCTGACGGGATACCTTTGCCATCATCGATAATTTTAATTTGATAGCTGTTCTCCATCTGCTTGCCTTTAAGCCATAGTGTACCTGGTTTATTTTGTGAGATAATCCCATGATTAATAGCATTTTCAACTATTGTTTGGATAGACAGCGGCGGTACAAGGATATGTTCAGAGTCATCAAACTCCTTATGAACTGTCAGCTTCCCTGCAAATCTCTGTTGCATTATATAGATATAGGAATCTACTAGCTCCAGCTCCTCCCGCAATGATACCAGCGGCTTCGTATTTTTACTTCGAAAACTTTTGGAAAGATATTTGCCAAACTCATTTAACAGGTTAATCATCCGCTCGATATCTATGTTGCTTAAGGCAGCAATAGCGTTCAAGGTATTAAACATAAAATGCGGATTTATTTGTGCCTGCAGCCAGGCTGCCTCCATCCGTAATTGTTCATCAATAGAACGGCTTAAATCTGTTAACGCCTTAACCCTGGCCTGTAATTCTAATGCTTCAACAGGCTTTGAAATATAATCATTTGCACCGGATATAAAGCCGGTATAGATATCCTCGGTCTGGTTGCGGGCAGTTAATAATAAAATAGGTAATTCAGAAATAGTAAAGCGTTCCCTGATACGCTTTGTTAATTCATAACCGGAGAATGGCGACATCATCACATCCGAGATAACCAGATCATAGGATTGCTTCTCCAGCCATTCTATGACTACCCTAGGATCTGTTGTGCTATGCAGCTGATAATCCGGTTCTAAAAGATTCTCCATTACTTTCAAATTAACAGGATCATCATCTACGACCAGCAGCAAAGGCTTGTCTGATGCAGATGCCTGTTCATACCGTCCAATTGTATGAATAGTAGAATCTTCAAAAAATATATCTTGTTTCGCAATTTCTGACTGTGCAAGGGCAAGACCTTTCTTAGAGGCCAAAGGTATACTAAAAGTAAAGGCCGTTCCTATGCCAAGCTCAGAATCTACACTAATTACTCCACCATGCAGTTCAATTAATTGCCTGCAAATATTTAGTCCTAACCCTATTCCCCCACTGTCTACGTCAGACTTGCTGAGCTTCTCATAGGGAAGAAAGATTCGTTCCAGGGCATCCTGAGCAATTCCATTTCCTGTGTCCCGGACAGTAATAAAGGCCATATCTCCCCGTTTTACAGCAGAAATAATAACGTTCCCTTTTTCTGTATACTTTACGGCATTATGAATCAGATTAAACAAAATACGAATCAGCCGGTTTTCATCCGCATATAGAGATGGAAAATCCCTATCGATTTCGTTATGTAATGTAATTGATTGTTTAGGAGTTGTAAATTGCACCATCTCAATGACACCGTTTGTAATGGAATGCAGGGAAAGCTTCTCTTGCTGTAACTGAATCTGCTGCTCCTTTAATCTTGTAATATCCAGAATATCATTTAATGTAAATGTTAAACGATGGCCAATTCGAGCTAACAGCTGTAAATTACTGACCGTTTCCGGAGTTAAGCTATCTTTATGTTTATTAATAATGGATTGCGCAATATTAACCATCCCATGTAAGGGATTGCGAATCTCATGAGAGGTATTGGCTAAGAATTGATCTTTTTTCTTGTCCTCCTCTATTAATCTTACAGCCTGCTCCTCACTCAGCTGTGCTAATTGAATATGACGCTTAATCAACAGGATAGCAATGATAACAATTGGCACAAAGAAATCAAATGGGTAAAAAGGAAAGTCTGCTTTTCCTGTTTGTATCGCAGCTCCCCAAGCTAAATTAGATGTGTAGCTGCATATTAAGAGCAAAATCAGAATGCCGTTCTTATCTCCGCGGACAATTTGCCTGAGTGTGATAACAAAAAGATAAGAAATAACAATAGCATCGTATACAAACAATATGATTGATAAGACTGTAAAATGCTCCAGCGAAAAGACAGTCAAAGTCAATACAGCAAATGTAATCGCCCCTGCCCCTAACGCCTTTATAAACCTCTGCTGCATCTGATATAAATGCTGAATAAATTTTATTAAAACAAATAACACCAGAATATATATTGCAATCAGCAGACGAAAGGAGATATCTGCACTAAACGGCAATTGAACAAAAACTTCATCGTCAAATAAATTACCTATGGCAATCAGTAAAGACATGAATCCAAAATAAATTAATTCGGTTTGCCGTTTACCTTTATTCATGAAGAAAATCGCAAAGGCGTATAGGGCATGCAAGAATAGAATGATAATAACCGTTAACTGAAGGAACCGGGATAGATTTGTTTCCTGATTGATAGCATCTGCCGTTCCAAAAGAAATCGTCCGCTCTACTCCACCCGTAAACGGAAGCTCATAATTAGAAACCTGCAATATAATTTCCAGTTCATTATTATCCGGGTCCGCATAAAATAGACTGGTAACTGGTCCACGTATATGTGACTGCTCCATTTTCTCCGCAGCTGGCTGGTTCATAGATTCAATCAGCTGATCATTGACCATAATATTAAAAGCCGTTTGTATATTATTCACACGCAGCCCTAGAAATGAAGGACTCGTTTCCGGCAATAACACCTTTAAATAATAACTGCCGTACCCATAGCTGTCTGAAGACTCTTCTTTACCTGTCCTTAGCTCGCTTCGCCAATCACCGGGAACCTGAATCAATGTTTGATCCCCTGCCGAGGATATATCTGATGTACCTATAAACTGATTTGGATAGAATATCCACTCCCCATTTAAAGCAATTGTCTCTTCGTCAGAGAAATCCCAACCTGTTAAATCAAGGACACCATCTGTAATAATAGGCTGATCACCCTTGTTATAGTAATTGATCCACACGAAACGTAAACTAATAAGACCAGTTAAAAACAGTAATAAAATGCTAAAAACCTTAAGGTATGTTAAGATATTTTTATTTTTCATAGCAGCAACCGCCTTGCCATCAATTAGTAAAGAGCAGCTGCCTTCAGCAAAGTTTACGCTCACCCCTGCTGATGGCGAATCTGACTGCTCAAGCGCTGCTCCATTATAAATGCATCGTATATTAACAAAATTCTCTCTTTTTCTTGTATTATAGCAAACAACAATACAAAAATCCCTGTAAAATAAATGGACATCGTAGAAAATACCTAGGCAACATACAAAAGGAGAAAAGCATCTGACAACTGATACTTTTCTCCTTACAATCATTTCACTAATATCATATTATCCTCAATATCCTTTTTGGACATCTATCTTATTTTCCAACACCTGCCCTGACTTCACTTTTTCCAGCGTATCAATAAAACAGCCTACTGCTTCCTTGGCAGTTGTCACAGCTGAAATATGTGGTGTTATTGTGATAGCAGGATGCTCCCAGAATGGATGCGATGCAGGCAGCGGCTCTTCCCGAAAAACATCTAACACAGCAAATCGTACCTGACCTTTTTCTACTGCCTCCATTAGGGCTGCTTCAACTACAGATTTCCCTCTGCCTGTATTGATAAATCCAACCCCTTTTACTTGTTCAAAAAAAACTTTATCAAATAAATCAGCTGTCTTATCTGTTAACGGTAATGTATTAATTACATAATCCACTTCTTTTATAACCGAAAAATGTGAATCAATAGCTGCTACTTGGTTAAAAGCTGACTTTGGTTTGCCGCTTAAAGATATCCCATACACCTTCATTCCAAATACAGATAGTATTCCTGCTACTTTTTGACCAATTTCTCCCGTTCCATAGATAACGGCCCTCTTCTTACTCAATAATTCAGGAGTAATTGCATTCCAGGTTTTCTCGTCTTGCTGCTCTGCAAACTTCTGATGAGCCTGAGCATCTCTTAAAATATAGCTTAAGCAATATTCTCCAATCCGTTGTCCAAACGAGCAAATCGTCCGTGTTAATAATACGTTCTCATTCCAATTTCTGCCGGATAAAAATCCGTCCACACCAGCACCTAATGAATGTACCCAGTTCACTTTGCTGTAGTCTATATTTTTCTGTATTTGAAAGCCGCAGAAAGCATCTGCCCATTCCAGGTCTTCTTCTGTTAATTTATCATCTGTCAGGTAACGGATTTCTTGATCCAGATTATACTGATCTATGTATTCTTTTAATTCGTTTATCATTGGACTGACGATTATTATTTTTTGAATATCCATTTAACCGATCTCCCCTTCTTTTATTTCCTATTATACAGTCTACTTACCAATTTGCTAAAAAGCCAATAGTTGAAACAAGTTGACTTTTTATTTTTAATCGTTTATTGTTATTGTTAATTTAAAAATCTAATTCGATGACGGGAAAGAGTAATTATCTCCTCTTATCTACAGAGAGTTGACCATGTGCTGAAAGTCAACGTTAAGAAAGATGATGAAAATCCTCCCTGAGAAGCAAAGTTGAAAAGAAAACGGTAAGTATCTGAATGCTTCACCGTACATTAAACTTTGACGGCATTCTACCGATATCCGGAACGCGTATGATAGTACGTAGTGAAAATCCATTCGAAACCACTACTATGTTGGTTTTTTTATTTTTATGACGAATGTAACCATCCCGATTCTCCTGCGTAGAATCGGGATTTTTTAATTTAATGAGGTGAGAAAAATGAAGGAATCAAGTGCAGAACGTGAATTAAGAATCCGGAAAGAGTGGGAAAAAGATCATACTTTTGAGCGTTCTATTTCCAACAGAGAAGGAAAAGAAACCTTTGTCTTTTACGAAGGGCCGCCAACAGCAAACGGCTTGCCGCATGCCGGTCACGCTCTTGGCAGAACGATAAAGGACTTTGTAGCAAGATATAAAACTATGTCCGGCTATCAGGTTTTACGAAAAGCAGGATGGGATACTCATGGCCTGCCGGTTGAGCTGGAGGTTGAAAAGCAATTAAACATCCGCGGTAAGGAACAGATTGAGGAATATGGCATTGAGAATTTCATCGCAAAATGTAAAGAAAGTGTCTTCACCTACGAAAATGAGTGGAAGCAATTTACCGAAGCACTCGGATATTGGGTGGATATGGAGGATCCTTATATCACATTAAATAATGACTATATTGAATCAGTCTGGCATATTCTTTCTCATATTCATAAGAAAAATTATTTATACCGAGGACATCGTGTTGTTCCCTATTGCCCGCATTGTGAGACCTCCCTAAGCTCTCATGAAGTCGCTCAGGGGTATAAAGATGTAACTGATTTATCGGCGACTGCCAAGTTTCAGATTGCAGGAAAAGAAAATGAGTATCTGTTAGGCTGGACTACAACACCGTGGACACTGCCCGCCAATGTAGCTCTCGCTATGAATCCGGAAATGGATTATGTACGTTTGCAGCAGGGAAATGAAATATATATCGTAGCAAAATCGTTAGCCCATGATGTGATGAAGGAAGATTATAAAGTCTTAGAAGCTATCAAAGGACAGAATTTAATTGGTATTTCTTATCATCCGCCATTTGATTTTGCAGCTGTTTCCAATGGGCATGTAGTGATTGGTGCAGATTTTGTGACAGATACAAGCGGTACTGGAATTGTTCATATAGCGCCGGCACACGGAGAGGATGACTATAAAGCTGTTCAGGAGAATCATCTTGATTTTATTCATGTTGTCGATACAAAAGGCCGCTATAAAGATGCGATTGCGCCGCTTGCAGGTAAATTTGTCAAAGACTGTGATGTAGATATTATCAAAATGCTTGCTGAAAAAGGCCTTCTATTTGATAAAAAAAAATACGAGCACAGCTATCCGCATTGCTGGCGTTGTGACACTCCCCTTCTCTATTATGCAATGGAAGGCTGGTTTATCAAGACAACGGCAGTAAAAGAAAAGATGATAGAAAATAACCAAAAGGCGGAGTGGCTTCCTTCTCATATGAAAGAAGGCAGATTCGGCAACTTCTTGGATAATATGGTCGATTGGAATATCGGGCGAAACCGCTACTGGGGAACGCCACTTAACGTCTGGGTCTGTGATGACTGCGGAGCACAGAAATCACCGGGCTCCATCAAAGAATTACGGAAGCTGTCTGTCGATCCGCTTCCTGAGGATATTGAATTGCATAAACCTTATGTAGATAACATCCATTTTGCCTGTGACTGCGGAGGAAAGATGCACCGGACCAGTGAGGTAATTGATGTCTGGTTTGACAGTGGATCCATGCCGTTTGCCCAGTATCATTATCCTTTTGAAAATGAAGCATTATTTGATAGCCAATACCCTGCTGATGTGGTCATTGAAGGTGTTGATCAGACACGAGGCTGGTTTTACAGTTTATTGGCCGTTTCCACCTTATTCACCGGGAAACCACCATACAAACGCGTGCTGTCACTAGGACATATCTTAGATGAAAACGGACGGAAAATGTCCAAGAGTAAAGGAAATGCCCTATCACCCATTGATTTAATCAATGAATTTGGCGCGGACGCACTCAGATGGGCTTTACTTGCCGACAGCTCCCCATGGAATAATAAACGTTTTTCCAAAAAGACAGTCAGCCAGGCAAAAACAAAAGTACTGGATACACTTTTAAATGTGTATTCTTTCTATCAAATGTATGCAAAAATTGATGACTTTAAACCGGAAAAAGAGGCAGCCGGCCACCCAACTATGCTTGACAAATGGGTACTTTCCCGTTTGAATACGGTTATTCAGAAGGTTACGCAAAGCTTAAATGCCTATGATATCACCAAAGGTGCAAGGGAGATTTCATTATTTATCGATGAAGTCAGCAACTGGTATGTCAGACGTTCCAGACAGCGCTTCTGGAGTGAAGGAATGTCAGAGGATAAGCGGGCAGCATTCCATACCTTATTTGAAGTGCTGACAAAGCTCGCGCAAATCATGGCGCCTTATACACCATTCGTAACAGAGGAAATTTACTCTGATTTAATTGGCTCAAGTGTCCATCTGTCCGATTTCCCGGAAGCTGATAAAGCACAAATTGATGCAGAACTCGAAAAGGATATGGATGCTGTCTTACAAATTATCGAGCAAGGCCGTTCTCTACGAAATGCAGTTGAAATAAAAACAAAGCTCCCTTTATCACAATTAATTGTGATGCCAAAAGAAAACATTGATCTGTCTGCATTAGAAAACTACAAATCCATTATCAAAGAAGAATTGAATGTCAAGGATGTACTATTCAAACAGATGGACTATCAGCTTTTACAATTTGTTTTTAAATTAAACTTTTCAGTTGCCGGCCCCAAAGTTGGCAAGGCTGTTGGTGAATTAAAAAATAAAGTAGAAGCCTTAGATAATACAGAAAAAGAAAAATTTATTGCAGACAAAGAATATCCGTTTACCCTGCAATCTGGTGAAACAATTACTTTGACTACAGAGGATGTGCTTATCGAAAAGAAAGGAATAGATGGGTTTGCATTTGCTGAAGGTAATATGTTTATGACGCTGCTGGATATTCGCTTAACGGACGAATTAAGAGAAGAAGGATTTGTCAGGGAATTCGCACGTGCTGTTCAGACCTGCCGCAAAGAATTGAATCTGCCTGTGGAACAGCGTGTACAACTATTCGTGCATACGGATGCTGCTGCACAGCGTATTTTAACAAAATTTACTGAACAGGTGCATAAGCATCTTATTCTCGATTCCATTCATTTTGAGAAAAAGGAAGAAATGAAGTCATTTGAAATCGAAGGACATGTAATAGAATTATTTATACAGGGTTAAAAGAGAAAAGCAGATCGAACATTGTGTTTGATCTGCTTTTTATACTTAATATACTTTATAAGCCTGCCCTGTTTGCGCACCAAAAACGCTTTTCCTGTAAGCCAAACCAATCCGTTTGGAAGAAACAGGCTCAAATCCTTGGAACAGCTTACCATACTTTTCTTTTGATTTCTCAAGCATAGACGGGCTGACATGATTAATCCGGATTCCACGCGGCATTTCAATCGCTGCTGATTTCACAAACGCTGATACACCGCCATTGGCCATCGCAGAAGAGGATGCTGTTTTCAATGGATCATCCATTAAGACACCGGTTGTCAGGGTAATACTTCCATTATCCTTCAGATAGTGCAGACCGATTAATACTAGATTTACCTGCCCTAACTGTTTACTATTTACAGCAATCATATTTTGCTCCGGAGTCAGCTCATCCACCGTTGCAAAGTGTGCTGAACCAGCTGCACAAATAATAGCATCTACCTGACCTGTCTTTTCAAAAAGTGCATTTATACTCTCTTCGGAGGTGATGTCTACTGGATAGTCAGAAGAATTTCGGCTGGCTCGAATAAATTCCGCATCATCCTTCAGCTCTTCATATACAACTTCTCCGATTGATCCTGTTGCTCCGACTAATAGTATTTTCATATTCTGCCTCTCCTCATTTCTGAAAAATTTTATATATTTTCTTTGCTTCAGTATCTCATGAATTTTATAAAATGCATAAATTCCAGCTCATCACATTTTTTTGAAAATGACATAGGTAGTTAATTAGAAAAGCCACTGTAAATACAGTGACTTCCTTTTACCTTAAACCCATTTGGTTGTGATAACTTTCTTTCTTGTATAGAAATGTAATCCATCTTTTCCGTTGGCATGTAAATCTCCATAGAAGGAATCCTTCCATCCAGAAAAAGGGAAAAACGCCATTGGTGCCGGGACCCCAATATTAACTCCAAGCATTCCAGCATGAATCTTTTCCCGAAATTGACGGACACTTCCCCCATCTCTTGTAAAGATACATGCTCCATTAGCAAAGTGGGATTTATTGGCCAACCCAATTGCTTCACTTAAATTCTTCACACGAGCAATAGATAAAACCGGAGCAAAAATTTCATCCTGCCATATTTTCATTTCCGAAGTAACATGATCAAAGATAGTTGGACCGACAAAATAGCCTTTTTGTTTCACAGCCTCATCTTCACGGCCATCCCGTACCAGGCTTGCTCCCTCTTTTTTACCCGCTTCAATATATTTTAATGTACGCTCCTTATGCTTATCACGTATTACCGGCCCAAGGAAAATTCCTTCATCTAAACCATTGCCAATTTTAATTTCATTAGCTTTTTGTGTCAAAAGCTCAATAAATTCATCTGCAATGCTCTCCTCAACAGCTACTACAGAAGCTGCCATACAACGCTCTCCAGCTGAACCAAATGCAGCGTTCATAATTTGTGTGGTTGCATTATCAAGATTGGCATCATGTAACACAATGGAATGATTCTTTGCACCTGCCAGAGCCTGCACCCGCTTTAAATTATTTGTACCGCGTTTATAAACATATTCTGCTACCGGCTGCGATCCGACAAATGATATTCCTGCTACTTGCGGATGATCTAATATTCCATTTACAACATTATGTGCGCCATGAACGATATTAAACACGCCGCTCGGAAGGCCGGCTTCTTCCAGCAATTCGGCTAAACGATTCGCAAGCAGCGGTGTACGTTCAGAAGGCTTCATAACAAATGTATTCCCAGTAGCAATCGCCATTGGAAACATCCAGCATGGGACCATCATCGGAAAATTAAAAGGTGTAATTCCTCCAATGACTCCAATTGGATAACGATATATCCCGGACTCTAAGTCCGTAGCAATCGAAGCAAGCTGCTCCCCCATCATCAATGATGGTGCTCCTGTCGCAAATTCTACATTTTCAATTCCTCTCTGCACCTCTCCGTATGCTTCTGGAAAGTTTTTACCATTTTCAAGGGTAATCAGCTTTGCCAGATCATTATGATTCTCTACCAGGAGCTGCTGATATTTAAATAGAATCCGTGCACGTTTTGGTACGGGGATTTCCTTCCACGTTTCAAATGCTTCTGCTGCTGTTTCTATTGCATGATTTATGTCCTCTAAAGAGGATAGCGGCACATAAGCAAGCACTTCTCCAGTTGCCGGATTAACTACCGCTTCTGTTTTTACTGTATTCGCTTCAATCCATTTTCCGCCTACATAATTTTTCAATGCTTTTATTGCTTTTTGTGCCAATGAAATAACCTCCTGTAATAGTTCTTTATAAAGCAAGTTTACCAGTAATAATTATGATGCCTCGAACAATAATATTTATAAGGAAAACTGCTCTATACTCCTAGATGTGTGTCTCTCCAGAAATAGCTTTTACCTTTGTAACAGCAGCAATTCCTTTAAGCAGGAGTGAACTGAAATCGCCGGATGCCATCTCTAAATAACGGTAATGCCCAGGAATATACAATCTGATTTCATGAACTGGCATGCATCCATAGCTTTTTATTTAATTACATCATAAGTTTATCGAAAATTCAGTAAGGTAGCAAGGAACTCAAGTACAATTTCATAGCAAGACTGGTAATTTCTTTCATTCTTAGAATTTGGGACTACTATGCAAAGACTCTAGTATCTCTTAAACTAACTCACAAAAAACATCCTCTTTTTTTGATGCTGATAACATTCAAAAAAGAGGATGTTTCTGGTAAGATTTATTTACTGTTCCGGTTTAACTTCTGTAGTTTCTTCAGAATCCTCATCCGGTATTTTCGCGATGCCGATACCTGTATATCCTAAAATAATCGCAAAAATAAATCCTGTATAGCATAATACAGCCCATGGTGCATAACTCAGTGTAGAAACGCCCAGTGTTCCGGCCATAAACACCCCTGCTGATGACCAAGGGATAAGCGGTACTACAACAGTACCAGAGTCCTCTAAAGTACGGGATAAGTTTTTCGCCTGTAATTTCTTTTTCTTATACGTATCTTTGAAAATTTCCCCGGGTACGATAATAGAAAGATATGAATTCCCTGTAACCAAGGCCATCGTAATACAAGAAAGTACCGTAGTCAGAATTAAATCCCCTGTTCGTTTAACCACTTTCATCAATGTTTGGATAATCACTTCAAGTGATCCTGATTTAGCGATAATACCAGCAAAGATAAAAGCAGAAAAGGCAATTAAAACGACCCCGGTCATTGATTGCATACCGCCTTGATGCACCAGGCTAAGTACTTCAGGGATAACTGAATCAGGATCAAAATTTGCTCGATTCACCATGGCTACATCAAATCCTGAAACCGTAGATGCAAATACGTCACCAGCACTGAATCCTTGCATGAAAATCCCTAAAATTGCTGCAACAGCAGATGAAAAGATAATCATCGGAAGTGTAGGCTTTTTCCGGATGGCTCCATATAAAATAATTATCGGTGGAAGCAGCAGCAAAATATTCCAATCGAACATTTCTGTGAGTGTTTGCAGCATCGTATTCATTGTTTCAGGTGTTGCTGCATTACCGGAAGATAAATGAAGACCGGCAAAAAAGTATACAATCATACTCAGAATGGCTGCCGGGACTGTAGTCCAAAGCATATGACGAATATGCTCGTACAATTCACTTCCGGCGGCTATCGGCGCAATATTGGTTGTATCTGAAAGCGGAGATAATTTATCTCCAAAATATGCTCCAGCAACAACTGCGCCTGCAGTTGCAGGCAGACTCGCTCCAAGCCCAGTTGCAATCCCCATTAATGCCACACCGACAGTACCTGCCGATCCCCATGATGTTCCTGTAACAATAGAAATAATCGCCGAAACTACAAACGCAATCAGGACAATAAAAGTTGGATCAATTATTTTTAAGCCATAGTAAATCATCATCGGAATCGTACCGGCAATCATCCACGTCCCAATCAATATTCCAATTGAAATCAGAATTAGGATGGCAGGCATTGCCTGCTTTATTTTTTCTTGAATACCTTCCATCATTTCGTCCCATGTATATCCTAATCGCCATGCAATAAACCCTGCATATACAGAAGCTAAAATCAACAGAGGTTCCGGACTGAAGCCATACACACCAAAACCGATAGCAAGTAACAGCAGCATCACGACAATAGGCGAAAAAGCTTCAAATAAATTGGGTTGTTTTCTCATCTGTGAAATCCTTCCTCTCTTCATCTGTCAGTATAAATTTCTTTATTTTTCAAAGGTTCCTTTTACAAGAAGCTTTTTATTTTCCAGCATGTGACGTCCTTTCGCAAATACATGCTCAAGCGCCAGCGTTTCTTTATCTAAAATAAGTACATCAGCATCTTTACCTTCCTGGATGCCGCCTTTATTATTCAATTTCAATGCTTCTGCCGTATTACTCGTTACAAGCGGAAGAATTTCTTCTATAGACAGTGCTTGGTTTTTCACAGCGGCAATGACTTGCTGGTACAACGTCTGGGTACTCGCTACTCCAAAGCCAATCATTTTTCCTGCTTCATCAAATTTCGGCAGACTGCCATTTCCATCTGAAGAAATCGTTAAATGCTGCATATCGCCACCATTCTTCTTATAGTACGCAACCCACTCACCTGTTTCATCATCAGCAGTGATATCCACATAGCTGCCTTTGTTTGCCAGACGTATTGCATCATCCAGCAGCTCCTGACTACGGGTAATATGTGTAGCATAAAGATTCGAAGCAGGAAGCTCATACTCCTCTAAAAGCTGGTGCAGGAGTGATAAATATTCCTTCCCGGGACCAGTGTGAAAATGCGTTACTCCTGCTTTCCCACTGAGCATACCGCCTACACGGGCTTCTCCTACTATTTTAGCCAGCTCATGCAGGGAAGGCTGTCCGGAGCGGGAATCAGAAATAGCAATCTCAGCAGCTCCAATAATTTTATCAAACAGAATAATATCTTCCTTGACACTTGACGTTATTGTCGTTGTAGGAACCGCATAGTTTCCTGTATAAATAAATGTTGTCATTCCTTCCTCTTCCAGTCCACGAGCTTTTGCGAGAAGGGAAGTCATATGACGGGTTGTCCCATCTGTACCTAAAAGACCGACAACCGTTGTAATTCCAGACTGAATCATATCGCTCAGCTGTATTTCCGGGGTCCGGGTCGCAAAGCCCCCTTCTCCGCCTCCGCCAATTAAATGAACATGCGGATCAATAAAACCCGGCACAGCATAAGCGCCGTCAGCATCTACTATTTTATAGTCAATACCTAATCCTTTTACCGCTTCCTCATCCACTTCTCCTATTTTGGCAATTCTTTGATCAACCAATAAAATAGATGCTTTCCCTAATGACTCGGGAGCATAAACTTCTGCATTTTTAATTAATGTAATCATACATCTGACCTCCATTTGCTAAATAATACTTATTTTCTGAAAAAACATTTAACAGAAGCTCTGCTTCTAAATAAAACGCTATAAGGTACCTCATGCAAAAAACATGCCAATAAATTATAAAGCTTCAAGCAGCTGTTTTTCAAAAACAAGGCAAAATTTAGGAGTGTTTATAGGACCAAAACAACCCTATAAACACTCCTAAATTTAAATAAGTTTTATCATTTTTGCTCCGAGCTCCGTTATTCTTGTTCCCTGCTTTTTTATTCCAGTTTCTATTAAACCGTATTTTTTAAGCACTTCCAATTTTGTACGCAGTCTACTTTCAGAAATTTTATCAGAAAGCATTGCCTGTAATGTTGAACGGCCAATACCTGTATTCTCGTTCTCTGTAATAGATAAGCATTCTAGAATATTCTTAAAAAGATTTATATCTCCTGAGTGCTTAAGCAGTCTGATTATTTTATCCGTCTGGACATCTGTAAACAGATTATCCTTCATTTTGGATGGTAAATCAGCCAGACTCACTTCCGGCCCGTTCACAATAACTGACAAATAAGTAACCAGACTTTCCAATTCCCGGATATTTCCCGGCCATCTATAAGAGGAAAGCTGCTCCATAACATCCGATGGAAAGTTCAACTGGCTATTTTTCTGTGCTAAGAAATACTTTATTAAATCTGGAATATCTTCCCTTCTTTCGGATAAAGAAGGTATCCTTAATGGCAATTGGTTTAAACGGTAAAACAAGTCATCACGGAACTCTCCATTTCTGACCATCTCCTCTAAGTTTTTATTAGTTGCAGCAATAATCCGGACGTTAATTGGGATAACTTTATTTCCTCCGACCCGCATCACCTGTCTTTCCTGCAATACCCTTAAAATAGCAGCTTGAATTTTCAGTGGCGCGTCCCCTATTTCATCCAGGAAAATTGTCCCGTTTTGCGCTAACTCAAAAAGGCCAGCTTTCCCACCTTTTCTTGCTCCTGTAAAAGCTCCTTCCTCATAGCCGAATAATTCACTTTCTGCGAGCGATTCGGAAATCCCTGCGAAGTTTACTGCCACAAAAGGACCTTTGTTTCTGGAAGAATACTCGTGAATAGATTGTGCAAAAATCTCTTTTCCTGTTCCGCTTTCTCCGGTGATTAGTATGGTATAGTCACTTCTGGCTAACCTTTTCGCTATATGCTGTGTCTCCGTAATCATATGGCCGTTGCCAATGTTGTCATCAAAGGAATACTTTGTGGTTAATCCTGTTTGCAGCTTCTTTTTCCTTATCTCCTGCTCCATCCGTTCTACATGCGTTACATCCTGAAAAACAAGAACAATTCCCGAAAAAGCCTCATCAAGCAAAATCGGATTTAGCGTAACTAATAGGTTCATTCCATGTACTTGAATCAGTTGCCTGGGAATTGGCTGTTTTGTCTCCATAACTTTATCAATTTGAAATTCATGTAACACATCCGCATAGTGCTTATGTAAGACATCCTGTCCGTCTATTCCTAAAATATTGCCCGCTTCTTCATTAAATAAAGAAACATGTCCTCCACTGTCAATAAAAACAACACCATCCTGAACAGCATTGAGAACAGCTTGCAAACTGGAGTTAATATAATTCTCGTTTCGGACAGAATTAGCAAGCTCTCTGCCAATTCGAGCAAAATTTTTCACATAGCCCATCGTTATATGATGAGCATGATCAAAATTACACTTAAGAATTTTTGAAATATCAAAAAGTGTACTCAGATCAAGACGTCTGTTTCCTAAATCGATAACTGCTTCCAGCTCTGCCGGGACAAGGTTTGCTAATCCATGTGTAATCGCCACATCAATGCCTTTCATATCAGGAGGATTCTCCATATCAGGGGAGTACGCGTAAAAGTCTAAGTAGTCAAAGCCCAAATACTTCAGCATCGTTACAGATTCATAAGCAATAGCCTCATCATTGCTGACAAGCAGACATCGTGTCGCTTTAGGCAATTCAAATAATTTTTCCAGCTTTTTAAAATCAATAGATCGATTGGCAATCAGCATAGGTGCCTTTGTCTTCTCAAAATCAATAAAATCCTCAACCAGGCTATCCGGGGCCGAAGACAGGATTAAATCCACATCCTCCAGATGAACCGGTAAAAAATGATTGCTGCGCAGCCGGATTTCATTTCCGAAAACCTCCCGGATATTATCGCGAAACGTATAATAAAGATCAATTTCCTTGGTGAGTATCAGAATAACCGGGTTACTCATAGGTGTTCACTCCAATCAGATATTGCGGTAATTAAATAGTAAAAAAATCTTTGAACCAATTAGGTTATATAGATCAGTAAAATTAAAAAGAAGAGAAAGGTCTCCAAGTTAGTTACATAAACATTCGGTTTTACTTTAGCAAATAGCTTTACGGGGGTTACTAAGATATTATTCAGAATCAGAAATAAATAATAAACGCCAAATAAACTAAATAAAATCATAAGGCATCCCATCACATATTCTCCATTATTCCAAAAACCAATCGCTAAAAATAATGCCCATATACTTTTAAAAACATTCGCAAAAGCTTCAAATGGGTCAGACAGTGTTGCCATCATATATTTACTCTCTTTATCAGTAATTGCCTGTCCGGTATTATTCTTTACGATATATGTAATATGACCCGTTTGAAGAACCATTGTAATAATCAGCATAAACAAATAGATAAATCCAAAAATAATCCCTATTTGCAGATAGTCAAAATCCAGCAACTGATTTAAAACTAAAGGAACAGGAAGCCAAAAGGCATACATCCATGCCAATAAAAAATGGATAAAAGCAAATTCGTTATTTTTGGCCATTTTCGGAAATATAAATGCAGTTATAAGAAATAATATAATACCTGACCAGCCTAATATAATTGTAGAAATGATCATTTTGTTTCCCCTTTTAGGTTGATGAATTTTTTATTTATACTTTTTCGCAAGTATCGTAAATTCCCAAGGTATATCCTCGCCACCCCAGCCGCGGTGTTCATCAAATTTTTTAAGCTGAAAACCGGAGCCGATAACAGCATTAATAATGTCACTTAATGTATATAAACGGACAGATACACTGGGAAAATCAGTCTGCTCAGCTTCATCAAAAAATCTTTATAAGCTAAGTCACCTAATTGGAGATGCTTATTCTCAAAGTAACTTATCTTTTTACTATCAGCCAAGACACATTTTCTTAACGGATGAAAATCACTCAAAATCATTTTCCCATCCGTTTTTAAAAGTGCGTAAAGTATGCTCATCAATTTTTCAATATCATCAAAATAATGCAAAATCCCGCCCTCCAGATATAGTACGTCAAAATAGTTCTGATACGCAGATAAGTCAATTTCATAAATATCCGTCACAATATAATCAATATTGGTTTTGGCATATCTTGCAAGCTCCAAGGCATACTGCTTATTTTCTTTTGAGATATCAAATACAGTAACGTCTGCGCCTAGTAAAGCAATTGGAACTGCTTTTCTGCCATTAGATCCGCAGAGATTGGCAGCCTTCTTCCCCTCTATATGCTTAAAATAATCCTTATGCTTCTTCAATTGAGCAATCGGATTCTCCACTATCTGTCCAGCTAATTTTTGAGGCGTTCCATATCTTTTATTCCAATACTCATAAGCTCTATACTCCCAGGCAATTTTATTTCTTTTACTTTGTTCATTCATTTTTCTCCCTCTAAAACATAGGAATTTTATTTGTAATAAGGTTTCAATCTGCTTTCATTTTATATATTCTTTTAATCGTATCAAAGTTTTTAACGGATTTATCGCATAATAGCTGACAATCGTTGAAATACGGTAATGCTGCTATATATAATACCACTCTGGCAATTATATATTTTATTTTACTAAACTTGAAATAAATCTGTAACTTTTTTTAATTTGAAACGTGTTATGTGTAGATGGAAAGGAGGAACACATGAAATCGATTGATCAGGTTTATCAATTATACTTTCGAGATGTTTATCACTTCCTTCTTTCTCTGAGCCGCGACCATTATACAGCTGAAGATCTGGTGCAGGAAACATTTTTGCGGGCTTATCTGTATCTGGAATTTTATCATAATGAAAACGTAAAATCCTGGCTATTTACCGTAGCTTATCGTACTTATATTGATTATTATCGAAGGCATCGAAAAAATGTCGTTACAGATACGGACTTCTTTCAGCAACTACAGAAAAATGAAGTAGACATTCATCATCAGCTTATTTTAAGCGAAGAGGTACAAGAAGTTTTAGCACTCATTGACCAGCTGCCGGATAAACAGCGGACCGCTATTATTCTTCATGATATTCATGAGCTATCTTATAAAGAAGCCTCGCAGATAATGGATGTAAAACTCGGTCATTTTAAAATATTGCTGTTTCGCGGAAGACAGGCAATCAGACAGAGAAAGGATGAAAACCAATGAAAAGAACATTTGAAGAAAAATTACAGGCCTACGAAAAAGGCGAGTTAACAGAAGAAGAGAGAAAAGCATTTGAAAAGGAACTCGATACACTGGAAAATATCTTTGAAAATGGAGAAAAGCAGAATAATAATAATTCTTTCAATAAAAAAGAGCAGAAAATCCTGCGAAGAGGAAAATGGAAAGCCCGGATTCAGACAACTTTTTTCGTTTTTATTATATTTATTGGTGTTTTATTTATTAGCATGATAGGTACCGGCATCTATTACTCCTGGGGGACACCGGACAGATCAGAAATCATCATGAATGTTAATGATTATACTTCCGCACTGACAGACCCCTATGGCAGTTTGTCCTATTCTTCAGCACAGGGCGGTTTATTCTTTGGATTGGATGTAGAAACAACAAAGCGAAAACAGGTTGGAGATGAAATATTTGAAGTCGGTCAATCTAAATCGTCCTTCTTCTTTTCTTATTTAAGAGGGCAGGATGATACTTTATTTACAAATGCCAATTCCGCATCGCCAGGTTTTTATCTGCCTGGTGAGGAAGAGGCACAATACTCTGATTGGGAGCAGCTTGAAAATTTACCGGAAGGAACAGTATCCTCTGCTTATATTTCTTTCAATGAGTTTCTTGAAACAGATGAAGTATATGAACTCTTCGATAACTATAATTTAGAAATTCTTTGGTTCGGAGTTCAAAAAGGTGACATGTCGGATGAGTATGAAATTGATTTTATTTCTAGTCCCGATCCATTCTTTTTTGGATTTCCAGCCAGTCCTATCTGGCTGGAGGAGGATATGCATACCGTAGAAAGACAGGAAGAAAAAGGTTGGTTTGGTTCAGGAACTGTTTCTGAAACGAGCTCCTCTCCCACTTATGAGTATGGAGACAGTAAAATACTGCATGAGCAATTTTTTAAAGTACTACATTTCCTGTCAAACCACGAAAAGCTGGCTAATAAATATGTTTGGGATGATTTGCATATCGATGAAACCATACAATATTTTGAAGAGAACGGGATCAATCATTATGGTGTGGTTGTCACCGGACCGACAAAAGAACTGCTAAAACTGCGGGAAAATGACGAAATCTATGCATTGCAGCTGGATGAAACAAGACTTTGGAACTGGACAGACAGAGAAGAATAGAGCTGCTTTTATAGAGGCATCTTTTCATTGGTTCACTGCTTTTACAGTGGACCAATTGAGGGGTGTCTTTTGCTTTTTTAATTTTCATGTAAATAATTCCTCAAGAAAATAATTCTAAGACAAATTCCCACAATTCTCTCTTTTTTTATGATATATTTATTTGTATTCTAAAATTTTTCATACAACATTAGAAAAACCAATCATGAGGAGAGACAAGAATGACTACGATTTTATTTAAAAACGCTAAAGTATTTACCGGCAAAAACACAGATTTTGAAGCAATTGACTTTGCGGTGGATACAGAATCAGGTCGATTTATCAATCAAGAAACAAAAGCAGCAGATAAAGTCATTGACCTGAAAGGAAAATATGTGATGCCAGGTTTAATTAATGCCCACACACATATTGTTTTAGATCCTTTCTTCAAAATTGGCGGTCTATCCTCCGTGAATGCTGTCAAAACAGGAGCAGTTGTAAATACTTATATTGCGGTGGATAACTTAAACAAGCTTTTAAAAAATGGAGTCACATATATACGTGATGTCGGTTCTTCTGACAACATTGATTTACAATTATCTAATTTAGAAAAAGAAAATAAAATTACAGCACCAGGAATTATCGGATCCGGTCCCGCGCTTGTGATGACCGGCGGACACGGTGTTGAATTGGGACTCGAATCTGATGGTGTTGACGAGCTTCGTAAAAATGCTCGTACCAATATTAAAAATGGTGCACGAAACATTAAATTAATGGCTACCGGCGGCGTAAGCATTGATGGAGAAACACCGCATGATATTCAGCTGAGTGTAGATGAAATGCGTGCGGCGGTGGATGAAGCACATCATAAAGGTTATACAGCCTGTGCCCATGCCCAGGGAACAGAAGGAATCAAGAACGCAATCCGTGCTGGTGTAGATTCCATTGAGCATGGAATTTATCTTGACGATGAAGCGATACAAATGATGCTGGAAAACGATACCTATCTCGTGCCAACACTAATGGCGCCATGGGCGATTAATCAGCATCCGGACAAATTACCTGATTTTATGGTTAAAAAATCTCTCGCTGTTCAGGAAGCACATATTGTAAGTATCGGCAAAGCGGCAAAAGCTGGAGTTAAAATTGCAATGGGAACTGATTCCGGAACCGCTTATAATGATTTTGAAAATGGATCTTCCGAGGAGCTTGAACATATGGTCGAGGCCGGCTTAACGCCATTGCAAGCATTACAATCCGCTTCCGTTAATGCAGCAGAGCTGTTAAAAATCGACGATTATGCCGGTTCCATTGAAGCAGACAAGCTTGCTGATTTTATTATTATTGAAGAAAACCCGCTAGAGAATATAAAAGCTGTTCAAGGCGATAAAATCGTTTATAAAAAAGGAAAGAAAGTGGAATAAGTATAAGAGAAGTCCAGCTGGACCTGCAAGGTTAAGCTACATCCTGCAGGTCCAGTTTTTATTTATGATTACCATTCTTTCTTCGCTGCTTCCAGATTTGCTAAGCTGACAAATTTCTTTTGCAATGGCGCCGGGCATATTCGGTTATGCTTTTTAATCTGCTTGTTAATTTTTTTGATATCCCCTTCTGTCTGTGCATCCTGCACTAATAAGCCGATTTCCTTTTGCAGCTTCAACCATGGCGGCAAATAGCCTGCGTCCTTTGCTATTTTTTGAAAGTGTTGAAAAGTATCCTTCTGAATATAATCCTTCGATAAAGGTTTTCCCTTACCCGGCAAGTTCTTTTCATAACTGTAATCATTCTCTTTAATCATATCTCCAATTAAATCATTGTATTTTCTATCCAATCGTAATGCCCCCCTCTTCTGTTTTGTTAAAGACAATTCAATAAACATACAAAATCCAGAAAATTTAAATAATAAATGCTATTTTTTAGTATACTGTTTTTTTACACATCCTGCTATTAAAAAACAAATCATTATTTAAATATATCCAAAGTAAATCAATAAAATCTAATCAAATATGCTAGAATAATATTGTTTATATTACGTGTTCAAAAAGTCCGATAAATAGAATCAAGAAGTTCAAGGCGACTGGCATTTTCCGAACGGACTTCCACAGGATGCAGTGGCTTCTACATCGCCCACGCAACACAGGCGTTATTAGTAGAAAATCCTCTTATTGCAGTGCCATCTTTATTGGACTTTTTGAACATCCTCTTATATCAAATCATGCAGGAGATAAGAAAAATGGCAAAAAAACAAAAAAATAATACTTCTTTTTCAAAAGGCTGGATTTTCTTTTCTATTCCCTTTTTGATTCCTTTTATCATTATAGGATTTATGTTTTTTAAAGGCTATACAGAATTTCAACCCGAAAAGGAACAGATAGACCAATTAATCCATGAAGCAGAAACACTGGGTGAGAATGTAAATGAAATTTTGGAATATTATATTTTACCAAACGGTCATGGTTTAACAGCCAGATCAACAGACGGTACTATTTTGCTGGAGGAAGTGGACCCTGACGCCAATACAATTGTTCAAACAGAGCAGCTTAACAGCGATATATTTATGCGTTCATTTGTATCCTATCAAAAAGATGGATTAGTCTTTATTACAAAAGCTGATGATAATAGTATTATTAAGGGCTATTATTATGAATCTGGTAAAGAATTAAAAGAATTGGATATTCCGGAAATTCATGCAGATGGGTACTTGGAGAGTCATGTACTCAGCCATCAGGGTACAATCTATTTACTTGGAAAAAAGGGTGATGGGAGCTTCTCTTTATACAGCATTCATGAATTGCAATTGGAGGAGATAAACTTAACGGAAAATGAACAAATTGTTGATCTTGTAGATGCTAAACTATATTATTCCAGCACGTTTACAGATTTATTGCCTGCTGTGGAGCTTAGCTTATATGATCAATCACAATTTATGCTGACCTTATCGCCAAAAGCAGAGGAAAGATTCCTTATCCCAGAGGCGATGAGTTTTTGGGAAACAGAGGAAGAAGCTGTTTCCCAGCTCTATCAAGGTAAAGAATCAACCGTTATACGTATTGCTGATAATCAGCTTGTTCAATACGATATTCATACACATACCGTACAAAATGAAATCCCGACACCAGAGCCAATTTATTACCCAAGTCTATTTCAGATTGATACAAATCTGACCCTGGTCATTGGGAGAGAATCTGTCGATGAATCATCTGCATTAATTGGTTATGTTTTTAATCAATCTGGTGAAGAGCTGGTGGTGGACTTGACCGAGAGGCTGCAGGAGCAGTCTTTCGATTATAATAATGATGCATTTTTTGCACAGGTAACTGAAGAAGAGCTTTATATCGCTTCGGATAGAGCTGCCATATCTGTCAATTTAGCAGACCCATCAGTTAGCGAATGGTTAACACCGGAATTGGTGGAGAAAAGCTATCTTTCATTAGCAGAAGAAAAACAGCAGCAAGCAGAAAAACTCACGCAGGATTCAGATACTTTTTCTAAGGACAGATTACTGCAATATATCCGTGAAGATTCAGCTGGTCAAACATTCACTATAATTATTACTTTTTGGGTAGGTATCCCGTTGCTTATTATGATAATTATCTTCATAATCTCCAAGCTTAGTAAATGGAAACGAAAACGCATATTAAATAATGGCGGTATCAAAGTACAGGCAAAAATTATGCAAATTAATCAGACCGGTACCTATATTAATGAGCAGCCACAGGTACGCATGAAGGTTCAGTTCACCTATCAGCATGACCTTATTCAACGAGAGGTAAAGCAAGTTGTCAGTTTACTATATCCGCCAAGGCCTGGTGATTTTGTTGATCTTCTTTATGATCCTCGAAGCGGGAAGGTATATCTTTGGAGGGATTAATCAACATTATCATGGGCAAAGCAAGCATCTGGAGCCAATCTGGATGTTTGTTTTTTTATAAAAATCTAACTTAAAACAGAATTGCTTAATAAACAAAAAAGCTGCCCCATGAAGTACAACACCTCATAGACAGCTTATCTGTCTGCAAAACATTTATTGTGACATTTTTTTCTTTTCTGAGAATAGCTTTCCTCTTTCCAGCCATTTTTGTTTAGCTGCTTTTCTTCTCTTAACTTCTTCTTTTAAAAGCCTGGGGAAGGTATCCTCGGCAAAATCCTGTACACTGTCCCAATCTGAAAAAAAGAGAACCTTCATATCCTTTGAACCATCCTCGTTACGGCGTTTATTTAGACATACACCAAAAATCCGATCCGATTTCTCAATCATCCTTTTAAATAAGATGGGATGTTTTTCCTGATCTCTGTACAGCTCTTCAACCATTCCCATATAATGCGAATCGTAACGATGGAATGGCGTATCAGCATTAATACTTTTACTGCTGCGATATACTTTGCGGTTATTTGCGTAAATCCATATTAATGTACCATAATCCAGATTTTCCTTTGTGCTTACGATAACCTTTTTCATGTTGGGCATCCTGTCTAGAGGAAAATTTAGCATGGCAAATACAATTCTTTATATCTCCGTTTATTAAAATAATGCTACCTCTACCTTCCATTATACACTATATCCCGGTTAAAAGCTTGAAAACTTAGGAATGCGCACAACCTTCACAGGTTATTTCATTTGGTGAATTCCATTTTCCAGCTATAATAGTCATTTTCCTTATTCTTCTCATAGCTTAAATAAGCATTGAATTTCTTTCCTTTTTTACTTGTCAAACCCTTCACAAAGACTTTCTTCTCTTTCAATAGTTTTTTCACCATTGTTTTCGTCGGCTTTTTCCGCATCGAGGCTAAAAATTTATCATTTTTCCAAATCGCAAAGGAACAACCTTTCTTCCAATTACTGCAGCTAAAGGCTTTATAACCATCGGTCACCTTACCGCCGCACTCTGGACATGTCCCCAGTACTTCATTGGTTGCCCGTGTGGAGACCACTTTATTAATGATAACGTCTTCTCCACCTTTAATTGTTTCAACAGACTCCGTTGTGAAATCAAAAACAACTCGGAGAAACTCCTGTTTACTCGCTTTTCCTTTTTGAATATCTGATAACCCTTTTTCAAGACGTCCGGTGAATTCTAAGTCAAACAGATTTTTTACGGGAAAGGTCTCAACAAGACGATTGCCAAGCTCTGTGCAAAGCAAATGTTTACTTTCCGTTGTAATATATCCTACATCCTTCAATTTTTTAATGGTTTCCGCTCTTGTTGCAGCTGTACCGATACTGAATCCAGTTAAAATACTGCCCAGCAGTTCTTCGCTTTCATCCTCTTTATAACTTTTCCCGCATGTTTCCATAACACGCAGCAGGGTTCTTTCCGTATGGTGTTTTGGAGGCTTTGTTACATGGGAACTGACTTCAGAATCTGTCACATCTACAAGCTCCTCCTTGTTTACAACTGGCAGTAATGTATCCTTTGATTGGATTTTCTCTACTTTTTTCCAGCCTTCAATAAGCTGGACCTTCCCTTTTGAATGGAACACACCAGATAAATCCACATCCAGAATTTTTGTAATCAGCTTTGTTTCTTCATATTCGGCAATTGGCATAAATTGCATAATAAAGCGGTTTTTAATTGCTGTATACACGATTCCTTCGTCCGCTGAAAGTCGTTTCGGTTTCATATAGGTCGGAATAATTGCACTATGACTTTCCACTTTCGCGTTATTAAAAACACGCTTTGTTTTCATAAATTTAATTTCATCTTTATAAGGCAGCTCCTCAGAATGCACTTTTAACACATGGGCTGTTTTTCCAACTAAGCTCTCTTCTAATGCAATACTGGAGGTTCGCGGATAGGTAATCAGCTTCTTCTCATAAAGTGATTGGGCCACCTTTAGCACCTTATCAGAAGTCCATCCCTTGTACTTATTCGTTATAAAACCCTGCAGGTTGGATAAATTGAATAAAAATGGCGGGAATTCTTTTTTCTTCTCCACTTGTTTATCTGTAATGATAGCCCGTTTGTTTTGAATGGCCTCGTGAATCGGCTCCAATAATTCTTTTTTCTTAAATTTATCCTCTTTCTTTTCTGTAAAAATACCTTCATATTCCTGATTATCTGCCGTCTGAAATGTTGCTGTCAGTTTAAAATAATCCTCGGGTTTGAAATTTTTTATCTCCTGATCTCGATCATAGATAATTTTTAATGTCGGAAGAAGAACCCTGCCTATATTTAAAGCTTTACTTTTTCCCTGCTGATATTTTAATGTAGCAACAGATGTCAGATTAATGCCAATGACCCAATCAGCCCATTGCCTGCTGACTCCTGCATCCCGTAATGGCTGCATCGCAGTATTCGGCTTGAGATTTTCCAATCCCTGTAATACTTCATTTGGCGTCCATTCGTTTAAAAGCAGGCGATATACCGCAGCCTTCGGTTTCTTCCCGCCCCGGTAGATGATACTATCTGCGATTAGCTGCCCCTCCCGGTCGTAATCACAGGCGGAAATAATTGTTTCTACATCACTACGCTTCATCAGAGAGTGGATTGTTTTTAACTGTTTTGCAGCTCCGCCATCTGTCTGTGCCCGATTTCTGGAATTGCTTTTCACCTTATATTTAAATTCAGATGGGATAAAAGGAAAATTATCCATTTTCCAGCTTCGCATTTTCCCGTCATAGTCCTTTGCATCGTACAGCTCAACAAGATGGCCAAATGCCCAGGTAATGATATAGTTATTCCCTTCAAAATAGCCATCTTTCTTTGTTTTTATTTTTAATGCGTCTGCAATATTTTTTGCGACGGATGGTTTTTCCGCTAATATTAATTGGACTCCCATATCAATTTCATCGCCTTTCCTGTAACGCAATTTCAGTCTGTTTTCCATTATTATTTTTACCTTATTAGAAACATTCGTTCGATATACTATTATGCCACAGATCGTACTTTTTTTCTAATGGATGACCACTTTTCAATGAATTTCTGGCAGGATATTTATAGCTTATAATTTACAATTATATGGTTAAACTAACTTCATTGGTGATAGAATTCACCCTGAATATTTACAGGAGGTGCAATCATGTCCGAACAAAATAAAAATCGAAACAAGGATAAAGGGAAACAAAATAATCGCAATAAGCATAATAAAACAGGTAATGATACAGAATTTGCAAGTGAAAATAGTGAATTCTTAAACTTGGATAATAAGAAAAACAAACGAAAAAGATAATATCTTTGTAAAAATAGCTGAGTCAATGCATTAATTTTTGACTCAGCTTTTTTATTGCAAGAAGCATCCCTCTTTCAAGTGAATGCTTCCCTGTCTCAATAACCTATTTACTCTTTACCACTCCAGCTTTTCCACCTTATCAATATCTGGCAGGCTTTGAATACTTCGATTAAACAAGTAAAAACCTCCTAAAATAATTAAGCCTATCCCAAATAAACATAGTACAAAAATGGGTGATGCAAGCTCTGTTAAAAAACCTCCAGCCAGTGAACCTATAGGCATTGCAAAACTAATAATACTTTCAATAGCTGTATTCACCCGCCCCAGCATCTTTTCTTCAGGAAGCTTTTGAAAAAGAACTGTAAACAGAACATTGATGGCACCAATAAATGAATAGGATATAGCCAATAAAATATAAAAAATAATTTCTGACAGCTGAATGCTGAACACCATCAAAAGCCAAGTGCATCCAGATAATATAAATCCGGCAGACATCATTATACCTAATCGCTGTTTTGTCCTGAAATTATCTATAAATAAAGCACCCAGCATTGAACCTAAGCCTAAGAATGCGATTGTCAAACCATATGTTGACGGACCATTCCCATATTGATTTGCAAAGGACGGTAGCGTTACAAGAATCATGGCAAATAAAAAGTTAATAATCGTCAACGGAACCAGGAATGCCCGAAGCAAAGGATGATTAACCACTTTCAAGCCTTCCAGCAATTCCTCTTTATAACTGTTTCCTTTATCCTTACTCTCTTTTTTTCCTCTTGAAATATTTATTTTTAATAGCATCATTAAAAATATTGGAATAAGAAAAAATAATAAATTCAATCCATACAGCACTGTGATTGCAAGAAAGTCCAATCAGAATGCCAGATAAACCATTAAAAACAAAATCTAACCCTTGATAAGCCACAGACATAACAGAATTTGCTTTAACTAACTGACCTTTTTCTACAACCTTTGGTATCAGGACATTTTCAATTGGATATACAACTTCAGAAAAAATGGTTAATAGGAGAATAATAAAAAGTAACATCCATACATTCATTTCACCAATTCCCAAGGTAAATAAAATGATTCCTAAGAGAAGCGCCTGTATGATACTTGCAAAAATATATAATTTTTTTGGATGACTGCGATCAATTAACGGACCTAAAAGCACATTGAAGATAGAAGGCAGTGTAAATAGAAATCCAGCCACCCCTGTTAATATTGGAGATCTGCTTATTTCTAAAATCGCCCACATGGAAACAATATAGAAAATGCTGTCACCAATATTTGATGAAATTCTTGACCAGAGTAAAAATTGAAAGTTTTTATTTTTAAATAGCATAACGATTCCTCTTTTCTGCAAAATCTTTTTCCACATAATAAGAGGGGGACAGCGTTTTATTTTTTATTTAAGAACACCAAAAAAAGACTGCTCGATTAACGAACAGTCTCCCCGTCAAATTAATGAAAAAGAATAGTTAATCAGCTGTGAAACATACTTATTTTGCTAAAATTGGACAGGCTTCTCCCATTGTCAGCAAAACAAGCATAATTACACAGGTGAAAACAATCGTATATTCAGTTTTTTCACCTGTGCTCACAGCTATTACATCCATTCTTTTTCACCTCCGTTCTAAACTTAAAGTAACTTTACCATTATTTTCATCCACCGTAAACCACTATTTGATTTTTTTTGCTAAATTTACTTTGACTTCCGAAGTTTTACAACTCAACTATAATACTTTATGATTAATTTATCATGTTTCCTTATTTATTGAATTAGGATTTATAAGATTATTGCAATTTTCAATCAAAAGAAAGGAAAGGTTGTAAAATGATGAAACGAATGAAATTTACCTGCTGCGGTCTTCTACTTCTGTCCATCACCTTTGTACTGATTGCCTGCTCTGATAATACAAACGAGAGCGGCAGTAATGATTCAGCACCAAATGAAACGACTGAAGAACCAAATGCAGCAGAAGATGAGAATGAATCTGATAAGAATACTGCTGAGAATGATTCTGATAATAATTCAAGTGAAGAATCGGAAACAGATTCTTCTGACGACAGCTCAGTTGAAAACGAAGAAAGTAATGGCAGCTCTTCAGAAGAAGACGAAGATAATGCATTATCCAGCTATTCCCCCGAAGAAATTGAATATGCCCGCGTTTGGCTGCAGCTTGGACCAAATCAGGATATCAATGAATTATATGTAGATCATGTTCCAGCCGGTACACCGCTTGATCCAAATGATGAGGAGAATGATGTCAGCTACACGAAGGATGTTATTCAAGTATCTGGTTCTCGTATTGTAGATGGCATGGTAACATATAGCGGCAACGGCGACGGCACAATTAATGTCTATAACATTCCATACGGAAACCGCTGGTATGGAGGCACACCCCGCCCTGATGATATTGATTTAGAAGACGTCAAAGAGGAAATGAGAGATATGCTTGAAAATCCAGAATTAGTCTACATCGATCCCGGCGATGATGAAGAGGTTAAAAATATTATTGAAAAAATGTATATTATTGAATGATAAACTGTCAGCTCTAAAAAAAATTGGCAGGAAAGTGTCTGTTAAAAAAGTCCCCTCCCGCAAGAACAGGAATGATTTCATTGATAATTAAATGAAAGAGGGATATTCAATGCGAAATATATTTTTAATAACTGGCGAACCGCGAGTTGGAAAATCTACCTTAGTTAAAAATCTAATATCAAGATTTAACCAGGAGTATTTTTATGGTCTGATAACGGAGGAAGTTACCGAAAATTCTCAAAGAATTGGTTTTACAACTGTATTATTAAGTAGATATGCTAAACAAATTGCTTCCAAGCACTGGGCAGAAAATAAAATGGGCAATTACGGTGTAGATATTGCAGCTATTGATCAAATGGCACAGGATTTACTGCATATGGAATCTGTCTTCGGGAAGCACATACTTATTATTGATGAAATCGGCCCGATGCAAGTATTGTCTGATGAATATAGAAAGATTTTAGAAGCTTTATTGAAGAGTTCATCTGCGTTAATTATAGGAACAATATACAAAGGGACAGATAACAAGATAATAGATGCTGTCAAAGATAAATATTCAGATTGTATCCATTTGCTGACCTGCGATAATAGAGAGCAAATAGAGGTATTTTTGACAGCAGAAATTGAAAAGTATTTAAAACTGAACATTGCATGATATACAATAAAGCGGATAGAAAACATTGACTCTATCCGCTTTATGTTTATCTGTAGCAATATTCATCTTTTTACATTATTTCACACACAATACACATCCCTATATAGATTTGTGCTCCTCCAAAATTCCCTTCACAATATTCACCATATTCGTGTTTCCCTGAACCTCAAACAAAGTCTTAGCAGTTTGGATATAGTCCAATCCTTCCTCTTTTCTATTTAATTTCACCAGATTATTACCAGTCTGATAATAGCTGTCCGGAAGCATATAGAGCGTATTTCTTTCCACACAAATAGATATCGCCTGTAAGCTATACAATTTTGATTCGTTGTATTCCCCTAAGTAAGTTAGCGTCTGCGATAAACCGAAAAGAATTTTCAGCTCTGTTTCAAAATCATCTATTCCTTCCATTTCCTCTAACTGGTTCCAGACTTCTTTATATAACTGGTAAGCTTTATCATAATTTTTTTCATCCTGATATATGCTGGCAATACTTGTTTTCACATTAATATTCAGCAGTTTATCAGAAGCAGTGTTTTCTTCAACCAATAAATCCTTCAGCAGCCGCACACTTTCCTCAAAGTTATTAGTTAAATGATAAAGCGAAATACCTTTATGCCATAATAAATAGCGATGTTCATAAGGAGCATATCTATTTGCATTAACCGTCAGCTCATTATCTACTATATATTTAATAGAAGCGTAGTTTCTTTGTGCTTTTAACTGCTTTATCATGTTTTTTATTTCAATAAAATGCTCGTTGGACTTTACAGGATCGGTCTCAAAGAAATAATTCATATCAACCAATAGCCTTTTGCTCAGCTCAAACAAAACAAGGCTTGAAGGATTTAAAGCACCTTTTTCAATATTGCTGATTTGTGCCTGTGTACATATATCAGAAGCAAGCTCTTTCTGGGTAAGACCTAATTCCAGCCTTCTTTTTCTTATGTTAGTTCCAATATGAAATGCCATCAATCTGCCTCCATTATATTCATATAAATGTATTCTAAAATGAAATTTTCACATTTATTTTATAACTAAAAAATATTCATTGTTTATTATTTATATCATAAAGTTATAAGCAGTTCAACAGAGGCAGAAATGCTTTCGTACTATGTAGAAGTAACTCAAAGTGAAATACAAAAGATGCTTTAAATGCATATACTCTTGTCTAAAATGAGCAGCTGCATATAAAGCATTTCCTGAAATAACAAGTTTACAATAACCTTTTACTCTTACTTTTGAAAAGTATCTTCTTTCATATTTTCTCCGACAAAAATAAAGAAACGCATATTAAATATCTAAGTATACATTTTTTTTATCAGGAAAATGGTTAGCAGATTAATAACTTGTAATTACATTCTTTAAAACAGGCACTTTCTGGGAATTTAAATTCTTTCCCTCTATAACTAAAGCACTCATCTGAGAATCTGTGCCGGCAGCATGAAATTCTCCTTTTTTCCAAAAAGCAGCTTTTCCAGAAGACAGTGAAATTCTATTTTCATCCTCACCGCAGACCCAGCCTTCACCAGATACAATCATGAAAAGCTGATCTGCCAGCGCCTCATGAAATGGAATTTTATCATCATTCCCAAGATACATATATCCCATTCGAATCTCATTGGCATCCATTAAAATCCGATTGGAGGTAAACTTCGTTGTCTTTGTATCTATGAATGCTCCATATTCTTTTTCAAATGAAATAATTTTCACAGCTTCCATCTCCCTATTTTATTTTAATAAAAGCAGTATTTTCATTCTGCTTCATAACGAAGCATTGACCACATGCCGATATCTTCAAATCCTAACCGTTTATAAATATTTCCAGCCGCCGGATTATCATAGAAAAGACAAAGTGATTTTCCTTCTGCCAATAAGGTGATGCATAACTTCTCCATGCATTTCGTTGCAAAACCCTGTCGTTCGTATCCTGGGCGTGTACATACACCAACGATCATTGCAGAATGAGAATTCTCAGCAGTTGTAGACGCGGATGCAACCATTGTCCCTTTTTCATCACGAATAAAATAGGTACGCCCAGTTTTATTTTTCTCCTCATTCTCCCTTGTTTCAATTGTTACGTTACTGGCTGCAAATTCAGGAACGGACGCCAGCATTTTTATATTCTCTTCATAATCAGCAGGCTTCAGATACTCTACCTGCTTTGTTTGTTCCAAATTCACCGCATAGCTTATTTCTTCACAAGCTGCATAATACATTTCTCTATGTACACGGGTAACTTTATCAATATATGGTAATAATGGCTCCACAATATACTTCAAACCACTAAAATTACATCGTTGCTTATAGCTGTTAATAATCTCCGCAAACCCTTTCAGATCATATTCCGTTTCGCTATAAATTATGTAATTCTCACGATAGCGCAGGAGAACAGCGATTAGATTACCCTGTTCCCATTGTCCCCAGACATCTTGCACATCAGAATCGTAGCCAAACGCTTCTATATCACCGATTATAAATAAGTTTTCTGCAGCTTTTGGCTCAATCAACTCCATTACTTTTACGTGATCCTCTTTTGTCAGTTTTCGTATCATTTAATTTCCTCCAATTAATATAAACATTATAAATTTCTACTGTTTTCTGTTAGAAATCTCTGTATTTTTTCCCAGGAATCCTTTGCTGCAGCTGTATTTGCTGATTTTGATCCACCAAATGTCATCGTCATATTACCACCCACCTGCATAACTACATTAGCTGGCAGATTAACGAAACTATATGGAAAAGATATGAAATGTCCGGCTTCTTCATAATATAAATATTGATCTTGATACGGCCTCTTTAAATTCTTTAGTGTATCTTCCATCATTTTTACACAATGGCTGGAAGGCCATAGCTGATCATCTCCACCAGCTATTAACATAACGGGGGCTTGAATATTCTCGACCGGAATTCTTGCTGCTGTTTTCTCCTGGTTCTTCAATGTATTATTCCAAATAGCTAAAAAAGAGACAGGATTCTTGGTTAACCAGTTCTTTATTGTAGAAAGCATCACGGAAAGAGGGTATTTAAACTTCACAGTGGGCAAAGCTTCCTGATTAAAAACCCACGATGTTACAGGAGCAAAAATACCATTTTTCATTCCTGGTGTTATATAGGCATTAGGAGCACCTGCAATGACAGATTGATAGTTATCAAACGTCGCTGCTAAAAGCAGAGCAAGTTCTCCTCCTCTTGAATAACCAATTAGGCTTACGGTCCCGTTCGCGTATTGGTGGTTTTTCAACCATGTCGTTGCTTCCTGAAAGTACTCTAACGATATTTCCTCAAGGTCTTTTGGCGTTCCTTCTGCCCCAAAATAAGCCAATGCAAATGCTGTATATCCTTTAGAGGCTAATAAAGCTGCTGCGTGCTCCTGTATTCCGCCATCTGATCCACTTAGCACTAAAACAGCTGGATAATGTCCCTTTTCTTCTGGATGAAATAACGTTCCTTTCAGCTGGTTATGCTGAACAACTTCCTTTGAAACACCATCCATATAAAAATATCGGTTAATGGTTACAGAACCTTGCTCCTTCCCATCTACATTTAAACTCAGAGTGATTGATACCTTGTTCGAACTGCTCTTTTCATAATAATCTCCCCATTTGGAATCTGCATGCTCCATAGACCAGAATAAGCCCGAGGCATCCACTTTATCATACGTGCCTTCCACTGGCCTTTGCGAGGATACATCAACAACACCTTCATGACCTGCAATAAATATTGCATAAGAACAAAACTGCTTTTGCTCTTCATCATATGTTGTCGCATAGATGGATACTTTTGCATTTTCTGAACATCCAATTACTTTTATGATAACTGTCTCGTCAATATAAGAATCTATTGAACTAATTTGTAGTTTAGGTGACATAGTACTCTCCTTTTTTCGACAAATATTTTAAAATATTATCTCATTGCTATTACCTTAAATAAATTCTTATATATTCGTTTAAAAAGGATTTACTCCAGCTCTTTTTTAAACAAAACTCTATCATTATTCAATCCATCATAATTCGCCTTTACAGACACCCCGTCTACTATTTTATCTCCATGTTCAATAACAAATCCCATTCTTTGATGAAAGGCAATTGACGTTTTATTTACTGGTGAAGTGATGCAGCGGATGACACTTCGATTTGCCATTTTAACCTTGGCGAAGAATTTTTCATAAAGGACTTTTCCAATATTTTTCTTCCTGTAATCCGGATGTACACCAACAAAATGAATATAGGCTTCATCTAATTGATCTTGGGACAAAAAACCGATTATAAAACCTATAATTTCACTATCTTCTTCTGCCACAAAGCTTGTATTTTTAAAATGATTGAAAAATAATTTAGGCAGCATACCTGCCATATCACGGCCGCCCCACCAATCATTTATCCTTGGAGCCAAGACATCATAATCAGAGCTTATTAAACTGCGAATCTCCATTTTATACCACCTTATTAAGTTATATTATCCATTAAAAATAGCTGAATATTCTTATTGTACATTTCTAATATATCAAAAAATTATATTAATGTCTTTCCCCATTCAAAATAAGCGCCGCTATAAATATATGTAAAATAACATGTAAAAAGGGGATTTGGAAAGCTCACCTCTCCAAGTCCCCTTTTTCTAGTAAAATTTATTTCCATACGTCTTCCGCTATTTGAACAACATGGCGGATTTTTCCCCATTGCTGCGCCTCAGTCAGCAAATTCCCTTCCTCTGTGGAAGCAAACCCGCATTGAGGGCTCAAACAAAGCTGATTCAACGGTACATATTCCGCAGCTTCTGCTATTCTTGCTTTAACAGCCGCTGGATCTTCCAGTTTACTGAATTTAGAAGTGATAAGCCCAAGCACAATATATAAATCATCGCGGTTCACATGACGCAGTGGTTCAAATCCGCCCGAGCGATCATCATCAAATTCCAGGAAAAGTCCATCAACCTGCAGACCTCCAAAAATGGTTTCTGACACGGCTTCGTAACCGCCGCTTGACATATAGGTAGACTGAAAATTTCCCCGGCAAATATGCATCGTCACCAGCATATCATCCGGTCTGTTTGCAATCGATTCATTAATTGCTCTTGCACATAATTCCGCTGTTTTCTCGGGATCTCTTCCTTTTTCAATCAAAGAGTTTCTCCCCTTTTCTGAGAAAAAGGTTGCCCAGGAAGTATCATCCAGTTGTAAGTAGCGGCAGCCTTCATCATATAATGCCTGAATGCCTCCTTGATAAGCAGTAACCAGGTCATCGATAATTGCTTCATCACTTTCATAAATACCTTCTTCAAAATCCGCCCGAAAAAAAAGCATATTCGGACTTGGAATCGCAAATTTGGCAACAGCATCTCCGGCAATACCATGAAGAAATTTATAATGCTCAAGCATATAATGGTCACTGAAACCAATTTTACCTGTTACTTTAATACCCCGCTTTTTGGTTTCTACTCCCGTAAACTGTAAACCTTGTTCAGCGGTGTAACCTTCTACACCATCTAAGCCTTCCAGAAAATCAAAATGCCACCATGCACGGCGAAACTCGCCATCTGTCACTGATTGAAGACCGGCTTCCTTCTGCTGTTCTACCAGTTTGATAATTTCCTCATCTTCAATCTGCCGCAATTGTTCAGGACTGATTTCTCCTTTTGCTTTTTGCGCGCGAGCTTCCTTTAAACGCTGGGGACGGAGAAAGCTCCCTACATGATCTGCTCTGAACGGAGCTCGTGTATTTTTTGTTTCTGTTGATATTGTCATCGAATACCCCTTCCTCTCTACCTGCTATCTTCATTCTATAATCCAATTAAAAAACCCCTTCTGAAAATAGAAGAGGTTTGGTATAGTAAAATCTCTTCTTATCTTCAAGCAAAAATGCTTCTGGAATTAGCACAGTACAAATTAGTGTCTGCTGCTAAGGCTTCAACGGGCCAGTCCCTCCACCTTTCTGGATAAGAATATATGGAATTATACGAATAATTACAGATTACTTTACATGGAAGCGTTGGATTCGTCAAGGAAAATCCCAAAATATAGGGATTCTGCTGCAATTGATTTAAAATCGAGGTAGTGTCAGCTTTTGTTATCAGAAAAAATTTTATAATCTTCGCTGATAACAAAAGCAGACAAATACAAGCAGAAGAATAAAATGGCTGTTCCTTCCCATGATATATTAATTCTCGTAAAAAGAGGCTCAATAAAGTTTTTATAAAAAATAACACTACATAGCAGCTGCACCGTATAACTCAGAAACATTACTTTCTTCGTTTCTTTCATCTTTGCCACTTTAAGAATAAGCTGATATAACAGATCAAAAATTACTCATACAAGATAAGAAAGAAAAAGCAAGCCGCCAAAATAAAGAATATTAATGAAAATATTATCAAAGAATCGTATTTCAATAAGATTCCAGCCTGCTAAAATATTTGATAAACCATATATTATCAAAATCGGGATGGCCACAATAACTACAGCACTAACAATTACTAGGCCGGTAAGCAGCAGATTAGCAATAAGGTTGGAATAATCTATTTTTTTCTCAAACGAAAAAGACCTTTACCATATAGTTTGATAAAAGCCTTCATAACCCTATCTTTTCAGTGCTCTAATTTATAATTATTATCCACTTTATGAATCTTTTTATTTTTCAATTTATATATCCTTTAAAAACTCTAAATAATTCTCTAAAGTATCCACTGCTCGTTCAGCTATAAACAATATAAAAGGCTCATAATCTCCTTTTGTTCCAGAAGTATCCAGAACCTCGTAATACCTGAATCTATCGTCTTTTTCAATTGTAATTGGAGGAAACCCACATTTCATCAATTCAAAATTCATTAATAGTCTGGAGGTTCTTCCATTGCCGTCGGAAAAGGGGTGGATATTTACAAATTTCGCATGTAATAGACCGGCTTTTTCTACTGGATGTAAATCATTATTTTTTTTATACCGATCCATCAGGTTATCCATCTCATCTTGTATTTTTTCATGAGATGGAGGTGTATGATTAGCACCTGTTATCAAAGCTGCAGTATTTCTATATTTTCCAGCGGTTGTTCTATCTATGCCTTGCATCACAATTGCGTGAATATCTTTCATTGTACGCTGGCTCAATGGGATATTATCATTTATTAATTCTTCAACATACTCAATCGCTTCTTTATGATTATTCGCTTCGGCGTGTTCACGAAAAGATTTGCCTTGAATGGTGATACCATCTTCTAAGACTGCCTTTGTTTCATATAAAGTTAATGTATTTCCTTCAATTGCGTTGGAATGGTACGTATTTTTAATGTGAAAATCCTCTTTCATATCTTTTATGACTTCATAAGGTAAAGGTCTCTTTTTATCTAATTGCTCTTTTAAAACACTGGATTTATTCAATAATTTCTTGTTCACATCCAAACATATCACTCCCATCTTTTCGTAAAAAGGCGCTAAGTTCTCCAGCTTTTAAGTTTCTAAAAAAATATTTTAATCGTTCCAAATGAGGTTACTTACAATTGTATCATAAATGAAGTACAATACAGCTGTTCATTACTCTACTACAGGATTATTATGCAGGAATACTCTTTAATTGTCCTACAACAAAAAAACCACAGCACTATCTAATAGTAGGTACACTAATGGTTTGAAATAATCTATGATTTATTTATTACTCTATTAAACAATAAGTTTACTTTATTTGGAAAATTGTTCACTTGGCTTTCTTCAAAATATTCACGTCTGCCCTGGTAGATAATAATTCTGTTATCATTATTAATCCCCCTGTTTCTTCCATAAATAATTTGGTATATTAATGATCATTAATATACCAAATTATTATATATCATATATAAGTTGTTTAATAGTTCATTTGTAAATCAGTAATTCCTCATTTCATTGCAAATGTACTATTTTCAATCGAAAGGTATTGATACTAAATTAACTGATATAGCTTCTATCCAAGCCAGTATTCACAGCTAAGAAATAAATCTAATCCCATATCTTAGGGCGTTCAACCCCCATTGTTCTCATATAATTTAACAGCTGACCTGTATGCACAGATTCATGATATGCAATTCGCAACAGCATATCACCTAATTTTCTTACATACCCGACATCCGAACGGTCAATCTCAATTTTATCTAAATCAATTGCACGAATTTCCGTTATGTATTTCATAAATTCATCCCGGTATGGCTGTGCAAATTCCAATTCATCATCTACTGTTGTAAAGAGTCTTGCCTCAAATGGATTAAATATATTGTTTAATACTTTACTTCCTCTGCCCACCAGAATTTGATGATATAGAAATTCCCCTTCTACTACATGCCTAATCATTTCTACACAGCTAAATGCATTTTCATCAGGTCTCCATTTCAGCTTTTCCTCCGGTATTGCTTTCCAAACCTTTTCACTTCTGCGTCTAACTTCTTCAAAATTAATAATGAGTAAATCGTTTGTATTCATTTCTAAAACCCTCCTGTCGTAATATAATTTATTGTAGCACGTGAAAACTTCGGCTATAATCGAACTATAAATGTTTTAGGAGGAATAAGAATGGGAAGCAGACCTGATTTTTCATTTGTTGCTAAACTAATGGCTGATTCATCAAGAGCAGCTATGTTGGAAGCTTTGCTTGACCTGGATGGCCTTCCTGCGAGTGAACTGGCAAAAAGAGCCAATATCTCGTTGCAAACAGCAAGTGGTCATCTGACAAAACTCGTAGAAGGAAACTTACTTAGCATGGAAAAGCATGGGCGGCATCGTTATTTCCGAATTGCTCATGCTGATGTGGCACAAGCAATAGAAATGTTGACCGTTATTGCCCCTCCGCCGAAAATTAATTCCTTGAAAGATTTTTCGCGTGCCAAAAATATTCAAATTGCCAGAACCTGATATGATCATTTAGCTGGAAAACTGGGTGTATTGTTAACAAGGGCTTTGATTGAGAAAGGTTATTTACATGAAAAAGAAAATAATTTTCTAGTAACAGCAGAGGGTGAACAATTCTTTTATGATTTTAACATTGATCTGAATGCTTTGCGGCAAACACGGAGACATTTTGCCCGAAAATGTCTGGATTGGAGCGAAAGACACTATCATCTGGCTGGGGCTTTAGGAAATGGTATTTTAATTCGATTATTTGATTTAGGCTGGATTGAAAGATTGCCTGGACGAGCTGTGAAAGTTACCGATACAGGAGAAAAAGGATTGTATGAAGCACTTGGTATTATAACAAAAGAGTTGAGCTAGCTTATCATTCAAAGCCATTTGGAGTGGTGGCTGTCACTTAATTCCTGATGGAAGAAGTATCATCCGGGCACGATAAATTCAATCCTGCAGTGAAATATATTCTCCCGTTTCAACATTAAAGGATACTTCTCTCATTTGGGTCTGTCCTCTATTCCAGCCTACTACTGATATGAAGCTAATATTTTTCTCTATGTCCTTTAAAAGAATAAAATTATAACCCTTGGCCCAATCCTTACCTGGATAAAGCCTCCCTGTTTTCAATGCCTTTTTTAGCAGCTCTGGTGAATCATAATGAATATCATCTATTTGTGTAAACTCTTTTTTAAAGTAAGGAGTATCACCTTGATTGGTCAAATCATTGATTGCATCAATTTTCCCATTATGGATGGTTACTAAAAAAAATTTATTTGTATCCGGCACTCCAAAGGCAATATTCCAATGCTTTCTTTTGCCGTTCCTGCCAATTACTTCATTAGATTTTTCATCCAGGTCAATATCCACTGCCCTGAGCAGAAGAGCATTTTTATCCCATTTTAATGCAGACGGGTACGCTAACTTAATTGCTTGTTTTATTGTTAAGTCCTGATACTCAATGGCTGCTGATTTATTTTCAGCTGATTCCCGGGAATGAGCAGGTATTTTCTCAAAAGTATAAAGGGATATTAACAAAAGAAAGACGATAAGAATTGCCTTATTCATTTTCTTCAATCCTTTTTAGGATGTATTCTTTCCTTTATCCTCCATATTATCCTGTCATACTACAACACATCAATACAAGTGTACTCCTTTATCTAATATTCACAAGGATTAGTACAGTTCTTTTTATAGTATTTCGTCATTGTTTTTAATTCTGATTGGTGTTACAACATTCTTGTAGATAACTAAGATTACTGAACAATGAATCAAGACTTAAAAACCAGTATTGGGCCTTGCCATACCTCATTATGCAGTACCTTTTCTTTTAATATATTATTACCCGTATACCCTGTAATTACTTTTTTCCAAAATTCATAAGCGTTTTTATTAGAATTTGTCTGTTTAACTTCCCACACACCTTTAAACTGTTTAAATAATGAAAATGCAGCTTTCTTTCCTACACCCTTGCGTCTATATTTTCTCATTATAAAAAAGTCGCTTATTACATTTGTCTTTTCTTCGGAACTAAGCTTCACGTAACTTTTTGGCACATCAAGGATAAGCAAGGCAAACCCTGCAATTTCTCCATTAACTTTTATTAAAATCGGCTGGCGGTAATCTTCCGTCCATTGATGATCTAAGTATTTATAAGAGTATAAACCATGTTTATTTAAGGTATGAGCATCAAACTCACTGCTATCGTACCGATATAATTGAATCAGCTGCGAAAGAATCTGCTTATCCTCATATGCTATAGATTGCAAAGTAACTTCCACCTGTAATCTCCTCCTTTTTAAATTCGAATAGCTCTTACACATTCTATTTGTACATTTTCCCATACTAGACACAGATAAATTATCTATCATCAGATTTATTCAATAAATTCCTTAACTTTAATTCCGTATCTGTATCCATTACCGGAGTATATACACTGCACCGTAAATCCGAGGTCCCCTGAACCTGTAAAGAGGTCAAATTAAACAACATTTTCCCAGCCTTCGCATGACGGAATTCAATTAAAACATCCGGTGCTGAACTGACCTCTTCCTCATCCCATAGCTTTTTAAATTCGGGAAATTGCTGTTCCATTTTCTCGATAAATTGTTTATACCATTCATCAGCCACATATTGTCCATAGTAGGATCTAAAGATGGAGAGATACCCTTTTACAAAATGCTCCCAGTTTACTGCGAGACTTTTAAATTCTTTTCTAGAAAATAATAAAAAGATAATATTCCGATCCTCTTCAGCTATTTTATCGAAATCGATAAAAACCATTGCTGCTGCTTTATTCCAGCCGACAATCCGGCAGTATTTATCTGAAATAATGGTGGGGCAATGACGCAGCTCCTGCAAAATTCTATTTAAAGAAGGGGTCATCAAGGATTTCTCTGCTTCATTTATAGTAGATGAATTTTCCACTGCTCTTTCACCGGAAGCAAGTGCATACAAATATTGCTTTTCATCTTTATTTAATCTTAAAGCATTCGCAACAGCATCTAATACAGAACCAGATACCTTAATATCTCTTCCTTGTTCAAGCCATGTGTACCATGTTGTACTTACTCCGGCTATTTGAGCTACCTCCTCCCTCCGCAGTCCGGGAGTTCTTCTTCTAGTTCCTGCCGGCAGGCCAACCATCTGCGGATGAAGCTTAGCTCTTTTACTCTTTAAGAAATTGGATAGCTCTAAAAGCCTTGTTTCTTTTTCCATTCATTCTGCCTCCTCTTACATAGTATTAATTATACTATGATAAACGCCAACTTGTAATGGGATAAAGTTTCCGTAAAATAAAATGTAGATACAGTAGGGAGGAATTCTTATGAACAGAGTAGTTATTACCGGTGCTGGTATTATTTCACCTCTAGGTAACAACGTTCATACATTTTGGAATAATTTAAAGCAGGGAAAATCAGGTATTTCTATATTAGATGTGGATGAGGATTATGGAAAAACAGCTGCAGGTATTGTATATGATTTTGATCCTGTAGAGATATTTGGTAAAAAACAGGCCAGAAAAATGGACCGCTTCACGCAATTTGCTTTGGCTGCCACAGAACAGGCATTGGAAAGCTCAGGGCTGGAGCTGGATAAAATAAATAAAGAACGGCTGGGCGTTTTTGTAGGCTCTGGCATCGGCGGTATAAATACGCTGATTGAAAATGTAAATATCCTGAATAAAAAAGGATCAAGCCGAGTCAGTCCAAGCTTAGTTCCAACCATGATCCCTAATGCAGCTGCAGCACAAATCAGTATTCGGCTGAGCGCACTAGGCCCATCAATTTCACCGGTCACTGCATGCTCAATTGGAAACACATCCATCGGGGAAGCTTTTAACACAATAAAACACGGAGATGCAGATATTATCTTTGCTGGCGGAACAGAAGCGGCCATTAATAGCTTATCTTTATCAAGCTTTAGAAATGCACAGGCTTTAACTAAAAATCTGGATCCAGCCTCTGCAAGCCGACCATTTGACGTGGAAAGAGATGGTTTTGTTATCAGTGAAGGTGCAGGTATATTAGTTCTTGAATCATTAGAAAGTGCCGTAGAGAGATCCGCACCTGTTATTTGCGAGATTATTGGCTATGGATCCAGTTCTGACGCATATCATATGGTATCTCCAAATCCAGAAGGAATCGGTGCTTATCTATCGATGAAAAAAGCTTTAGAAAGCGGAAATATGACACCAGACGAAATAGATTTGATTAGTGCACATGCGACAAGTACAAAAATTGGAGATATCTCCGAGACACTTGCCATCAAAAAAGCATTTGGTAAAAAAGCTGACAGCATACCAATTACAGCTAATAAATCAATGCTGGGTCATATGCTTGGCGCCTCTGGGAGTGCAGAGGCAATCGCTTTAATTGAAAGTATAAAGCATGGCATCATACCACCAACAATTAACTTAAATAATCCTGATCCGGACTGTGATCTGGATTATGTTTCAGAAGGCATGAGAAAACAGCAAATAAATATTGGTTTGTCTAATTCATTTGGATTTGGCGGGCATAATGCCACGATTTTACTAAAGAAATATTTATGATTTGTAAAAGGCTGACAGAGAAGATTCCACAACGTGACATTCTTCTCTGTCAGCCTTTTTATATCCCTATCAAATTGAGCTTATTATTTTATCTGTAATCTTTTATTCCATTTTCAAATGCCTGTTGGTCATTATTTTCAATTCCATGCAAAGCTTCTTGTAATGCAAACGTACTTTTATAAAATTTTACCCGTTCAGATATCTCGTTTCCATTAGGATACCGGCCGATACACATATCAAAAAATTTCTCTCCATAACTGGACAATATTCCGGCAAAATCATATGCTGGATCTCCTATACCTGAACCTCCAAAATCTATTATCCCTGAAATACTTCTAGATTTGGGCTTCCATAAAATATTAGATGCTCCGAAATCTCCATGTATCAGTACTGTTTTTAAATTTAAAGCCGCTTTTCCGTTCAAGAAGGATTCAAAGGCTTGGTTTATTTCCTCCTGCGCTTCTCCTCTAATAAAAGGAAACAGCTTATTTTGTATTCTATTAAATAGATCGGACATTTCCGCAGTAGGATTATTATCATTTAAGTTTAGATCATTCTTTGCTTTTTCTTTAGAAATAGAGTGAAGCTCCATCAGAAAAGTCACCAGCTGTGATGCCAGCCCCTTCAATAATTCTTCATTCTTTATATTTTGTAAGCTGTCTTTCCATAATGGAACCCCTGCAATTAATTTATACCCTGTGAATACTTCTCCAGGCTTTGAAGTTTCAAAAGACTGATATGTCGGATGCGGGATTGGCATTGTGATTATTTCATTTATGTACTCCAATAGTTCTGTTTCTTTTTTTAATTGAATGATGCCTTGTTTATACTTTGGAAACCTGAATACTAATGAATTATTTACAATTAGTACATCATTATTCTGGCCAATTTCATTAGGATAATAATTTTCTATGGTAAGATCGGGATATATCTGTTTAATGCTTTCTATATATTTAAAAGACATTTTCACCCTTCTTCCTATGTTTTTGTATTAAAAATATTTATAACCTATTCCCACTTTACTTCAACATCCCTTTTTAATCCATAACTTATGAAGCACCGGCCAGCCATATCCACTGATTTGAATGCCTTGTAAATTGGATTGGAAGGTATTCTGCTCCGAAGCATGGACAGTGAATATAATAGTACCACTTTCTTTCAACTTTTCCTCCACTGCTTGAAATTCCTGAAGAAAGCTTTCATAATCCGGCTGTTTAATGATAGATTTGAATCCATTGTCTAATTCGCTCAATTGAGATGGATTAAGAAATATGCGAATTCCATACTCATTCCGAAGTAATATGAGAATTGCCAGCTCCATATTATCTTCAAAACTTTCTCCTGTATACACAGCATCAAAGGCTAACATGAAGTCTTCATTATAGATATCAGACAGCTCAATCGGATGAACCTTGACCTTCATACCAATCTCATTGAGTTTTTGCTCCATCCAACGGGCATCCTCTAAAAAATCATCAAAACGTAATACAGCTAAATGAATGGTTTCTCCTTTGTACCCAGATCGATTAAGCAGCTGTTTTGCTTTCTGAGTTGAATGCCTGATATTACTGTAGTCACTCCTGTCCGGAATAAAACCTGTGGAAGGGGCAACTCTTGGTCCACCCAGTTCCTGTACCATTTGCCGCGAATCTATCATTTCACTTACAGCCTGCCTAAAAAAACTGTTTTGGTGAATACCTGTCTTTTTCATATTAAAGATAATGTAATTACTGCCATTATCATCGATGGTATATGTGGAGCGATTCTTTTTTTCTTTCTCCAAATTTTCATGTGTGAAAAAGTTCAGAGGATCAAGCTTACTTTCAGGCAGATTCCACATATGAATCCTATCCAGAAAGGGTCTTCCTCGAAAATGATAATCGAAAGCTTTCAAAATCATTTTTTCATCATTGACATCTTCTATTTTGAAAGGGCCTGTTCCTTTCAGTGAAGAACTTTTGATATCTGATTCTTCAGGAACAATAGATGTAAAAACGGCACTTAAAAAATAAGGGAATACTCTATTTCCATTCTTTAAATGAAAGGATATGGTGTATTTGTCCTGAACTATAATTTCCTGTACCCCTTCAAATAACCATTTGTTTGGAATTTTTATTTCTTCGTTTATAATTGTTTGAAATGTCCATTGCACGTCTTTACTGGTTAGACTACTCCCATCATGGAACCGAACCCCTTTGCGAATATAAAAGGTCCAGAAGGTGTAGTCTTCATTCACTTCCCACCCATGTGCAAGATGGGGTTCAACCGTTTTATTGTCAACATTATACCGAACTAATGTGTCAAAAATTTCATTTAAAATATGAGCCTCCACAGCAATTGTTACAAAGAAAGGGTTCATATTGTACAGATTATGCTGCAGCGGAATATGCAAAACGTCATTCATTTCCTCTTGTTGTTCTATATGCTGGATGCCAAATGCCCTTTGGATAGTATTTAGGAGCAGCTCTTTTAGCCGAGCAGAAAAATGACCTTCTGTTGCAAAGCTTACTGCTTCTTTCACTTTCTCCCTTTGAACCAAATTTTCCACATGAAGAAATGCCGCTTCATCCAGAGATTTTAGAAATGTCAGCTTAGATTTTTTACCCCTTCCGCGTTGTCCCTGCCAGCCAATATACCCTTCCTGTACCCATTTTTGTAATATATAGTGCGCATTTCTGGAAGAGCAGAATAAAATATCTGCGATTTCTTGTTTAGATATGCGAATTTCGTATGCCTGCTGGTATTCTGGCAGGCATTTTAAATCAATATAGTACTCTAAAACATCCATTAAGATATACTCCTTCTAAAATAGGAAATATAAAAATACACCTTGCTCTTTTTCCTTCCTATTTTCCAATATACAATAAAAAAAGTGGAAGGAGAAGACGAATAATGAATTTATCAGAATTTAAACAGTTTCATTTAAATATTAAAATCCGTATGATTGTTTCATTTATTTCGGATATTGCAGAGATGAGTATATTCCCTTTTATGGCCATTTACTTTTCCAGTAATCTAGGAATAGCTTGGGCAGGAGCAATTTTAACATTGACAACCGTTGTAGCTGTTACTTTTGGTATGTATGGAGGTTTTTTTGCAGATCAATTTGGAAGAAAAAAAGTTATAGTATCGGGAAGCATCATCCAAACAGCCTCATTTATCATTATTGCGCTTGCTAATTCACCATGGTTTGAATCCGTCTGGCTGACTTTTGTTATGTTTTTCTTATTAAGTATTACTAGCAGATTTATCGATCCTGCTTCAGAAGCTCTTCTGATAGATGCCAGTTCAGAAAATGAACAGCCATTGATGTATCGTTTTATTTACTGGTCTACAAACCTGGCATTCTCTATTGGCATTATTGTTGGGGCCTTATTCTTTCAAGAGCATAAATTTGAGTTATTTTTAGGATTTTCCATTCTCTCCATCTTTACATTTCTGTTGACACTAGGATGGATTCAGGATGATTATGTACCTCAAAAAGATAAAAAAAAGAAAAATAATATATTTTCAGGATTATTTTTCAGCTACGTAGAAGTATTAAGAGACACTTGTTTTATGATTCTTTGCATCTCAACCTTACTTGTCCTCTCTTTAGAATCGCAGCTTTACGGCTTTATTGCAGTCCGCCTAAATGAGGATATTCATACTTCGGTATTCGGCATCATCATTGATGGTCCAAGGATGTTAAGTATTCTCATTATCACGAACACAATAATTGTGATTTTTGCCTCTGGTTTCATTGGTAAAACAGCTCAAAAGTTCAATATAAAGACTACTTTGTTTGCGGGCTTGTTTTTGTATGTAGCAGGTTACAGCTTCTTAGCATGGAGTGAGCTGATCATTGTGTTGGCTATCGCAATTGCTATTGCAACGGTTGGAGAAGTTCTCTTTCAGCCTATACGGTCAACCTATGTAGCACAGCTGGCAAACAAGAATTCAAGAGGTTCTTATATAGCAGTGAGCGGATTATCCATGGATGCAGGACAAATCTTAGGCAGCTTAGGACTAATGGTTAGTGCTCTATTATCCAATACAACGATGGCAGGACTGTTCTTATTAATAGGCGGACTTGGAATATTGGGTTTCTTTTGGTCTGTTCAGGACAGTAGATTAAAAGCAAGATAAAAGGTTACAAATATTAAAACTTATTTGTAAATTTATTTAAACTATGTTAATTTTTAACAAAAGGTGAAAGGGAGCGTAGTTTATGGGGCTTTACTATTGTATTTTATTAAAATTTATTTTGACAGCTATTGGTATTGTTCTCATCTCAGCGCTCCCCGCTTTGTTTGATGGCATGAAATTAGATATTTCTTCTTATATCTAATTTCATGCCACAATCCGGTTCAGTCGTTAAACAAAAATAGAATAATATTTCTATGCTTTTTTACATTCTATCTTTCATGTATCCAAACCGCTCCCTCACCATTCTGCTAGAGTTATTGATACTGAATTTAGTTTCACTCTAAAGTATATAACCCCCTTCTCAAGAAATTTAGCAGCTATGCATTACTGTAAAAGAGATTGAAGATGATAATTTAAAGTCTTAATCATTTCTTCATGTGTAAACTGCTCCGGATTTAATAAGTGATGCATCGCCATCCCATCGACGATTGCATGGAGCCTGTTCACCTCCAATTCAAGGTCAAGCCCCTCCTTGGCAATTTCAAATAATTGTAATACCTGAACGACATTTTTTAATCCTTGATGCATATCTTGATATACTTTATTGCTCAATTCCTGAAGTGTTTTATCGATCAGAACCTTTGCTGAAAAAGCCAGCCATACCTCCATTTCTATTTTTCGTTCTTCATCGATAGGCAGTACTTCATATATTCCCTCTGCCACAAATTCCAATGGATTCTGTTCTTTTGAAAACTTCCTTTCTTTAGCTCTTTGAATTACCCGTTCTGACACAAGTTCCATGGAAAAATGCAGCAATTCCGACTGTGATGCAAAATAATGTCTTACAGCACCAACCGAGAGATCTGAAGCCTGTGCAATTTTTCTCACTGTTGCCTGCTCGAGCCCCTCTTCCACAATGACTTTCCATGTTGTTTCTGCGATTTGAATTTTACGTTTTTGATGATCAACTTTTTTCGGCATATTTTTATTTTAGCACACTTGTATTAAATAAACAATTATGCTACCATTTATTTTAATACATTTGTACTAAAATAAACATAAAGGATGTGCTCCATTTGATTGGTTTATTGATTATAGCTTGTGAAATTGGATTTTGGGTCTTTGTTTTAGCTGGATTAGTATCCAGGTATATATTGAAAAAGAAAAAATTGGGTACATTTTTGCTAATCTGTACACCTTTTGTGGATCTCATCTTGCTTATTGTAACTATATTCGATTTAAAAAATGGCGCTGTTGCTACCGCGATGCATGGAATAGCTGCGGTTTATATTGGGGTAAGTATAGGCTTTGGCCATCGAATGATTCAATGGGCAGACAGCCATTTTAATTATCGGTTTGGAGATGGGAATAAACCTGTGAAAATTAAATATGGAAAAGAGCACGCCAGAAAAGAACGTAAAGCATGGTATCGTCATTTGCTTTCCCTGATAATTGGTGGTGGAATCCTAATAATTATCATTTTCTATATTAACAATTCCTATCAAACGGAAGTGTTATTGCAGATAATGCTGCTCTGGTCTCTGATTGTGGTCATCGATTTTTTCATAAGCTTCAGTTATACGCTTTTTCCAAAGAAGCAAAAGACGTGATAATACATTTTTGGAAGAGAAATGGGACATTATATGCGTGAAGTTTAATTAAACAAAAGGCAACCACCTCCTTTAAAATACAAGCAGATGGTTGCCGTTTTGTTTATGTTCATTTATTTACCAGAAACTCGTTCCCGGCAATTCCTGGTGTAGTCATCTCATTTGGATCCAGAATAGTATCCAATTCCTTCTCCGATAAAAGGTCATGTGCTTTGCAGATTTCTTTGATAGTCAGCCCTGTTTCAATTGCCTGCTTGACTACCTTGGCAGCTGTTTCATATCCTAAATGTGGATTCAATGCGGTGATAATGCCATAGCTTTCTTCCACATACTCACGACACTTCTCCACATTGGCTTCTATACCGCTTACTGCATAGCGTGTAAATACATCTAAGCCATTATCCATTATTTTAAGGGACTGCAGCAAATTAAAAATGATAACAGGCCCCATCACATTTAACTCAAATTGCCCGGCTTCAGATGCCATACAAATCGATTGATCATTGCCCGCAACTTGAAAAGCAACCTGATTTACCACTTCGATCATGACCGGATTTACTTTCCCAGGCATAATGGAAGAACCCGGCTGCTTTGCGGGAAGAATAATTTCCTGAAGACCTGTCATTGGTCCAGATACCATCAGGCGCAGATCATTACAAATTTTGGACATATTCATTGCCAGCACTTTCAATGCTGCTGATAGTGCTGTATAAGCATCCGTATTCTGTGTACCATCAACTAAATTTTTCGCTGAATGAAGTTTTACACCAAGCTGGGCGGATAACTGCGTTACTGCCTTTTCTATATATTCAGGTTTTGCGTTAAGCCCTGTCCCGACAGCTGTTGCACCAATATTGACCGTGAGCATTGCCTCCGCCGCTTGCTTAATTCTTTTAATATCGCGGCCAACCACTTCCGAATATGCACTGAATTCCTGGCCTAACAGAATCGGCACAGCATCCTGCAAATGGGTCCTTCCCATTTTTAGCACATCCTGAAATTCCGCTTCTTTCTTCAGCAGTTCTTCTTCCAATCTCTTCAAAGTCGTGATTAATTCTTGAGCCATACGATAGGACGCAATTTTTAAAGCCGTTGGTATTGTATCATTTGTGGACTGGGACATGTTGACATGCGTATTAGGCGAACAGAAATTGTACTCGCCTCTTTCTTTTCCCAATATTTCCAAAGCACGATTGGCCAAAACCTCATTCATGTTCATATTAATGGAGGTGCCTGCTCCGCCCTGGATGGAATCTACAACAAACTGATCCAACAGTTTTCCTTCAATCACTTCCTCGGCAGCGCTTACAATAGCCTCCCCAATAGTTTCCGGAAGCATTCCAGTATGCATATTGGCCATTGCTGCTGCTTTTTTCACCTCAGCAAGAGCGAGAATTAACTCTTTATGAACGGGGATTTCCGTGATAGGAAAGTTTTCAAGAGCACGTACTGTTTGAACGCCGTAATAGACGTCCTGAGAAATCGTTTTTTGACCCAAAGAGTCTTTTTCAGTTCTAAAGCTAGTTTTCTTCATTATATACACTTCCTGTACTAATACTAATCTATCACGTTCATTATACTATCAAAAGCAAATTATTCCTACCCATCCTTTATGTTCATATTCGTTCCATATGTTCTGCTTAATTTCCGTAATTTTTTAGAATACAATAGAATATTAATTCATACGTAAAATGATGGGGCTACGATTACTCACCCCACCATAAAAATTTGTTGATGTCCCCAGGATATGCACCTAAAGGAATGAACAAAAACCGGTCTTCCTAAAGTCCCTTGAACTAATTTGGCCATGATTAGCTGCCTGCTCCACTTAGAATTTTTGTTTTTTCTTTATTCTTAAAACGGAGTCTTACAGCAAATTACAATGTGGTAAAAATACAATCACTCATTTTTTGTTTGATCATCTGAATAATTAGCTTCATTATCCTTGTTTATCTTTTTGGCTTCAATTAATTTTATTTGATACCTGTCCACTTTTTTCACTGTAAAATGGTAGTTGTCGTATTCAATCGATAAACCAGGTTTTGCTTCACCCAACTGATTAAAAATCCACCCGCCAATAGTATCGAGTTCATCATCATCAATCTCAGTACCCAATAATTCATTAGTATCTGAAATGAGCAACCTGCCATTCAGTAAATAAGTATCCTCGCCTGTTCGTTGCATCATTGGTATTTCATCTATATCAAGCTCATCCTGTATCTCACCAAAAATTTCCTCAATAATGTCTTCAACTGTAACAAGACCGGCTGTTCCACCGTATTCATCGACAACAATGGCCATATAACTGTGTTCCTTTTGCATTTTAGTCAGTACTTCATGGACTGGTGTATTTTCAGCAACATGAACAATTGGTTTAATATACCCTTTGAAATCCTCTTTTGGTGTTTCATTAAGAAAATCGTTAAAAAATTCTTTCGTGTTAATAACACCGATAATTTGGTCTTTATCCTCTTCCGCTACAGGATATCTTGTATATTTTTCTTTTTTCAGGACATCCAGGTTTTCTTCGTACGTATTATCATTATAAATACAGGCAATTTCTGTTCTTGGAACCATGACTTCCTTTGCCACCCGTTCGTCAAAATCAAAAACATTTTTTAAGTAACCCATTTCCGAAGCATTAATTTCCCCGCTTTGGTAGCTGGATGATAAGATCGTACGTACTTCTTCTTCTGAGTAAACCTCTCCATTTTCCGTTGCAGGCGGTAACCCGAACAGACCAACTAAAAAACGGGAGGCTCCATTTAATGCCCAGATGAATGGATACATAATTTTATTAAAAATAATTAATAATGGAGAAACCAATAAACTGACTGCCTCTGTTTTTTGGATTGAGAATGATTTTGGTGCCAGCTCGCCAATGACAACGTGCATGAACGTAATAATACCAAATCCAATAATTACAGACACTGTAGATACAATCGCTTCTGAAAGTCCCAGTAAAGCAAATAGTGGTTGAATCAGATGAGCGACTGCGGGCTCCCCTAACCAGCCAATACCAAGCGAGGTAACTGTTATACCTAATTGGCAGGCAGCTAAGTACCCGTCTAAATTACCTGTAACCTTTTCAACAGCTTTTGCCCCGGGTTTGCCCTGTGCTACCAGCTCGTCAACTCTTGATTTTCTCACTCTGACAATCGCGAACTCTGTTGCAACAAAAAACGATGATATTAGAATTAAAATAACTACCATTATAAGACTGAATATATCCAAAATGCTCCTTACACATAAATATGTAAGGATTTCACCTCCGAATGAAATAAATTTAATTGATAAAATCATGAAAACATGTACAATTTTATTTATTATTAAGCTCAATGATATTAGATAAATGATTTTGAAATGCATCTATAAATTTTCTTGTTTATCATAATAATATTGATAATTGGAAGAGGCACGTTTTATTTTTAACAGCTCTCCAAATTCATTGTCTATACTTAATTATATATTAAATGTAAAAAAGCTTACAGTATGACGCAATTGTTTAAAAGCATTTCCAACATTGTACAATAAATACACTAACAAACTTTTTATTAATTACGCCCCCTATATAAACGTATTTTTCCTTATTCATCATTCTATTAAATAATCTATTTCCGCAAAACAGGAAATCAATATTTATCCCATTAAAAATATTGTTCCAAATACCCTCCATTCTCTTAAAAGATAGGTACTATTATGGTTTCATTAATATTTTAATACAAACCAGGAACGGAGATACTACGATTCTAAATAGGAATTTCTACAATTTAAAAAGGACTTCTTCATGCAAATGTAGAAGTTAAATAATGCCAAAGAAACGTTAAAGAATGGAGAAATTGAATGAGTATAAGGTTTAAAAGTTTTTTTAAAGAAGAATTAACAATCAATGAAATACAAACAGCTATGAATAATGGTGAAATAACTTCAAAAGAATTGGTGATGTATTACCTGAATAGGATGGCTAAGTATGATCAGGCTGGTCCAAGAATTAATTCAATGCTTGAAATAAATCCTTCAGCAATATTTATTGCTGAAGGGCTAGATAATGAAAGAGAAACAGAAGGAACCAGAGGTCCCCTTCACGGTATTCCTGTTGTGCTTAAAGATAATATTGAAACAAATGATTTCATGCATACGAGTGCTGGGGCAATTGCATTAGAAAATCATTTAGCTGATAAAGATGCATTTCTAGTGAAAAAGCTTCGAGACGCAGGTACTGTTATACTAGGTAAAACCAATATGACGGAATTAGCTAACGGGATGGCGAGTGGAATGTGGGCTGGCTACAGTTCCAGAGGGGGACAAACGTTAAATCCATATGGTGACCCCAAGCTTTTTGTAGGTGGTTCCAGCTCAGGTTCGGCAGTGGCAGTTGCTGCGAATTTTTCTGTTTTATCTGTTGGAACAGAAACAGATGCATCTATTCTTAGTCCCGCTGTTCAAAACTCCGTTGTCGGTATCAAACCTACTACCGGTTTAATAAGCCGAAGCGGAATGATTCCTTTTACATATTCCCAGGATACTGCAGGTCCATTTGCAAGAACTGTTGAAGATGCTGCTATATTATTAGGCACACTAACCGGTATAGACAAAAATGACGTTGCCACATATAAAAGTGAAGGCAAAACGCAGCAAGATTATACAACCTATTTAGATCCGGCAGGACTAGAAGGTGCCAGAATTGGTATCTTTAATGATGCACATAAAGAATATTATGAATCTGATGAGTATGATGAGCAGTTGTTTAAAAATTCTATTCATGTTTTAGCTAAGCAAGGCGCTACTATTATGGAAGGTATTGAAATTCCTTCTTTTCACAGAGATTGGAAAAAGGAAGTAACTTCGTATGAGTTGAAACATAGTCTGGATAATTACCTTACAAAGCTACCTTCACATATGCCAGTACATTCAATATCTGAATTGATTCATTTTAATAGAAGCATAGAAGAAAAAGCGCTGAAATATGGGCAGGATACTTTGGAACGCATAGAACAGCTTCCTAATACATTAAGCAATCCTGAATACTTAAATGCAAAAATAGAGGACTTATACTATTCTCAAGAACAAGGAATTGATTATGCATTGAAAAAGTATAATCTTGACGCGATTCTCTTCCCTTCCTATATAGGATCAACAATTAGCGCTAGAGCCGGATATCCTTCTATAGCGGTTCCTGCCGGCTATATGGAAAGTGGCAGACCCTTTGGGATAACTTTTGCCGGGACTTCTTTCAGTGAAGGAGAATTAATTAAGCTTGCTTTTGCTTTTGAACAAGCAGCCAATATTCGCAAAAGTCCAAAGTTTAATATAGAAGGCTAAATTATGTTTGATTTTCATAAAAACTTTGACACAATTGTGTTGCCAAACTGGAGTTGCGACGATTCAGCTATAGAATAATTCTTGTTAAAAAGAGAGGAGAATTTGTTGGTAAACTTATTAGAAAATATATACCAATTATCTGGAGCAGCTTTATTGATATGTGCCGTTTATTATTATTTTCATTTTAAAAAAATCAAAAAGAAAAGAAACTTAACGCCTGTTGAACTGATATTTTATATCATAACTCAAATAGCAGGTATTCTATGGGTGTTAAGTAATTTGCTTCTGTTTTTAGATAGAAATTATTAAAGGACGGTTATGGATTTATTATGCCGCACCGCCCTTCTATTGAATAGACTACTTATTATATTCGACCAAAAAAATTATAAGTTTGGTTCACTTTCAAACTTGCTAATTTTATTTTGAAGATATCTTAGTCCTTGTTCTTTATTGTATATGCGTTCATTTGTATATACTTTCTTACTCTTTAACAAAAAAGTAAGAGTACTTCCTACAATGTAGTAATAATCGGCCCTTCCTTTGTCAGAATAATCGTATGTTCATATTGAGCTACAAAGCTTTCATCTGTAAAAAAAGTCCAGCCATCATCGGATTGTAAAACTTCCTCTTCCAATGTAGAAATAAATGGTTCAAAAGCAATGACCATTCCATCTTTTAAAATTTCGTCATCCCAACGGGAATAATAATTGAAAATATGGTCTGGTGCTTCATGGATAGATCGTCCAACACCATGTCCAGTAAGATTTTTGATAACCGTTAAATCATGCTGTTTTGCTACATTGTTTACAGCTTTCCCAAGTGCACTTTTTTTCGAGCCTGGTTTTGCTTTCTCAAGACCAGCGTCAAATGCTTCTTTTACCACATCACATATTTTCTGTAACATTTTATCTCCCTTGCCGACTACAATAGAAATTCCAGTATCTGCGAAGTAACCATTTTTTGAACCCGAAACATCGATATTAACAAGGTCTCCTTCTTGAATAACCCGTTTCCCTGGAATCCCGTGCGCTACTTCTTCATTTACGCTGATACATGTATACCCAGGAAAATCGTATTCTCCTTTCGGTGCAGATTGAGCACCAGCTTTTTCAAACATCTCCCCTGCAAATTCATCCAGTTCTTTCGTGGTAATTCCAGGTTTAGCACGCTGGACTAATTCATCCCGGATTGCTCCGCAAATTTTACCAATTTCTTTTAATCCGTTAAAATCCTCTTCTGTCTTTGCAATCATTATATATCCTCGCTTTTAAATTTATTTTATGAGCTATAGTCCTTTTAGATTTTAACATACATGCAATGATTTTTCCTTCAACTAAAGATTCGTTGAAAGAACAGGTAATTTGAAAGACGGTCTTTTCCATTCTTAAAAATGATTATATGTCTTTTTTTGGTTGTCTTTATTTGTTATAGTATGCTCTATCTATAGATTCTGTACGAATAAAAGCATATATGAAATCACCTTACTTAATGGCATGTATTCATAAACTTGTAGATCTTTTACAAGAGAAATATAATGAATACGTCAAACATTAAAATAAAGATTGTGTATGAAACCTGAAAAATAACGTCAAGGAACAGAAGGAAGAAACACACTTATGAATCGCAAACCAGCAGTAATATATCATTTAACCTTAAAAAGCAGGTGGAAATATGGAGAACATTCAAATTCTGATAGCTGATGATGAAAAAGAAATTAGAGATTTATTAAAAAAATATTTAGAAAGAGAACAATATCAAATAGATTTGGCTAAAGATGGTGAAGAAGCCTTTCAATTATTTGATAGAAAGCAATATCATCTTGTCATTTTAGATTTGATGATGCCCAAGTTGGATGGGATAGAGGTGTGCAGGCGACTCAGAGCAAAAACAAACGTCCCGATCATGATGCTTACTGCGAAGGATCAGGAGATCGATAAACTTTTAGGCTTGGGAATTGGTGCAGACGACTATATTACAAAACCTTTTAGTATCCATGAAGTGGTCGCCAGAGTCAAGGCTCTGTTACGAAGATCTTTTATACGGGAGATGGATAATAGTTTCCTTGAAAAATCATCGATCACTTTTAAAGACCTCACGATTAATCTTAAAAACTATACACTAACCATTGCCGGGAAGGAAATTCCGCTGACTGCAAAAGAATTTGAACTTCTTAAATTTTTGGTCTCCCAGCCTGAACAAGTTTTTACTAAAACACAATTATTTCGTAATGTCTGGGGAAGCGATTATATAGAAGATGATAATACTGTAATGGTACATATCCGAAAGCTCAGAAAGAAAATAGAAATAGACCCCTCTAATCCTAAATTCATTCAAACGGTATGGGGAATCGGCTATAAATTTGTTGGTGAAATGGATGAAGAATGACAAGGTTCTCCTTCTTATTATTTTTCAGTTTGTCATATTGGCAGGAGTATGTATTGTAGATATCAATGCCCATTCAGGAGACGCATTAAAATGGTCTTTATACATTATCTTATTTCTCATATCCACTGCTTTTTTTATTTTGAGATTTCGATATTTTACACAATTAAAACGGATGAATATAGAAATAAGGCGTGCAGTTGATGGAAACGTAAAAACAAGATTATTAACTAAACACGATAAGGAATTAAATGAATTTGTTTTTTCTATTAACGAGTTAGTGGAACAACTGGAAAAGATCCAAGTTCATTCAATAAAATCAGAAAAAGCAAGAAAAGGAATACTGTCAGGAATTTCACACGATATCCGTACACCCCTTACGTCTATTATCGGTTATGTTGATGCTCTAAAAGATGATATCGCTGCTTCAGAAGTAGAAAAGAAAGCGTATATTGAAATTATATCCAGAAAAGCAAACGGCCTAAAGCAATTATTAGATGAACTCTTTCATTTGGCAAAAATTGATGCGGATGAAATTACATTAAAGGCAGAACAACTCGACTTTGCTGAAATTACAAGAGAATCCTTAATTGAGTTCCTGCCTGATTTAAAAAAAGAAAATATTGAATTAAAAACCGTTATTCCGGAAGAAAAATGTATCATCACAGCAGATCATTTGAGCCTTAAACGAATCGTAGGTAATTTAATCAAGAATGCCTTGTATTATGGCAGAGAAGGAAAAATATTAGGGATAGAACTTACAGAAACTCCTAAAGACTATCAATTACTTGTATGGGATCAGGGACCGGGAATTGCAGATAAAGATGTAATACATGTGTTTGAAAGAATGTACCGTGGAAATCAGTCAAGAAATCAGCTATACGGTAGAAGCGGGCTCGGTCTGTCTATTGCAAAAGCATTAGTAGAAAAACATCATGGCAAGATTTGGGTCGAAAGTATTCCATGGGAAAGAACTGCCTTTGGCTTTTCTATTCCTAAACACCCCCTCCAGCTTGAATTAAGAAACAATTAAGAAACGGTTAAGCCCGGATTAAAATCTGCTCTTTATAATCTAATTATAGACTCAATTGAAAGCAGGTGTTTCAAATAGGTGAAATCATTAAAACTACAAATCTGACGAAAGTTTATGGACAGCAGAAATCGGTGGATCATCTTAATATTACTGTGAATCAGGGAGAAGTTTATGGCTTTCTCGGCCGAAACGGAGCCGGGAAAACTACTACAATTCGAATGCTATTAGGGCTGATCAAACCTACTTCCGGTCAAATTGAATTATTTGGTGAAAATCTGTTTAAGAATCAAAAAGGAATTTTAAGAAGAGTTGGTTCAATAGTGGAAGTTCCGGGGTTTTATGAAAATCTTACGGCAAGGGAAAACCTTTTAATCAATGCTAAAATCATCGGTGTGCATAAGAAAAATGCAATAGAGGAAGCCTTAGAGATTGTTGATTTACATCATGAAACGAAAAAACTTGTCGGCAAATATTCTTTAGGGATGAAGCAGAGATTAGGCATTGCCAGAGCGCTGCTTCATTATCCGGAGCTGTTAATATTAGACGAGCCTACTAATGGTTTAGATCCAATTGGCATCAAGGAAATGCGAAGTCTTATCCAATCATTGGCTAAAGAAAGAAATATAACCATTTTTGTATCAAGCCACATATTATCAGAAATCGAACAGCTGGCAGATCATATGGGAATTATCCATGAAGGAAAGCTCATGGAAGAAATCGCTTTTGAAAATCTCAGGAAACGGAACCGCAAATATTTAGAGTTTCAAGTTTCTAATGATAATAAAGCAGCGATGCTCCTGGAAAGCCACTTCGGTATTTCGGATTATGAAGTCCATGATAAAGGAAATATTCGTGTATATTCGCATTTAGGAAATCAGGGTAAGCTTAATAAGGTTTTCGTTGAAAATGATATTGAAGTGTTAAAAATAAAAGTAAGCGAGGACAATTTAGAGGACTACTTTACAAAATTGGTCGGGGGTGGAGCAATTGGCTGATTTATTATTCACGGAATTATTAAAACTCAAGCGTTCCAGCATGTTCCTGATAAGTATACTTGGAGCAGCTGTCGCCCCCTTTGTAGTAGTAATAGCTACATTTATTCATGAACCAGCCACTCCTTTTGAGGATCTGTTTTACAATGTTAATCTGTATACCGTTCTCATCATAGGGGTCCCCTTATATGGCGTGGTGACAACGTATCTTTTCAACCGAGAATATGCGGAAAATACATTGAAAAATTTATTAACGATACCTGTGTCACGAATGAGTTTTATTATTAGTAAAATGCTTTTGCTGTTTATGTGGATCATGATGCTATCAATAATAGCCTGGGTACTCACATTAACTTTAGGCTTATTAACACAGTTTGATGGTTTAGACACTTCCTTATTGCTGGATTCATTAAAACAATTTAGTACAGGAGGGTTATTATTATTTGTCCTCTCCACTCCTATTATCCTGGTGACATTAGTGCTGAAAAATTATGTGCCGACCATTATTTTTACGGTTGTAATTACGCTGATTAACGTTATGGCTGGAAATTCAGAACATAGAGGGTTATTTCCATGGGCAGCTGCAGGAGATATTTCTAATCATACACTTCCCTCGACTTATCCGGCTGAATATTCGAATATTATTATTGCAGCTACAGCTATTATTGGATTGATAAGTATGCTTGTTTATTTTAAAAAGACAGATATTCATTAATATGATTAAATCAAAACTTTTAATCATTGCTTTAGAAGCTTGATTAAAAAGGATTTTCGTTCATGACACACGAAAATCCTTTTTCTTTACTGCAAATATTTAATTATAATGGTGTCGGATTATTGATTTGTTCATCAAAATGCATCTTTAACAGCTGGCCTGCATGGACTAAACCAGAGCCAAACCCGTACATAAGTACTTTATCTCCATTGTTTACTTTTCCTTCCCGGATTCCAAGGTCAAGCGCTAATGGAATGGTTGCTGCTGAAGTGTTTCCAAATTTCACGAGACTATAAAGTGTTTTTTCGATTGGATGTCCAATTTTCTCACAAATAGGTTCAATCAATCTCAAGTTTGCACTATGTGGAATAAACCAATCCACTTCATCCAGGCTCGTTTCTGTTTTCTCTAAAAGCTCTCTGATACTCTTCGGTACATTCCTTACTACCCATTTAAAAACTTCTCTTCCATTTTGAACAAGATATTGTGTATCAACCAGTTCTACTCCATTAACTGTTTTGGATAAGCTTGTTTGATAGACATGCTGTGCTCCACTTCCATCACTTCCCAAATGGAATCCAACAAAATCTTCTGATTCCTCATCTTTTTCAACCAGTACCGCCCCGGCAGCATCTCCAAATAAAATACAGGTACTTCTATCCGTGTAATCTGTTATTTTAGATAGTGCATCTACTCCAATTACAAGTACTTTTTTGTGAAGACCAGAGCGAATTAAACTATGCGCTGTATGCAAGCCATAAACAAAGCCTGCACATGCTGCACTCAGGTCAATTGCACCTGCCTGTGTGATATTCAGCCGATTCTGAATGATGCTGGCAACTGACGGAAAAGGGAAATCCGGTGTACTTGTTGCAACAATAATCATATCAACGTCTTCTACTGTTTTATTATATCTGTGCATTAAATCTTTCACAGCTGAAACACATAAATCACTTGTAAATTCATCGGAACGCGCTATTCTCCGTTCATGAATTCCTGTTCTTTGAACAATCCATTCATTCGTTGTCTCAACCATTTCTTCCAGATCAAAATTGGTTAATTTTTTCTCAGGTACATAACTTCCTATCGCGCTCACTCTTGTTCCTGTCATCAAACCCCTCCAATTTAATTAGAAGTTAGTATTATTACTTGGTACTAATTATAACATAAAAAATATCTGACAGCTTTCTAAAATGAATATTTAACTGGCTAAAAAAATGCTGAATGATAATAAAGGGAAACAAGTATCTTTATATTAAATAAGTATAATAACCTTAAAAAAGCGCTAAGGAACACCTTAACGCTTTTTAAACTCTAATTGAAATATTTGCCGGGATACATGATTTTTTTTAGTGTTCTCCTTTATTATACTGTACATGATTTTGCTCTTCTGCTGGTGAATTGCCATTCTTGATAAAAAAGCTAATTATAATCCCAATCAGCGAGAGTACGGTAATGACCATAAAGGCAACATTGATACCATGAATCATCGGATAGGCTATTTCGGGATTAAGCTCCGCAGATACTTCCGTCGTTGTCATTACGGTGATGACAATAGCTGTCCCAATTGATGCCGAGACCTGTCGCATGGTATTGGTCATTGCTGTACCATGTGAAATCAATTCTCTTGGGAGCTGATTTAAACCTGCTGTTGTTACAGGCATCATGACCATAGAAAGTCCAAACATCCGAACCGCATACAAAATCATAATCATCGTCATCGATGTAGAAGGCCCCAGATTGGAAAGTGCGAAAGTGGAAGCTGTAATAATGGTAAGCCCGATAATCGAAAGCCACCTTGCACCGAAGCGATCAAATATACGCCCCGTAATTGGAGACATCATTCCATTCACAAGTGCACCGGGAAGAAGAGCAATTCCTGCTTCCATTGCTGTGAAGCCGCGTGCGTTTTGCATATAAAGAGGAATCAATGTCTCCGCACCAATTAGTCCCATAAACGCAATCATGGGGATGATAGTCGACAGGGTGAAAATAGGGTTTTTAAATACCCTGAACTCCAGCATAGGTGTCTTCATACGTAATTGCCTGATTATGAAACATACCAGAGACACAGCCCCAATAACCAGCGTAGTAATCGTAATAATACTTCCCCAGCCGTTGTTGCCCGCGCTTGTAAATCCGTATAAAAATCCCCCGAAGCCGAAAGATGATAAAATAATTGATAAGATATCCAGCTTTGGATATGTTAATTCTGTAACGTTTTTCATCACTTTGGCAGCGACCAGGATAACAATAATAGCAATTGGCAATATAATCAAAAATACAGCACGCCAGGAATAATTGGTGATGATCCATCCAGACAAAGCAGGTCCAATCGCCGGAGCGAAAGATATTACGAGGCCCACCAGTCCCATCGCCATCCCGCGGTTTTTAACAGGGAAAATTAATAGAAAAACAGTCTGCATCAGTGGCATAATCACACCAGCTCCACTGGATTGAATAATTCTGCCTAAAATCAGCATACCAAAGTTTGGAGCCAGAGCAGAAAATACTGTACCGACAGCAAATACTGTCATTGCAGTAATAAACAGCTGTCTTGTCGAGAACCGCGCCATTAAAAATGCTGTAACAGGAATCATCACACCATTTACGAGCATGAAAACGGTCGTCAGCCATTGCCCTGTATTAGCAGTCACATTCATTTCTTCCATGATTGGCGGAATTGCGGTAATCATGGTTGTCTGGTTTAAAATTGAAATGAATCCGCCAATGAGAAGAACAATAATGATAGGTGTTTTATTAAATGATTGCACGTTTTAGTGATTACCTCCCTTAATAATAATTTACAATAGAGGATATGTTACAGGACTCCTCTCGTTTTGTCGATGAATGTGCTTTTCATCACATTTTCATCCATATACATATAGAAGTATTTTCTAAAATAAGTATCTTAGACTTCTACAAAATATAATGACGTCTCGACAAAAGGCATATATGAAAACCAAGCTGCATTTGTATAAAAAAGCAAATGAAAGTCTCTTCTATTGGATATCATTTTCAAAGTTAAAAGCGTATTAGGAATCTGACTAATACGCTTTTAACTTTGTAATATCATTCAACTAAAAGAAATCATTCCTATTTTAATTGGCAATGAACTATCATTGAAGTGCTATCTTTCACAAAAGTATCTTTTTTCCAGGAACCATATAAGTTTATTAATTCAAAACCATGTGAGTCTAATAGGCGATACAGCTCCATTGGATAAACATAACGCAGTGAAATGGAATCACTTGCCGCATGAATTAATTGCTCATTTTCAAAAAATTCAGTGTGCGTTGTGCAATTCAAAATTTGAGTTTCATGATTGTACTCTTCACGGCTCTTTTCGATTATAGTTTGATTTTCGTTATTTATATAAGATTCCTCAAATTCCCCGGGAACAGACAACTCCTCTATATTTGGATTTCGTGTATCAAATATAAATTGTCCACCCGTTAATAAATGTTTTTTCACTGAATGTAATAACGCATCTTGGCTTTCATTTGTTAAAAAATGTTGAAACGAATTACCAGTCATAAAAACCAATGGTGATTTATAAGCTAAATCTAATTCCGTACAATCTTGCTGTTCAAAAATAATATTTATCTGTTCATCATCTGCTTTTTGCTTTGCCCTGCTCAGCATACCAGCATGCAAATCTACTCCTGTCATGTTTAATCCACTTTTAGCCATAGGTATCGTTAATCTGCCTGTGCCGCAAGCAAGATCAATGATAGGTTCATGCATTCCACTTGCATAATCCATTAAATATAGTAAATCATCTTGATATTTACTATACATTTCATCATATTTCTCAGGGTTTTCATATTTCTCAAAGTTATTTTCAAATATCTCTTTCAAAAATTTGCTCCTCCTTACGTGTCGAAGCAAAATATTTGTGATCTATTATTTTGCTTCACCTGCATATATTTGATGGAAGTTATTCATATTTTTCATTCGCAACACAACCTTTCAAAGTAATATACTTATTATATCAGATATTGAAAATTCAGGATGTATCATTATTGATTTCTGACGCCGGCAGGAATGCTTGCTTAACTTATTATCTTCCCTTCAAGCATGCCAGGCAGTTTTTCTTTTCCTTTGAGCCATTCAGTAAAGGAAAATTCATAAGGAGCACAATCTCCACCAATACCAATCATTACATTTAAATCTTTTGGGCAATAAACAACTGTATGCAATGTACCAAAAAATTCTTTATAGTGTTTGAAAAACAATGGTGAGTGTTCCCTGTTAAAAATATAATAAGCAGAGTCTGGCGTCAGCTTTTCTTTTTCTAGTACTGATAAATATTTTTTCCGTTCTAATGATCCACTAATGACTGCTCTATTTTTCCTGTTTAGCTGCTCAGATTCAAAATGATTTGTACAAATAATCTGCGCATTTTTACGAACAATCTGTTTTTCAGGCGATGCTTCCACAATGGCGTTATTTCCTTCCTTATCCATTATAGAAAAATTAACACAATATTGATGAGGAATTTGTTTAATAAACGACACTGCTTCACCTGTAACAGCGCAATGCTCCAGAACAAGGCGGCAAACTGCTGTTGCCAAAAACCCTTCTTGGCCGATCCTTTCATTTACCAAATGCAACCCAATAACAAGCCCCTTCTCATTCATGCCATCCAGTCTGCCTGTAATCTGCTGACTGAACCCGATGCTTGCGTATCCGTTGTCCGGTCTGATTAGGACAAGTCTGGCGTCATATAATTCATCATTGAAATCATAATTTCTTACATAGAAGGAATCATTGGCCAGTGTCGTACAACCCATAGAAGGCATCTGCATATTATAGCCTCCAAACAGCTTTATTGCGGTATTTATATTGATCCCCATCCCTGCAGCCAGACCTTCTATCTCTTTCAAAAGAGTTGGGGAAATTTTCTCTATCTGCTTCCTTGCTTCTGCCATATCTTCATTTATCTGTAATTCTTCCTGTTGTCTCCATTTTGGATGTAATTTTAGTGCAACGCCCTGTTTCACTCCTATATCATAAGCAGAGCCTTTTAATTCAACAACTTCCACCTGTAAATTTTTTCTTTGACTCATGGCTTCCCTCCTATATATGTGACGGGTATAATGATATCCGCTTCGTCCATCTGATCACCGCGATACCATTCAAAAATAGAACCGGCCGGAGCCCAGTTATTTGTCATACAATATTGAATTAATTTGCGGTAAGCGGCTTCTATTTTGGAAAAATCCTCTTTGAAAGCAAGGCCAATACAGAAGCTCCTCCTCATTTCTTCTGAAAAAGCTTCTGGAACAGGGGCTGTATTTATATTAGCTGGTACACCAAAGCCAATTTCTGCATTGATTTGCTTGCTGCTTCCGGACAAATACCGTAAGTACGTATTCTTAATTGGAATATGATGCTGCTTCATCTGTTTGCGTCTTAACTCAAATTCCCCGCTAAATTGTCCTGGAGAAGCTTCCGCCTCAAACCAGATAACCTTCTCTGCAGGTTTTTCAAACATATAAATCTCCTCTTCTCCATAATCACTTTCTAAATAGCGGAGACTGATTTCCAGCTGTCTCTGGTTTTCTTTTATTGTCTGAATCCATTTCTGCTTCATCTGCTTCTGCCTGTTTTCATCCGCTTTTAAGTAGAGCTGGATATCATGAATAGGAACCTTCGCTGTCCGCAAGCTTGCAATCATCTTGGCAAGAGGGACCTGATTCTCTGCATACATGCGATAGTTACTATAATCCTGCCGCACTGATGTCAGCAGATGCTTTTCTTCATAAAAGCGAAGTGTGCTTTTGGGAATTCCAGTTTTCATTGAAAATGCCTGTATTGTCATCAACATGCTTTCCTCCTGTCGCCCTCTCTATCTATCAGCATAAACGTTAAAGTAACTTGAATGTCAAGAGTAATTTTTCATATTAAAACACATTTAAATTTAAATGTGTTTTAATAGTCTATTTTTAATTTATATAATTAATCTATTTATACTCCCCGAACCTTTTTCCACTTTCTAATTTTTGTCCGAAATGACTTGAATGGCGCGACTGTATTAATATGAATCCATTTCCAAATCGGCCAGCTGGAAGGTGTAGTCGTTGCCCATTGTCTGCCTCCCTGTTCAAATATTTCTTTATCATGATAGCTTTCTACTAATTGGATGATGCGATCAACATCATGGTTGAACTTCTCAATCAGCATTTCCAGCGAATCAACAGCATACTGACCATAAAAGCTTTGATAGAGACCTCCGAGGTTATTCCATTTATATTCTGGAGTCGGTGTGATAACATCCTTTCCTTCCTGGTTATCCTGCTCCCAGGATAAGATTAAATTCATCCAGCCTAGTTGATAGGCAATCATTTGTGCGGGTGTTCTATCGACTTCGCTTACGGTATCATCTTTATCTGCGGTATTAATTGCATCAAATTCACTGATAAATAGATCGGCTCTTTTTGTAATTTCATCAATTAGAGCCTGTTTATTCTCGTACGCCTTCATTTTAAATCACCCTTCTTCTTATATGTATTGTTAAAGTTATCTCTTATCTCCAGGAATAAAAGGCACATCATTTTCAATCCGAAACCGCATTTTTTCCAAATGATTTTTAACTTTTGTGCCCATTTCTCTTCCCTGAAAAGAATTCTTAAAAAATAAATAAGAATATAAGAGTCTGTATTCCAAAAAACGGGGAATTAAATGCAATTGCTCCTCAGACAAAGCTGTTTCCTCTGTATAACCTTCCAAAAATAACTTTGTAAAATGTCGATAGAGTTCCAGCTGTTCTAACCTGCCAAGCTGTCTATTATTTTCCATAAAATGAAAGATTGGAATCGCAGTATCATAAGCATACCAGCTTCTGCGGACATCACCAAAATCTAAAACATACATCGCTTTATTTGCAATCATGATGTTTTCATTATGGAGATCATGGTGTACAATTCCATAATTGTTTTTATCCTTCGGGAGAGCAACAAACTCGTCCATATATTTCTGCCACTTCTCTTCTATTATTTTACCGTGGCCTTTTGCAAAGTCTTCCCTTTTTATATCGTGGTCCCACCCTAAATAATTCTGCTCCATTTTATGACGATTTAATTTGGTTATTTCATGCATTTTACCAAGCAGCTTCCCCCAGGCTTTTATTACATGATTTTCTTTCAAATCAGGAGACAGAACCTCCCCATCAATATATGTATATGTCATCAAATAAAATTTTTTCTCTTCCCCATTGATTTGTTCTATAAGCGTGTCATTTTTTGAAGGGATAAGACTGGGGGTTTTTATTCCATGCAGAAGCATTATTTCTATTATTTCCTGTTCATTGAGTAAATTAATTTTTTTATATGCTTTCGTGTCCAATATTTTTATAACCATCTTCTGATTACGGCTGAGAAATACATTATTATGAAAGCCTCCAAGTAATTCAAGAGCCTCTATATTTTCTGTATATAATGATTTTATTTGTTCCAGAATAATTGGATTTATCATTACTCTTCGCTTCCTTTCATAAATAAGGTCGATTATTTCTTTATTTCTTTAATCTACTAACTGCTTTTTATGATTAGGCTCTTTTCGTATGCTTTGTTGCTTTTAGATATTAAGTTTAATTGACAATCTTAATGGAATATTCCTCCTTTTCACTTTGATATGTTAAAATAAGAATATACGTTCTATTATTAAGAGGTGGTAACTTAAAGATGTTAAAGAATAAAGAAGATGTAATAAAGCTAATCCAAAGCGACGAAAAGATGATGGAGATTATAAAGGCTGCAAGTACTTTGAATTTACCTGACTGGTGGATATGTGCAGGATTTATACGTTCAAAAATCTGGGACACATTGCACGGGTTTAATGAAAGAACGGAGACCCCAGATGTTGATGTTATCTACTTTGATAACACAAACATTAATGAGAATTTTGAAAAGGAATTAGAGAATAAGCTGATAAGCATCATTCCTAATATACCTTGGTCTGTTAAAAATGAGGCAAGAATGCACGTCCTTAATAATCTTCCTCCCTATACTTCTTCGGAGGATGCTATTTCAAAGTTTCCAGAAACTGCAACTGCTCTGGGAGTCAAGCTGGACAAGGATCATAATTTGGTTCTTACTTCTCCTTGTGGAATAGATGATGTCATTAATTTAGAATTGAAACCGACTCCCTTCTTTATCGAAACAAAAGAACTTGCTGCAATTTACGAGGAGCGGATTATCAAAAAGAATTGGAAAGCTATTTGGCATAAAATTAAAGTTCATCATATAATAGATAACTGATTACGGAATATGCCGTTTCATTTGATGAAATGGCTTTTTTATATCCAACGAAAAAATCGACAGTGATTGATTAAGATAGAATTGAACACTTGCCTTATCAGGTTGTTTTATTTATTCGTATCATTCCAGACTAAATCCTTATCTAACCTATAAAAACAAGTACATTTAGTTTTCAGCCATTCTGTTAATGGAGCGGACACACCTGTATTTTTTATGTAATTTTCAATCTCTGTAAGAGGAACCCATTTTATATCTGTAATTTCACCATCTGGATCATTTATTTTAAGTTGTTCCTGATGCTTAACGGATACATTACAAACGGTGACTAAGCTCTGAGCAGCATGTTCAGGTATATAGCTTTCGTGGATATAAGCTATTTCAAAATTTGTTACGCTTAATCCTGTTTCCTCATACACTTCTCTCGACAATGCTTCTTTAATCGTTTCTCCTGCTTCAATTTGGCCGCCGGGTAGGCTCCAGATATAGTTAGCATATTCATCTTTGTTTTGCACTAAAAGAATTCTTTCATTTTCTAAAATGATGGAAGACACGATTCGATATAATTTAAAAGCATTTAAGCGGACCATGTTTTTTCCTCCAATAGCTGCTATTTTATGATAAATGAAGGCCGGATTCCTTATTGTGATCCAGCCTGAACTTCCGTTAGAGTAATCTTATAGAAATAATATTCAGAATAAAAACGCAATAACTAAACTGCTTTTCGTTTTCTGACAAAATAGAGGAATAGCAGCTGCCCAATTAAGACAACGATGAAAAAACCTCCCAAAATAATAAACGCCAGCATTTTTAATTCTGGAGTCTGCGCTATTCCTGCTCCATCCACATTTCTAACTCTTATAACAATTGAAGCCCCTGTAAAAAATATTAACCAAAACACATTTGTTGCCCACCATATTTTCATCATCTATATCACCTGTTCCTTTTCTTGTTTGAGCTTAATCGTACATATGTAAATATCTATTTTTCATTTATAAACCAAAAAATACCACTCCCACTAATCAACCTCTCTTAATCAGCTCCAGCGTCTTCGTAGCAACAGAATCTACAAAATGCTCATTATGATCTACGCCGATCATTGTCGGTTTATATTTATTTATTGCTGCAATTAATTGATCAATCACCATCATATCTAAATAATTTGTCACTTCATCCCATACAAATAAGGAATGGTTACCTAACAACGCATTTGCCAAAAATACTTTCTTCTGCTCCCCCGAGCTCCAATGCTCACTTGAACGATCAGCAAAACTGGATCGTTTGGAACCTAACTGCCGCAGCAAATGCAGATAAGATTGTTTTTCCTCTGCTGTTAGTTGTTGAAGGATAGAGGCATGATCCTCGTTAAGCTGATTTTGCTGCTGCAGGAGAGAGATTTTATCCGGCAGTCTGATTTGATAATCTCCTATGAATTCAAACTGACCATTCCCAAGTATAAAATTCAGCAGGGATGTTTTTCCTGCCCCATTTTTTCCTGTAATAAATAAGCGTTCAGAGGGATAGACATCTATATTGACCGGTTCAAACAAGCTCCTTCCATTCTGTAAAATAGAAAAATTCCGAAGTAAGAAGACTTGTTTATGAGGTTGATCAACCCGCATTTTTAATGCTTCCACAGTTTCAATATTATGAATCAGAGCTTGTTTTTCCACTATCTTTTCTTCTGTTCTTTTTTTAATTGCCTTGGAGCGCTTCATCTGTTTTGCTGCTAATCTTCTGCTGGCGGCGTCTTTGGAACTATCCTCTCTCAAATGTCCCCATGAGCCAACTCTTTTTGAAACAGTTTCCAGTCTATTAATCTCATGATGAAGTTTATGATTTTTTTCTTCAGCAAGTTCATCAGCATTCTTTTTCTCATAGGCCCATGTATTGATATCACCTTTTACTACATCAATGCTTTCTTTGTTAATTGCCATAGTGTGGTCAACAAACTGATTGAGAAAATGCTGATCATGACTGACGACGATAAAGCCCTTCTTCCGATTCAGGTAATCCCCGACAACCTTCCTTCCATGAACATCTAAATTATTTGTCGGTTCATCTATCAGCGGGAAAGTATCCACATTGAGGAATAACTCTATTAATAAAATTTTTGTCTGTTCACCGCCGCTTAAAACATAGAAATCTCTGTCCAGCACTTCCGCAGGTAAATCCATATAGGATAACTCCAACTCCAATTCCCAGCGTTCAATCATTGAATTTTCCTTAAGCAATACTTCTTCGGCAGTAAGATGATTATCTGGAGCAGGAAATATTGGGAAGTACTTAAATATAAATGAGGATTGAACATTCCCATCGTAATCCAGATCTCCTAAAAGGATTTTAAAGAAAGTCGTTTTGCCGCGACCATTCCTCCCAAGCAGCCCCAGCTTCCAATTTTCATCAATATTCACTGTTATATTTTCAAATAAAGGATGAATCATGGATGGATATTTAAATGTCAAATTACTGATGAGTATATTACCGGCCATATACGTGACCCCCTTTCCTTATTTTTATTAACTATCAAATATATCTTTTTTATTATCCCCACTCATTAATATTCGGTTTAATATAATTAATAAAAAACTCAGCATGATATAAACAAATAGAAAAACAGCAATAAAGGCCGCATCATTCGAGTAACTGCCAACACCAGACGGAATTTCCTCATTTGGATTTAAAAAGAAATAAGGATAAAAACCATCGAATATCCCCTCACAATTGAAATAATACAATAAAGAACTGGATAGACCATCCAATAAAAAATACACTTATAACTGCACATTTTCTTCGATTCAAAAAGAAACCAATTAATAATAACGGCTAAAGGAATAAAAAAATGAAACGTAAAATTTGTGATAACCCAGATTCCAGCATATTGACCGCCACTGGCGAGAAGAAAATGATATGTAAAAATACAAAAGAACATATAAATAACAGAAGCATTTTTGAAAAAATCCAAAAACGGAGTCTGCTTCTTCCTAAAAAAACAGGACAAGACCGCTTCATAAGAAGGTTATTGAAACTTTCAAATTTGCTTGAAAGGTGAATTTAGTTAAAGAGACCCAAAGGTCAGGAGATTACAAAACACGTAAAATCACACTGATAAATCCTGTGACAGTAATTAGAAGATGCAATGCCAGCTTTAATTTAAACATCCATGATATTCCAATTATATTTCCCATAAAATGGCCCCTATTTTTCATTTTCTGTCAGTAATAGTGCTGCAGGAAAATGATGTTATATGTATAAATCTGAACACCTGCCTATATACATAATTCTCCATATTTAACATTTATCCTGCTTTTATAGCTGTATTTTCTATATATCTCCCAAACAGGCTGCCATTCTTATTAGAACACCTCAGTTATCCATCGAAACAAACCTCTGAAGGACCAAAAAAGAAGACGTATTGGAAATATGATGATTTCGGGAATCCAAAAGAAAATATCGAACAGAAAATCTCTTGTTGTATAATCCCCTTTATTCTTTCTGCTTTTTCTTGTTTTTGACTTTTTCTTTCTCCACCATTCATTCATGGATTTCAGTTCTCCCTTTTTATATTGTTATATTAGCTTACGAATTAAAGCCTGCAAACGTTTCAATTATCCAATTATTTGAAGAAAAAATATCTTAACTGACAAATTTGCGACTTTCCGCATTTCCCCTTTGCAATTCCCATTGAATGCAATAAAATAATAACAAGAGACAAAATCAAGGTAAGTACTGCGGAGGGATAAAATGAGCGAGTTAAAACAGATGGATCATTCCAGTCTGCAAAATCTTTATAATAAAACAAAGCAAGAATTTGAATCTATAAAAAAACAGAACCTGGCTTTAAATATGGCCAGAGGAAAGCCTAGCGCTGAACAGCTGAAATTATCATTGAAACTATTAGACAGTGTGAATTCTGAAAATATCGGTGATCATCTTTCTGTTCTGAATTACGGGCTGGTTGATGGGATACCGGAAGCAAAAGCATTGTTTAAGGATATGCTTGGAGTAGATACAGAAGAGATTCTAATCGGAGGCAATGCCAGCCTGAATATCATGCATGATCTTATTTCAAAAGCATTGATTAAAGGTGTTGTCGATAGTGAAGCTCCTTGGGGCAAAGAGGATAAAATTAAATTTATCTGTCCGGTCCCTGGTTATGATAGACATTTTACGATTTGTGAACAGTACGATATCGAAATGATCTCCGTCGATATGCTGGAAGATGGTCCGGATATGGATAAAGTGGAGGAACTTGTCCGAAATGATGCGTCCATCAAAGGTATGTGGAGTGTTCCCAAATACAGTAATCCTGATGGTGTTACATACAGCGATGATGTTGTGGAGCGTTTAGCTAAAATGGAGACCAAAGCAAATGATTTTAAGATTTTTTGGGATAATGCTTATGTTGTACATGACTTAACCGATTATTCTCCAAGACTAAAAAATATTTTGGAAGCATGTAAAAAACATGGCAACCCGAACAGAGTATTTATGTTTGCATCCACTTCGAAAATCACTTTCCCTGGAGCTGGGGTCGCAGTAGTAGCGGCAAGCAAGGAAAATATTAATTTTATTAAGGAACAGCTTAGCGTACAGACAATCGGTCCCGATAAAGTAAATCAGCTGCGCCATGTCCGCTTTTTTAAAAACTATGATAATATCCTGGCACATATGAAGAAGCATGCGGATATTATGAAACCTAAATTCGATGCAGTATTAAATATACTCCATTCCAAATTAGATTCCTATGGTGTTGCTACATGGACAGAGCCTGAGGGCGGCTATTTCATCAGCCTGAATACCATGGATGGCTGCGCTTCTGAAGTAATCAGGCTTGCCAAAGAGGCCGGAGTAACATTAACCGGAGCTGGAGCAGCCTTTCCATATGGAAACGATCCGCGCGACAGAAATATTCGCATTGCACCATCCTTCCCAACGTTAGAGGAAGTAGAGCAGGCAATAGAGGTTTTATGTATTTGTATTATCCTCGTAAGTACGAATAAGCTTTTATAAAATAAGGAAAAACCATTTGGCATTAAAACGTTAAATGGTTTTTTGCTTATTTTATAAGATTTAAAGGCAGGGTTCAAAAAATCTATTCCGGTTCTGCACAAGAGCAGTATATATAAAAATTACAGCAGAAAATAAATTACAAAGAGAATTAATGTAGTCCAAATAAAAGAAAACATGATTTTATTTTCATTTGGGATTGTATTCTTTTTTAATTTATAGATAAATGCCAACACCACTAAATTTATTAAAAATAGCATATAATAAAACAAGATATATAGCAGCCAACGGTGACTTTCTATTATATTACTTACTTATATTACTTACTGAATCTATCAAAAAGAATATCAAAATAAAAAGATATAGCAAATAAAACGGGCATCAGGATGTACATTTTATCCCATAACGGTTGCTTTAAAAATGTGTGACTTTTCTTCGTTTGGAAATACATTAACAGGCTTAGCAAACCAATTACAGCTATTATAAACAAAAATGTCATCACCTCAGATCCATTTGCTTCCATACTTTCAGAAGCAGGTATGGCAATTTCTGTCTTAAACAAATCCGCTATAAAGGCAAGCCCTGCCAAAGAAATAATTATAATACCTTGAAATAATGTCCAGCGTGAAAAAACATCATAGATTAAACTCCCTGCTCCATTTTTGCTCCAGCGTTCCCTGCATATGAAGATTACCTGTCAAACCAATAAGCCAAGAATTTATACTCTCCCCACTCTTTATATAATTGATGCAGCTGTGCATTAGGAGGAAGCTCACCTGAGAAATATTTATTTTTTACATGCTTCTTAAATTCGCTGTCTACAGGTAGATAGTCATACCTTCCCAACAGCATTAGAATATTACTGAGCGCATATGGTCCTACCCCTTTAATTTTTTTCATTTTAAGCACAACGTCCTCTGTTGAAATTTCCGGATTTTTTAGTACATCTAAATCATAGACGCCATTTACTATATTTAATGCAAGCTCATAAATATAGTCACTTCTATATCCTAATTTGACAGTTTGATTTAAAAAGTCCCTATCTTTTTTTAAAACTGCTTCAGGTGTGGGAAACGTAAATAATCCTGAATCGTCCGAATATCTTTCTCCTAAAAGTGTTACAAAATTAGTTGTCATGGAAATCGTCCGGCTCCAGGTAGTATTGGTTGTGAGGATTGTCTTTACAATATCTTCAAATATACTCGGTGATCGTAATAGTCTGCCTCTATTTTCTGTTACGATTTCCTGCATGTCCTTGTTATCTGCGCACATTTTATAAAAGGCACTATAATCCTCATCCAGCCGGTACATCCAGCTGATTTTACGAATTATCTCCTCACTTTCTTTATTTGTTAAGGTCTTCTTGTCCTCTATTTCAATAATTAATTTAGCATTATCTTGTTTGATGTGAAGCATAACGATCTTACCAGTTGATAATTTTTCCACTCTGTTCAAAGCACTCATATCATCATTACTGTGAAAGGGAGGCAGCATATACCAGCCATGATCTGTAGTTGCAGCTTTGAAATTAAATTTTTCTGGTAATTCAATGACCTTTTTCAAGATAATCTCCTCCTGATCAAAGGGTGGTTTTAAAGTAATGATTTCACCATCATGCAGTAATTGCTTCCAGGCGGATATCCTTCTATCTCACCGGCAACCTGATATCCATTCATTTCATAAAAGGAACGGGCCTGAAATTCAAAAGTTGTTAGCAAAGCCTTCGTTGCCCCTTTTTCTTTACCAACCATCTCCGCTTCAATAAGAATTCTCCTTCCTAAGCCTTTACCTCTATGCTTTTCACAAATCCAAAAATAATCAACCTCCAGCCATCCCCAGTAAACCTCTGCACTTAAACCGCCAATCCAATTATTATCGTTATCAGAAACAATAATATTTATTGGGCGTATTGCTTCTTTTTCTCTTATTCGTCTATGATGGGGGGAGTGCTTATTATTATAATCTTTAATCTTCTGGTGTAAAAAATCGGTGAATTTGTTGTCTTTTTCTAAACAAATATCAATTTTGTGCTCCATTTTTTCAACTCCTTATCCTATGATGACAGCTTTTTAAATCAACCATTTAGACAAAAGAATTTCATCCCGAATCGGAATTCCATCATTCCCCAATTGCGGTATTTCCGGCTTGCGTTCTCTTGCTCTGTCCACTGCTCCTTTAAGTAGGGCGCTTAAACAATATCCACGCTTCTGATAAAATTTTAATGCATGTAAATTATCATTTGTAGTAATAAGTTTGATTTTCTGACAGCTTCTTTCCTTCGCCATATGCTCTACAGCCTGAATTAAAGCTGTTCCAATTCCTTTGCCCTCTTCTATGCTGTCTAAAGAGATTATTTCACACTCACTATCCGTTATAACATATGAGATATAACCGATTATCTCACTGTTTTTATTTAACACTGCATATCCTTCCAAGGTGGTACAATCAAAAACACCGCTGGAAATAACCATTTCAGGACTTCCCCATTGCTTTATAAAAAAGGTATTAATTTTGTCTTTAGGTAATTGTTGAGATACTTTAATTTGCACGTTATTTCTCCTTTGACCCTAATCATTTCTGACCCATTTATTGAGCTGCTATCCACTGGGATTCTTTAATCATTTATCATAATATTTAACTCGTTAACAAAAACAGCACTTCCTGTAATTTGAACATTATATAACTCACCGTTCTCAGAAACCTGGACACCTACTCTGCCATTCTTGCCAATTTCATTCCCCTGCTCAACCACAAGCTTCAAAGCTTCTTTTCTATCCTTTCTTATATATTCAGCATAATAAGCACCCATAACCCCTGACGCAGTACCAGTTACTGCATCCTCAACAGTTCCTGAATAGGGAGAGGAAAAGTGCCGGGCATGCATGTCAGCCTCTTCATCATAAGTTTCTAAACTAAATGGATGAACAGATGACTTAGGTATTTCTTTTAATATAGAAGGAAAATCTTCATTTTGGGGTTTCATTCTACGAAAAGCCTCTAGGTGTTTTATTGGGACTAACAGCGTCCAAGTCCCTGTACTTCCGTATAAAATTGGTAAGGTGTCATGGATATCGGCTTCTTCTAACCCTATAGAATGAGCTAAATCTCTTTTTGAACCATGAAATGCTTCAAATATTGGCGCTGCCTGGTTCATTGTTATTATTATTTCTTTATTGGCAGTTGAATGAAGCTTTACAGGTAAAATCCCTGCTCTTGTTTCGATCGTCAGCTCTGTTTTTTCTCCTAACAATCCCTTTGTTTTTAACACATACACCGTTGCCATCGTCGCATGCCCGCATAAGTTCATTTCATGCCCTGGTGTAAAAAAACGTATGCCAAGGTCTGCTGCTTCAGACATAACCGGAAAGGCTGTTTCATTAAATCCTACCTTAAACGCAATTTCCTGCATTTGATCCTCTGTTAATTTATCTCCATCTAGAACTACTCCAGCCGGATTTCCTTTATGAGGTTCTTTACTGAACGCATCATAATGAAATACTTCTACAGATCTCATGATAAATTCCTCCAATAATTATATTAAAATTCTCGATGAGTAATTTTCATCGAGAACCCTAATATGCTATGTTGCTTACACTTTTCTTTTCTTGTAAATGGGCTCAACCTTGCTCAAACTCACACCAAATTTTCTGGAGCTGATCAGTATGAAAGCCGGGATTAAAAGGATAAAAGCGCCTATTATCAATGCAATTTCCCCATTAAGTAACTCCGGGATAGCTCCAGCTAAAAAAGTGCCAAGCATCGTGAATATACCTCCGATAACATAGGTTGAGCTCCTGACTCTGGATAAAAATTCGTTTGGAGTAATTCCCTGATGCACAGCTCCCTGTACAATAAATGCCATAGAGAGAGCACAATCAAAAACCGCCATTCCTATACACATTATAAGGAAAGCATTTGTTGCTGCAATTATTAATATACCTATTCCGGAGATAACCATTAATAAACCCATCAGCATAATCCAATTATTATTTTTAAATTTATTTATCAAAAAAATACCTATAATATTACCCACACCGGCACTTGATAGCAAAATACCAATTAGCCCTTCTGACAGCTCCATCGTTATTTGGGCATAAAAAATAATGGTTAATGTAATAAATACAGTTATAAAACCCAATATACACATTACCAATGTGCTGATCAGCTGCTGTGGATTATCTACCAAAATCTTTAAGCCTTCTAATGATTTCCCTAAAAACACTTTCAATTTATTTGTTTCCGATTCTTTCTTGTCTACTTTTATAAAATCTGCCTCATTACGAATAAAAGCAATAAATAAAGCAGACAAAAGGGATAAAGCTGCACAAATAATCAATGTTAATACTGAATCTGTTTTTGCTAATAACACCCCGCCCAATGCAGGACCGATTACAGTGGCAATAGCATCAGCAGCTTCGATATTTGTATGTGCTCTCAATAAGTTCTCTCTGCCCGCAATAGCAGGAATCATTGTAGTAAACGCTGTTCTGCTGATTAATGCAAGTAATCCCATTACAAATAATAATGAAGCAATAATAACTGCACTTACATTATTGGTTGCTATCAGAAAAGCAAGTATAAAGATCCCTGCACCATATAGAAAATGACAAATCCCTGCTACCCTGATCTTATTCTTATTTTCCACCCATGTTCCAATGGGTATAGCAAATAAAATTGTACCTAGTTGCTGTGATAAAGCCACAAGTGCTGTAATTAGCGGTGAACTGGTTAATCCCAACACAACCAATGGAATCACTAATTCTCTAAATCTGCTATTTAAGATAGAAAGAAGCTCTGATCCCCACATACATCTGAAATTTCTATTAATAAGCACCGTCTTCAATTTAATTCTCTCCTCTATATGGGAGAAACATTGCTTCAAGGACTCACATTCTCTTCCGTTTAACCGTTTCTCCCTGTTTAATATTGGTTAAATATTTGAACAGAGAGAATATTAGATTGGACGATCCATTTTATTTAGCTCCTTATAATTACAAGATTATTCTTTACATGTAAAACTGAATTAATTATCATCTTATATTTTTACGTCTTTTTTATTATTCTGTAAATTTAAACTGAGTAATAAAAACATTATAAAAATCAAATCAGTTATAATACCTAATTAGATGTTTATGTATTCTCTTTACATGCCCATGCATCTATCTCTACTTTAAATTGCGGACCGGCTAATCCAGCTACAAAAACCATTGTAGTACATGGTAAATGCTCACCTAAAAATTCGCCTATTACTTCTCTTCTTCTGTCCGCGTCCATTTCTCCAACAATGTAAAACACCAGCTTTATCAAATTTTTTACGTCCATATCCGCTTCCAGTAAATTGATACGGATGTTTTCAAAAGCCATTTTTAATTGTTCAACTGAATCTTCCGGGACCTTTCCTTCCAAATCCATTCCCAGCTGTCCTGATAAGGTTAACCATCGGATATCCCCTGAAGCTTCGATTTGATGACTATACGGAGCCAATGGTTTATGTACATTTTTGGGATTTCTAGATTCTATCATCCTGATACCTCCCCTTTATTCTCTTCCTTTTAATACCTTTATGATAAATTAGTGAAGATAATTATTCAATATAAAAACATTATCATTGATTATTATTTACTATATTACTTTTTCACCTTATTCCTCATCTGTTTCTTTCACTACAAAATGTGGAGAAGCTTCCGCATAAAATATAACTATTTCAGGTGACCGTCCTTCTCCACCCAGAGTAATTTCAGCTTTATTTTCTCTTATCCAGCGAATACTCACATCTGATTCATTCAATGATTTCAAACCGTTATTTACTTCGATATCTATATTTTCTCTATCATACTTTATTCTAATAGTATGTGGTTTAAAAAGAACGCCTCTCCTTTTTCAACAATTTCAATCGTATTTGTTTTGGGGAAGTACTGGTTAAAAGCGTATCCTCTTTAAAATTTATTTAGTAAAATAATACAGCAGCAACCGAAATAAAAGGTCCAAATATTAACAATAACCCCCATGCCAGGTAACCTAGCTTCCTTAAAAATTTCTTCTTTTCTATCTCCAATTCCAGCTCAACGTTTTGATCCATTGGTTCACCAGCTTTTTAATTAATTTATCACTATTCTAAACCATCATTCTTTCTGTTTCATCCCGTAGAAGATACTGACGATATATTATAGAGACAATAAGTAGAAATATTTCAATTAAAAAAAATTATTGTACTTCTTTTTCTGCAATAATCTCTTCTTTATTCTCTACCCTGACTATCCGAATTAGCGATAACGAAGAGAGACTCACAATAGCACCAAATATCATTAAAATCGCAGTCATCGAATAATGTTCTATAATCAACGAACCAAATAATTGCCCCAATGGAACGGAAGCACCTAACATCATAGAAACTAAGCTCAATACTCTTCCCATCATCTCTTTCGGAATCATAGTTTGGTACATGGTATTTAAGCCCACGCTGGCAAAGCAGACTCCCAACCCTAATAAACCAGCCGCAGCAACTGTAGCATAATAACTTAATGTAATTCCCATAATAAGCAGTGCAATACCTTCAAGCAGCAAGCCTGCCACTGCCATTCTGTATTTATTTTTAAATACATTAAACATAATCATTAGTGACCCAAACATTGCGCCTGTAGCCAGAACAGAATTAATAAACCCTAAACCGGATGCCCCAACATCAAAAATATAATCACTCATATATGTGAAAAATATTGTCAGTGGTGCTAAGAAAAAGTTAATAATAATTCCGCCGACAATAACCAGAAATAATAACTCCCTGTCTTTCTTCACATATTGGAACCCATCCAGCATTTCGTAGACAAATGATTGTTTCCCATCTTTTTTATGGTTATTCATACGCGGAACCTTTATCCATGATTCTGTTATTGCTGATATGACAAATGCAGCACCGCTGATAATTAATAGAAAGCCAATATTTCCAACGAATCCAATCAATATCCCTGAAAGTGCTGGCCCTAAGATATTACTTCCTTGTGTACTGAGCTGGTTTAAGGAATTCGCTTTTGTCAGATGCTCTTCTTCAACTAGTAAAGGTATACTTGAATTTGCGGAAGGGTTGAATAAAGCCATGGAAGCAGCTGAACAGACTAATAAAACATATAATAAAGGGAGTGATAACGACCCGTTTATCATCAATACCGCAATAACCAGCATCGTACTTCCAGTAAAAATATCGGAAAATACCATAATTTTCTTTCTGTCAAAACGATCGGCTGCAACTCCCGCTAAGGGTTCTATAATAATAGTTGGCACTGTAAAGCAAAGCACGGTCATACCAAGAGATAATGCAGACCCAGTCCCCTGCATTACAAACCAAAGGACAGCTAGATTAAAAAAACGGTATCCAAACCTTGAAACAGATAATCCGGCCCACAGCAGCATATAATTACGATTTGCAAATAATGCTCTCACTCGCCTTACCTCTCTTTCTGTATCAACATGTCGGACATACTTTTTAATGCTTCCTCAATCAGCTTTTGATTTGCCTGATAGAAAATTTTATTTTCATATCTTTTCGCCGTGATTAAACCTAAATCAGATAATTTTGAGATATGATGCGAAATAGTCGGACTGGATAGATTCAATTGCTTTGCCAGTTCAAAGCCATATCGCGGCTGTCGATTTAGTTCCTTTATAATTTTAATTTTTGTCCGATCAGAAAGAGCTTTTGCCAGATCAATCACCTTATCCTCTTCCCTGCTTTCATCCATCGTCTGTTCAATAATCTCTGTACCAATGAGATAAATAGCTATATCACTCTCGGAGCTATAAGAAAATAAAGAGCTGTTATAATAAAAATAAGACGGAGCTAGTATAATTTTATTTGGCTCATTTGCTTCAAAAGAATCAAAATGCGGATTAGTTATTTTGTATATTTGCTTTCTGTTCATTCCCGATAATTTATGAATACTGTCTTCATGATAAGCGTTTATTTTCTTTATGGAAGGCTGATATATCTTCTCGTTAATTTCTTCAACAACCTTTAAAAAACGTTGCTTGGTATTTTCTTTATCAAAATATAAATAAAATAACTTTGCCTGTTCAGAAAAAGGTAATACAGAGGACTGAATATGCGAAAATACTTCCTGCCTATCCGTATAATCCTCTACTCTTTCTGGTGACGAGTAACCGCTGGTCAAAAACGCTGAAATGATTTCTTCAAATTCCAATTGCGCCAAAAAACTTAAAAAGGATGGTATATCATGCCATTTATTATGCTGATAAAGAAGCTGAACAAATGTTAATCCAAAAAAACTATCCTTATGAAAAAAGCAATCTAGTTCCTTTTTTGTTTCATCAGATAGTAAAGAAAATGAATCCTGTATAAAATGGTTAAAGCTTTCTTTTTTGCGATGCTTTTCTGATTGCATGTATTCATAATTATTTAAACGGAACATGAGCGCGAGTAATTCAAATACATCGGATTGTTCTACATAATAATTATCAGATACATTTTTCATAATATTTAACCTCCATCAAATATGTTATTTTAAGTATATCTAACAAAAGAATAATTACAAGTTATTTTTTATCCTTTACTCTTTCCATGAAGGAATTTATTTGAACATTTTCTTATTATTGTCCATGTCTTTCTCCAGACTTTTATATAAAAATAAAAAGGAGCTTCATGCTTATAATTATTTAAAACAGGCATTATATTTTGATTTTTGCTTTATTAATCTCTATTCTCCAGTCTAGAAATCATTGAATAATAATGGACGTTATTATATAATGTTTGTAAATAAGTAGACAAATAAAAGGGTGGTTTAGTATGTCACATGAAAATCATTTTTGGGATACCACAGTTGATGATCTTTCAAAAGGTTATTCTTATGCTGATAATATCGGCAGCTATGTATGTGTGCTATGTAATGAACATTTTGAAGATGGAATAATTTATCCAATAGACGGCGTATTATACGAAGCAAAAAAAGCAGTTATCCAACATATTGAACAGGAGCATGGTTCCGTGTTTGATTATTTGATTCAACTTGAAAAGAAATACACTGGATTGACAGACCATCAAAAAGAATTACTAACCTTTTTTTATCAGGGGTTAACTGATAAAGAAATCGTCAAAGAACTAGGCAGCGGAAGTCCTTCCACTATCCGGAGTCACCGCTTTAACTTAAAGGAAAAGGAAAAACGCGCAAAGGTTTTCCTGGCATTAATGAATCTGTTAAATAGAGAATCTCATCAGGAAAACGATCATAAATTTATTCACTTTCACAAGGGGGCAAAAATGGTGGATGATCGTTACGCCATTACAGAGGACGAGAAAAAGAAGGTTTTATCAACTTATTTTAAAGACGGCCTGAATGGTCAGCTGGACAAATTCCCAAGTAAAGAAAAAAGGAAGTTGATTGTCCTGCAAAATATCATAAACCATTTTGAATTAAACAGGATTTATACGGAGAAGGAAATAAATACTGTATTAAAGCCTGTCTACAGCGATTTTGTTACAATTAGAAGATATTTAATTGAGTATGGTTTTATGGAGCGCAGTAAAGATGGTATGGAATATTGGGTAAAGAACTAAGGAGGATATAGTGTGAACGAAAATAATGCGCTGCTAAATAACATCACATTTCAATTTAGTATCTCTAAACAACTGCTGGAATATCATCTTACTTCATTGGAGCAGGAAGAATACAGGTGGCTGTCACCAAATGCCGGACTTTTTATTAAAGAGGAAAACGGAGAATGGTATGCTGATTTGCCTGAAACGGAAGCTTATCATATTGGAACTCCCAGCCTCGCCTGGACATTATGGCATATTACTTTCTGGTGGGAAATGGTATTGGATCATGCTTTCGGAGCTGGCACGCTGACGAAAGAGGAAATTAAAGTTCACGAAGATGTTGAAGCAGTAAAGACAGTCATTCATTCCCTAATTGCAAAATGGGAAGAGGTACTAATGAATTTAAAGGAAGAGGAGCTTTACAGCAAAGCATATACTGCATTTCCATTTAATAATGAGGTAGAATTTCATCAATTAGCTTCATGGTTAAATCTCGAACTAATGAAAAATGCTGCCGAGATTGGCTATGTCCGCTTTGAATATGCCTCTGTTAAAAAATAGTTTTATGGTAGAGGAAAGCTCTTATATAAAGCTCCCCTTCTATCTTTTCAGCATTCTTCTAATTAAATAAATAACAAAACCAACAACGATAACAGTAATAATCATTCCCGGGATTCCGATGTTTCCCATCATATATATCAATCCTTTCTCTAATTTACTATAATTTAGATTGATAAACTATCCATTGCAGTACTTTCATTTTAACCTATCATTTCGTTTGGAATCAATGAACGCAGCAATAAAAAAGAAAGGATGCTATAAATGTCATCAATTACCTCAGAAAGATTATTATTTCGCCAATATCATGATAATGATTTTGATTTTCTGATGTCTTTATTGTCAGACCCTGAAGTAGTCCGTTTTATTGGAAATGGAGAGACACGGGATGAAAATGGAGGAAATATTTTTTTAAACTGGATATACAGCACCTATGAAGTTGGTGAAAATATAGGTTTAAGGCTTTTAGTCCGCAAAGAAGATAACACTCTAATCGGACATGCAGGTATCGTTCCTCAAACAATTGATAATACTTTGGAAATGGAAATAGGTTAATGGATCTCCCGTAAATATTGGGGTAAAGGATACGCTACTGAAGCAGCTGAGGCACTGTTAGATTACGGCAACAAACAGCTTGATACTCAAAGATTTATCTCATTGATTCAGCCTGATAATATTTCTTCCCAAAATGTGGCGAGAAAAATTGGAATGGAATTAGATAAAGAAATTGTGCTGGGCGGAAGAAATGTAAATCTATATTCTACTAAATGACTAGCCAATGCTTCTTCGGATGTCTGATACTCCAGTTAAATTAAGAAGCAAATAATATTATTTAAACAGGTGAAAGAATGAATAGCACCAGAAACTTTTTACTTATATTTGGATACTTCATGCTTTTCCTTATTGCTTCAACAATTTGGACAGAAGCTTTTTCACGTCCGTTACGTCCATCATCCAGGAACGATTCGCTTCCTATTGGTATTTTACATAAAATAGGATTGAGAACATCATATGCACTTTTAATAAGTACAATCTGTTTTATCCTGTCTACTATATTAACTGAGAAAAAAATGAACAATCTCCTCATGCTAATATCGATTACAGGTACGTTCCTATCCACATTAGGTATTGTCGGAGCACTTCTTTGTCGGAGCTTTTTAGCAAATAAAAATATAGGGCCGGCTCCTTTTGCTTAAAAAACTGGCTCTTATTATAAAATCTCTTTTTATAAGCAAGTCAATTTCACTTATCTTCATAAATCTCAACATCCAGAAAATCCTCCATCATCTTATTTAACTCCTCTGCACTCAGATCAGAATCATCAGATAGATGCAATCTAATGTCTAATTTAGAGTCATCATTAAATTCAACATCTATATTATTAAGATTATGCTCCTCTAAGTAATCGGAAATCATACCCTCAATATCTATTTTTAATCTTTCAGCTCTATGCTCTTCATCTGAAGTCTGTTTAATTTCCAGTTCATACTTACCCAACAGGTTACGCTTATCTAATCTTTGTGTAATATCTTCCTGAAATTGATGATAATCCTCTGTATCATCAATCTCAAAGTATAACGAGTTATCGCCGGCCATATAAGCATATATTAGATACTTTTCATAGGCATACTCCATAATTTCCGACACTATCTCAGATTCATTTTTTTCCTCTGTAAAGAATTTCCCGGCTACAAAGATTGCTAATAAAATAGTAAAAATGCCAATAGATAAAAATATTGTTTTCTTATTCATGTCTTTCCCTCTCTTAATCCATTCAATCTATTTATGCAGTAGCTGTATTTTAGTTTCTACGATTTAATACAAGCGTTAGCTAATAGATACTTCTTAAAATACTCTATCGGCCTTGATGAATCATCAGTAATATCACTTGTGAATACAGCTGTTAATTTATAGCTTGGAACAACAAAGATATACTGTCCATTTTTTCCAAGAGCAAAAAAAGTTTCAGGTATAGGAAACTCTTGATCATCCCCTGTTAAAACCCACCAGTGATAACCATATGAAAATGTATTATTTATTTTAACACTGGCTGCAGTAGACTCCTTAACCCAATCACTTGGCACAATCTGTTTAGATTTCCATTGACCATTGTTCATATAGAGCATCCCTATTTTTAATAAATCCTCCGTTTTCATATTCAATCCAAATCCGCCAATAGCAATTCCCTGCGAGTCACGGTTCCATTTATATTGTGTTATACCCAGTGGCATAAATAAATGCTTTTGCGCAAAGGATACAGTATCTAAACCAGTTGCTTTTTGTAAAATAGCACTAATTAATTGAGAAGAACCGCAGCTATAAACCCTCTCTTCCCCCGGCTTATATTCAACTGGTTGGCTCAGAACAAATTTAACCCAATTTTTACTCGGTATCATCGCTGTATTGCCTGGCCAATGCAGCCCTGAGGTCATTGTTAATAAATGTTTAATCGTAATTTCATCTCCAGCTGAATCCTTCCTGCTGTCTGGAAAGTATGCAGTAATTGGCGTATGCACATGTGGTATATAGCCTTTGTCAATTGCAATACCGACAAGGATTGATAAGATACTTTTGGTAACAGAATATATCTTATGCTGTCTTTCCTTCATTTTATTATTTCGATAATATTCAAAAACAGTCTTACCATCATGCTGGATGAGACAGCTGTCAATTTTATCTTTTGTTACTTCTCTTTCAAACTTCTTCATAAGATTTTCATTCATATTGACGTCCCCCGAAATCTTGGATTCATTATAGATCTATCCAATATCGTTTCTCTTCTTTTATAGTTTCAAAGCCAAGAGACCTGTAAAGCTTTAATGCAGATTCATTCTCCGTTTCAACAAGAAGCTGTACTTTACTCAGATTGCAGCTTTTTAAATAGTGGAGCCCCTCTGATATCAGGTAACTGGCAAGTCCATACTTTCTCCAGTGCGGCTTAACGAAAACATTCTCGATAGTTCCTATATCCTCCTGTTTTTCTTTCCAAGCCATGATACTCCCAATTATCTCACCGTTATAAAAAGCCGTAATCGCTTTCCAAAATGGATTACTTTTATACGCAGGTAATTTTTCTAAATTGGTAGGCTCATCCGGCCAAATTCCCTGCTCTGCCTGCAAATATGCTAATTCTTCCACTCTTGTTCCCATATCCCAATGCTTTACGGAAATGTCTGGTATTTTTAAAGCTGATTGCGGAATCAGGTTGTTCAATTTACAGCGCATCCAATACAGACTTTTAAAATGGTCAAAGCCTCTGGATTCCAAATAAGCATTTTCTTTTGCTTCTGATGCAAAATTTCCGACACAAAATTTCACAGGAAACTGAGCTGGAAGCTTCTTTTTCAATAATTTTGCTCCTTCGAGAACTTTTTTATAAAGAAGATTCCTCAATTCATTATCATCTTCCCAATTAGAGTGCAATTTTATATTAAAGAATAATAAATGACTTGCATTGGCTGAATGGTCTGTCGAGACAATATTAATCGCTTCTAACTGCCCTTTAGCAATCATTAAATCCTTATAAAAAACACAATATACATTCTTCCAATTACTTTCTGGACCAGGCTGCCAATAAATAATGTCCGAATGGTGTTCAATCAAATTTTTATATAATTGTATTGCAGCTGGTTTATCCTCAGATTGATAGTTTCTAATTATGTATTTGCTTTGCATAACACATTCCCCCGCTTACTTACTAGTTCTACAATATATTTTTACAAACCAAGTAATTACTTACTGGAGATTATATCAGCTGTTTTTAAAATAATTTATAATTTCAATGTCACTTTTAACATAAATTAATTTATGTTCATAAGGTCTTAACATATTCAAGATTTCTGGCTTAGTATGATATTCAAAAGCAGTATTATATTTATATAAATCTTTTAGAATCTTTAATGTTGGCTTATAATTTGCTGTTTCTAAGCCCAATTTCTGCCTAATAAACCTTTTGATAATTCTAAATTTCCTTATTGATAGCTTAGTATCTATAAACAGAATAACATCAGCATTTTGAAAACTCGAAGCAACCCATTTATGATGGACTCCTTCAATAATCCAACTGTCAGAATTAACGATATTCTTCAGATATTCATCTCTTTCTTCTGGAGTCCTTTTAATATCTCCTGTATTAGATCTTTTCCAAACAACATTATCCAATTCATAATAAAAAACTTGCAGTTGAGCGGAAAGCTTCCTGGCCAAAGTCGTTTTTCCACTTCCAATTGATCCTATAATATGTATTTTCCCGGGAAACTTTTGATTCATTTATCCACCTCAAACTATTCAGCAGCTTTACTATGTAAATAACTAATCTTTTTTTACGCTGCTGAATAATTCTATTTATATAGCAACCTTATAATCACATACTACCATACTATTTTATACTTTAATTGTAAATTTCTGAAATTACAACAATTTGGGGATGAAAAAGTACAGTTTCAAATAAAGAGCAGGATTACTTAAACTCATCAATGACTGAAAAGCTCTATTCACTTTGCAAAGATGCCTCCTGTCTGAAGTTTATACGCTCATAAAAAACTGTCTGTATTCTACATAAATATCTTATTTAGGGCCATTTTCTCCCATAAAAAATCGGGCATGCGTCTGCCCGATTTTTAATAATTATACCGACTGTATTGCTTCTTCAACAGGTGTTTGTCCACCTACTGCCCGGAATCTTTTACCAATGGTTGTGTCATTTTTCAAGCTGGCATAAATTACTTTAGCGATATCCTCTCGTGGTACTTCTCCCCGTTCCACGCTGGCTCCAAGATTGACTCGATTCGTACCAGGATTATTCGTTAACATACCTGGATGGATGATGGTGTAGTCTAAATCAGTGTTTAACAGCCACTCGTCTGCATAATGTTTCGCTACGACATAGGGTGCAAATGACTCAGGCGCAGCTTGAATAGCTTCGCGGCTGGTATCAAACGAACTAATCATGATAAAACGCTTGACGTTCGCTTTTTCCGCGGCCTGAATGGTTTTTACAGCAGCGTCTAAGTCAATCATCAGGGTTTTATCCTTTCCTGTTTTAGGGCCAGATCCAGCTGTGAATACAACCGCATCAACACCTTCTGCCGCGTTGGCGATCGCGTCTATTTCATCCTCTAAGTTTACAATGGCTGTTTCAGCTCCTAATTCCTTGAAATAAGCCGCTTGTTCTTCCTTGCGGATAAGCGCACGTGCCTGATCTCCATTTTCCTGAATCAACTTGACCAGGTGCTTCCCTATTTGTCCATTTGCTCCTACTACTAAGATATTCAATACCCTCATCCTTTCATTTTGAGTTCTTCTTTTTATTGTAAAGGTTCCAAGGAGAGATGTTAAATAATTGGTTTGAGTAGAATAAAGCTCTGATATCTGTATGGCTTATATCCAGTTAAGACTTGTGTTGCAAATGTGTTGTAAGTTTAAAAACCTATGTTTTTATATGTTACTCCTATAAAATAAAAAATGCTTATGAACGTTGTTATATCAACATTCATAAGCATATTGATGATTTCTAAAATCATCCTAAATCGACCTGCTAATACCGGTGGTCGGGGTCGAACCGACACGTCCCAGAGGACACGGGATTTTGAGTCCCGCGCGTCTGCCAATTCCGCCACACCGGCACGTTTTTGGAGGCGGTAACCGGATTTGAACCGGTGATAAAGGTTTTGCAGACCTCTGCCTTACCACTTGGCTATACCGCCATTTCTTCTGGAGCGGAAGACGGGATTCGAACCCGCGACCCCCACCTTGGCAAGGTGATGTTCTACCACTGAACTACTTCCGCGAAAATGGCTGGGCCACTAGGATTCGAACCTAGGGTACACGGGATCAAAACCCGATGCCTTACCGCTTGGCTATGGCCCAATGATCAAATATTAATTTATGTATTAAATAAAAAAGGGCGACCGGTGGGGATCGAACCCACGTGTGCCGGAGCCACAATCCGGTGCGTTAACCACTTCGCCACGACCGCCATATTGGCAGGGGTAGTAGGAATTGAACCCACATCAAAGGTTTTGGAGACCTTCGTTTTACCATTAAACTATACCCCTATGAAATTTTATAAA
>NZ_BJYM01000003.1 GCF_007991515.1 Oceanobacillus sojae
TATACCATCTTGGATCAACTGATAGAACCGCTGACTTGTAATTGGAGAGTCACAGGTTTGAATCCCTTTAATTCTTCCATACATAATAGTTAATTGGCTTGGTAGCTCAGTCGGTAGAGCAGAGGACTGAAAATCCTTGTGTCGGCGGTTCGATTCCGTCCCGAGCCACCATCTTAAATATGCGGGTGTAGTTTAGTGGTAAAACCTCAGCCTTCCAAGCTGATGATGAGGGTTCGATTCCCTTCACCCGCTCCATTATTAAAGTGGGCCTGTAGCTCAGCTGGTTAGAGCGCACGCCTGATAAGCGTGAGGTCGGTGGTTCGAGTCCACTCAGGCCCATTACTTATACATATATTTATGATGCAAATCTCATACATTCGTATGTTAATATAAGAACTATCATGATGACCTTAACTCATGCCCAACAGCCTTCTAAGCTGCGGGCCAATGATTTAAACCCTCTCTATGAGGTCTTTTTTTAGGAAAAATACTCGATGACTGGAAGCTACTCCCGTAAAGAAGACAAGTTGTGAGAGAGTTTTTTTCGCATACATATTTATAACTTCCCCTCTTTGTTTGCTCCATTTTTCTCTTCAAAATCCTTTTTGCCGTATATAGCACATTCAATCAAAATTTATTTCAAAATAAAATTAGCCCTCAGCTTCAAACTAAATTATGAGGATGCTATAATTGGTTTTTCAAACTATCTTTAAAGGGAGAAATATACATGCAATTATACGACAAACCAATGAGAGCGTATTTACATAATGATTTAGCAGCCTTTGAATCAGAGGAAAATGACAAACATCTTATTTATTTTTTTGAAAAGGGTTACGTAACAGTTCTTGGTGAGTTTGATTCTGATAAGCATGCTGGAGGAAAAGCCTGTATTATTTTTAATCAGGATGATGTGATATCTGTTGGAAAAGGAATGCTGCGTTTTATTGATGTTAAGAGTTAATGAAAATAATAATAGAGCTAATGTTGAAAAATGAGCTTATTTGTGCTGTTAAAACTGCATTGCAGCTAGATGGGATGATCAAGTAGCCATTAGAAGAAACATCTTTTAGTTCGGCATTCAAAAATGTGACAGATAAGTTTATCGTGCCCCTTTCAATAGTAACGGAAGACCAAAATAAATGTTAAACTGGAATAATATATTTATTTCCCGGAAGGAGTTTAGTTACCCATGAGTAGTCCACTTCCTAAAATCGGTAAGCCTGCAATGAATGCCCTTCATCATATAAATATTAAAACACTTGAAGATGCTGCTAGGCTTGATGAAACAACACTGCTTAAAATTCATGGTGTCGGACCAAAAGCAGTCAGCATATTAAGGGATACACTAACAGAAAAAGGATTAAAGTTTGCGGAGAGTAATCAGCTCTCATTCACTCCTGACTTTGCAGTTCTTGGTGATTTAAAATGTGACAATGCCCCCAAAAGAAGAATTATTCGTGATTTTATTATAGGGCGTGCCGCCGGCAAGGAAGAAATATTAAAAGATGTCTTAACGGAGGACGTTATATGGTGTGTGATTAATAGGGAGGAGATTCATGGATTTCTGAACTTTTCTCAAAAAGTATCTGAAACAGATTACCCTGTCAGCAGCGTGGAAATAGCTATGAATCTTACCCATGGTAAAGAAGGAGCTTCACATACAACCATGACGTTAAATGATGGCAGACAGATTTATATTGCAGATTTTTTTGGGTTTGCCAGCAATAAAAAAGACGCTAAGATTAAAATGATTACAACTTATTTTGCGGGCCAATATTAATTCGGTTTCATGATCGACAATGCTTTTTGGATTAATTTGTGTGGAAGTCAAGAAAACCGGTGTTTCGTATAAAAATCCGGTTTTCTTGACTATTAAAAAGTTATTTGTATCGTTTAATTGACAAAGAGCATCTAAAGTTTTTTAAGATAGACTCTTGCCCTAATTTGTAATAGTAATCTAAAAGAATAAACAGCTACCTTTTATCTGACCAAGCCTCTGCAACTGCTAACAAATCTTTACCGGATTTATTGTCAATTGCCAGCAATAATAATCCAGTGGAGACACACTGAAGGAAGCCCCATTCCCAAATGGCTTGTTTGTCCACACCTGTTAGCATACTCAAATGGGCACACCGTTCCATACCTTTTTCTACAGGATGGTGCTTGTATTCTTCAGTCCATTCTCTCATCAAAACACCTAAATCATAAGCTTTTTCGTAGATTATGCCATCTGGATCAATCAATTTAAACTGGTTTTCTTTGGATGTATCTTGTAAAATATTCGTGTTATGGGCATCCCCGTGAACGAGTACATGATTTTTCGGATTCTCTTCCTTATGTCTTGAGTGGAGAAAACGATAGGCAAATGCAATCGTCCCCTCTGAGCATGGGTAATTTAACGATTTCCAGGTGCTTTCAATAAACCCGCTAAACCAAGAAAAAACCTCTTTGTTGCTTTGCAATGTGGAATGCTGGAAAGGAACAGTCCATGTTTTTTGTAAGGTTGAGCAAATAATGTTAATCTGCTCAAGAACTGGTTTGCCAGTCTCTTTTAAAGGTTTCCCGAGGCGTCCTAATAAAGAAGCCTTTTTATCGTAATCATAGGCAAATAATTTTACATATCCATTGCCGTTTGCCAGCTCTAAAGCTTTTATCGCATTAGAAAAATCAACTTGCCCGACACTATCAGGCATTTCCATTTTTATTACATACTCGTTTCCTTGCCCGTTTACTGCATTTGCTACAAAAGCAGTTGAACCGCCAAATAAGGTTTGTCCAACTTTAATTTTCCATTGGTTTTCAAGTTCTAAAATAACATCGTTCAGTTTCTCCAGCCATTTTTTCCCGGCTTCACCATTGGCAGTGGCTCTGCTGATTACAAGTGGTGGAATTTCTCTTTCATACTTCATATAACTTTATTTAATGTAGATAATAAGATGTGGTAGAAAGCTTCTTTATCTACCGTTCTTGCAATGTCTACATTTCCATTTTTATTTGTTGTAAAGAATGTGGAACCCATCGATGATTCCTCATTTGTTTCAACGGCGACAAAGCCTTTTTCAAATTGGCATATTTCCGGGTGGAAAATGGAAACGGCCACTAAAGGATCATGTAACGTTAATTGATTGGAGCTTTCTAACCAGGCATTCCCAAAGTCGAGAACTGCTTTGGTTAAACTTGAATTTGTGTGAAACAATTCATTTGCCCGTGCTGCTTCAATAGTAAGCCTCCCCGTAACCTCAAGTGGAATAGCTTTATGGGCTTTTACGTTGGAAGCAAACACGATTTTTGATGCCAGTGGATCTGCCCAGGAGTTCCAATTATACCAAGGCTCAGGCAATGGTTCTTTTGCAAAATATCCATTCATCACATATAGACCTTTTAATAGACCGGGAGCGTCCGGATAGTCACGAAATAGAGCAGCAATATTCGTCATATTGCCAATACCGATTAGAGTAATGTCATGTGGATGGTCTTTAATCTGTTGATACATGAACGCTGGAGCATCCGCTTTTTTATAGGTATTATGCTTCCAATTAGATAATGCCGAAGCACCGTCCGGCGTTGGATATACCGGTACAGGTTGCAGTGTTGTATCCAGGCCTGCAACAATTGAGATTTCCCGGCCAGCTGCTTTGCAGATCGCATCAGCAACAGCGGCTCTTTTTTCTGGTTCACCGCATACGGTTGTAATCCCCATTAAACTGCATTGAGGTTCATTTAATAAGTATGCCAGGCACACTGCATCGTCAATATCGCCGCCAATATCTGTATCAAGTAATATTTTTTTCATAATAAATACCTCCTGTAATAATAGAAATTCTTAATACAAGAGTTCTTTGCAAATCCCCATGCTGCACCTCCTTTTTCATGATTGTATCATACGTAACAAATGATGTTTAGAGCCAGTGAGGTTAATTTTAGGCATTCTTTGGGATACAAAATTCATAAACGTTCAGTTGGTGGAGGTATTTTTATATGAAAACTTATATTATTTGCTAACAGATGTAATAATAGCTTGATTTTTATAAACCACTATGTTTAAACTTAAAGCAGATAAACGTTGAAAGGGTGAAAAGAGTACATGATTTATTAATCCTATTTATAAGAAAAACATTCGTTATAGGTCACGAAACGTTTTCTGGATAGGATAAGTCTGTGCTTTTTTACTCCAATAATACGAAACAGAAAAATATTGGTACATCATCCTCCTATTCAGAAACCTGACATTTATAACATTGCATTTTCCGAATAGGATTCATCATGTACTTCATAATAATCAAAAGGTATTTTCTTTTTGTTATTTATGATTACCTCCTGTTCAGAATATGAATTGGGGGTTTTTAATATGTCTATCTCTATAATAGCTGGATAATACGTTTAAGAAGCTCGTTAAAAAATCTAATGGTTAAATGGAGGAATAGGATGAAAATGAATATAACAGAATTTACAATCGCTAAAGCTGATTCCGGTCCTTATGGTATTGCTGCAGCAAAAGACGGAAATATTTGGTTTACCCAATATAAAGCAAACCAAATAAGCTGCATCAATAAGAATGGGGAAATAAAAGAGTATGAAGTACCCACTCCAAACGCAAAGCTGATGTGCTTAACTGTCTCATCCAGCGGTGATATCTGGTTTACAGAAAATGCTGCCAATAAAATAGGGAAACTGACAACAGCAGGTAATTTTACAGAATACTTATTGCCGTATCCTGATTCAGAACCGTATGGAATAGCAGAGGGACTAAATGGTGATATATGGTTTACGCAAATGAAGGGAGCCCGTATAGGAAAGCTGAACGCTGATGGTATGATTCATGAATATGATTTGCCCAATAAGGAATCCTATCCTGCTTTCATTACTTTGGGTTCAGACAACGCACTTTGGTTCACTGAAAATTAAAATAATGTCATTGGAAGGATTACAGATGCAGGGGAGCTAACAGAGTATCCTATACCAACAGCATCATCAGGCCCGTTCGGTATTACTACTGGTTCAGATGATGCTGTCTGGTTTGTCGAAATCATTGGAAATAAAATAGGGCGAATCACGACAGATGGGAAAATTACAGAATTTGATATACCAGCTTCAAATGCACGTCCGCATACGATTGCTCCAGGAACAAATAATGATATATGGTTTACGGAGTGGGGACAAATAAAATTGGTCAGATTTCGCTTACAAATGGAAAGATAAATGAATATGACATTCCAACATCAACCTCAGAACCTCATGGCATCACATGCAATGAAGATGGAGAGATATGGTTTGCGTTAGAGTGTAATAAAATAGGCTGTATTAGAAAAAATTCATAAAAAGGGCGTGAATATATGACAGAAATAATAAAAGGGCCGGATCCAAATCAAATATATCCGATAGCTGGAAATAAAAATGTTCAGTTTATCAAACCATTGCTGACAAAAAAGAATATCGAAGCTGGTGAATACACGTATTATGAAAGTAAGAATGGAGAGTCTTTTGAAGATCAAGTTTTATATCTTTATGAATTAATAGGGGATAGATTGATTATCGGAAAGTTTTCTTCGATAGGGCCTGGAGTTACTTTTATCATGAATGGAGCGAATCATCGCATGGATGGTTCTACTTACCCTTTTAATATATTCGGAAATGGCTGGGAAAAGCATACACCCTCGCTGGATATGCTGCCTCTAAAGGGAGATACAATTATTGGTAATGATGTCTGGATCGGTATGGATGCTATGATTATGCCTGGTGTAACCATAGGGGATGGAGCGATTATTGGAGCCGGCTCAATCGTAGCAAAAGATGTTGAACCATATACCATTGTGGGAGGAAATTCTGCTAATCAAATCAAAAAAAGATTTTCTGAATCTAAAATAAAAGAGTTGTTACAGATAAGGTGGTGGGATTTAGATATTCAGGTTATTAACAATCATATGGATGCTATTCTTGGTTTAGATATGGAAGTGCTTAGGAAGGTTTCTAAGGGCGGTTATTAAATAAATTTATGTTCATTTTATAATTCCGAAAGATGTATATGATTTACAGGAGAGATCAACCCTCTAACGGCTTTGGAAACAATTCTGTTTTCAATACCATGTTAAAAGTATCTAAAGCGGTTTTTTAAAGTTAAACAATTATATATGGTAAGTGAAAAAAGGAGGTGATTCCAGTGAATTCGAGAGTTCCAATGATTGGGATGGTACTTGTTAAACTCCAAGCAAAGTCTATATTATGAACAATAGCGGTGCTTTGTGTGGAGTAAAATAATAACCGCTCTTTTTCATTCTAACGGGCCTGATAGGAACAGTTTATAGTATAGACTTTGCTGCCTTAAAATTAATTACATTTTTAAGGGGCGGAGTTAGAATGAAATATATAAAAGCTGATTATGTTTTCCCGGAAGAGTTACTTAAAGAAATACAGAAATATGTACAAGGCGAGTTAATTTATATTCCGAAACTGCCGGAGAAAAGAAAAAAATGGGGAGAAAAAACAGGGGCCAGAGAATATCTGGATCAAAGAAACGCTGAAATTAGCAGGAAATTCAGTGCTGGAATATCTATTGATAAACTCTCAGAAACTTTTTGTCTTTCCTATGATAGTATTAAAAAAATTGTTTACTCAAAAAATACAAAATAACAAAGGGCTTGAGGAGAAAATCATCCTCAGGTCTTTTTTGTGCATACTTGATTATAAATTATTTTATATATAGATGAAGTATAAAAGCTGTTATACAGTTCACCCCTCGCCCTTATTAGTATGGGAGCCAGTTATTTTATCATTGCATTTGAATGATCTTTCCTCCATTTTATGTGCCCAGACTAAGTACAGATAAGCTATAGACGAGGATAACATTGTCAACAGCAGGAAATACAAGATAGCTATTTTAGATTCGAAAAAATGTAACATGATAGAAACAATCATAATCCCGATAATACTGCCCATTTGACGAAGTAGATTAACCAAAGAAGAAATTTCATTGTGGTACATTTTGCTCGTCGTCAAAAATGCTGTATTCATTAGTACCGGTGCTATTGCCCCGGAGAAACCTAAAAGAATGAAACTAATTAAAATGAAACTGGGCACACCCGAAATTCCAAAATAAATGCACAATATGGAACTGCCGCAAATAATTGCAAATAAACACAGCTGTTGTGTAAATGTTTGCCCAATCCTGTTAACTAATATTAGTGATAAAAATGAGGATATCAACATGGCTGATACGGTTAAGGGCAGAAATTTAATACCTGTCTCCAGTGAAGATAGATATAGGTTATCTTGGAAATAAATAGACAGAAAATACATTATCCCATATATCGAAAAATTGTATGTGAATCCATTTAATAAACTGGAAATGTTTAGCCTTGAAAACATTTGTCGTTGTATAACATGCGTAAGGTTTTGTTGAAACTTCCTGCTATAAATACTTCCCAAAATCAGCAGCAAAAGAATTCCTGCTATCAATAAAAACGGGGTCTCATACATTCTTTTGTATTCATGAGTAATATATACAAATGTCAACATCAACAGAACAATCATTATCTGTTCCTTCATAAATAGCGATGTTTGTTCCTTTTTTACGTCTTTGATAGCTATAGATGCGGTTAAAATAACGATCAAAGAAAAAGGAATATTGATTAAAAAGACACTCTGCCATCCCCACAGCTCATTTAAAAATCCGCCGACCATTGGTGAAAATGCGAATGCCATACCTGAAGTACCTGACCATACGCCAAAAGCAATAGCTCGTTTTTTAGGCTCTGTTACGGTAGATGATAAAAGCTTTGTTGCGATAGGTGCGAACAAAGCAGCACCAATTCCTTGAATAATACGAGCAATGACTAGCTCTACATAGACATCTGATAAACCACATAATATGGAGCCAATCATAAAAATAGTAATTCCAAAAATAAATGCATTTTTTGCACCTATTCGCTTACTGATTCTGGCGAATAATAATATCAACGAAGCGAATGCCAGAACATAGCTATTGATGATCCATGATGTTTGGGAGATTGTTAAATCCATTTCTCTTCGTAATTCAGGAATAAGAATGTTTACAATGTTTGTATCCAAGATAATTAAAAAAGTGCCAATACAAATACTTACTAAACTAATCAGCTTTTGCTGTGAATATTTCATAGAAATCAACTCATTTCAAATATATTTGAAATGTCAAAAGAAAAAGATTATAATAAAGCTATGAATAATATTAAAGTAACAGACGTCTTTAAAGTACTTCAGGATCCAATACGTGTTCGAATAATTGAGATGTTGCGATTTGATCAGGAAAGGAGAGTTTTTTTACCGGATACACTCGAATCAAAAGATGGGTTTTGTCCAGAGGATATATTGAATATTTTACAAGCAGAGGAGGTCCAAATTTCAAATACTAAATTGTCTTATCATCTCAAAGAACTGAGAAAAAATGAAATAATTTTTTTAGCCAAGGAGGGAAAAAGGAATTTTTATCTTTTTAACCAAAATGGGTTAAGACCAATTCTAAATTGGATGAATCTTATCCATAAATAAATGTAAAATCAAAGTAATTAAATAATGATTTATCGCCTTATAGGAGGTTATTGTGAAAAGATATCAAATTTATCAAGTAGATGTTTTTACGCAAGAAAAGTTTCAGGGAAACCCTGCTGGAGTAGTTCTGGACGCAGAAGGTTTAGATGTTAATCAAATGCAAAATATCGCCCGGGAAATTAATTGTTCGGAGACGGCTTTTATTTTTCCTCCAGAATCATCTAATCATGATTTTAGGGTACGGTATTTTACGCCAACTACCGAAGTTCCTGTTTGTGGACATGCCACCATAGCTGCTCTCTATGTATGGGCGCATCACAATAATATGACTGATTTTTCAAGAATCAAAATTAAAACGGAAGCCGGAATATTACCTATAGAGATTACAGAAAAAAATAATGATTATCAAATCGTTATAACGCAAGAGAAAATTGAATTTGGACCGATCATTAAAGGAACTGATAAAGAACGACTGCTTTCTGCCTTTGATCTTACACCGGATGCACTTCATAATCAGTGTCCGATTCAAATCGTTTCGACTGGACACTCGAAAGTACTGATTGGTATTAAATCAAGAGATAAGCTTAATCAATTATCTCCTAATATGAATTTGCTTGTTAAGCTTAGTAAACATATCCAGTGTAATGGATACTTTGTTTTTACACTTGATTCAAAAGATACCAATATATTAACTTACGGAAGAATGTTTGCACCGGCTATCGGAATAAATGAAGATCCTGTTACCGGAAATGCCCATGGTCCTGCGGGTGCTTATCTAGTTCAACATCAGTTGATGCCATTAAAAGGGAGAATGTTTCATTTCTCAGGAGTACAAGGTGAAGCAATAAAACGTACAGGGATAGTGGATGTTACCGTTCATTGTAATAATCAAAAACCGGTACAAGTTCAAATTGGAGGTTATGCAGTTATCGTTTTTCAAGCAGAAATCACGATTGGAAATTAGTTCTGCAGCCAATTCATATGCACAATATATTATTGTGTAGAGGAGCAATCCAAAAGAAGTGGAGAGAACCAGCAAATGGTATAGTAAAGAAAAATAACGGAGGTATCCTGTATGAAAATGACAAAAGGAGAATTTGGTGGTGGAAATAACATAGCTTTAAAAATTCCTAAATTTAAATACAACGAGACAGTGCATTTTTATAAGGAGGTAATAAAACTGCCGTACTTGGGTTTCATGTCGGATTCACATGCCTTTCAGTTAGGCGAAGCTACATTGTGGCTGGATTGTATGGATAATTATTCTCAACAGGATGTATGGCTAGAGCTTCAGACAGACGATGTTAAGCACGCAGCAGAGTACTTACAGGAGAATCATGTTGATAGAAGAGATGAAGTGGAATTATACGAGAAATCAGATGGTTATTGGATTTCGGATCCTTGTGGAACAATCCTTAGAGTCAATTTACGAAAACAGAATTAAAATAATCCAGGTATGTAAGTTTATGCGGCCGCAATTGAGCTGATTGAATCGGGTGTTATAAGCTTAATTTTTTGATTTTTATAATAAAATTGCACTGTTTTGCCTCTTTGGTTATGATTTTACCTAAAGGGGGATGAAAAAATATCTAAAATTGATATGTTGGTTAAAGAAGGAAGAGCATCTGGAAGTAAGGTAGACGGTTATTTATGGCCGAGAATTCAAAATGTTTCCCAGCTTGAAAGGAGAAGCCTCTTATGATGAAACTCAGAGAACATAAAAGCTTTGTTCGTTTTTGGGTAGCTTCGGCCAGTTCGACCTTTGGTATGTTTATTTTGACTCTGGCTCTTCAGGTATTGGTAGTGGTTAATATGGGAGGAAGCGCTGTAGATGTTGGCTGGGTATCAGCATCCAGGTGGATTCCTTATATACTACTTGGATTACTGGCAGGGGTTTTGATTGACCGTTTCCATCGAAAGACTGTGCTGGTAGTCACTAATATTGGGCGTGGCATGCTGCTGGTTATGATTTGCCTGCTGGCAGTCACGGAGGTAATCAATATTGGCTGGTTAATGATCATGCTGATTCTATTTGGTGTCATGTCGCTATTTAATGATGCTGCGTACCAGTCCTTTGTGCCACAATTAGTTCCTCGTCCCTTGCTAATACGGGCTAATGCACGGCTGGAGCAAGTTTCAGCTGTTGCCGAAACGAGCGGGCCAGCAATTGCCGGTGGACTCGTCTCTTGGATTGGTGCTCCGTTTACTATTCTAGTAAACGCTGTTTCGTATTTATTTTCAGGAGTTCTAATGGCAACAATAAAGCATAAGCCTTTAGAAAAGTCTGCAACGGATGGCCGAATTGGCAAACAAATTAAAGAAGGTCTGCAATGGATGTACCGGCACCAATACCTTCGAACGCTTGCTTTAAATACGCATGCTTGGTTCTTATTTCATAGCATGATGATTACCATATTCGTGACATTTATTTTAATCGAACTGGGTTTTAAGGAATCCCTTCTTGGATTTTTACTTGCAGCAGGAGGAGTTGGTGCTGTAATTGGTACCTCCTTATCCAATCGAGCTGGCATGCGCTTCGGTGTTGGAAAGTCTATGGCTTTTTCCCGGATTCTTTATGGGCCGGCAGTGATTCTGATGGTACTTTCCCCGGCAGCGAATGACTCTGATACGCAGATTATTGCACTTATATTTGTGATCTTAGGTCAGCTTTTTTATGGTTTTGCTATGGGAATTGAAGGACCGCTTGAAATGGGATATCGCCAATCTGTTACTCCTTTGCACTTACAAGGCCGTATGAATGCCACTTTAAGATCGATCAATCGTAGTATGGTGGTAATTGGTGCACCATTAGGTGGTGCAATTGCTGACGGGATAGGTTTTCGACAGGCTTTGTGGATTTCGATTGTTGGACTTATATTATGTGGGCTATGGTTCGCGCTATCATCAATGCGGAAAGCTCAGTTTAAAGAAGATGATGAGTAATATTTTCGATTTATGATATGATATTTGTAAAGTATTCGTGGAAAGGAATGATTATAATGCCCATTCCAAATAAAAAAAATATTCGTATGCTGATTATCTGACCTGGGATGAAGGGGGAAGACTTGAATTAATTGATGGCGATATTTCAATATGTCACCTGCCCATTCACGCAGGCGTCAGCAGGTTCTCAGAGAGCTATCTACTGCTTTTTTTGTTTTCTTAAGAGAAAAGGAATGTGAAGTATTTTTTGCTCCTTTTGATGTGCGGTTATTAGTGGATAATAAGCAAGAAAATGATATAAATAATGTTGTTCAACCTGATTTATCTATTGTATGTGATCAAGAAAAACTGGATGACAAGAGGTGTAACGGATCACCAGATATTTTTATGTGATAAGCTTTAGAGAAAAAATAGGAGGAAAATATATGAAGGTTCAACGAATAGATCATATAGGTATCATTGTAAATGATCTTCCTGCTGCTAAAGCCTTTTTTCTTGAGCTTGGACTTAGAGAGCTTGGGGAGGCGGAAGTGGAAGGAGAATGGGTGGAACAGATTATTGGGCTTCCTGATGTGAAAGAAACGGTAGCTATGTTAGAGGCACCCGGTGGGGAAGCAAAGATAGAACTGGTTAAATTCCATTCACCATTAGACGAAAATGATGTTCAGCATCCACTGCCAAATACACTGGGACTCAGGCATATTGCTTTTGCTGTTGAGAATATAGAAGCTATTGTTGCCAAATTGGAAAAGGCAGGCGCAGAGATCTTTGGTGAGATACAAAACTATGAAAATGTTTATAAATTATGCTACATTCGCGGGCCGGAGGGAATTATATTAGAATTGGCGGAGAAAATTGGATAAAATAATGAAAGATAGTAGAACAACAGGTGACCAGCTGAGCAGGATATATTTCTGGAAATAAGGAAAAGCCTTTTTCACGAATATATCCTGCTTCTTTTTAGGAGTAAAGTGAATGAATTTTCATAGTTGCAAAATCCACAAATATGGATTTCTACCTTCATTAGGTTAGCTTTTAAATGCCTGAAATTCTATCACACGTTTCATTTCTTCTATTTTTCCGATATGAACGGCCTCATGAACATTTATAAAACCAGCTAACTCTCCAAAGGTTTCCAGTCCAAAGAAAGGTTTTTCAATTCTTTCCTGTAATTGTCCGGGAGGAATTTGTTTGAGACGCTGTAATTGATCCTTCAGCTGAGCAATCAGTGTATTTACATCCGGTATATCTCCATTCCAATCAGCGGGCTTTGTACCTGTTTCAAATAATGCAACATAATTGTCAGGAAGGTTGTTCGTTTTTTCGGGAAAGTCAAATATTAATTGTTCACAGGCCGTTAAAACATGACCTATATGCCAATGGATATTATTATTAAAAATATCTGGCTGTATATTGGCTATTTCTTGAGGAATGGATTCTGCAACCTTAATAAACCAGCCTCTGGTCATTTCAAATTGTTTAAAAACTAATTCAGTCATATGATTATCTCCTCTTTAAAAAATATCGACCTTATCGCAATCTTCCCGAAGATATCAGGTAATAAAAATCATATAATCCATTTTGGAGTATGCCTATTAATTATCATATTTATGATGAAGGCGCCACCACTGATATGGCTTTGTTTTCGGCCATCCATCCGGTGAGTTTTCCCAGGTTTCCTGGCGTCCAAAAGGTGTCAGATCCAGGAATGTCCAGTTACTGCCGAGCGTCTCGATACCGCGCCAGGATGTAAAGTAGGTTTGGTAAATACTGCTGCCGGCACGAAGGAAAACACTCAGACCGAAGCCTGATCCAGCACCGCTATCTGTGTTAAAATCCTTATGACCAAACGTGGAGTACCATGGAATTGTCCACTCCATTTGCTTCTTTACCTGGCCAATTTCAGCATATGGTGCGCGAGATATAAGCGCGAAGGAAGTGTCACGGGCATGCAGGTGGGCAAGGTGGCCAATATTGTCTACAAACATCGAGCATCCAGAACAGGGTGCTTCATCTCCTGGTTCCAACATAAAGTGATAGGTGAGAAGCTGACGACGTCCTGCAAATAGATCTAATAAACGGATTGTACCGTTCGGACCTTCAAGCATGTATTCTTTCTCCAAAGGGACCATTGGCAGCCTGCGGCGTTCTGCAGCCAACACATCTCGAGCACGAGTGGCTTCCTTTTCTTTTTTTAGCAATTTCTTGCGTGCAGTATGCCATTCATCACGGGAGACAATCTCGGGCAATGCTGTGTTCTTTTCTGGCATGACGAATCTCTCCTTTCATAAGTAAATGATATGTTGCTTTGTATAGATATGGACTGTTTTGATGCTTCTTCTTTATCTTAGCATTCTTCGTTTTTATATAATTCTTCTCAATTGCTATGTTCCTGCTTGTTTTGGATCAAATCATTGTTATTCAGTGCGGTGACTGCTAAGACGATGTCCCATTTAATTTTTTCCACATACATAATGAATGGAAGATGGAATGCGTTTGCCAAAAAAATTCTAAAACAAAAAAATCGCTATTAATTTCCTGTTAATAGCGATTTTTTTATTTCAAAATAAGTTATATTCATAAAACTTACTAAAAAACACATGTAGCATTTTTTCTGACCATTTAAAAAAATATTAATCTGTACTGGATGTTTCCAAATACATCCTCCTGTAATATCCATGGTTTTTCATCAATTGTTCATGCGTGCCAATTTCCTCAATCCCTTTATTAGAAAAAACGTATATCCTATCCGCATTTCTAATCGTTGAAAGGCGATGAGCAATGACAATCGTCGTGCGGTTCTCAGACAATCGTTCTAATGAATTTTGTACGATTCTCTCACTCCTATTATCCAATGAACTCGTAGCCTCATCAAAGATGACTATTTTTGGGTTCTTTAAAAAGACTCTAGCAATACTAAGTCTTTGCTTTTGCCCACCGGATAATTTAGCTCCTTTTTCACCAATTAATGTTTGATAGCCATGGGGCAGCTGCATTATAAAATCATGTGCATTGGCTTGTTTTGCTGCCTCTATAACACTTTTCTCATCTGCATTTGGTTTCCCGTATTTTATATTATCTATTATTGTACCGGAATACATATAAACATCTTGCTGAACGATACCAACCTGCTTCCTTAATGCAGTTAATTCCAAATCTTTGATATCCATACCATCTATTTGTATCTGCCCATATTGTATATCATAAAATCTTGGTATTAACGAGGCTATCGTCGATTTCCCTATTCCGGACGGTCCAACGAAAGCAATGTACTCACCCGCATTGATTTTGAGATTTAAATGATTAATTATATTTTTCTCGTTATAACGGAAGGTAACATTTTTAAATTCTATATTGCCACGTATATTGTCTAATTGTTGTGGTTTCGCTGAGTTTTTAATAGCTGGATCGATTTTTAAAATCTCATAAAATCGATTAAAACCGGATATTCCTTCTCTATATTGAACAGTCAGCTTAACAAACACTTGAATTGGTGTTGTGATATAAGTTATATATAAAATAAACGTTAATAAGTCAGTAATTGTAATGTCGTCCTGTAAAATTAATAAGGAACCGGTTACGATTATGATGATCGGAAGTGCTTGTGTGAGCGAATTTATTGATTCACTATAAAATGCTTCATTTTTGTGAACCAGCTTTTTAATTTCAATAAGCTGTTTATTATAATCTTTATACTGTTCCAATTCACTTTTTTCATTTGTGAATGCCTTTGTAACCTTGCTTCCGTTTAATGAATTCTCCAGAAAACCGCTAATTTCTCCTGTCATTTCTTTGTCAGACTTATAAACATGGAAAAGCTTTCTTTGGAAATACCATGTGATGCCCAAAAAAATGGGGACGAAGAGAAGCAGTACGAGTGTCAGCTTCATACTTATAAAGGAAAGTATGATAATAGCCCCGAAAAATCTTAATATATACATTAACAAATCTTCCGGACCATGATGATATAATTCGGATAAATTATATAAGTCATGCGTTAATCTGGATAATAAATTACCTGTACTGTTAGTATCAAAAAACGAATGTGGCTGCCGGTGTATATGGTGAAACAGTTCCTCACTCATATCCTTTTCCATTCTGTTCCCCATAACATGCCCATAATAATCAACAAAAATATGAGCAAGAAATTGGATCAGGATTAGCGCAATCATGGATGCCCCTAACAAATAGATAAAAGATACATTTTCCTGAGAAAAGTTATTTATCAGGTTATCCGTCATATATTTTATGATTAGCGGAATCGAGAGCGTAATAATTGTGACTAATAATGATGCAAACAAAGTACCAGCAAAAATCTTCTTATATGGCCTGTAATAAGATATAAATTTTTTAATTTTCATTAATGTCTCCTTAATATGTTTGGTAATGATTTACCAATAAATTAAGGATGTTTATTTTATTGGTAAATCAACATCGTAAACATTCCAAAAAAGTTCCGTATATGCGATCAATCACTGTGTTTGTTTTATTTAGCCTCATTTTATTTCCTCCCAACTCTTATTAATTGCATTTATTATAACAGGGTAAAAATAATAGTCAATTCCGTAAATTCTTATAATTATTATGACTAGGTACTGTGAAAAGGATTGAACTATCAGGTGAATTGCAATAAGTTTAACCTAATAGATAAAAAGAATCGAGGGATGATATGGATCGCAAGTCACTAATTAAAAAGTTTGACAAGCAGGCAGAAAAATATGATAAAAGACGAAAAAATGATCAATTGTACAGGTTTCGCGAACGGATTTTTCAAGAAGCAGAGGGAAAGGTTTTGGAGGTCGCTATTGGTTCGGGTCTTAATTTTCCCTTCTACAGTAGAGATATTGAATTGACTGGGGTGGACTTTAGTCACGAAATGTTGAAAAAAGCAGAGCGTGCGGCACAGGATTATCCATTTCAAACTACACTAATCCAAAAAGATGTTGAAAGACTTGATTTTAATGAGAACAGCTTTGATACAATCATATCCTCTACCAGCTTTTGCGCCTACCAACAGCCTGTCGAGGTCCTGAATCAGTTTCAAAAGTGGTGTAAGCCAGAAGGGAAAATACTTATGCTGGAGCATGGTATTAGTACAAATAAGCTCCTGGCAGGAATGCAAAAAATAGTGGATCCATTGGCATTAAGAGCTGTGGGATGTCATCAGAACAGGAATATTTCTGCTATTGTAGAAAAGTCTGATGTAAAGCTTATCAGGGAAGAACGTTACTTAGCAGGTTCCTTATATTTGATTTGGGCGAAACCAGTTAATTAATGTATGCAAAAAAATGTTCCGAAAAAGAGATATGTTGTTTTGCCCTCTGGATTGGTTTATCTAAAGGGCTTTTTACGTCAAATAATTAACATGTTATACACGCCTATTCCAGTAATCAGAACTATTCTCCAACCTCAATATATGTTATACAAAGTTTTCAGCATTTCATACATATTCCCCCGCATGTTATACCATTCCTTCCCGCAGCCTTCCCTTCCTTTGCCATAATAGAAGTGAAAGGAGATGGTGACCATGCTGACAATTAATAACGTAACAAAGCATTACGATAAAACAGAGGCTTTAAAACATGTTTCCATTACCATTCCTGGAGGAGCCTGCTATGGGCTGGTCGGCCCCAACGGTGCAGGTAAATCCACATTAATTAAAATGATTACATCTATTATTCGCGACTACAAAGGAAAAATCGAATTTAATGAAAAACGAATCACTGACAAAACAAAGCAGAAATTAGGCTATGTTCCACAGGATATTATTTTAGAAGAGGACATCTCAGCATTCAGTAATTTACAGCTGTTTGGCAGGTTATACAATTTAAAAGGAAACAGTCTGAATCAGCGGATAAAAGAAGTGCTGGCACTAATTGGCCTCAGTGAGAGGGGGAAAGATAAAGTATTTGCGTTTTCAGGAGGGATGAAGCGCAGGCTAAATATTGGGTGTGCACTGATGCATAACCCAGATCTGATTATCATGGATGAACCGACTGTCGGCATAGATCCTCAATCAAGAAAATATATTTTTAAAATGATTGAAGATCTGAAAACAGCTGGAAAGACAGTAATCTATGCCAGTCATTATATGGAAGAGGTTGAAAAGCTCTGTGATTACGTAGCATTTCTTGATCGCGGAGAAATGATTGAAAACGGCGCAATAAGTGAATTACTCCAGCAATATGCTGTTCCCTCCATTTATGTAAAAGGAAGCGGCATTCCTCAGGACAAATTAGAACAATATGGAACCGTATCGCAGGAAGATGGAGCATTTATACTTTATACAGAAAAAGCCCTGGAGGCAATGGAGCATATTATTTCCTACTGCAGGGAGAATCGTCTGGATGTAGAAAGAATGGAGCTTGTTCATCCCCGGCTGGAAGATGTTTTTTTCAGATTAACTGGAAGTAACTTGAGAGACTAAATAAGGAGGTGTTACAATGAATGCAATTATGATCGTTGAATTAAAGAAGCATTTGCAGGATAAAGGGCTTGCTTTTTGGATGCTGATTCTGCCTATTTTATTTACTGTTTTATTTATTTCTGTATTTACAACAGGTGATAATGAAGTAGTCAATCAGGAAATTATTCAGTCCATTGTGCCGGGATATATCGTGATGTTTGTATTTTTTATTATGATTTCGATGGTGCAGGTGTTTATTAAAGATAGGAATAGAGGGATGACAGCCAGGCTTGCAAGCACACCGCTCAAAAGCTATTATTATCTGCTTGGAAAATGGCTTCCATTTACTTTTATTGTGATTATTCAGATTGTTGTGTTATTTTTATTCGGAAAAGTAGTTTATGATGTTTCATTGGGGCAGCCAATCATTTTGTTGATTTTGTCCTTGTTCATTACGTTTACAGTGACAGCAATTGGGCTCGCAATGGCGCTTACTGTAAATACAGAAAATATGGGAATTGCACTCACACAAATCATTGCTCTGGGTGGAGCGATGCTGAGCGGATTATGGATGCCGCTTGAAATGATGCCGGACTTTATGCAGACAATCGCTCACTTTCTGCCTCAGTACTGGGCACACCAGTCTTTTCAGGATGCTATGGCAGGAACGACTCAGGTACCGGAGCTTCTCCAAACTTTGGTTGTATTATTTGCAATCGGGGCAGCAGCATTTATTATTGCCATCATCCGCTATCCCTATTTTCTGAAAAGAGCCGTAAAATAGCGGGAGATATGGGGGAGATGGAATGAAAATAAACATCGATATCGATGATAGCCATGAAGAGACGCGGATAACCATTCAAGCGAAGGAATGGACACAGGAGCTGCAGGAGCTCGTAAATATGATCAATAAGAAAAAACAGCAGCGTTTACCAGGTGTAAATCAGGAACAAACGGTGCTTTTGGAGCCAAAGGAAATTGATTACATTTATGCCGAGAAAAGAAAAATATATGCTGTGTCCAAGAGTTCGCATATTGAAGTGAAAATGAAGCTCTATGAAGTGGAGGAATTCCTGATTTCCTATGATTTTATGCGCTTTTCAAAGTCTGTTATCGGAAATATTCATCGTATTGAAAAATTTGAAGCCTCCTTTAACGGAAATTTATGTGTTTATTTTCAGTCCGGAAGCAAGGAATATATTACACGGAAATATGTAAATGCCATTAAAGAAAAATTAATTCAAGGAGGGCAGTAAAATGATACTCGAAGCTTTAAAGCGGTCTGTTGTTGGAATAGCTTTTGGAGGTATATTAACGTTTATTGCCCTCACTATTATGAAATTTAATGAATACGAAGCCAACGTTTCAGAAATTTGGATGCATATGGGAGCCAGTATGCTATTAGGAGTATACTTTGGTGTCTCCTCGCTTATTTTTGGAGACAGCGGCAGCAATCTCGTTAAAAAGTCCATTATTCATTTTATTCTCTCTTATAGTGTCTGGCTTATTATTGCCAGTATGGTTGGCTGGATACCTCTTAATGCACCAGTTATCTTAGGAAGCAGTCTGTCATTTAGCTTATTATATCTGCTAAACTGGTTTGGATGGTTCCTTTACTTTAAGAAAGTGGAAACAACTTTAAATAATTATCTGACAAAAAATAAATAAACAGAGTTACACTTCTTATGAAAGAACTCATCCTGAAAAAACATTTTCAGAAAGGGTTCTTTTTATTTTCTGGTGTGTTAATATAAGAATATACGTTCTGATTAGCCGGTTATTTAAATATGAGGGAGGATAAGTATGACTGAAACAAAGTATAAAAAAGTGTGGAATCTGGATAATTTGTTTCCAGGTGGAAGTGAGTCGCCATCATTTAATAACTATGTAAAACAATTAGAATTGGAAATCACTAAAATGGAAGAAAAATTAAGTCTCTTTGATAATCTCTTAGAGATAAATCAATCACTAGGAATTGAATCAGTCATAAAGAACATAGGAGATATTCAGGAAAAGTTATCTCAAGCTAATTCTTTTATAACCTGTCTTACCGCGCAAAATACAAAAGACTAGGGTGCTGTAGTACTTAGAGGGGTTACCTCTGCGATGAATGCCCGTTTTGAATCAGTTATCAAAAAATTTCAACATATTATTCTGGAAACAAATGAAGATCTGTGGATCGAAATAATAGAAACAAAAGCTTTAAATGAATATAAATTTATTCTTACAATGTGGCGGGAAAAAGCAAAGATGTTACTTTCCGAGAAGGAGGAAAGACTGGTTTCAGACCTGATGATGGATGGGTACCATGCTTGGCGGCAGTTTTACAATTCACTGATAGGAAAAATAAAGATTAACGTGCCATTCGGAGAAGAATCCAGGGAGCTATCTATCGGTCAAACCTTTAATTTACGGTCTCATCCCGACGAGGATATCCGTAAAGCAGCTCATATTGCTTTAGAGGATGCTTTGCAGGAAAAAGAAGAGCTGTTTGCACAAATATTAAATAACATAGCAGGTTTCCGGCTACAGGTGTATAAAAACAGAAAACTCCCTCATATATTAACAGAGCCTTTAATAGAAAATCGTTTGAAAGCGGAAACATTAAATGCGATGTGGTCGGCTATAAATAAATATAAAAAACCATTTACCAATTATTTAGAGGGAAAGGCAAAAATGTTCGGTGATACAAAAATGCAATCGTATAACTTTTGGGCACCGGTTGGAGAGAGTAAGCAAAGGATGAGCTATGGTGCAGCAGTGAGTTTTATTTTGGAAAGCTTCAGCCATTTTGGAAATGAATTGGGGGACTTTGCCCGGCAAGCCTTTGAAAAGGAGTGGGTAGAGGCCGAAAACCGTGCAAATAAATCGACTGCAGGATTTTGCGCGAGCTTTCCACGTACTGGTGAATCAAGGGTTTTTTTGACATATGAAGAAGGGATTACAATTGTACTAACTTTGGCACATGAATTGGGTCATGCTTTCCATAACGATGCGATGAAAACAGTGGATGGAAGCAATAGACAATATCCATTAAGTATTGCGGAAACGGCTTCCTTTTTTGCAGAACAGGTCATACTAGATGCCGTATTAGAAAAGGCAGAATCGAAGGAAGAAAAATTGTTTTTACTTGATGAAAAATTAAAACGAAGCGTGATGAATTTTATGAATATCCATTCCCGCTTTCTGTTTGAAAAGAATTTTTATGAAGAGCGCAAAAAAGGAAGGCTTTCGGTCGAGCGTTTAAATGAACTTATGAAGGAAGCCTTTAATATGGCTTATGACAGGTCATTTGATAATCCTTCATTGCGCTCTTGGATATGGACACCGCATTATTATATTACAACATCGCCGTTTTACAATTTCCCCTATACATTTGGATATTTATTCGCACTCAGTCTCTATGCAAAATCGAAAGAAATAGGAAAGTCATTTGAAAAGGAGTATATCGCATTACTTCGGGATTCGGGAAGTATGTCATTAGAAAATTTAGCTATGAAGCATTTGGGAGAGGATATTACTACTGAGGATTTTTGGGAAAAGGGGATAAAGTTATGTGTGAAGGATGTTGAGGAGTTTATGAGCCTTATATCCTGATGAACGATATCGTGTGATTGGTTAATGAAAGTTCAGGTTTAAAAGCAAATATTATAATACAAAATGATTCTGAAATGGAGGACTTTATCATGTTAAAACTGTTTCAATATAACTGGCAGGTTCGTGACGATTGGTTTAAGTGGTGTGAGAGTGTCTCTGAAGAAGAATTATTAAAGGAGCGGGCGGGAGGAGTGGGAAGTATCCTCTACACGTTGTTTCATATTATAGACGTGGAATACAGCTGGATTTTAGAATTAAAAGGTGAGCCCTGTCCTGAGGAGCCGCCGTTTGAATCTTATGCAAGTCTAGCAAAAGTGAAGGAATTTTCAAGGATGTGTCATCAGGAGATTGAACCTTTTGTTATTTCCTGGACCAGCGAAATGGAGCATCAAATCCTTTCAGAAACGGATTCCAGCGGGAAGACAATTTGTTTTAAGTATGGAGAAATTATGCGTCATGTCATTGCACATGAAATACATCATATTGGTCAGCTGTCTGTATGGTCACGTGAACTGGGGAGATCACCGGTAACAGCGAATTTGATAAGAAGAGGGTTATTTGATGAGTAGGATTCCTTTATATTAAATATCCGGCATGAATCATTACCCAGAATAATATGTTTTTGACAGGAGAGAAAATGCGATGAAGGAAGAACAATTATTTCAACAAATGAAATTATGGCGTAACTGGACTGTGGAGTTTCTTCTTACCATTCCTGAAAAATTAGCTGATCAGGTGCCGGAGGGGCATAATAATAGTATTCGATGGAATGCCGGCCATATTTTAACAGGATGGGATAATACAATGTTTCCAGGCGTTAATAAGGAGAGACAGCTCCACCTGTCTTATCATTTGCTGTTTCCGAGAGGCAGTAAACCAGCGCATTGGACAGAACAGCCTCCGTCAATGAAGGAGATAATAATGCAGCTTGAAAAGCAGCCGGCTGTTATTGAACAGGCATGTAAAGGGCACCTGAATGATCCATTGAAAGAGCCTTTTCTGGGCATGGAAACATTAGGTGAGATGTTTGTTTTTCATATGAATCACGAAAATCTGCACATGGGTATTATAAAAAGTATGAAGCAATTACTTTTAGAAGGATAACTATCTGCCGGATCCAGTGTTAATACCTTATTTGATATTAAAAAAAGTAAATGAAATAAATATCAGGAGTGAGAAAGGGGATTTTAAATGAGCGAACAATTATTAAGAGTTGGAACTGCTTATATTCCGGTAACAAATGTAGAGAAATCATCTGAATGGTATGTGGATAAATTAGGTGCAGATGTATCATATAAAGATGAGGATAAAGCTATATTAAACCTGGCAAATCAAAGTATTTTTCTGGTGAAATCAGCCAAAGATCAAACCTCGAATTTTACTGATATTTATGGTGAAGAACGCTTTTTCTTAACATTTGAAGTAGACGGGTTGGAATCTTTGCAAGCATTGCATGAAGAGTTGACAGCCAGTGAGGTTAGAATTGGAGAGGTTGAAAACAGAGGACATGCAGGAAGGAATTTTGTTTTCTATGATTTAGATGGTAATAAATTTGATGTGTGGAGCGAGCTTAGTCCGCAGTTCAAGGAAAAATATTTAGAAGAAAGATAGCAATGATTTAACGGGAACGCGTAGAAAAGAGTATTCAAAAAGATTGGCTTTAAAGCTCCAAAGCTCTTTTTTGATTGAATGCGTGCAAATCGTAATCAAGTCTTTTTGTACACACCAACCCTCTTGTGATAATATAATCATGGACAAAATAAAAAAGAAGCAGAGTCTATTTCTGCTTTACCACATTGGATAAGTGCATAATTTATTATCCAATGATAAATGAGAGGATTGAAATTAAGAAATGGCAAATAATTTTTGGCGTGATTTACCACGACCGTTTTTTATATTGGCGCCGATGGAAGATGTAACAGATGTTGTTTTCCGTCATGTTGTAGCTGAAGCAGGCCGCCCAGATGTATTTTTTACAGAGTTTACGAATACGGAGAGTTATTGTCACCCTGAAGGAATTTATAGTGTGCGGGGACGTTTGACCTTTACGGAGGATGAACAGCCGATCGTAGCCCATATTTGGGGAGACAAACCAGATAATTTTCGGGAAATGAGTATTGGTATGGCGGAAATGGGGTACAAAGGGATAGATCTTAATATGGGATGTCCTGTTCCTAATGTTGCTTCCAAAGGAAAGGGAAGTGGCCTGATCCTTCGTCCGGAAGTGGCAGCAGAAATTATTCAGGCCGCAAAAGCCGGCGGAATTCCTGTCAGTGTTAAGACAAGGCTGGGTTATTCGAATATAGACGAATGGCGTGACTGGCTGCAGCATGTATTTAAGCAGGACATAGCGAATCTTTCCATTCATTTGCGTACGAGAAGAGAAATGAGTAAAGTCGATGCGCATTGGGAACTAATCGGAGAGATTAAGAAGCTCCGTGATGAGATTGCTCCTGATACGATGTTAACGATCAATGGAGATATTCCGGATCGGGAAACAGGACTGAAGCTTGTAGAAGAGTTTGGTGTAGATGGTGTGATGATTGGACGCGGGATTTTTAAGAATCCATTCGCATTTGAAAAAGAGCCGCGGGAGCACAGCAGTGAGGAGCTGTTAGACCTGTTAAGATTACAGCTAGATCTCCATGATAAGTATTCAGAGCTGGAGCCTCGTGCTTTCAAGCCATTACGGCGATTCTTTAAAATTTATGTCCGCGGGTTCCGAGGAGCTAGTGAATTAAGACATCAATTGATGAGTACAGAAACTACGGATGAAGTTCGTGAGTTATTGGATACATTTCATTTGGAAACAGAAGATGTAGTAACTGAACCGTAAAAGGAGGCTATGCCATGGTAAAACATCGTATATACACAATGACTTTCGCTAGCGTTTATCCTCATTATGTGAACAAAGCGGAGAGGAAAGACCGTACAAAAGAAGAAGTCGATGAAATCATCACTTGGCTGACAGGTTATAGTCAGGAAGAACTGGAAACTCAAATTGAAAATGAAGTAACCTTTGAGTCATTTTTTGATGAGGCTCCCCAGATGAATGATTCACGTTCCTTGGTTAAAGGTGTGGTTTGCGGGGTGCGGGTAGAAGATATTGAAGACCCGCTGATGAGGGAGATTCGTTATTTGGATAAGCTGATTGATGAGTTGGCGAAGGGTAAGGCGATGGAGAAGATATTAAGGAAATAATTATGAACGTAAAGAGATACTGATTCGGTATAAAAGAATCAGTGTCTCTTTATTCATAGAATCAAAAATCATTTGATATAGCTTGAAGCTATGGCAACAGATAGATTTTCAGTGTTAGGATATATCAAAGCATCCTTGTATACTTACTTATAATTAAGAAAACGAATTTGAAGGAGGAGCGTATATTATGACAAGTAAATTACCTTTAAAAGCAGATCATGTGGGGAGTTTTTTAAGAACTGATCCTGTCAAACAGGCGAGAGCAAGCTATGCGAACGGAGAAATTAATCGAGCGGCGTTAAGAGAGGTAGAGGATCAGGAGATTGAAAAGCTTGTTAAGAAGCAGATTGATGTAGGGTTAAAAGCAATTACAGATGGAGATTTTAGACGAAGCTTTTGGCACTTGGATTTCTTTGTCAGTTTAAAAGGAATAGAAAAGGTAGAAATAGATAGTGGCTTACAGTTTGCTGATGGTGTTGAAGTTCGCAGAGTGAGCTATGAAATTAAGGACAAAATTGAATTTGATGAAAATAATGCCCTTATTAATGATTTCTTATATCTTAATGACCTAGTGAAGAAATATGGAGATGGAACACAAGTTGCTAAAGTCGCTATTCCGGCTCCGGGTGTTATATTTTACCGGAATGTAACTGAAGATGAGAAGAAAGTATATGCTGATGCACGTGCATTATTCCGTGACTTAGGGAAAGCATATCGTGAGGTTATTCGGCAATTATATAATGCTGGCTGCAGATACATTCAATTCGATGAAACAACATTGACTACTTTTGCTGATGAGAACTTTGTATCTTTGATGACAGGAATTACTGATTTATCAAAAGAAGAAGTACTTCAGCTGATTATTGATGCAACTAATTATGCTTTAGAGGATAAACCGGCAGACCTTCTTGTTTCCGTTCATATGTGCCGGGGCAACTTTAAATCAAAGCATATTCACGCTGATGGCGGCTATGATTATGTTGCACCATCCTTTGATAAACTGAAGTATGATGCATTTTTCTTAGAGTATGATAATGAGCGGAGTGGTGATTTTAAACCATTGGAGAATATTCAACGCCGTGATGCTGAAGTAGTGCTGGGCGTGTTTACATCTAAGTTTCCAGAGCTGGAGGATGAGGATGTAATTAATAGAAGAATTAAAGAAGCTAGTCAATATATTCCTTTAGAAAATATAGCAGTAAGCCCGCAATGTGGATTTGCCAGTACGGAGGAAGGGAATATTTTAACGGAAGAAGAGCAGTGGAACAAGATGAAGCATATTATTCAAATAGCTGAGAATGTTTGGGATAAAGCATCTATTGATAAATGAACGCAAGCTTAACACGTTGTCCTTATAGTTATTGTTTGCAGGTTACCTCTTTAAAATTAAAATAAAACTGCACTTTTTAACCCTTTGGATAGGATGAGTCCAAAGGGTATTTTTATGGAAAAGAATAATATAATTCCAGTTTCTTTGTAGTTAGGTGAAGAATTTGTGGGATAAATGTTGAAGTGGGGAATTAGATGTTCAGTTTATCAGTATAAAAGAAAAGTGAGCGAAGGAAGCATTATGAGGAACCTCGTAAAAAATCCGAACGAGTCCAGATTTTGATGGAACGTTCGGATGTGAAGAAGAGAGATAAATCATGTTTACATATTAATTTTTCGTATCCTCAAGACAACGCTCAATTGTCTCGACAATTGCCTGGCGGATATCTGCTTTATTATATTTTAAGAGCGGCATTGTATCATTTGGATCGATATACGCATCACGATTTTGAATTTCCGCAGCAACAGCTTGATGAATTCCGTGTTCTTTTCCTTCAGCAGCTGTTTTTTCATCATATTGTGCCATAGCAGGCTTCATTTGTTCGAGTGGAACGACTTGGATTACGGTGTCGTGTTGTCCGAGTTCATCAGCAATCATTTGGAAGAAATCTTTATGTTTCATATTTGTATCTGAGATGGCATAGTGTTCGCCGTGCCTGCCGTATTCTAAAGCTCCGATAGTTGCTTCAGCCACCTGCTGTACAGTAACCATAGCTGTTCCTCCGCCAAGTACCGGTACAACTTCTTTTCCTTGAATTTGCGGGAGAAACATTGCCCACAGTGGAGTGCGTCCCGGCATTGTTCCAAAGATATATGGAAGGCGCAGAGACATAACATCCATTTGGCCTTCTCCTTCCATGAAGGCTATTTCTTCCTGCAATAGTCTTGTTCTTGGATAGGCCTGTTTTTTCAGATTAAGCTCTGGCCATTCTTCCGCAAAATGCGCAAAGTAAGAACCGTAAATGACGAATTTTTTTACTCCGGCAGTTCTTGCGAGACGAGCTAAACGCTGTGTTGGAAGCACGTTTGCTTCGTAGAAAAAATGAGTCGCTGGTATTTCAGGAACCATTCGTTCATCTGCTCCTGCAGCGTAAATAAACATATCCTTACCAGCTAATATATCTAAAATTTGTTCATCGGTCATTTCGTTGATATCTCCAAGATGACACTCAACTTCCGGCGGTAACAATTCTGGCGCCGGCATTGGAGGCAGTGCGACCGTAGATACTTTGTACTCCCGTTTCAGTAATTCCCGGACGGTATGGTACCCGAGTAATCCTGTACCTCCTAAAATAAAAACGTTTTTCATATGTGAACTCCTCCTTATTTGTGAATGTTTGATCAATGTTTCTATCTTTAGTATAGCAGGTATAAATGGGTGTGAATGTGCAGGTTGTGGCATATTTGTGAAAATATTCACAAATACATGTAGGAATATAATTTAGAAGTGAAACCTCAACTGAATGAGGTTTCACTTTACGTAAAGTATTTTGCTATATCTAACTTACCTATCCATCTGTATTTTCTATATAAGTAATGGACACTTTTAAATTAGCATTTTTTTCGCGAATATGATCCAGCAATTCTTTATCAGCGACTTCATTTTTCATGCGGATAGCATAAGTGTACAAAATCATTGTTCCAAGGTTAGTAGTTTCTACCTGGCGCAAAGAAGAACTTAGTGTATATTCAGCAAGCACGTCATGCATCAAATTTTCATAATTCAAGTTTTCTGGTACAGTTACCTTCAAAATTTGTGTATCTTTCCCTTTTCCATATTCAAATTTATAAAGCAAATAAAGAACTAAACAAGCAAATAAAGTGAGTATGATTGCTAAATCGAATCGAAAAAGTCCGCATGTCATGCCGGCACAAAGACCAAAGAAAATATACGCAATATCTTTAACATTGGTGACAGCACTTCTGAACCGAATCAGTGAAAAAATAGCAAATAAGCCAAATGCAACGCCGGCATTGTCACTAACCACATTCATAATCACAGAGACAATAATACTCAAAATAATAATGGTGTGTACGAATGATTGTGCATAACGTTCGCCTGTAAATGTGATTATGTATATCTTCGTAATAATCAAACTCAATAAGGTTGCCATGACTAATGCAAGTAATATCATATAAACGCTAGATGGCTCACTAGCTTGTAAACCGAATATTTTATTAATAAAATCCATTTTATATACCTCCTATTGATACGTATTCTCTTTCAACATCACCCGGGAGCTGATTTCTCTGTAACAATTCCATGCTGGTACAGTATTTAGAGGCACTTCGCTGTTCGCATTGAAGCGCCTGCAAAATGCGGGTTAACCATAATGGAACACTATCATTTACTTTTACTTCCAATACAATTAGATTGCGATTAATAAAATACTCTCCTTCAGAACCATGCTCCAGAAGCAGATCATCGTTGCGGCAGCGCAGGTCAAAATCAAATGTAATACGCAGATTAGGATCATCTATTCCGTGAAGTGCATGTCGGTCATAACTAACAATCATTTCTGGTTTTAATTCGTATAATGTTCGAAAATGATCGATTTCACGAAGTACTTGTAAATTAGATGTATGAAAGCTGTTTAAATGCTGCTCATCCCTTTTTTCCATATAGAGGTATGCTTCTTGTAATGGAAGTAACATCCTGCGTTTGTTGACTACTTTGTTATGTTTTTGTTTCACCTCAAAAAAAGCTGTTCCATCAATGCCTGTTTCATTATAGGTGCGCAGACGCAGTTTTTGCCTGAAAGCCAATTTATTCTTTGTTTCAAAATAAATTTTGTAATCATTGCTATCAAAATATAAGCTGCTAACAATATATTTTCCATCTGTTCCAAATGTATCTGATCGCATATAAGGCATTATTTGTTCCAGTAAGAGAGAATATTGTTCTAACGTAATCAGATATTTTTGCTCTTTCCTTTTGAAAATTTCTATTGCCAATTTTTTCACCTCCCTTTTATATAACAGCTTAAGTGAACTGGGTAAGAAGGCGATTAAAATTTGGTTAGAACTCTATGAGAAAATAAATGTAGCTCATTCGTTACTGGGCAGCCTAATATACTCAAGCGGTGTTCTCCGGTTTTTAAAAGATTGAAATTTAGAGCTTTTGATCCAAATGCCTTCAGTGTAAAAATGAACGTTATTATTTAAAAATTAATTAATGAAGAGAATTGTTCGAAAAGACAATATGAGTGGATAAATAAGTGGGCGGAAATGGCGAGGGAAAGAGCGAATAAATGCCCAAACAAACCATCCATTGTTTATAAAAAATGGGTGGTTTGTAAAACCGTATATAAACAGGAAAAAATGTTTTTTTAAACAAAAGGAAGATATGAATGAATCAACAATCTCCTATTTTACCAACATTGAAAGCCTGCGAAAATAATAAACGCACGATTGAATTATCTTTCATTCAACCATGCGTCATCAGCGAGCATTTATTTTTTTCGTGACTTTATAAATCCATCCACAGCATCCCACACTAAACCGACAATAAATAGAATAAGAATCCAAAATGTAGATTGATTCCAAATCGTGGTTATTGTATCAAATGCTTCAGAACCGGCCGTAACCACACCAGCTTCTACTAATTGGTTCATAAATTCAGGGTTCCAAAAATCAGGTCCGCTAATCATAAACAGTATTGCTGCCATCGATATGACATTTACAATTGTTGTATAAGCAGCTAACCTGTACGTCCATTTCCCGGCAACGAGCTTAAGGCATTCTTTGATAATTCCAGCTCCAAATATGAGAAAAATAAACAATAAGTAGGAGCCATAGGTTTGTTCATTTAAAAATGGAACAACACCATTAAATTCATCCTGAAACACCCAAATTCCAAAGTACTCATTCGAAAAGGCAAGAAATACAATGATAATCGTGTAGAAAATAATTCCGACAATCGACTCGCTGCGTTTGATTTGTCTCTTTTCATCTGGAATGGGCGATAAGTCAGCGGGTTTCCATTCCTTTCCGATTAAATCTTTTTGCTTTGTTCCACCGTACAGCTCACCGATAGCAAACCAGAATGTCGCCCAGCCGAAAGCCTGTGGAAGTTCTGTAACGGCAGAAACAATCATATCAATAAAATGATCTAAAATAGACATTGGCTCTAAAATAGTTTGGATGATAAATCCAATACCTATTAGAGAACTCATAACAATGAGAACAATCTTCACCACTAAAATATAGGTGTCAAAAAGCTCTGGGCCAATGATATATTTCTTTTTCCCCCGATATTTATCAGCTAATGACCTTGGGCTGCCCAGTTCCAGCAGGACCTCTTCTACATCATTTTCTTTACCGTTCCCTTGCCCTGCCCGTTCCTCCAGCATATCTTCAATTAACCCGCGCAGTTCAATTGCAATATCCTCCCGCTGCGATTGGGGCAGCTTTTGAGTAACCGCATAAATATACCGATTAATCATCTCCATTTTCGTCACCTCTCTTATTTTCTATGATCTGATCCAGACTTGCAGCAATACTTTTCCATTCTGTAACCAGTAAATCAAAAACTTCTTTTCCAGTTTTACTCAGTAAATAATATTTCCTCGGCCTTGATTCGTTTGTATCCCATTTACTTTCCAGTAGTCCCTGTTTTTCCAATCTTCTCAGCAAGGGATATAATGTTCCAGGCTCAACATGTATCCCTTTATCACTGAGCATCGTTACGAGGGAATACCCGTATTGCGGCTCTGAAAGCTGGCTTAGTGCGCCAATTGTAATGGTTCCTCTACGCAATTCCTGCATGATTTTATCTAAATGTTCCTTTGCCTCAGTCATGTAATCAACTCCTATATTCATTATAGTGTATGACAAACACTATTGTAAAGTGCATATTAAAGTTTGTTGTAAAATATTTTATCAAATAAGCATCCTTTTTCATAAAAGTCGGTCATTTAGCAAATAATTTGATACAATTATGGAGACTGATTTAGATTGCAATTATGGAAAGCGGAGTATTCTAAGGAGGGATTTCTTTGGAATTTAAAACGGAAAGATTATTAATCAGACCATTCAATGAAGAAGATTTAGAGGATGTATTTCATATTTATAATAACGATGCTACCTGTAAATATCTCTTGAATGATAAGTGAACGCATGAAAATAAACAGAAGGAGTTTCAGAGAAAACTGGAGAATAATGTACTGACTAAAGAAACCCCTTTAAGCCTGGCGGTACTAAGCGGTACAAAAGTAATTGGTGATTTGGCTGTATGGTATACAGAGATGAAAGATACAGTTGAAATTGGTTACACCTTCTCTTCAGAAGCTTCGGGAAAAGGCTATGCGACAGAAGCTGTGAGTGTTTTAGTGAATAATCTGTTTAGTGAATTTAAGGTACATCGTATACAGGCTAATCTGGATGCAAGAAACGAAGCATCGCAAAAATTATGTGAGCGTATAGGTATGCGAAAGGAAGCACATTTTATACAGGATTACTGGAGTAAAGGGGAATGGACAGACAGCTTAGTGTATGGAATGCTATCCTCGGATTTGAAATAAGGTTACGTATTTATTATTTTTTAAGGAGAACTAATCATGGAATTAGAAACGGAAAGACTTAAGGTTATACCATGTACGGAAGAAACGGTTGAAATCGCTATTAATCAAAAATATGATAGAGGACCGCAGATCTCAACTCACTTGAAAAAGTTAAATGAAGACCCCTCTTTACTGTATTGGGGCCGTGGTTTGTTGTCCGGAAATCAGACGGGTCTATCCTTGGTGATATAGGATTTAAAGGGAAGCCGGATAAGAACAGAGTAGTAGAAGCAGGGTATGGGTTTCTGGAAAGGTATTGGGGAAATGGTTATGCAACCGAAGCTATGGAAGTGCTGATTCAGTGAGCTTTCAAAACATCAAAAGTAGACAGAGTAATAGCTGAAACACTTCAGGATAACTACGGTTCTATTCGTGTGCTGCAAAAATTAGGTATGAAAAAAATAAGTTCAACAGAAACAATGATTCATTGGGAAATAGGAAATTCTGAGTGATTTTCAAACGGTTTTATAGCTTCCATATAACATACTCAAATTAAATGAATTACAGAAATGCTGCTTTTAGTTTTTTCTATTGGTAGCATGTTTATTTAGGTATCAAAAATTTATTGTTTCCAATTAGGTGTTGATTAAAAATGAAATTATCTTATGAATGATAAATTTATGACTCTGTTGGGATTTCATTAATTTTATCATTCATCTATTCCTCTTTTATTTAATTTTCTCAGTACATCATTTACAGATTCCTAAACATAAAAGGATTCTTCCAAAACCTTACCGTCAATTTTTTATTTTTACATTTTTTATAAACTTCGCACCAAAGTATTCATAGAAATGACGTGTACTGTTTTCTTTTAGAACACTATTTTAAATCTCACTTTATAATGGTTGTAATTTGTTTCATCAAAAATAATAAAATATGTTTGTATCAAATGAAAGTTTTTATTTAAAAGGTCGAGGGGCGTTAAGTTTTCATACAAATTAAGGTAATTTATCTTCAAATTTCCCGTCTAAATTACTATCTGTATAATAACAGTATGATAGAATTTGAATGTAAGGGCATACAATTATAAGGAGGTAATGCTGTTTTTTTGTTGATACCAGTTTAAATTAGGAAAGGAAGGATAGACATGAGAGATTTAATTGCAAAGCAAAATTTTACGGATGAGGAATTAAAGACATTTAAAAATAACTCCTCATGGAGCTGTGATACCTTTGTTATTATGCCAGATGTTTCAGAAGAAGAGGCTACAATTCTTTCAAAAAATAGTGATAGAGTTGAGTATGATGCGCAACCATTAATGTATTATCCGAAAAAGACATATGGCCCTAATGAAAAATTAAAATTAGGAAATGTCACGATTGGTCAAGTAGAAGAAACTTATGAACATATAGGCTCTTCCCCTTATTGGTGCTGGGGTTATGAGGAAGGTATAAATGTCCATGGTGTAGCGATTGGAAATGAAGCTATTTTTACAAAAGATGTCGCTGAGAAAATGCAAGCAGTTAAAGATGGAGAGAATGTAGAATATGGAATTATTGGGATGGAATTTATCCGCTTAGGACTGGAAAGAGCTAAAAGTGCTCGTGAAGCAGTAAACGTAATCACTAGTTTGCTTGCAGAATATGGTCAATTTTCTTCTGGAAATCCGGCCGTCCAGCCGGAAGATGGAGCTTACGATAACTCTTTTATTATCGCTGATAAAGACGAGTCCTATGTTTTAGAAACTGTTGGTAAGCACTTTATGGCTAAAAGGATCTCTAAGGGAACTAAAGCAATTTCTAATGAACCTAGTATTCGGACAGAATGGGATCTAGCATCTGATGGCATTATTGATTATGCGATTGAAAAGAGATGGTGGAAAGAAGAACGTCGGTCGGAATTCGATTTTGCGAAGGCTTTTCTAGATTTTGAAAAACCATTACAACTGTCTCATATCCGTGTGCAACGAATGAAGCAGCTATTGAAAGAAGGCTTAGATAATAATCAGGGCCGAATCGGTTTACCTTGGTCAAGACGGATTATGCGTGACCATTATGAAGATACTTTTTTAGAAGGGCCATATATGAATGCTGCGTTACCCGATTTTTTAACTGTCTGTATGCACCATTCACCAGCAGAATTTACTTGGGGGAATACAGCGTCATCATCCCAATTTATTTTACCTAAGGAAAAGGATCGTTTTCCTGTAATGTGGTGGTTGGCAGGAGTGCCATGTACTGGTGTTTATATCCCGTTTTATCCTGAAGCAGGTCCAATAAATCCAATATTATCTAAAGCTGGTGCTTATGGTAAACATGCTATGGCGCCTCAAGATGCTGAAATAGACACTTATAAGGATGATTCTTTCTGGTGGATTATGCGTGATTTACTAGAGACTGCTAAAGGTGATGCCTATGGCGGGAAATTCAATATACGCCAGCCAATTATTCGAGAAGTATATAATGATTTGGAAAGAAAATGGCTCTTAGAAGCTAAAATTATAGAAGAAAAAGCGATGAACTTAAAGCGGGAAAATGGTGAAGGCTATAAACAGGTTTTGAGTGAGTTTACAAATAAATGTGTTACAGAAGCACTTAAGACAACAAAAAAACTAAAGACTATTATCCAAGAAGTGTAAATTTTTAGATGGGAAAATATAATAACAAACAACTAATAACCATAAATTTTGCAGTTATCAGCTGTTTGACCATGAGCATATTAGGTATCTTGTCTATATTCATGGGGGTAATCTGTATTATTATTTTCCTTATTAAAAAAACTGATGCGGACATTTAGTAGCAATGGGAATAAGCGAACCGTAACAATTCATTTAAAAATTATAGAAGAGAGGTACTTTAATGAGCAATCCTATTTTAAACCAAATTGGAACAGTTTTTATCCCGGTCAGCGATATTGAAAAAGCAAGAGATTGGTATTGTGATATTTTAGGATTAAAATCAGATGGGGAAATACTTTTCGACCATTTATATGTTATCCCTATGGAAGGCACAGGAATTGTATTGGATAGTAAGATTTACGCAAAGGATAAAATTTTTAAAGCACCGGCATTTCACCTGAATACCAAAAACATTGAAGAAGCATTTCAATATATGAAAAATAAAGGCGTTCATTTGATGACAGAGATTGAACATAATCATTATTTTAATTTTCAAGATCCGGACGGGAATATGTTAATGATTAGTGAATGTTAGCTTCAAAAGGTAAAAAAACGAAGCAGGAATGGAGTGGTGAAAATAGAAAAATTAACATTGCAAAAACACATCAATTACTCCTCAGAACTCCATTTTACAGGCGGTCAAATAACGAGAGATGGAGATTTATTACTGATTGAAAGAAATGTAAATGAGGAGGAGCTGGATCCATTTGACCGTCCAGTACTAAAACGGGATTGGACAATCCGGATTATTAAGAACGAAAAAATAAAAACCGTTCAATTAACAAACGTACCGCTGATTCCTGAGCACATTGATTTATTTTCAGATGGAACTCTATTAATTGTCCAGGCCCGTTGTTTAAAAGATGGTGAATATGCAGAGCGGAATGCCAGAAGATACAATATGAATGGTCAATTGATTGAGGCTTTTACACTTGGCGATGGAATAGAAAATATGCAAATTGATGGAAAGGATACTATTTGGGTAAATTATTTTGATGAAGGGATATTTGGAAATTTTGGCTGGGAACAGACGATGGGGAGAGACGGCCTTGTTGCATATACCATAAATGGAGATAAATTATGGGGAGCAAGGGAGTATGACATTATTGATGGCTGCGCTTTAAATGTTGTCGATTCCAGTGAAATTTATTTTTATTACTATGATGATTACTTCCTGGTTCAACTGGATAATATGAAAGAAAAAAATCGATACAGGATGGAAGGACATCATTGGCTTAATCAATTTTTGTTTGCGCAAGGTAATTTAATTGCACAGATGGATATGAACAAGTTGACACGCTTTAAGATAAGAAATCAGACGATAACAAAAGGGGAAGGGCTGGAACTTGTTGATGAACATGGAAAGCATATAGCCGGTCCGGTATTTTTGAGAGGGAAATTCCTTTATGTATATGGAAGGAAAGGAATTTATAAGAGGGAATTTTAATTATTTTTTAAGATTGATTATATTGAAAAGCCGGGTTTAGTTGTTAAAAATCGGAACGAGCTAAAATCTCATTCCGATTTTTAGTCTTAAGACTGTTGTATAAATCTTCATTATTTAATTCAGCTCTAAAGATAAAAAAGCATAATCTCCATCTCTAAGAATCGCTCCTTTACGAACAGAAACAGGATATTTAAAGATAGGGCCGTCTAATACAGTTGTATGGAACTCTCCACCTTCTCCGCAGGGATCAATACCGCGATTTTGAAGCTCTCTCACGTATTCATGGTCTAATGTTCTTCCTAAATCTTCTTCCTGCATACCAAGTGATAGATTAACAGTTACAACTATCGCAATAAATCCCAGGTCAATGAATTCTCTGACAGCTTGGCGGTGATCCATTTCCCATAGAGGCATGGCCAGCTTTAATTCAGCTTTTTTTGTGACCTCATCGTGCCAGCAGCCATTTGCAGGCATATCCAAGTCGCCGGTAACCAGCACTTCTGCATGCTGCTTTTTCGCTTTTTTTAAAAGATTAATAAATACCTTTTCATATTCTGCCCAGCTTGCAGCGGCAGTGTATACCGGCAATCCAATCGAGTCAGCCTGGGCTTGTATAATCGCTGGAGGCATGCCATGAGACCGGGAGCGATTTCCTTCTTCCTCCATCATGACAATGAGCCCAAGAGCTTCTCCAGCCTTCATTGATTTATAAAGAGCCAGAGAGCCGTCCTTTCCTCCGCTGAAGGAAGCGATAAATTTATGACCATGAGCATTATTTTTCCAGTTTCCTAAGTCCGTCATTTATATCCTTCTCCTTTATATGAGCAACATTTACAAGCCTTCTATCTTCATTTTATCAGCTCTGCTTATTTTTCGTCATTTTTGTTCTTAATCACCTGTTTATCTCGATGTAAAACTATTCTTAATAAAATTCACAAGAGAACCGGCTGCTCCTGTAATTGCACCTATTACGATACCGGTTGTTACGCTGCTGAGAAACGCAAATATACGGGCAATGAGGTTTACTGCGGTTTGTGGCAGATTACTTAAGTTGCCCCCAAATTGAATAGGCGTATCTAAGGCAGTGCTCCATAAAATTTGATGAACGGCTGCTAAAAATATCCCGTAGAAAAAACCGATTAATAGCAGTGATAAAAAGGTTTTCTTTATATTTTTCAAATTGGTATACATAATCCATATAATAATTGGGGCAAAGACCAATATGCTGTTTACCAGGCTGCCCTCCTCAATAATAGATAGATCATGGGCAATGACACGAGGAACACCTAGCAGGGAAAGCATGATTAAAGTAAATAAAGGCACACCTAAATAATTATTTATCCTTTGAATAGACAATAAGAAAACTCCTCTCTTTTTTTGAATATAACTATTATTTCTAGTGCTGCTTCATATAATAGGATGAAGAGCTTAAAGAAATCTAAAGGATTTATTAAATATTTATTAAATTGTGTTTGTGATTAATAAATGGACTTCAACTATTTTTAAGTTAGAATATACAGATATTTTCAAAAAAAGATGAATACAGTATTGATTCAGGTTACAATAATGATATATACTCCATTATTTTAATAGGGGAGGGATGGTATGGTTATCGGTGGTTTTATGTGCTTGGGAATAGGTATCGGTTTTTATACAGGGAATATTCCGGCGGGGACAATGATAGGAATAGGGATAGGTCTGGTTGGAGAAGCAATATATCAAAAAATGGGAAAGCACTCTCCGGAAGAGGAATAAGGTTTGGGTGAGCGTTTTTCAAAAGCTGTGAGGTTGAAATAAAGTATTGAAAGCAGTTAAATAAAAAGAATAATTCACGTTTCTTAAAAGGAATAAGATAAACGTATTGGATGGATTGAGGTTAAACTTGATTCCATTCAATGCGTTTTTTTATGGTGAAGAAATAAATTTTGGGGCAGACAGTTTAAAAACAGTATGTTAAAATTAAATTGATTAACCGATCAAAAAATTATATATTTAATCAATTTCGTGTGAAGGAGATCATAAATTGGACATACAAAGAGAAACTCAAACTTCTAAAAAAAGAGCAATTTCCTTAGATTTACCCAGAGGATGGATGCTGTTATTAATTGTTCTTGCTCATGCTCCCTTATTTTTATATAATGCTGAGCCTGGTGTGATGAGCCGTCCGGAAAACATTACTTTTATCGATACAATCGTCAATACGTTTGGAGAATTATTTATAGACAATCGTGCGCGTCCTCTGTTTGCGGTTTTGTTTGGCTATGGACTGATGATGATTTTTGAGAAACAGATTTTAAGAGGGAATTCCCAAAAAGCAGCGCTTAAAACAATCCGGCGAAGATGTTGGTATTTAATATTATTCGGAATTATATTTGCCGTAGTAATCGGCGGGCAGGATATATTGATGGCTTATGGGATTGCTGGTCTTTTAACAGCTTGGCTGCTGCCACGGAATAACAAGGCCTTAATCAAAGTTACCATTTTTATCACTTTGATTATTTTGCTCTATCTTCCTTTATTATGGGGCGTTTTTTTGAAAGAAATGGGCAGTTATGGATTCGGAGTGGAAGTTACACCGGATATTGGGTATCTGCAATTCTTTATAGAAGCCGCTCTTTCTTTTCCAATCATCCCGATATTTATTCACTTTCTTTTTCCCGTTCTTCCTTCTGTTCTTATAGGCATGTGGGCCGGCAAAAAACATTTGCTGGTTAATTCCCAGCAGCATCATAAGACATTAAAGAAAATTGCTGTGATAGGAATAATGACATCCATTATCGGAGCATTCCCCTTATTGATGATCGATAAAGTATGGTGGCCAAGCCTTCAAACAGCAGGGATTATATGGGGGCTTCATATCATAACAGGGATGGCTGCTGGAATAGGCTATGCAGCTCTGTTTGGAGTAATAGCTAACTATATTAAAAATCCTGGCTGGCTAACCTATTCATTGGCTGCTCTAGGGAAGCGTTCACTCACTTTTTTCATTTTTAACGAAGCCTTGCTAGTTATCCTGTTATCTCCGGTATTTTTTGATTTAGGCGGGACATTAGACAATATTGGAGTCACGATTATTGCTATAGCCATATGGATAGTAGCTGTGGTTTTGGCAGCCGTTTTAGAAAAGCTTTGTATGAATGGACCTTTGGAAAGCGCTATGCGTTATTTAGCTTATCAAAAGTATAAAGAAAATCCGGAAAAACAAAAAGGAGTCAAATACTAGAAGATATTTGGCTCCTTTCCACATTTTACAGCCTTCTGCAGTTTCAAAATTAATTATAGATTTGGCCTCCTGCGCAATTGACAGTAGATCCGTTTAAAGTCTTAGCTCTGTTCATAGCAAAAATAACAACATCGGCAATTTCTTCCGCAGTTGCCGGAATATTAGGCCCTGTAGAGGCAGCGATTCCCGCACCAATTACTTCTGTATAAGTAGTTGATGCGGCAGCGGAAATATTCGTCTGCATCGTATTAGGTGCAACCCCCACTGCGAAAATATTCAAGTCCTGATAGTCTTGGCCGATAGATTTAGTTAATCCGGCAAGTGCATGCTTGGAAGCAGCATAGACACCGTTAAAGGCTGTCGGTTTAAAGGAATTGGATGAAACAGTATTGATGATGGTACCGCCGTTATTTTCTATCATTACAGGAATAACATATTTGATTCCTAAGAATGCCCCTTTTACATTAATATTCATTAAGCGGTCATACTCTTCACTTGAGTACTCATGAAGCAGACGGAATGGAATCATAATTCCGGCGTTATTATGGAAATAATCTATGGTTCCGAAAGCCTTAACCGTTTGTGCTACATAATTTTTAACGTCTTCTTCATTGGAAACGTCAGCCTTTACAAAAATAACTTCGGCACCCAGCTTTTTAGCGCCTTCAGCAGTAGCCTGTCCGTCCTTTTCGTTATAATCCACCAGGCTTAAACGATGCCCCTGTTCTGCCAATTTTAATGCAACAGCCCGCCCGAGACCGGTTGCTGCCCCGGTGATTAAGTAAACCTTGCTCATAAGAGCTCCCCCTTTTAATAGCTTACAATGTTCAACAGCTGTCCATGTATTCTCTCTCTATTCACCTTAAATAAAACGCTTACAAACTTTAGTATAAACTAAAAATATTGTTTTAATGTACAACTGTCTATTATGATAGTAGCATAGGATAAAATTCTAATTCAATAACCAAAAAAATGGAGAATGTTGCTTAATGAACGATTTTTGTGAAAAATGTCTATTAAGAGGTGAAGCAGCTTGAATTTAAATGATTTAAGAGTTATTAAAACGAAGAAGACATTTCATGAGGCATTAGTGAAGCTTTTGATGGATAAACCGATGGAGTCTATTTCTGTCTCTGAAATTTGTAAACTGGCAAAAGTAAACAGAGGAACATTTTATTTGCATTATGATCAGAAAGAGTGCTTATTTGAAGAATATTTTAAGGTAGTTATGGAAGATTTGGAGGACTCCTATCAGGGGGCTTATCGTGATTTGCAGGTCCAGCCGCATGAAGTAGATCCATCTTCTTTACGTATCTTTCATCATGTAAAGAAATACGGTGATTTTTATAAAATTGTTTTTACAAATAAGGCATCGCTTTCCTATTACTATTTATTTTATGAAAAGATAAAGCTGCTGCTTGGTGAGGTTTTAAAGCTGTATAAGAATGAGGATATTGATATTCAGCTTTACACTGCCTATCAGGCAAATGCACTTGTTGGTATGATTATGTACTGGGTTGCTGATGATTTTTCTTACAGTTTGGATTATATGAATGAGCAATATGCGCTGTTTTATAGAATGAGTATTTAAATATATATAAGGGAGAAATATTTTATTAATAAATCAGATTATTAAACTCTAGGAAAAAGCAGGTGTGGGAATAATCTTGTGAAAAAAACTATAGGCAGGAAAGATGTTATAAAAGAAGCAAAGGAAGCCGCAATCAAAGCTCCTTTACTTTTTTTATTAACAAACACTTATCTGATATACGAGTCTACCAAAGATTCCATGGGTATTTATCCGGCGGCTGAGACTTAACCTTAATCTCTTCTTTTTTCGTTGGATGCTCTATTACGAGCGTTTCTGACCATAATGCAATCTGTTCTCCGGTTTGATTAACCTTTTCTCCGTATTTTTGATCTCCATAAAGCGGTAAATCACGGGAGGAGAGCTGAACACGAATTTGATGCGGCCGACCGGTATGCAGTTTGATAGAGAGCAGGCTCAAATTTTCTTTACTGCCGATAACTTCATATTCTAGCTTGGCTTCTTTAGCATTCTTATTCTCCGGATGTGCTGTATACACTTTGTTTTCACGTTTATCCTTTACCAGGTAATCTTTTAATAACCCATACTTTTTCTTAGGCTCTCCTCTTACCACAGCTAAATATTTCTTTTCTACTGCCTGTCTTCGAATTGCGTCAGATAAGCGGGAAGCAGCTTTGGATGTTTTTGAAAAGACCATTGCTCCTCCTACAGGGCGGTCCAGGCGGTGAACCATTCCCAAATATACATTTCCCGGTTTTTGATAGCGGATTTTTAAATCTTCCTTCAAAAGATTAAGTAAATCCTGGTCCTTTGATCTATCCTCCTGTACGGGAATGTTGACAGGCTTTTCTACAAAAAGTAAATGATTGTCCTCATAAAGTATTGGAACATTCACGGGTAAAACTCCTTTATTTCATACTGAGGCAATGATAACATAGCAGATTTTTTAATCAAGGGAGCATCTTCTTAATAGCATCTCAGCAGTAAATCAATCGTTTGTTTGAATTATAAAATGAAGTCTACGTAAAACTGCTTCTGCGATGATATTTAATTAGAAGGTTATGCTTTCTTGCTTATTTCTTGTTTATATATGGAATTATGGTATATTAAAAAACCAATGAAATTCTATAAAAAGGCGAAAGACATTTAGTTGGAGGGGAAAGATGGAAGAGAATGTATTCAATCAAATGGCAAAAAAATATGATACAGAAGATCGAATAAAGCTGGCAAATATTATTGCCGGAGAGATAAAGAAAGTCTTTGCCGGCAAGCAATATCATTCCATCCTGGATTATGGCGGAGGGACAGGTTTGGTGACATTTCAGCTTGCTGATCAATTTGAAAAGGGATGGCTGATAGATGCTTCTCAGGAAATGATTCAGGTTGCCCAAGGTAAAATAGAGAAGCAGCAATTAACTCATTTTGAAGCAGTAGAATTTAATTTAGTGGAAGATGACGGTTTGGACTTGAATGCAGATGTCATTATCTTATCGCTTGTTCTGCTGCATGTTCCAGATATAGGGCCGCTTCTGCAAAAATTAAGTACAATGCTAAATCCAAACGGCATGCTTATTATCGTCGATTTTGATAAAAATGAAAGAATCCAGCATCCAAAAGTGCATAATGGTTTTACTAAAGAGGAAATAAGCAATGTATTAAACGATGCTGGTTTCCAAAATATTGAAATGAATACTTTTCATCATGGGAATCATATCTTCATGAAGCAAGATGCCTCTCTGTTTATAGCGACAAGTACAAAATAGTTAAAAGGCAAGGAGATGTTCCCCTTGCCTTTTAACTATTTTAAGAGACTCGTGTGCCATTTGGAACGTGTTCATCTGGACTCAGAAGAACGACATCTCCATCTTTTGGAGTACCGCCGATAACAAGAACCTCTGATTTGAACCCCGCAATACGCATTGGCGGGAAATTAACGACTGCTGCAACCTGACGCCCATTGAGCTGTTCGGGAGTATATCTGCGTGTGATTTGAGCAGAAGAATACTTTGTTCCAATCTCTTCTCCAAAATCGATTTCTAATTGGATTGCCGGCTTTTTTGCTTCCGGAAAAGGTGCAGCGTATCGAATGGTGCCAATTCGAATATCCAGTTTTAAAAAATCCTCTATCGTTGCCATTTTTATGTTGTCTCCTTTAATCAATTTATTTAGGCTGAGGTCATCGTTGTAGATTTATTTTTACGATTCATCGCGTTGGATGATCCAATTAATAATACAATCCCGATAATTAAAAGTGAGATACCTAGCCAGGCGGTTGTATTTAAGCTTTCTCCTAATAGGAGCACTCCTAATAATGCCGCTGTTAAAGGCTCTGCCAAGGCAAGCGTTACCGCAGTTGAGGAAGAAACTTTAGTCAGCCCTTTGGCAAAAAGAAAGTAGGCTATCCCAGTAGCTATAACTCCAAGCTGAATACTTACACCAATCCCCTGCAAGCTCTTCACCCAAGATATATCGAAGATAAATAAAAACGGAGCTAAGAAAATCGCACTGAGCGTAAAAATAACCGCAACAACATTTAAGGATGGGAATTTTTGAACCATATCTCTGCTGGCAAGTGTGTAAATGGCAAAGGAAAGTCCTGCTCCCAAAGACATGATGACACCGACAGGATCTACATAGGCTGCCTCTCTGTTTACAAACAAAAGAATACAGCCGGAAATGGAAAGAACAGTGGAGCACCACCAGATTTTTGATGGGCGGGATTTAAAAAATATCCATTCCAGCAGCCTTGATAAAATCGGTGCACTTCCTATTGCTGCTACTGTTCCGATAGCCACTCCGGTGATAGTAACGGCAGAGAAAAACAATGGCTGGTATAGAGCCATGCTCAAAGCTGCCAAAATAGTTGCTTTCTTTGGCCAATTTTTTAACTCTAATTTGCCAAACAAAAGAACCAGAGATAATAAAAAGAACCCTCCGATAGCTAAGCGGATTGTTCCAATCGCTATAGGATGCGCACTTTCAGGTGCAAAAGCCTGCGTGGTGCCTGTTGTTCCCCAGAGGACAGCTGCCAGCAGGATTAGCAAAGCGGAAAGTTTTCCTTGCATTTGACCCACTCCAAAAAAGAATATTAAATTTATCATAAAAAATTGTTGATGCATTTTCTATACCTGATTTAACATTCTTTTATCTGTTTTAAAGAAATCTGTATTTTTTTGGAGCTGTTCCCTTGTGCCTGACAAACCATCTTGTAAAGGAAGAAGCATTCTCAAAGCCCAATTCTTCACTGATCCGCGACATGGACCATCCGGTTGAAAGCACTAAATGCTCTGCTTCTTGTAAACGAAGCTCTAAAATATAAGCTTTTGGACTTTTACCGGTTCTTTTCTTAAACCATTCCGAATAATAAACTGGATGATAATGTTCTATTTTTGCCAGAGTTTCTATTCGAATCGGCTCCTTGAAATGCCTGTGAATATAATCAATAGAAGGGGGATTGGAAGTCTGCAGTTTTTTTGCAATGTACCTGGTTAAATCTGACAAGGGAGATAAATCATTTTTCGAAGCTGCCTCTTCCAGCAATAAATAACGGATAGAAGTCCAGTGTTCATCTAATCGGATATGCATGCTTTCAGAGCTATCTGGTGAATAGTGTAAGGGAATATCCAATATTAAAAATTCATTTCTGTCTATAGAGCGGTAGTTGTGTTGAAAGTTTGGAGGAAGATAGAAACAGTAATCTGGTCCGAGGTTTATTTTCTGCTGCTGTGTCCGGATATCCAAAGAACCGTGCAGCGGGAAGAGAAACTGTCCAAATTCATGCTGGTGTGAATGGAATTCTCTAGAGTAGGACCTTTTTTCACAAACAATTTGCTGGCTTCTTTCCATTATGTTTTCTCCCTTCAAGGTTAAATTTAAAATATCGTATCATTAATTTGCAGTAAGGTAAATGAATTGAAAGAAATTTTTATTAACTCCTTGCTTATTCTATTGCTGGAAATTCGGTATCAAACCAGTTAATTTTCTTTAACAATTGATCCGCGTCATTTTGCTTGTTTAGAAACACGATACATGGAATCGTTTTAGCAATAAAGTATAAGGTTTTAAAAATTAAATATGATTCTATAATTAATCATATTTACATACATACTGTATGTATGTTAAAATAAATCTAAATTACAATAAGGAGTGAAGAAAATGAAGCTTAGCGGTTTTTATCCAGTATTAATGACGAAAAATGTAAGCGAAACGAGTGAATTTTATTTACAACATTTTGGATTCTCCATCGTTTTCGAAGCGGATTGGTATATAAGTTTGAAGCAGGAAGAGACAGGAGGGGAGTTAGCAATCCTTCAGGCAGATCATGAAACAGTACCTTCTTCCTTTGGAAACACTGTCCAGGGTTTAATCATTAATTTTGAGGTAGAAAATGTCGATGAAGTCTATGAGCGATTAGTTAAAAAACATAAGTTGCCTTTGCATCTCGATTTACGTGATGAGGCATTTGGTCAAAGGCATTTTATTACAAGTGACCCGAGTGGTGTATTGATTGATGTGATTACAGTTATTCCTCCTGATAAATCCTTTCAAGATTATTATAAAGAAACGGAAACAGGAGAACAGGGATTATCATGAGCGAGTATATAGCTTTAAAATATTATTTTGATAAAGAACTGGCTCTCAGGCTGGCTGATTTAATTGAGCCGCATTATCCTCCTTTTTCTAAATATGATTTTGTAGATGCGGTGAGGGCAGAAGTAGAGGATAAAGAGTTGAAGGCACGTGTAGAAGTAATAACGGACAATTTAAAGCAATATCTTCCTGCAGATTACGAAGAAGCTTTAGCTATCTTATTAAACATTCTGGGACCAGAGAATGAAACAGAAGAAGGGATGTTTACCAAAGGTTATTTCCTGATGCCTGTTGCCCTTTTTGTAGAAAAATATGGATTAGATTATTTTGATTTATCCTTTCAAGCCATGTATGAAATTACGAAACGCCATACATCGGAGTTTGCTGTCAGAGCCTATTTAATGGCAGATGTTGATCGTTGCATGAATTATTTTCAAAATTGGATAGGAGATTCTAACCCGCATATTAGACGCTTAGTAAGCGAAGGAACCCGGCCGCGTCTTCCATGGGCTAAAAAGATGCCTCCATTAAAAAACGATATACGAAATAATTTATATCTGTTAGAAAAATTAATGTGTGACAGGTCTCGTTATGTTCAAAAATCTGTGGCCAATCACATAAATGATTTAACAAAAGAGAATCCTGCAGCAGTTCTCGAATGGATGGAGCAATATGTATCAAATAAGGAGAATATAAATTCTAAAATAATTAAAAATGGATTCAGAACATTAATAAAATCAAAGAATGAACATGCAGTGGAATTATTGCATCAAGCTGAGCAGAAAGGAGAGCCAACATGAAGAAAAATAAAGCAGAAACAGAGCAAACGATACAGAATTTAATAAACATAGCACGGCACCACTTTACAGCATATGGATATGCGAATGCTTCTTTAGAAAAAATCGTCAAAGAAGCAGGCTTAACAAGAGGTGCTTTATATCATCATTTTAAGAATAAAAAAGGACTTTTTCTTGCCGTATTTGAAGCAGTTCAAGAAGAAGTAGGAGGCTATGTAGAGGCAGCTGCAGCGCAAAGTAAGGATAGCTGGGAGCAATTAGTCAATGGATGTCAGGCTTTTCTGGAAGGAGCCGTAGAATCACATAACCAGCGTATCCTCTTAATTGATGGACCAGCAGTATTAGGCTGGGATACATTTCGGAAAATGGACGAAAAATATTCAATGAATTCTTTAAAAGAACAATTACAATCAATGCAGGAGCAAAACCAAATAAAGTCTCTTTCTGTAGAAGCGATGACACATTGTCTTTCCGGAGCAATGAATGAAGCGGTATTATGGATTGCTAACCATCTTGACCGGAAAATGGATGTAATAGAAGAAGCGATGATTGTTTTACGGCATTTGTTAGAAGGATTAAGAGAAGAACAAAACAAATGAAAACCTGACAATTAGAAGTGGAAAATGTATAATAACCTTGCAAAATAGCGAAGGGGACAGTTATGGCATGACTAACAAATTTAAAGAGCTTTAAAGCCCTTTAAAGCTTGTATCCTCTTTTTTATGTAAAAGATTAATAAAAATGAAGTATAGTAAATATTAAATGAACGGTTAATAAATCAAAGCCGTAAGAAAATGAATAGACTTCTGTTTGCTATAAAATAACACAAATTTTTAACTTTATATGTTAATTTTCAGACCCATTTAATAGCCTTAACTGTTGTACCTTTTCCACTTCCTGATTGGATTTCAAATTCATCCATCAATCGCTTAACACCTGGAAGTCCTGCCCCGAGACCTCCCGAAGTAGTATAGCCATCCTGCAATACTAACTTGATATCGCTGATCCCCGGGCCAGAGTCAGCAGCGATCATAATTATGCCTTTTTGATTAAACGCGTCAATGACTTCAAAGGAAATCTGTCCTTTACCTGCATATAGATAAATGTTGCGGGCCAATTCAGATATTGCCGTGGTAATACGTGCCTGATTAACCGTACTGAAGCCAATCTGTTTTGCTATATTCCTGCCTACCTGTCTGGCCTGAACAATATCTAATTCCTTATTGATGTTCACAGTTGATTGAGTTTTCATAGTCTAGTCCTCCAGTTCTTGATAAAGTTTTATATTCCTTGCTTCAGATTAAGAACGATTGGAAATCGCTGGAGATGTATACCTGAATCAATCAGTATTATTGCGAATGAAAGCCAAATACCAGTTTGCCCCTTTTAATGAATAGTGTATCTATAATCATTGTTCTCACTGTCTGAATTCCTTTTTATTATTTAATTTAATTTTAAAAAAAGCCGAAAAGGATACGATACCCTTTTCGGCTTATGTCTTAGCTCTATTGTCTAGACATTTCCACCATATTATTTTTTGGTTTAAGTATAAAGATAACAAAGCCTGTATCATTTTCAAAATCCCAGTCTACGAATACATCTTGTATTTCCTGATGAAGTACAGACTCTAAGAATTTTTTATCAATTAAACTCTTTTCCAGCTTCCGTTTTGACAGCCTGAGCTGATTTTCAAAGCCGGAACGGATAAGCTCCTGTTCAATCAGGACAAAAATGTCCTCCCGTCTGGAGACTAATGTGCGAGAGTTGAGCATACATGATGTAAGCTTTCTTGGAGACTTTTGCGCTTTTTGTGTAAAACGGCTAATCTCCGCGTGAACCTGTTCTTTTGCTGGATAACTAAGATAGTTCCCGGTTGTTTCATCTAAGTTGGAATTAAGTTCTGCAAAGAGAATTCCGTTTCTATTTTCTGTTGACCAGTCATAGTAGATTTTGTCTACTTGTACTCCTGCCTGTGAGGAAATAATAGATTGTATTTCCGGCGTCAGTTCCTTCATTAACAGGTCACGGGTTTCCTGAAATTTTAATTCGTTTTCCTGCTTCAGCAGAATTCTTTCCATTGGAGCTAAAAAGTTTCGTAAATAAATAGTGATGTATGGTTTTGCTATAGATACAAAAATTGCCTCCGGTCCTTTTCCGAAATTATCTCGAAATAGTTTACCGATTGCACTGGATATTCCAGATTCTACTGTTTTTTCCACTTGTTTTCTCCTTTTGGGTATAATCAATTTATATCTATATTCGCCGCGAAAATAGGAGTATGCTTCGATTTCTATTAGTATGATTGATAGAGCATGAAAAAACATTTTAAGGACCGTACATTATTTTACAATCCCTGTGATAACTATACCATTAATTTTGTGTGTTGGAAAATTATTTTGATTCAAAAAATATAGCGGTATCTTTTATGTGATAGAAATTTTGGTGCATTATTCCCTTGGGAAAATTCCTTTTTTTGGTACCATATGAATATATGATGAAAAAATTGAAAAAATAACCACTTGTCAATTAATTTACATTAAACTTTCATAGTGTTATCATATTCAGTATTCGACTTTTACGCATGGAAATAAACGGGAGAAGCAGTACCACCTGACGAGCCAAAAGCAAGTATGCGAAAAAGGTTTTATTTTCAAAGCAGGGAGTAGAAATCCATTTGAAAATAGAAGCAGTGCAATTAAAGAAAAACAATGTCATTGCTGCATGACATAAATATTTATATATGTTTATTTTTTAAAGTTGATTTTATTTCATTTTAGCATTTGCTTATATGGTCATCAATCAAGGGTACCTCTTCTATTTGGCAGTTTTACGATTTCAGTAAACGAAAACCAGACGGTGAGGTATTTTTAAATTGTTAGAATATTTATTTAAGAGTATCAATTTCTCTAATTTGATGCTGGAGTAATATTTGAGGCTATATTATGAATTGCGAAGGGTGAATCAATTTAAATAGAAAGGGACAGGAAATATTATGACAACAAAAAATTCAGAAGATATCCTTAAGAGTATTCCGCAAAAAGGTTTTTTCGGACATCCTAAAGGTTTATTTACATTATTCTTCACAGAGTTTTGGGAGAGATTTTCATACTATGGTATGAGAGCAATCTTACTTTACTATATGTATTATGCAATAAAAGATGGCGGGCTGAATCTGGATAAAGGAACAGCTGCTTCCATTATGGCTATTTATGGCTCACTTGTATATATGTCAGGAATTATTGGCGGTTGGATTGCTGACCGCTTGCTTGGTACAAAGAGAACTGTCTTCTATGGCGGAATATTGATTATGGCAGGTCATATTGCCTTATCTTTCCCAGGAGGAGTCACAGCTCTGTTTGTATCCATGGGCTTAATTGTTATTGGTACAGGACTGTTAAAACCGAATGTATCTAATATCGTCGGAGATTTATATGATAAAGAAGATCCACGTACCGATGCCGGTTTTAGTATATTCTATATGGGTATTAACCTTGGCGGTTTAATTGCACCATTTATTGTCGGAACACTCGGGCAAAAATATAATTTCCATCTTGGATTTGGGGTAGCAGCCCTGGGTATGCTTGTTGGGCTTATTATTTTCTTGGCTACCAGAAAGAAATATTTAGGGATTGCTGGTTCTTATGTGCCTAACCCATTATCACCTGAAGAAAAGAAATCTGTATTTCTGAAATTTGGAATCAGTGCCATCGTAATTGTTATTGTTGGTGCTATTCTGATTTCTAACGGTATTTTAACCATTGATGGATTTATCATGTTAGTAAGTATACTAGGGATAATTATTCCTATTATTTACTTTTTAGTGATGTATTTCAGCAAAAAAACAACAAGTCAGGAACAAAAGAGTTTACTTGCTTATATTCCATTATTCCTTGCAGCAATGGTGTTCTGGGCAATCCAGGAGCAAGGGGCAGTTATCCTGGCACAATACGCTGATGAACGGACAAGGTTATCATTTGCCGGTTTTTCCTTGCAATCATCTTGGTTCCAATCATTCAACCCATTATTTATTGTATTGTTAGCACCAGTATTTGCAGCGCTATGGATGAAGCTTGGCAAAAGACAGCCATCCACACACAAAAAATTCTCATTAGGTTTGATTTTTGCTGGTCTTTCTTTCTTGATTATGATCATTCCTGCAATTTATGCAGGGCCTGATGCGCTTGTCAGCCCAATATGGTTAGTGCTCAGCTTTTTAATTGTTGTCTTTGGTGAATTATGCTTATCACCAGTTGGTTTAGCAGCCACAACGAGGATGGCTCCTGCGGCATTTTCCGCACAGACAATGAGTCTATGGTTCTTATCTAATGCTTCAGCACAGGCAATTAACGCACAAATCGTTAAATTATATAGCCCTGAAACAGAGATTATGTACTTTGGAATCATTGGCGGAATTGCTGTATTGCTTGGTGTTGTTCTATTCTTATCCTCCTCTTTCTATAAAAAGAGAGCGTAGCATGATTGAATCGAGCATATCCAAAAAATAGTCACATCACGGCTTACCAGACAGTTATATGACAACTCTTAAAAAGGGGCAGGTCATTATATATTTCTTAAAAAACCGCTTCTGCTTATCAAGTATGGAGCGGTTTTTTGGGGTTAACGAATAGTACTGTAATAATTGAATGATGGAGAAAATGAAATTCTCTGTATTACTATATTTGACAGAGCTTCTTTTTTAACGTAAAACAAAGAAGAGCTTGGACATTATTGCTTAAACTTTATTTAAAAGTAATATTTGATTTGTTTATGATTTCAGAAAGAGGTGTACATATGTCGGTGTATATCATGCCAATCCAAACAGCGGCTATCATATTTCTCCTATTGTCCGTATTTCTAACAATCCCTTGGCTGATCTATGTTTATAGAAAATATGGTTACTTAAGTATTTGGGCTTCTATCGTAGCTTTTTCTTTTATTTTTTACCTGTTATCCGCTTTATTTTTAGTGCTGCTGCCTTTACCGGATACTCGAAATACCTGTGCTTTGCAGCCGCCCGACACAGTACATTATTCGCTTATACCATTTTCTTTTATAACAGATACAATAAATAGCAGCAAAATTATTTGGACACAACCTGCAACCTATATGCAGATATTTAAACAGGGTGCATTTTTGCAGGCAGCCTTTAATATTCTGTTACTATTGCCGTTGGGAGTCTATTTAAGATACTTTCTCCAGAATAAACATTATTGGAAGCGTGCGTTAGGGTTGGGGTTTGGTTTGTCTCTTTTCTTTGAGATTACACAGGTAACAGGAATTTACGGAATATATAATTGTCCTTACCGTATATTCGATGTGGATGATCTGATTTTAAATAGTACAGGGGCATTATTTGGGTTTCTTATTGCTCCAATGATACTTGCTTTATTCCCGTCTAAAAAAAATCTTCTTGTCAAGAGGGATAAAATACAGGAGAGCCAAGTAGTCCGCCCATTAGCTCAGCTGCTAGCAGTTTTCATCGATTTTATGCTTGTTTATATCAGCTGGAGTCTGACATTAGGGCTATTTATATCGAATGAGATGGTTGAATTTATTTATAAAACAGCCGGCTTTCTTGTTGTTTATTTTATTGTGCCTCTTTTATGGGATGGGAAAACAGCAGGGACAGGTATTCTGAGATTTGAACTTACTGACTCAGAAGGCGATGTACCTAAATGGCAGGCTATGTTTAAAAGGATGTTTGCCCTTTTTGTACCTTGGGTATTATCCGCATTTTTAAATATATTGACGGCAATTGAACTGGATATGAATTCGGAGATGTATGTTTATCATGTATGGCTTACAGTGGCTGTGTTCGGTTTTCTCGTTATAATGTGGATGGTTTTAGTTATTCATGCTATTTACATCATTTCTAAAAAAGGGAAGCGTACCTTTTATTACGACTACGCCTCTGGTATAACACCGAGAAAAGACTTGGATTAAGGACTCACATAGCAGGCTGAGAAAATGAAATTATCCAGATTGGTTGCAAAGCTTTCCATGCAAAATCAATACAGATTAGGACTAAACTCTCTCGGGGTTTAGTCTTTTTGTGTGAAAAAAACAGAGCAGCAGTACAAAGCCTGAGGCAAAAGAGATTCCATTATAGTACAGGACAAATAAATTTATTCTGATATAATAGTAAAAAAGTAAGCCGTTAAATAAGCTGATTTTCCATTAACAGCCCAGATATTCTCAAAGAAAATGATTGAAAACGATAAATCAATATGATATAGTAATCCAAAATCAGGGGTGGACATTATGGATTTCGTCAACACACTATATTCATTCTCACTATTACATCATATCAGATAGCCTTGCTAACGATTTTAATTTTGAAAAAAATCGAATTAGGAAGGCTATTATTCATGAAATCGCATTTGAATTAAGTTTAATACTTAACTCAAATGCGATTTTTGTCTATAAAACAGGAGGCCGGGAAAATGAAGAAAATGAATTATCAAAATGTAAAAGGAACACAGGATTATTTACCAGAGTCGGAAAGCATACGGAGAAATATCAGGAGGACATTAGAGGATGTATTCGTCCAATATGGCTGTCAGCCGTTGGAAACACCTATCTTAAATTACACGGAATTACTTGCTTCTAAATATGGCGGCGGAGCGGAAATATTAGAGGAGATGTATACCTTAACGGACAGAGGAGAAAGAGATTTAGCATTACGGTATGACCTCACTATCCCATTTGCAAAAGTCGCAGCAATGAACCCGACATTGAAGATGCCCTTCAAGCGGTATGAAATTGGCAAGGTATTTCGGGATGGCCCAATAAAAACAGGAAGGTTTCGGGAATTTACACAGTGTGATGTTGATATTGTCGGGGTAGATTCACAAATAGCAGAAGCGGAATTAATGACGATGGCACTGGATGCTTTTGATAAACTTGGACTAAAAGTGAAAATCCAATTCAATAACAGGAAACTATTAACCGGGGTGCTTGAACTGTTTGGTGTGGAAGCGGCAAAAATAAACAAAGTAGTACTGATATTGGATAAGCTTGAAAAAGTAGGAGTAGATGCTGTTATAGGTGAGCTTGATAAGCAGGGACTGTCAGGTGCATCCATCCGCTCGATTAAACAGTTTTTGACAGATGGAAATAATACTAGTTTCGGCTATTTTGAAACCCTCTTTGCCCCAAATGAACAGATTAAACAGGGGCTCCAGGAGCTGAAAGAGCTAAAGTCGTATGTGGATTATCTTGATATCAATGAGCAATGTGAGTTTAATCCATTTTTAGCAAGGGGATTAGATATATATACAGGTACCGTTTATGAAGTATTCTTAGCCGATCAATCTATTACATCCAGCATAGGAAGCGGTGGAAGATATGATAATGCAATCGGCGGACTGATGGGGGCGGATGAAACCTTCTCTACCGTTGGAATCTCTTTTGGGCTGGACGTGATTTATACAGCTATGTCAGCATCTGGTGCAAGCCGAAAGCCTGGCAAAGAGATAGATTATTATATTATCCCGTTAGGCACACAAAAAGAAGCTTTATTAGTGGCCAAACACTTAAGAAATAAAGGGTATAAAGCAGAGGTGGAGATGGGAAATAAAAAGATAAGCAAAGCGTTGGAAAGAGCGAATAAGGAAAAAATCCGCAATGTTATCATTATTGGAGAAAACGAAGTGAAAAATAACCAGTTTAAGGTGAAGAATATGCTGTTGGGAGAAGAAATTATAGAGCCATTTCCGTTTCTTTGAATAAGCTGCCAGCTGTAATATATTTAAATTTATGAAGGCAGGAAACCATTTTGAGGATTTCTTTAAAATAGATTCCTGCCAACTGTTTTGAATCAAATCTTATTTCATTCTGTTCTAACAGATTTTTTACCCATTCTTTATACCAACGACACGGAGTCTCTTATAATCCGCAATCCATTGGCCATCTTGGTATAGAGTTTCCTTTAGGTTATTTTCTACGTGTATCATTACATGCTCTTGTATAGCTTCCGGCTGGTTTTCGAAGATATTTCCACAGAACATTTTCATCCAATTCCGCAATCCCGTCTCGCCTTCTAAAGGTGTCGGCCGGTCGAAATGTTGGGCAAATGTCACATGGAATCCGGTTTTCTCCATCAAGGTTGTGTACTTGCCGATGCTTGGGAAGTACCAGGGGAATTGGTCTGGTGTATAGGGAATTCCTGCTTTTTTTATCTGAAGGATAATTTCATTTGTAATGATTTGAACATTATCTTTACCTCCAAATTCTGCAACAAACCTCCCGCCGGATTTCAGGCTGTTATAGATGTGTTGAAGTGCCTCCTCAGGCTGTTTTACCCAATGAAGTGTTGCATTTGAGAAAACGGCATCAAAAGAATTATTGTATTCAAGCTCTAGAACATCTTTCGCTATAAACGTTACATCAGGATATTTAATGTTTGCCTGATGAACCATGTTCTCTGATTTATCAACCCCTGTTACATGGGCACCATGCTGATAGATTTTATGGGCCAGGTCTCCTGTACCGCACCCTATATCGAGAATCTGCTCTTCTTCTACAGGGGATAAAAGCTCTAATAAATGACTGCCAAACTTTGATACAAACGAATGATTCCCGTCGTACAAATCTGCATTCCAAATATCTTTTACATGATGATGTTCCATAACCGCTCCTCCTTAAATTGTAACCATGGACTAAATTTGCAAGTATTAATTGTATTATAGTGAATTTAGCTTATAATGAAAAATGAAATAATTTATATATTTTAATAACGGATTGTTATAAGTGTTCGGGAGGAGAAGTATTAAAGTGGATATTAAATGGCTAAAGACCTTCGTTGTTGCAGCGGGATTTGAGAATTTTAGAAAAGCCTCTGAGGAATTATATCTGACCCAGCCTGCCATTTCAAAGCATATAAAACGTCTGGAAGAGCATCTTCAAATCGATTTATTTGAACGAAGCGGGAAAAAAGTGATACTGACAGATGCAGGACACCACTTTCTCCCATTTGCCGAAGAGCTGATTTTAAGCTATGAAGAGGGAATGGAGCGTTTTGATTCATGGAAGCAAGGCTATCATCGTAAATTAACCATTGCAGCTGCTCCGCAAATCGCATCCTCCTTTTTACCTCCGCTATTACGGACATTTATGGATGAAAATGATGATATAGAAGTACTGATAAATGTTGTAAATTCCTTTGAAATAGGTGATGAAGTGAATACAGGAAGAGCTGAGCTCGGTTTAACCAGAGTAATTCCAATCCAAACGAATTTAAATGCTGAAGCAGTGCATAATGAACCTGTTATTCTAGTAGGGACTAACGTAGAAGGAAAAATAAACAGCATAAAGGAAAGCCAAGTTTTATCCGATTATCGGCTGATCACCAATAATCATCCGGATTACTGGGATACTTTGTTAAAAGATGTTAAGAAACATTATCCAAACGTCCGGACGATGGCAGTCAATCAGATAGAAGTAACAAAAAAATTTATCGAAAATGGTCTTGGTGTTTCCTACTTACCGGTTTCTATGGTGAAGGATGAAATAGAAGCGAATAATTTAATAGAAATAAAACCGGAAAAAATAGCTGCGCCCAATTCAGAAACGTACGTTTTAACAAAGATAGAGACAGAGGAAGCCAGAAGTTTTATTGCTTTTTTAAAGGAATCATTATAAAAGATTTAAAGCCGCTAATGGTATTCTGGTTAATATCATAACAGTAACAACAGCATTTTAGTTAACAGAAAATATTGTTGACATAACACCTTTTAGTGTTATATCATAAAATGAAACCAAAAGGTGTTACATTAAATGTGAAGTGAGGAATATAAGCATGGAGAAACTTAGAGATATAAAACAAACAACTATTTTTAATGCTCCTATCGAGAGGGTTTGGGATAAAGTATCCACATCAGAAGGGATGGCTGCCGGGTTTATGCCAAATGATTTTAAAGCGGTAGTGGGGCATGAATTTACTATTCAATCACCATTTGGCCCATCCCCCTGCAAAGTGTTGGAGGTAGATAAGCCTAACAAAATATCTTTTGCATGGGATATAGATGGATGGGTTGTTTCGTTTATCTTAAAGGATTTAGGTGATAACACAGAATTTACGGTTATTCACGGTGGCTGGAAAGAAGCAGAGACAGTGATCACCAAACCAAATGAGAAGAGCGGTGTTATCAGAGAGAGAATGAACAATGGATGGGAAAGCATTGTTGCTGAAAGACTGAAAAAGGTGGTTGAGGCCTAAATGTCAGCTTTAAAAAAACATGATGTGTTCCAAGCTGTTGCTGATCCGACTAGAAGAGAAATTCTGCATTTGCTTTCCAAGCAGAACTTAGCTATTTCAGAGATTACATCTCATTTTTCAATTACCCGGACAGCAGTAGTAAAGCATCTTACTATATTATCTGAGGCAAATCTTGTTTCCGGGAAAAAGAGCGGCAGAGAAAAAATTTATCATCTACATCCAGAGCCTTTAATGGACATAAAAGACTGGGTTTCTTATTTTGAACAGTTCTGGGATAATAAGTTGTCCATGCTGAAGTATTTAGTAGAGAACGAGGAAGATAAGAAAGAATAGCAAATTCTAAAGGATGTGCTGGTACCGATGGAACAATAGCTCATACTTTTATAAATAAGTCCCTGAAAAGCAGGAATTATTGCATGTAACCGCGAATGGATGATTAAGCCCTAAAAAATATAACTCCTGGGAGGATTATAAAATGGACTTTCATCAAGCCTTGGAACAGCATATGCAGGCCATGAAACAAAAAGATATGGAGAGCTTCACGGCCACGATTCATCAGAAAGATATTACCCTTATTCTGCCGAACGGGAAGCTTATTCAAAATCGGAAAGAATTCATCCAGTTTAATCAGGACTGGTTTTCAGATCCAGATTGGAAAATGACATATGATGTCATTAAAACAAAAGAAAAAAAGAGTATAGGTTATGCGTTACTGTTTATTCATTACGACGATTTAGATGAAGATGGGAATCCTTATCATCAGGATTATTATCTCCATCTCGTGTTTTAAAAGGAAAACGATGATTGGCTGCTGACTTATTAAACTTGCTCACTATATGTTTTAAAATTATCTAATATCGCCTGCCAGCCACTTTTTTGCATCTCTATCGGGTTTTCAGGTTCCGCTTCAAAAACTTCAGTAATCTTTGTCACGTTTCCTTGCCTGGTAAAAGTAATGCTGACTTTCCGGCCATCCCCGAGTGTATAAGAAATAAATTCATTTGTACTTACCTCATCATATACGCCACTAAAGTCAAATCCAAAACTTCCATCCTTTGCTTCCATTCTTGTGGTGAATTTTCCATCAGCCCTGAGATCATTTTCAGCACTTGGTGCATGCCATTCATCTGAAGCAAAAGACCACTTAGTTATATGCTTTGGTTCAGTCCAATGAATCCATACTTTCTCAACAGGTGTAAGGACTGTTACTTCAATGGTTATCATTTCTGGTTTATCAGCTTCCATTACATAACCTCCGTTTTTAAAATTTATTTATATCTATAATAATAACACTCTGTTCTTAGATAGGTTCTCTTAAATGCTATTTTAATCAGGAAGATATGTGATAATATAATTATTTATAAAAGCTTCGTCGAATACTGGCTGGAACTATCAAAATCCCGCCGCACTCTATATTTTGAAGTACAATAATGTTAGGAGAGGAAGAAAAAATATGATACGAGAAGCAACGGCGAAAGATTTAACGGATATTTTAGATATATATAATGATGCCACCCTTCATACTGCTGCTGTATATACTTATAAACCGCAGACACTTGTAAACAGGCAAGTTTGGTATAAACAAAAAATGGATGCGGGCTATCCAATCCTCGTAAGTGAACAAGATGGCAAAGTAGCAGGATTTGCAACATTTGGTCCTTTTAGAGACTGGCCAGCTTATAAATATTCTATTGAGCATTCTGTTTATGTAGATAAAGGGTATCGCAAAAAAGGAATTGCAAGTTCTTTAATGAAAGAAATTATTGCTGTTGCGAGAGAAAGGGAATACAAAATGATGGTTGCCGGGATTGATGCAGAAAATGAGAAAAGTATTGCCATGCATGAAAAATTCGGCTTCGTGCATGCAGGGACTATAAAAAATATCGGCTTTAAATTTAATCAATGGAGAGATCTAGCTTTTTATCAATTAGAATTAAATGGTCCGGAGAAACCTACGGAAGAATAATGTTATTTGCTATTTGTTAAAGGTTTGGGTTTGTCAGGAAAATCAGGAAAAGGAGTTTTTATCTTGGTACGATTAGAATACTTTTCAAAAAAAGATTTTCAGCAATTAATCGATTGGATGCCAGATGCTTCATTTGTTTTACAGTGGAGCGGGCCGACATTCAGCTATCCTTTGACAAACGGGCAGCTGGAAAAATATATGGAAGGTGCAAATAAACCAGATGCTACTACATATATATTTAAGGTGATGGATGATACAATTAATGAGGTTATTGGGCATGTTTCTCTGGGGAAAGTGGATAGAAATAATTCTTCAGCAAGGATTGGCAAAGTATTAGTTGGTGCTGCTGATAGCAGAGGAAAAAGCTACGGAAGTCAGATAATACATGCAGCGTTAGCATTTGCGTTTGAAGAATTAAAATTGTATAAAGTAAATCTGGGTGTGTTTGATTTTAATATGTTAGCTATAAAGTGTTATGAAGCAGCCGGGTTTCGAAGAGAAAGGTCTATAAAAGATGCTGCAAAAATAGGAGACGAGTATTGGACTTTGATTGAGATGGGAATTTTATATAATGATTGGGAAAATAGAATATCTTAGAAAAAGCAAAATAGATAAAAAAGCTCCGTCCATAAAGAATGAAGCTTTTTTACCTTGTCAGTTATGTAATGGGGGTCAAATACCTTTTACAGCGCTTGCCTATTTTATTGATTATCAATGTTATATACCTGCTGCAGAATAATATAATGTGTTACCCTAAGCAAAACCAGTAATGAAAAAGGAGCTGGAAGTATTGGAATTAAAATCCGGATATGGCCTGGATCCTGATGGGTATATTATAAGTGACGTCAGTATGGACAAAATTGACTTAAGATATCTGCCTTGTATAGAAGAAACTGTGGATTGGCTTAAAAATTTATACCAACAGCAATTGCATAGTGTCTATCTTTACGGCAGCGTGCCAAGAGGAGACGCTGTTCTTATAAAATCAGATTTAGATATTATAGCTATGTTTCGCACTAAATTGACCGCTTCTCAATTGGATGAATTAAAGAAATTGGCCGGTAAACTAACAAAAAAATATCAATCTTTGGTTCGTGAGGTTGGGATAGCTATTGCTGATTATGACTATACCTTTGATACCTCCAACTACTATGAAAATGCTTTTTTGAAGGAAATCTGTGTTTGTGTATATGGAGAAGACGTAAGGGAATGTTTTGGTCCATACAAACTGACACCGGAGATACCAATTTCTTTCAACGGGGATATTTGTGAGGTCCGCAATCGGGTTTTAAAAAGGATGAAAGCAGCTTCTGATGAAGATTTTAAAATACTCCTACAAGGTTTTTGCCGTAAGCTTATCCGGACATATTATTCTATGACAATGGTACGATCTCAAATCTGGACGACACGCCTGTATGAACAATCCAAGGTGGTTGTGCAGTACTTCCCTGAAAAAGAGGATGTTATCCATACTTTGTTAAATTGGATAGAAGAACCTTCTGCAGACCGGAACCCTGCATATAAATTGCTTCACAAGGAAGGGGAGTGGACTTGCAGGAACTTTATAAAGGAAGCAGGTAAATTCTGTTAAATGCACGGAAGCGACATAACGCTAATCTGTTTTAAATGATGTGTGTAAATATACAGCAATCAAGAAGAAATACAGCATATTTTTACGTGATAAACTGGCATTAAGAAGGTTTTGCAATGAGCAAGGTGACTCTAAATATCTCTATGTCATTAGACAGGTTTATAGCAGGGGCCAATGATAATCCTAATCAACCTTTGGGAGATCAGGGTGATATTTTGCAGGCCTGGAGTTTTCCGGGGAAGAAACGAGCGAAACAAATTCCTTTTTCAAGCTTTCCGGCAGTTTATGCGCATCATTTTTCATTAAAAATTATATCAACATGCTTGCATTGAGTAAAAAAAAGAGTTAAGCTATTTTTGTAATTGATTAATCACTAAATTTGGGCAGGTGCACTGATATGGCAAAATCAACAAAGGAAAATCGTAAGGAAGAGATCCTGGAGGCAGGATTGGAAGTATTTGCAGAAAAAGGCTATTATAATGCAACTACCGCTCAGGTTGCGGAAAAAGCAGCTATCTCCCAGCCTTATGTGTTTAGATTCTTCAAAACAAAGGAAGAATTATTTATCGCTGCTTTAGATCGGGCATTTGAAAGAATCCTTCAAACATTTAAAAATGTGGAAGCAAAACCGTATCAGCTTGTTGCGAAAATGATTGAAGCTTACGAGGAGCTGTCTGAATTGCATCCTAATGAAATTGCTGTACAAGTAATAGGTGTTTCTGTAACAGAAAAGCCTATACAGGACATTGCCAAAAAAGGATTATCTCAAATTAGAAGATATACTTTGGAAAGATTCAAGGCTGCTGGAGTAAAGGATGCAGAAAGAGAAGCCAGTACGTTTTTAGCGAGAGGAATGCTCTGTAATATATCTTATTTCTTAGACCTTCCTGAGCTTATTGATGGGAAAGGAAAATAAATAATCAATAAAGTTGATTATTTATTTTTTATAATAGTTAGTAATTGATCAATCAATAAATATAATGATTTGGGGGTGGAAAAGTGAAATTAAGCAAGGTTGATTATGTTTTTATTGGAGTTATTGCCGTCTGTATTATCAGCTGGCTGGATTAATTATTTACTAATCAATGATGAAAAGGAGGCAGAGAAAACGTTGAAGAAGAATAAAATAGAAAACACAGTTTCCGGATTATCTGTAGGGTTAGGAATTACTGCTCTTGTCATTGTATTGTCCACATATTGGGATTAACCCCGGCATTTATCAGGAATAAGTTAAATCTGGCCTTACCATATAAATAACAAATATATTTTTTATCATTTAGTTATTGATTAATCAATAACTAAATAGAAGGGAGTTTTGAAGATGAAAAAAGCAATCGTATTAGGTGCCACTGGAGGAACTGGTCAAGTAATTGTTTCGGAACTATTAAACAGAGGAATAGAAGTCATTGCTTTCGGGCGTTCACAAAATAAATTGGAAGCATTGTTAGCTGAATACAATCATCATTTGAGTCTTACCTATAAGCTGGGAGATATATTTGATTACCAAACAATTGTAGACGCTGCTAAAGATGCAGATGTTATCTTTCAATGTGCGAATGTTAAATATCAGGAAATGGCAGAAAAACTGATGCCATTGGGAGAAAGTGTAATGAAAGCGGCAGACGCTTTGGGAAAAAGAATCGTGATTGTTGATGGGATTTATGTATATGGACATCAGGTAGCGAAAGGAGACGAAAATCATCCTCAAAATCCGCATACGAAAAAAGGTAAACTTAGAGTAGTATTCGAGCAGCTGATATTTAGCGAGAAATGGAAGAGAGCAGAGGCTTTAATTGTCAGATTACCGGATTATTATGGACCAACATCACAAAATTCTTATTTACAGCCTACACTCGATGGGGTGGCTGCAGGTAAAACATCCATTTTTATTGGGAATTTAAAAACACCCCGGGAATATGTTTATTTACCAGATGCGGCTAAAATGATTGTAAATATAGCAGAAAAAGATGATTCCTATGGTGAAAATTGGAATATACCAGGAGCTGGATTGATTTCAGGTAAAGAGATTATCCGAATCGCCCGGAAAGTAACAGGAAACCAAAAGGCTGTTATTCCTTTGACTAAAAATGTTATCCGTCTGGTTGGCTTGTTCGATGAATTCATGAGAGAAATAGTTGAAATCATGTATCTCACCAAAGAAGGATTCATTTTAAGTGGAGAAAAATATGAAAAGAGGATTGGTGCTATTCCGGCAACTCCTTTTCAAAAAGGTCTGGAAAAAACATTACAAGCTTTAATGGACAAAAATAATTAATGTTTCGCAGTTGATAGAAGCTGACGATGCTGAAGCAAGGCTATGAAGTAGAATTGTATATTATAACTGTTAATGCGTCACATATTATGTGACGCATTATTTTTTTGTCTGGAATGATTTTTATTTTTCACTTTATGAGATCCTGCTAATGGTTCGCCATAAGGCTGCTTTGGACTTTGGGGTAAATCAGGCTGTTCCTGCTGCTTTGGTCCTTTTCGATTTTTAGTCATCTATATCCATCCTCCATAGTTGTAATTATTGCGCATTTGTATTTGCAAAAGTATTTTCATCCTCAATTAAACCGCATGCTCCGCACTGTATCCTTTTATCCGGACCGTTGTAAGCAATATGAAAAACCTCTAATGGATCCTGCTCATAATCATTTAACACTGCACCGGTATTGGCATCCAATTTGACCGGCTTTGCTATTTGTTCAATGATATTAAATCGGGAACGGTTTGTTTTACATCTGGGGCATTGGTAAGGCTGGTTCATATATAACACCTCAATTTTTAATCATTTCACTCGAAGCTTAGCCTTATTTTCTCTGATTTACGCTAATTTATACGGGAATTTTAAATGGAGTCTGTGCTTTGCAGGTTTAATTTAGACTGATTCTTTATCTTGCATACAAAAGTTTAGTTAATAATTTGTTGACAAATAGAAATATAAAGCCTATAATTATATTTAATTCAATATAACTTAATTAAATAAGATTGAATTAAATGAAATTAAGGAAAAAATTATCTTTAAAACGAATTATTGCTTTAATTTGGTCCATGTTTTCTGAGAATCTTCGGCAAAGCTTATAAAACCTTATGATTAAACCCGGTACCTTTGTATGCTGATTTATTTAGCAAAATAAATTGTATTTGGTATAAAAATTAATGAATGAGGGATAAAAAGAATGATGTCAGATATCGGAGGACAGGGCTTGCGTTGAAAGAGGTGCAGCAAATGGGATTTTTAGATAAATTATTTGGAAAATCAAATGAATCGAAGGAGATGGAAAGTATGTCAAATACAAAAGTAGCAGTTATTTTTTACAGTATGGGTGGTACCAACTACCAAATGGCAAAATGGGCAGCAGAAGCGGCTGAAGCTAAAGGTGCTGAAGTAAGAGTATTAAAAGTACAGGAATTAGCTCCAGAATCAGTTATTGAAGGAAATCCGGTATGGAAAGCTACAGTGGAAGCAACAAAAGATGTTCCGGTTGCAGCTTCAGAAGATCTTGAGTGGGCAGATGCAATTATTTTCAGCACACCAACACGTTTCGGAAACATGCCTTCGCAAATGAAACAGTTTTTAGATATCCAAGGCGGGCTTTGGGCAAGCGGAAAAACCGTTAACAAAGTGGTCAGTGCGATGTCTTCTGCACAGAACCCGCATGGCGGTCAGGAAGCAACTATTCTGTCACTATATACCAGCATGATGCACTGGGGAGCAATCATCGTTCCTCCAGGTTACTCTGATGAATCTGTATTTGCAGCTGGTGGAAATCCATATGGAACTAGTGTTACTGTCGATCAGGATGGAAAAATGGTTGAAGATGTACAAGCTGCTGTGAAACATCAGGCAGAGCGCACAGTTACAGCTGCTGAATGGGTTAAAAAAGGAAATCAGTAATTAATGACATTAAAAAAGATGGTACCTCTTTCTATTAGGGGTATTGTCTTTTTTATTAGTATCAACATAGCTTGGTGAGTGTCGGTAATTACTTACATAAAAAATGAATCCTTTCTTGGTGCTTTATCGTAAATATAGATGCAGCAATAAGAGAGGAAGAGCAGAAGATGGGAATTTTATTAGCAACTTTAATAAGTATGATTTTATACGTGATTGTAGCAGTTGTAGTAGCTTTTGCTTCATCGGTACAAACAGGGCGGGTGCTGAAATTTGCTTTTGGATTATTTGTTTTTGGTTTTATTGTTTTAGCCGTCATTAACTATTTTATGATGCCGGCAATTACTATTCCGAATATGCTATTGATTAATTTAATTACTGCTATTGTCCTTGCACCGGCTTTGACGGCAATATTAAAGCCGAATAATTTTATGGAGAAAAAGCTGTTTATACCATTGTTCAGCATTTTTGGATTAGGACTGTTATTATTTATCGCTGTAATCATTACCGGTTTTACAGTATTGGACAATGCACATAATACGATCACAGTAAATGAAGAGTCCGAGGCAAAGCCGTTATCTAAGGATGAAACACCGATTACTGTGGCCCCTGAATTTGCACGTAACAAGATTCAAAAGGCAATGAGTGTTGTGCCAAACGCCCAATTCTATGACTTAGGCAAGCTACAGGTACAGCAGGTGGGAGATGAAATTGTTTACGTTGCTCCTGTTGAATTCGCTGACTTTTGGAAGTTTGTCCGTGGAAAAGAAACAGCTGGGTACTTTACGATTTCTGCAACAGATGTAAACGCACAGCCAACGTTTGAAGAGGAGCCTATGGAATATACAAATTCCAGCTATTTTCATAAATATGTGCAGCGTGTAATTTATAATAAGTTTCCGCAATATATACAAGGTGGAGAAGCACAAATAGAAGTGGATGATGATGGAAAGCCATGGTATGTTCAAACCATTTATAAGCCGATGAATATTACAAATAAACCAAATCTGGATAAGCTTCAGGTAGTGGTGATTGATCCGGTCACTGGTGAAATGAATGCTTATCAAACAGACGAGGCTCCAGACTTTATTGAAGGATCTGTAAGCTCAGAAATGGCTACGTTAACGAATGATTATTATGGGAAATATGTTCATGGCTGGTTAAACAGCGTCTTTGGCAAGAGAGATGTGAAGCTGCCTAACCAATCTGGCACGGAATCTGGGGTTACACCAATGTTTGATGAGAATGGAGATATGTTTTATTTTACCGATATGACCTCCCCGAAGGAAAATATTGATTCTGCATTAGGTTATACATTAGTGAATGCACGAACCGGAGAGCTGACCTATTATGGCGGTGAGAAGAACAACGGTATTATGGACAGTGAAGGAGCAAAGCAAATCGTTAATAAGGAATTCCCGGAGAAGAAATGGGAAGGATCTATGCCTGTTCTATACAATGTTGACGGAAATCCAACCTGGGTTGTCAATGTACTGGATCCGAATGGATTGCATAAACAGTATGCCTACATTAAAGCGAATGATTCAGACTTTGTCGTGTTTGGCGATACTGCAAATGCTGCTTTGGATGCCTATCGGATGGCTCTGTTACAGGACCCTGGAAATACGGGAGCTACTGGTGATACTGTCACTGAGACTGTTCTAGGAACCGTCAGTCGTGTAGTTGTGAACTCGACAGAGCAGGGGCAGATTATCCAATTTTTACTTGAAAACGATACAACGATCTATACTGTAAATGCCAGCAAGGCTCCATTAGCAATCTTTCTGGAACAGGGAGATAATATTGAGGCAGAAGCACAGCTGATGGATAATGGTACTGCAACCATTGAAGTGATGGAGATTGATGGTTTAACAAAATAGCAGCTAGATATACGCGTACCAATCCCTTATTGTTAAAAACAGCAATAGGGGATTTTTTTGATTTGTTGAAAGATGACTTTTCCATGTAGTTTAAGTATTGAGATTAGAATAATAAGAAATATTTTTTTAGAATATCAAAATGGTTGTTGACTCTTGCCTTAGGTAGGAGTCTATTGTTTATTTATGAGGAGGTGAGTTTCATATGCTGACGGTTAAGCAAGTAGCTGATTTAACCGGAATAACGATCAAAACACTTTATCATTATCATAAGATTGGACTGTTAGAGCCGGGAGAAATCACAGAAGCTGGATATCGTTTATATGCGAAAAAGGAATTAGAAAAATTACAGCATATTTTGTTTTATCGTGAATTAGATTTTTCATTAGAGTCTATTCAGAAAATATTGTATGAGAAAAAAAGCCGTTACGATATGTTAATGGAACAAAAGAGACTGATAGAAGACAAGAGAGAACGAATGAATCTGATATTAAATACTCTTAACGAAACTATATACTTTGAGGAGCGTGGAGAAGTGATGGATAATCAAAATATGTTTAAAGGGTTAAATCAAGAACAATGGCAGGAACAGTTAAAAGAACAAAATGAATATCTGCAGGAAACTTATCAATACGAAATCCCTGTAGATAATATTGAAGCGGAGGAATTAAATGAATCAGCCAGAGAATCGAAAGCGTTTATGGATAAAATGGCTTTTGCTTTAAAAAAGGGATGGACAGTAAATGATGAAAGGGTCAAGCAGCTTATCTCTGAGCATATTAAGTATATCAATGACAACATTATGAAGGTAGACTCACAAGGGTTTGTTGAATCAACATGGTTTTTTATTACTGATGAATTTCACAAAAATATGTTAGAGAATCAACAAACAGGATTAACTTATTATTTGTATGCTGCTTCTGTTAACTATGCAAAGCAAGGCTAGACAAATTATTCATAAGCAGAAAAAAGAGAGACTGTAAAAATAACTTTGAAAATAAAAAATTATATGTTATCCTTTAATTGTAATTCGAAAATTAAATAGTCAACACTAGGGGAGCCTTTGGCTGAGACGAATATTCGGACCCTTTGAACCTGATCTGGTTAGCACTAGCGTAGGGAAGTGGCAGGAACATGACGATATATAATTCGATCGCTGAATTTTTATATAATCAGGGCCACTTATCCAATGGATGAGTGGCCTTTTTCGTTTCTTCCGCTGATTCTCGGGAAATGAAAGAAAGGAGCGATGGCATGGGCAAACAATTACATCTTATCAGTGATGGAAATTTTACTAAACAGCATTTGCAAATAATTAAGCAGATTCATAGAGATATTGATTTTCTGCATATCCGGGAGAAAAAGAAGACAGCAAAGGAAATCATGGAAATAATTGAAGCATTAGAAAGCATCGAAATTCCATTAGCGAAAGTAATTGTAAATGACCGGGCTGATATCGCTGTGATGAAACAGTGTGCAGGTGTCCAGCTGGCATATCACAGTCCTTCCATGCCGCTTGTGAAAAAGTGCTTCTCTGCGCTCTTAACAGGGAAGTCTGTTCATTCCTTACTCGAAGCAGAACAGGCTCAACAGGAAGGGGCAGATTATGTGCTGTATGGTCATCTCTATCCCAGCAGGTCCAAGCCTGGCCAGCAGCCGAGAGGATTAGCTGACCTTCGGGAAATCACCAATGTATTATCTGTTCCGGTCTACGCTATTGGCGGGATTACTCCAGAACGAACGAAAGAAGTAATGAAGGCAGGGGCAGCCGGGGCAGCGGTAATGTCTGGTATTTGGAAGGTGGATAATCCGGTACAAACTGTCGAGGCTTACCGGGAAGTGTTGGATACTTGGGAAGGTGGGTGAAGGTGAAAAAACAGTTTGATCAAATCATTGTAGGCGGTGGGGTAATTAGCTGTTCTATTGCTTATCAGCTGGCTAAAAGAGGCTATCGGGTGCTGATAGTAGAAAGGGATCAAATCGGATGTGAGGCATCAAGTGCTGCAGCTGGAATGTTAGGAGCTCAAGGAGAATTTGCAGAGAAGAGTCCTCTTTTCCAATTTGCACAAGAGAGCAGAGCATTATTTAAAGATTTATCCAAAGAGTTGTATGAAAAATCAGGGATTGATATTCAGTATATTCATAAGGGGATTATGAAGCTTGCTTTTCATCAGCATCAGTGCAACAAGCTGAAAACAATCGCTGCATTTCAGAGAGAAGAGGATAATCCTGCTTATTTGCTGTCCGTAGAAGAAGCAAGGAAGATGGAACCAGGCTTAACAGAGAATCTTCATGCTGTTCTTTATCTGCCCAATGATGGTCAGGTTTCTGCCCGTCATCTTACGGAGGCGTTCACCCTGGCTGCCTATCATCATGGTGCAGCTTTGCGTGAACAGGAAAAAGTAATTGAGCTGTTGATAGAAAATGGAGCAGTTCATGGAGTCCGGACAACAAAGGGAGCTTATTATGCTGATCAAATCGTTATTGCAACAGGTGCCTTTGGAGATGAACTGCTGCCTGAAGATTATGGCACAATTCCGGTGAAGGGGGAATGTCTGCTGCTGGAATTAGAAGAGAATTTATTTCAAACTACGCTTTGGATGGATGGCTGTTATCTCGTTCCAAAGCAAGGGGAAAAAGTGATTGTTGGAGCATCTTCCATCCCCGATAAAACAGATAAGCATGTTCATGCTGCGAGCGTTCACAAGCTATTGTCACGAGCACAGAAAATGGTTCCGCGGCTGGGAGAAGCGAGGATAAGCAGTTTTTGGGCGGGAGTCAGACCTGCCACAGCTGATGAACTTCCATACTTGGGAGAGGTTCCAGATGTTGCTGGTTTATATACGGCAAAGGGACATTACCGGAATGGCATACTGCTATCGCCAATTACGGGAATCTATATGGCAGATTTAATAGAGAATAAACCGGTTAATCCATTTTATTACGATAGCTTTAGCTTGAATCGTCAAGGCAATAAACTGGAAAAGGCAGGTGAGTCACAATGAAAATAACAGTGAACGGCAATGGATTAGAAATTCAGGATGAGGTAAAGCACATCAAAGGTCTAATTGATTTTCTGGAATTGGAAGATAAACCTTTGATCATTGAGCATAATCAGCAGATATTGCAAAAGGAAGAGCATGAAAAAGCTGTACTGGAAAATGGAGATAAGGTTGAGATCGTTCATTTTGTTGGAGGGGGTTAAGAAATGCTTAAAGTTGGAAACTATCAATTTAAATCTCGTTTATTTTTAGGAACAGGAAAATATCCTGATTTCGATATTCAAAAGCAGGCGGTAGATAAATCAGGGACAGAGGTACTCACCTTTTCTGTAAGAAGGATGAATATTTACGATCCCTCACTGCCAAATTTTTTAGAAAAAATTGATGTGGATCGATATACGTTTTTACCAAATACGGCAGGTGCGAAGGACGCAAAAGAGGCCGTGCGCATTGCTAAACTAGCTGCTGCTTCGGGACGATGTGATATGGTGAAAGTGGAAATTATTGGATGTAATAAAACATTGCTCCCAGATCCTGTTGAGACATTAAAAGCTACAGAAGAGCTGGTGGCAGAAGGCTTTACCGTACTTCCATATACATCAGATGATGTTGTGCTGGCCAAAAAACTGGAGGAAGCAGGTGCGCATGCAGTGATGCCCGGAGCTTCACCAATTGGAAGTGGTCAAGGGATTATCAATCCTTTAAATCTCTCTTTTATTATCGAGCAGTCATCAGTACCTGTTATTGTTGACGCAGGTATCGGATCGCCGGCTGATACAGCTTATGCCATGGAACTGGGAGCAGATGGCGTTTTATTGAATACAGCAGTTTCTGGAGCGGATAATCCTGTGAAAATGGCTGAAGCGATGAAATACGCAGTGGAGGCAGGACGGCTGGGATATGAAGCAGGAAGAATTCCAAAGAAAGACTATGCTGTAGCCAGCAGCCCTGAGGAAGGGATCAGCGTTGGAAACTAATCGTTATCACCGCCAAATATTATTTGCTCCAATTGGTGAAGCCGGTCAGGAAAAACTGATCCGGAGTCATGTGCTGATTGTCGGTGCAGGCGCACTGGGATCAAGCAGTGCAGAAGCGTTGACACGTGCCGGTGTTGGTCAACTAACAATAATTGACCGGGATTATGTAGAAGAAAGTAACCTGCAGCGGCAACAGCTGTTCAGTGAAGCGGATATGAAGCAGAAGATGCCAAAAGCGGTTGCCGCCAAACAAAGGCTTTCTGAAGTGAATAGCCACGTTAAAATAGACGCAATTGTTGGAGATGCCGAGATAGATATACTAAGGGAAATCGTACCTGAGACAGATTTGATCATCGATGCTACGGATAATTTTGAGACGAGGCTTTTACTGAATGATATCGCGCAAAAGTATCAAAAGCCCTGGATTTACGGAGCAGTTGTAGCCAGCTATGGAGTTACCTTTACTGTTCTACCTGATAAAACGCCTTGTTTACAATGTCTGCAGGAATATATTCCTGCTAACGGTGCTACCTGTGACAGTGTCGGAATTATTCAGCCTGTTGTGCAAAAAGTTGTTTCCCAGCAAATAACAGAGGCACTAAAGCTATTAACAGGTAACGAAGCAGCTTTATCAGGAAAGCTTATATCCTTTGACCTTTGGAAAAATGAGCATACGGAAATGGAGGCAGAAGCATTACGCAAACCAGATTGCCCATCATGCTCATCGAAAAGAAGCTATCCCAACTTAGCCTATGATTCCCGGCTGAAAACAGCTGTGTTATGCGGAAGAAATACAGTCCAGCTACGCCCGCAGCGTAAACAGACGGATTTGGATGAAGTGGCAAAAGAGCTGAAGAAAAATAAACAAATTAAATTGTTTGAAAATCCTTATCTGCTTTCGTTTGAAGTTGATTCTTTCCGGATTGTTCTTTTTCAGGACGGAAGAACATTGGTTCATGGGACAATGGATTCGATAGAAGCAAAAAATATTTATCACCGCTATTTGGGGTGAGAGTACTAAAATAAGAAGATGCTGGTGTTTCTTAGAAAAAAAGCCATATTTTATTCCGTCCTTATTATCATCGCCTCTTGTCTTTACAGGGGCGATTTTTTCTCGTCAATAATAATGAAAACTGTATGTGGATTAAACAAAAAATCTATTTATAAGAATGAAATTATTATTCGATATGGATATAATGGATAATACATAAACAGGGTGCAATTGTCTTAATAAAAATTGAAGGAGAATAGATATGACAAAAGAAAATAAAAAAGTACTTTTTCAAGAGGAACAGGAAGAACTACTGAACAAATTAAAGACACGCTTTGAGAAAAATATGAATCGTCATGAAGGTCTTGACTGGAAGCAAATCCAAACAAAGCTGGAAGGCAATCCAGAGAAATTAGCTTCTCTATATAAAATGGAGAAAACGGAAGGGGAGCCTGATGTAGTCGGCTATGATAAGGAACAGGATGAATATATCTTTGTTGACTGCTCCAAAGAAAGCCCTAAAGGACGAAGAAGCATCTGTTACGACCGTGCGGCACTGGAATCGAGAAAAAAGCATAAGCCGGAAAATAATGCGATAGATATGGCGGCAGAAATAGGTATTGAGATTTTAACAGAAGAGCAATATCGGGAGCTTCAAAAGCTAGGAAAATTTGATACAAAAACATCGACCTGGGTCAAGACACCTGATGATATTCGAAAACTCGGCGGAGCAGTCTTTTGCGATTTTCGATTTGGACGTGTTTTCTTATATCATAACGGTGCGGATTCTTATTATGGTTCCAGAGGATTCCGGGGCATGTTAAGAGTGTAGTTGTAAGCAGGAGAAGAATATGGAGAATCAGGAATGTATAGAGATTATAAATTCTTGGTTCTTTTTTATTTGATAGTAACTCAACTTTCGCACTTTAAAAAATAACTTTCTTTCCATAGAAACAGATGTTGAACGTTTCTTCCATATATTTGTTGACAAAGATTAGAAAGTAAAGTGTAAGGTGACCGCTGCGGCGGGCCGTTTTGCTTTCCTAGGTGCGAAAGTTGAGATAGTAAGTTTGAAAATTCAGACGGAAACAGGTGATGGTATGATGGACACTATTATGGAAAATGTAAGAACAGCAGGAGCTTACGTTTTATATAATGATCTGTTTGTTTTTCAGGTCGGCCCGACGAAAAAAGGAAATAACCTCGGTATAGTGCGGTTAGGAGGACATAGAGAAGCAGGAGAAAGGCCTTTGGAGACAGCTGAAAGAGAAGTGATAGAGGAAGCGGCAATAAAAATCAATCCAATAGATTCTCCCATCACATACCTTTTAAAGAATTGGGATGAAAAGGGAAGTACGATCCAGCCAGAAGAGGAAATCAATCCATTTCTGATTAAAGGAAATCAAAAAGCAGGATTTACTGTTATGTATATGTCTTTTGCGGAGCATAAGCCTAAACCGTCTTCTGAGTCAAAAGGGATTTTAATGCTGTCTCCAAAAGAGATTGAATTTATTTGTAATCACAAAGTTACGTTAAATGAACTGGTACAGCAAAAAGGGAAGGCAATATTAACAGAAGGATTTAACAAAGATTTAGTTTTGGAACCTTTTCCGCAGCTATTATTCTTATCAAAAATATTAAAGCAGAAGCTTAGCTATATGAATACGTTCTTTCAAAATTTAAGGAAAGAATAACTATATAGGGAGGAGCATTTATTTGCGAGTTCACAAATGGTGGCTTACCTTAGGTGTTGTTTGGTCGATTACTTTTGCAGGTATGAGCTTTTATTGGGCAATGGGCGGATTGTTTGGTGTCAGGTCTCTGGGGGGAGCAATTTATGAAATGTCACTTAATCCTGAGCCTTCCTTTATTCTGATTGTATGGCTGACGGGCTTTGCAAAATTATTAGGAGCAGTGTTATTATTGCTTCTACTTGTTCCATGGAGAAACGCCGCAGTCTCCAAAGTGCTTTACTACATTTCAAAAATTGCAGGAGTATTCTTATTTGTATATGGTTTCTTAAATTTTATTACTATTTCGATGAGTGCCTTTGCTATTTTAGATATGGATTTAGAAGCTCACGCAATCTTTTGGAGATTAGTATTCTGGGAGCCATTTTGGATGGCTGGTGGCATTTGTTATTTTTTCTCAGTCAAAAAACAACGTTCTATTTAGGTTTTTAATTTTGCATCAGGTATACTTTGATAAAGTTATTAGAAAAACGAAAACTATATTATATAAAGAGGTGATTCTATGCAACTAAATCATTTAAATTTAACGGTAAATGATGTGGAAGCTTCACGGGAGTTTCTGGAGAAATATTTCGATATGAAATGTGTGAACAGTCGTGGAAAAGGGTTTGCAGCTATGTTTGACGATAATCAATTTGTTTTGACGCTTATGAAAGGAAAAGATGTTCAATACCCGAAGACCTTTCATATTGGTTTTCCTCAAGTAAACAGAGAGAAGGTGGATCAAATAAATAAACAGTTGAAGGAGGATGGCTATGAAGTAGATCCCCCTATTGAATCTCATGGATATACATTCTATGTAAAAGCACCTGGTGGATTTACTGTGGAGGTTTTGTCTGATTAGAATAAAAATTGAATTTTATCCTCATAGATTTAAACTATCCAAAAATCCCTGTGAATGCGAGTTTTATAACACACTCAGCTATTCACAGGGATTTTTTTAAGAGTATAAGAATTGTAGCAATTCTTATACTGAATCCTTACTTGAAATATACTTTGTCCCCGGGATAAATCAAATGCGGATTTGGAAATTGATTGATTTCCTGCAGCGTAGTCCATAAATAATTGTATTTCAGGCCAATTTCAAACAATGTATCCCCAGACTTTATCGTATACTTCATATCGTCCGGCTGATTTTGGCTGATTTCTCCGCCCAGTTCAATTTCTGCAGCTTCAGCGATGATTTTTGGTAAATCTGTATTATCAAGAGAACCTGAAAATTGGTCAGATCCTGGACCATATGCGTAGACTGGGATATCGACTCCTGTGTGGTTCGTGCTTGTCCATCCGACATTGGCCTTCGCGCTGATTACTGCATTGATTGCCGATTTTGGGTCCTCAGCTTCCTGAATGGATTGAATTTCTTCTTCTGAGAATTCCATATCTGTATATTCACTTACTACTTCGCTTGTGTTGGAACGGTCATCATTCAACTCTGCAGCGATGTTCTCACCAGTTGCTGTTACACTATGAAGCAGCTCCGGGTTTGCAGTTCCTGAACCATTGGCACCTGCAGTCATACCGCCTGTTTCATGGTCTCCACCAACAACGACTAGTGTATTACCATCTTCTTTAGCAAAATTAATTGCTTCCTGGACCGCTGCTTCAAAGGCACCAACATCTGTCATCGCCCATGCCGCATCATTATCGTGACCTGCCCAGTCAATTTGGCTTCCTTCTACCATAAGGAAAAAGCCGTCTTCATCATTTTTTAGTGTATCAATAGCAGTTTGTGTCATTTCTGCAAGACTTGGTTCTTCCTCTGTGTTACGGTGCATTTCTGGTGCCAAAGCATCATCTGCGAATAAGCCTAATAAATTTTCGCTGTCTAAATCAATATCAGCTTCCAACAATTGATTGCGATTTTCTATGAGCTGGTACCCTTGCTCTTCTGCTTGCTGGAGGACATTGACTTCTGTCTGATTTCCGCCTTCTGATTCTGGAAGAAAGTTATTTTTACCGCCGCCAAGTAAAACATCAATCTCGTTGTCTATTAATTGTCGGGCAATTTCTGTTTCGTTGTTGCGGTCTTCTACATGTGCACCAAAAGCAGCTGGAGTTGCATGTGTGATAGTGGAAGTAGCAACAAGTCCTGTTGACATGTCCTTATCTTGTGAGGCTTCTAAAATAGTCTGCTTTGGATTACCATCTGAATCCAATCCAATGGTGCCATTATTCGTTTTTACTCCTGTTGACATAGCTGTACCTGCCGCCGCGGAGTCTGTAATATTGGAATCAGCGGAATATGTAGAATACATGCCCTTCAAATGATTATCCCACACTGCGTCTTCTCCCTTAAAATGCCGATAATTCGTTGCGTAATCCGCATTAAAACCGTCTGGAATCATATAAATGATATTTTTCGTTTTGTCCCCATTGTTACTGCTGTTATTCATCTGATTATTTCCATCTGCACTTGCCGCTGTAACACTAATTCCTGAAAAAATAAGTCCCGCACTTAACGCAGCCACTCCGAGCTTTTTTATCATTCCATCATCCTCCTAAATTTAACCTAATCTCATTGTAGGTGAGAATCATTAATTGAGAATGAATAGAATGTAAATAGTTTGTAATTTTCTGTTTTTACTAAGTTGCATTTTAATATATGAGAGAAGGATAAAACTAATATTTAATGACTAAATTTGTCCAAATTGTATCCCATTTTTTATGTTGTCTTCTCTCAGTATAAATAGTATGGAGCTCAGTGTCTTTTAAATAATACGGTGTCGGTTTGACAATCCCATTAAATAAATCCTCCAAACCATAGGGAGCCATTATTTTTATCTCCTGTTGACATAGCTGTGCAGCAACAGCAGTAGTTGTTTCAGGAAAGTGAGAAACACCATCGAAAAAAGATGTGTAAGGGAGATTATTATTTTTTAAATGCATTCTCGCCTGATTTTTTACAGACCATGGTTGTTCAGGCATCCACTTTTCTAATTTTGATTCTAGTTTTTTCTCTGTATCTTTAGAAAGGTCTGTTTGATCAAAATAAATGACATCAATATCGTTTATTTTTGTATGGCAGTTTTGTAAAGTATCCCAAACTTTATTTCTGATTAATCCGGCAGCAACCCAGCAATCGTTTAGCTCCAATTTCTCCACTGTTTGTAAAACTGATAAAATGTAGCTATCTTCTTTGAGAAAATTTATTAATCTTTCTTCGTGTGCTGTCATATATGTATCATCTCCCTCTATCTAGTTTTATTGTATAGCAAAATCTGGTTGAATGAAATTCTGCATAAACGGTTTTGGAGGGAATTTTAACATCAAATAAATGATAGAATAGAGAAGTATCGAAAGTTAACTTATGAAATAGAAAGGAAGCACCTATGAGTAAATATAAAGTAATTTTATTCGATTTAGACGGGACACTCTCTGATCCAAAAGAAGGTATAACAAAATCGGTTCAATATGCATCAGATAAAATGGGAAGTGTAGAACCTGATTTGGATAAGCTGGAATGCTTTATTGGTCCTCCTTTACAAGTATCATTTACTGAATATTACCATTTTAATGAACAAGAAACGCAAAAAGCTATCCAGTTTTACAGAGAAAGATTTAAAGAAAAAGGGATGTATGAAAATACGTTATATCCTGATACACCTTGGTTATTACAATCACTGCAGGGGCAAGGATTTATTTTAGCAGTCGCAACGTCAAAGCCGACTGTTTTTGCAGAGCAAATACTGGAGTATTTCCAAATCAGCAATTACTTTGAAATGATAACAGGGAGCAATCTGGATGGGACAAGATCGGCAAAAGCAGAAATTATCCAATATATTATAGATAACTATCCCAAATATAAATTGGAAGAATTTATCATGATTGGTGAAAGAAAACATGATTTGATTGGAGCCAATAAAACTGGAATAGATTCCATCGGGGTGACATACGGATATGGTTCAGTGGAAGAGCTGAACGATGAAAAGCCTGCATATATTGCAGATAGTCTTAATCAAGTAAATATGATTCTGATGTAGAAAACTTTCTCTTAATCAATCTCTATCTTTCAGGCAAATGGAGGCAGCACTATGTCCAAAACAAAACGTTTAATCGAAATAATGATAACAGTGAACGCAAAACGCAAATTTACAGCACGAGAACTGGCAGAAGAATTTAATGTCTCCTATCGTACAATTCTTAGAGACTTGGATGAATTAAGTGAGCTGGGGGTTCCGCTTTATTCAGAAGTCGGTGCGGACGGCGGTTACTATGTATTGAATGGGCGGATGCTGCCTCCGGTTTTATTAAAAGAGTCTGAGGCGATTGCGCTTTATTTTGCTTTTCATTCCCTGCAATTTCTAGGAGCTCTCCCATTTGAAACGGAAGTGGGCTATGTTTTAAAGAAACTATATAACTATCTGCCTGGAGACGCTAAGCTGCGTATTAATACAATGAAAGACCGGATTGTTTTTTGGAATCCCAGCCGTGTTCAGACAGCAAATGAGCTGGATATAATATTAAATGCAGCGGTAGACCAATTCATCGTGACTATCCAATACGACAGTCACAAGGGAATAAAAGAGAGAATGATTCAGCCAATCGGTTTGTATAGTCATAATGGTTTCTGGTATTGTCCGGCTTATTGTTTTCTGCGCGAGGAAATTCGTTTGTTTCGTGCGGATCGAATAAAAAAAGCAGTACATACAGATAAAAAGAGGCGTAAATTGCCTTATCAATCTATTATGGAATGGATTGAGCTGTCAGAATCCGAAGTTTCTAATCCGGTTACTTTTTTGGTAGATTTGACAAGAGAAGGAGTACGGCGTGCAATGTCAGAGTTAGATTTGGAGAGGCATGTTCAAAGACGTGAGGATGGGACAGGCTGGATAGAAATGAGTATACCTGAGTCAGAGTTAACATATTTTGTTGATTTGGTCTGGAATTTTGGCAGTGAAGCACATGTGTTGGGACCAAAAGAAGCGATAGCCTCTATGAAAAGAAAGCTGGAAACCTTGCTGGAGAAGTACAAATAAATTTTAAAATATCTTTATTAATGATGACATCATCTGTCATGATTCCATGGTACGTTAAGGTAGAAAAAAGAATGAAAGGGTGAATGTAATGCATGCTGTATCTGTGTTAAGAAACGAGTTATTAGCTGAGCTGGAGCTTGGTATCAGGTCCATGGAAGGGTTATTGAAGAAGGTGGAGAACAAGGATTGGAGCTACCGCCCGGCAGAAAATATGCGTAATCTCGGGGAGCTTGCCAGACATACTGTTTCTATACCGGAAGTAGACTTGAACCTTTGGCAGGAGAAGGATGAGAGGACGATTCGGGATCTGGAGTCAAAGTATGAGAAGCTGGAATCTGCTGAGGAATTGATTGAAGCAATGAACCAAGGCTTTCAATTGTTTAAAACGTATATGCTGTCTTTATCGGATGAGGATTTTTTAACTAAAAAGACAAAGCCGTTTTATTTAGAAGAGGGTGAAACACAGGCACATTGGCTTGTAGAGGAGGTTTCTCATCTGTTCCATCACCGGGCACAGTTCTTTAATTATTTAAAACAGCTTGGTTACGATATAAATATGTTTGATCTTTATGCTTAACAGAGAAGAAAGAGAACTAGGAGGTGAATCATATTTGAATAAAGAAAAAATAATTTGTGAACGTTTGCATAGACAGGGATTAATGGCGCAGCTTGAGAATATCCATGATATAAAATCTTATAAACAGTTATTTCAGAGATTACAGCCGGTAGCTCCAGTTTTTAACAGTCGTCCAGGTGAGGCCCCAAAGCTGGTGCATAGGACAGTTTTTAATGACACACTCCTGGCAGAAGAATTACGAAAAAAACATCAGCTGGTAAAAGGGCGTTTTCAGGGTGGACGCATCGGATATGTTCTGGAAGAAGATCTGGGGCTATACAGCACTATTTTTCGAAAGCCTGTTCAAAAAATAACAGAGCTTCATGAAGAGATTTTATCCATGATTCAATCGTCAGGCGGTATATCCAAAGAGCAGTTAAAAGAGGAGCTGCCTTTTAAAGCAAAAGAAATCACTGCTGCTTTAAAAAGACTCCAGGAAGCTTTTTTAGTATATGAATCACAGATTGATACGGATTGGAATACAGGCTGGTTTGACTTTAAAACTGAATGGTCGGAAATCAAATGGGCAGAGGATCCGGTTTCTGCTGTAGCAGAAATGCTGCTGCGTTTTTTGGATGCTGCTGTATTTGCCACTTTAGATCAAATTAAAAGCTGGTCGCAGTTAAAGCGTACAACAATACAAAGTGCTTTAAATGCATTAATGGAAAGAGAAGCAATTGTAAAAATAAAAGTGGATGGACTTGGCGAAGGGTTTATGCAGAAAAAAGATTTATATTTAACCAATGAAGAAATTACTCCATCTGTGTTTATGCTGGATAGCTCAGATTTTCTGGTCAGAGCAGAAATTGTTGAATTGAAAGAGAAATTTAAAGGGAAAGAAGTTCTTCAGTATCTCTTAATAGATGGCGAATTTAAAGGAGCGGTGCTTGGACATTGGAGAATTGGTCCGCACGATATTGAAGATATTGCGCTGTGTCTTGGAGAAGAAGAAATAGAAACTAGGAAAGAAGAAATCATTTCTGCCGTCAAATCTGGATACTCAGTGAAGACAACCCATATTTTGCGTTTCAATGGAGAGAATCTCTGATGAGAAGGGGAGGATGATAGAGTGGGGCTGATAAGAAATAACATTGTGGTGGAATACAATGATAAAGGATATTTAATGTACGCTGAAAGTTTTCCGGGAGCATATACAAGGGGCAGAGAGCGTGAAGAAGCGCTCTCTAAGTTTCCTGCTGAGATTAAAAGGTATTGCAGGTGGACTGGGATAGATTATGCTGAAACAGATGTTGTTGAATCTGTCGTTGTTCAATCAAAAGAAAGCAATCTGGAAATACACGAAGCAGATTCTGACATCATCTTTTTATCGGAGCAGGATCCATTATTGGTGGAGGAATATGAGCTGATAAAAAAGCTGGTATTAAAATCTGCACATGATTTTCAGCTTCTTTACGACTCTATTCCAGTTAAGACATATACTTCTTTACCGAAAAGAAAATCTTTTTATGGTGCTGTGCCGATTACTCCTGAAGAGATGTATGAGCATACAAATGGTGTTACGAATTATTATGCAGGAGAAATTGGTGTGAAGATAGATAATATAGATCTAATCTACCAAAACAGAATGCAAGCATTAAAAGCGATAGAAGAAGCTGATGACTTTTTACAAAATAAAACGCTCCATGGCAATTATGGAGAACAGTGGTCGCTGCGGAAGGTATTAAGAAGATTTATTTGGCATGACCATATTCATGCGAAAGGTATGTACCGTATGGCTGTGAAAAGATGGGGAGATAGTGAAATTGAAAATCCGTATTATTTTTGATGATGAAGGATAGGCAAATGAAATCATAAGTCAATAGAGTATAAAAATAATAATTACACCTTCTAAAAAATTAGTCTAAAGGCTTATCGGGAGTGAAAAAGAAAATGAGGGCAGATGGATGGGAAAGCATTTTATAGAAATTATTAATGAGTACCCAATACAAGAAGTTATACAAACAGAAGCTTTAGATAAGGGAAATACTTCTGAAGCAGATATAGTAACAGGCACAGAAAGTAAATACATATTAAGAAAATTAAAAAGTAATCAGCAAGCAAAAACAGAATACTTTGTATCTAACATCTTATCGGATGGCCTTGCACCGAACAAAAAATCATTTTGTATTTGCGTTGACCCTCTCATTTATCTAATCAGGAAAATGAGAGGTGTCATTAAACTTATGTATAACTCTTTGATGATAATGATTTTGACCAAGAACAGTAATACCGCCAGCTGATGAAGAGAAGTAGGCATTTATAATCATTTCGGGGGTGAATTTCATCCACCAGGCTGTGATATATCCCAGTGTACCACCATGTGTGACGATAAAGATATTTTTCTTTTTTTCTCGATCATAGATATTATTCATACAGTGACAAACACGGGCATAAAATTCTCTCTTTGTTTCTCCGTTTTGAAATGCCCGATAATCCAAATCAATACCGCTATTTTTTCGTGGCTGTCTGTGAGCATTTGCCCAATCCTTTGTTTTTCCAGCCGCTACGCCAGTATTTATTTCACGGAGCTCTTTATCTTGAATGACTTCAAGATTGAGCTTCTTGCTAATGATTTCTGCTGTTTGTGCTGCTCTTAGTAAATCCGATGAATAAAGAACATATTCTGCATCATCAGCTGCTGCTTTTTGTAATTTGTCGCCTATCGATTTTGCTTGTTTTCTTCCTAAATCTGTTAAAGGGGTATTTGTCCATCCGCCTGACATGTTATTTACATGATGCTCCGATTGACAATGCTGTATTAAGATAATATTGCTCATGCATTTTTCCTCCTAATTAGTGAATAGAATCTATTTTATTATAAACTTTATTCCCATTAGAAGGAATTATCATTATATTTGTGGAAGAATGATAGAAGATAATAATAAATGGAGCGTGAATATATTTTTAAGTAATGTATGGAGGTGACAGCATGGATTTGAATATATTGGCAGCCAAAGCTGCAAAAGTTTATCAATTAAACCCAAAAGTAGAAGCGGTTGTATTAGGTGGCTCCGTGTCCAGAAAATGGCATGATTCTTATTCAGATGTTGAGCTATTTATTTTTTGGAACGAACCCCCGACGGATGAGGATAGAAAATTTCCTATTACCAAGCTGGCAGGGGAAGTCATTGATTTTTACCCTTACGAAGAAGAGGAATGGTCAGAAAGCTATATTGCTGAGGGAATAAAATTAGAAATAAGTAATTTTCTAACAGCCAGCATAGAAGGCATCATAGATGACGTTGTTATATCTTTTAATCCGGATGTATATAAGCAATGCCTTGCAGCGGCTGTATATGAGGGAGCGCCATTAAGCGGCAAAGCACTTATTAAACAGCTGAAGGAAAAGATAGAACAATATCCGGATGAATTAAGTATTGCAATGATAAAAGAATATATGTATTTAGGTAATAGCTGGACGAATCGGGAAGCCTTACTAAATCGTGAAGACTGGCTGATGCTGTATAAGGTAATAACAGATGTACAAACAAATATCATGGGAATGCTGTCCGGATTAAATAAACAATATGTGTATCATCCTGCTTTTAAATGGCAGAAGCAGACTTTGGAATCAATGATGATAACTCCTGAAAATATACATAATCGGCTGGAGTCTGTTTTTCTGGGGGAGCCAGCAGCTTCTCTGAGCGAATTAGAAGGTATCGTGCAGGATGTTTATCGACTTATACAATGTGAATACCCACAAATAGATATTTCATCAGTTATTGACAAATCCCTATTTTTGCGGCCTGAGCAAGGAAAAGAATAAGGTGTGCTGTATAAATAGGAGAATGTTTAAGAAATATTGGATGAGGAGGGAGATTATTGGGACAAAATAAATCAGAAGCCTTCGCACCCCCGAAGCATATTGTATCTGCAGCAACGATTGTACTTAATGATAATAATGAGCTTTTGTTAATTAAAGGACCCTGGAGAGGATGGGAAATGCCCGGCGGCCAAGTAGAAGAAGGCGAATCCCTGAAAGAAGCTGCTATTAGAGAAACAAAGGAAGAATCAGGAATTGATGTAGAATTTTTAAAGTTCTGTGGAATATTTCAAAATGTGGATCGATCCATTTGTAATACATTATTCTTAGCTAAACCAATTGGAGGAGAATTTACAACCTCATCAGAAAGCTTAGACGTTGGATTCTTTCCCGTTGAGCAGGCTTTGGAAATGGTGAAGAATGGAAACTTTAGAGAAAGGATTGAGCTTTGCCTGGATGAAAGCAAGCATCCAATCTATGTGGAATTTTAAAAAGGGGATAATAGAAAATAAAAAGGAGTCAAGCTATGTATGATAAAGAAAAGCTTGGCTCCTTAAGTTTATAGTATGCAGCCAAGTCATGCTAACAAATGGCTTAAAAACTTGTCAGCTGCCAATGATAAAGAAGTATCTTTTTTTGTTGCCAATCCAATCTTTCTCTTTTCAATAATTTCATCTATGTCCACTTCAAATAATTGTTGTTCAGCCAGTTCCTTTAACACAAGCTCTTTTGTCACAAATGCAATACCCATGCCAATTTTGGCGCATTCGATTAATAATTCCACGCTGCCAATTTCAATATCCGGTTTGATCTCCAGATTTTGCTTTAGAAAAAGCTGATTAAGGAACTTTCTGGAGCTGCTTGCTTCTGAAAAAGAAATAATCGGATATGCTTGTATGTCCGACAAAGAAAGTTGTTCTCCTGTCAGGTGCTGAAACCTTTTCCCGACAACAAATGTGCTGTTAATACTTAAAAAATCCGTTATGGAAGCATTGCTTTGATTAGCTGGCAAGTGAATGATCCCAATATCAATCAACCCAGCTTCCAATTTATCTAAAATCTGTGGTGTAGAGCCATGCTGTAACTTAATTTCGATTTCAGGATACAACTTCTGGAAGCTTTGGACATAGGGCAGCAAATAGTGTTTGCAGGTTGAATCACTTCCTCCGATTGTAACAGAGCCCCTCTGTAAGTTTTTCATTTCCATTATTTTCTGTTCTGCATTATCAATTAAATCAAACGCTTGTTTGAGATAATCAAATAGTACCTCACCCTCCTTTGTAAGCAAAACTCCCTTGGACGTTCTGGTGAAAAGCTGGATTCCGAGCTCATTCTCTAATTGCTTTATAGAATGACTGACACTCGGCTGTGTAATAAAAAGCCGTTTTGCTGCTTTACTAAAATTCTTTTCGATTGCTGTTATATAAAATACACGGTACAAGTCTGTATTCATGATATAGATACCACCTATAGCTACTGTTGGAAATATTAATTTCATTTATATCATAACCTTGATTATAATGAATAACAAACAGCATCAACTGAAGAGGGGGATAAAGATGAGAGAAGATTATAAATTTGATATCAAAGCCAGAAGCCCCTGGTCGTCTTTAAATGGGATAAATAAGATCACAATTTCACCTGCCAAGCAAGGAATAGAGGCTGCTATCACCATTCCAGGAAGCAAAAGTCTGACGAACAGAGCACTTATAATGAGTGCTTTGGCAGATGGGAATTCCAAAGTGAGCGATATTTTAAAAAGTGATGATTCGTACTGGTGTATCGAGGCTTTAAAACAATTAGGAGCGGAGATTGAGCTGCAGGATGATATAGTGTACATCAAGGGAAGCGGCGGTCATCTGAGGTCAAATGATTTATATATTGGTGCAGCAGGAACAATTGCAAGATTTCTGCCGGGAGTATTGGCGGCCTCCCGGGAAGGCGAGTGGAATCTGGAGGCAAGTGAAAGTATGAGCAAAAGACCAATTGCGCCGCTTATCCATGCCCTGAGACAGCTCGGTGCTGAAATCGACTATTTGGCAAAAAAGGATTATTATCCGTTACGTATCAAAGGGAAATATGTAAAAGGCGGAGAAGTAAGTCTTTCAGGCTCGATATCCAGTCAATTTATCAGTGGGGTGTTAATTGCAGCACCATATTTCAATGAAACAACAAGAGTAACTATCAAGGATGGAATTGTCCAACATGCTTACGTCTTTTTAACCCTTGATTTAATGAAAGAGTTTGGTGCAGATGTGCAGTATGACAATGCACTCCAGCAAATTGTTATAAATCCTTCTCCCTACAAAGCGAAAGATATTCTGCTGGAGTCAGATGCTTCTGCGGCCTGCTACTTTTTGGCACTGGCTGCGGTAACAAATGGGAGAATACGGATAAATGGCTTAGCAGAGAAGACAAAACAGCCAGATATTCAGATGCTGGATATTTTTGAAAAGATGGGATGTAAGGTTATAAAAGGTGCTTCCTTTATTGAACTGGAAGGCACTCCTCAATTAAAAGGCGGTTTTGAAATATCCATGAAGGAGATATCTGATCAGGCATTAACTTTAGCAGCAATTGCGCCATTCGCGGATGGCCCAATAACTATCAAGGACGTTGCCCATATCCGTTATCATGAATCTGACCGGATAAGTGTTATTTGTGAGGCTTTAAAGGAACTGGGAATTCGGACAGAGGAATTTGAGGAGGGGTTAAAAGTCTATCCGGGGGCTCCGAAACCAGCTTGTCTAAACACCTATGATGATCATCGGGTTGCGATGGCTTTGGCGCTGATCGGGTCAAAGGTTGAAGGAATTCAGTTAAATGACCCAGGCTGTGTGTCTAAAACATTTCCGGAATATTTTTCATTATTGGAGGAGCTTGGGTTGGAGGTAAAAAGGTAAGAAGCTATATAATAAAATCAATTATTATAAAATAACGATAGTAAAGAGGGGCTGCTGTGACTAAATGTGAAAATCATTATACTGGGAGCAATGCCAATATAACAATAATTAAAGCAGGTGGTTATACTAAACCGGAATTAATTCAAAAAATGAAAGAAAATAAGATATTGTTAAATGTGCTTGCTGAGAAGCTGATAGCCAGCGATTATTTTGAAGTGTCCAAGGAATGCTATCAAGCTAAAATTGTAGAGCTCGCTGTAAAGGATTTTGATTTTGTTAATGGAGCTACGACATCCCAACTTTTTAGCAAAGCTGCTAATCTTAAATTACAGCTCTGCCCGCTTGAGTTGGCTCCCTATATAAGACTGGCGTATTTTAATCAAGGAGAAGGATATGATGCACACCAGCTGAAAAATCAGGCTCCTAATGGTTCAATAACAGTAGCATCAGAAATTCTAAGTGAGGATCTGGATGTTCCAAAAGGCTTTTATCTTCGCCGAATCCAAGGGAATTTATGGCTGCGCGGGTATATTGCGGATGAAGAACATGTTTGGAATCCGAATGATCATTTTATATTTTGTATTGCTGAAAAATAATAGGATACCTATACGATAAAAACAGCCTTTCCCCAAAATACAGAGAAAGGCTGTTTGCAATTTGGTTTATAACGTTTCTTTTTTATGATTATTATATAAATCTTTAGCTGCTTTTGGTGCTGTCCAGAATGTCGTAATCAGCAGGAATACAACAGGTACAGCGGTCACCACAATAAAGGATTGCAGGGCGTCCACGCTTCCTTCACCGATGGTAACTAATACAATAGCAACAAGACCCATGACCAATGCATAAAAAGCTCTTAACCAGCTTGGAGGATTCCCTTCTCCGGTAATAGCCATTGAAATAGACAGGGCCATAGAGTCTGCCGTAGTTAATACGAAAATAACGGTAGCCAGCAAGAACAAGGCTCCGAAAATCATAGGAAATGGCAATTGCTCTGTAATGGCTATCATCGCAGCAGGAGGACCTGCTTCATTTAGGGCAGTTGATATCGAGCCAGAATCATTTAGTTCATAAAAGATTCCTGTTCCGCCAACGACAGTAAACCAAAAAGTTGTAATAATAGGCGCGATAACAGCAACTGCAATAATTAGCTCACGAATGGTTCTTCCGCGTGAAATTCGTGCTGTAAATAGCGCCATAATCGGGCCATAGCCAATAAACCAAGCAAAGAAAAATACAGTCCATAAGCTAAGCCATTCTTCATCACCGCGGAAGGTACTGGAAGAGATAAAATCATTTACGTAAAGACCAAAAGCTTCAAAATAATTGTTAAAGATAAAGAAACCTTGTCCGAGTAATAAGATTCCAATGATTAATCCAAGTGCCAAGAGAACATTAAAGCTGGTTAACAGCTGAATTCCCCGATGGATTCCTGTTACAGCGGAGATTGCTGCACCAATAACGATAACGATAATAATGATAATTTGAATAACTAAGGTATTTGGTAAACCAGTTAATGCATTTAATCCATAACCTGTCTGTAAACCCAAGAACCCAATCGGTCCAATCGTTCCAGCAGCAACAGCAAGAATAGAAAAAGAATCAACAAGTGTTCCTAATACACTTTTTTTCATGATTTTTTCGCCGAAAATTGGATATAGTAAAGATCTTGGCTTCAACGGCATGCCTTTATGATAATGGGCATACATTAATACGATAGTGCCTAATGTACCTAAAATTGCCCATGACAGAAAACCCCAGTCTACAAAACTGGATGCCAGAGCAGGTACAACTGCTTCCAGTGTGCCATTCTCAATCCCTGAGAAGCGGGGAGGTACGGATATAAAATGGGATAATGGTTCTGCAGCAGCCCAAAATATTCCTCCTCCTGCTAATAAAGTACACATAATAATACAAATCCATTTAAATGTACTCATTTCTGGTTTTTCCATATTACCTAAACGGATTTTTCCGTATTTAGAAAAAGCTAACCCTAACGCAATAAAAAATGTGATTAATACAGTCATTTGGTAAATTACACCAAAATAAGTAGCAGACCAGCCAAATAAGGTATCAACCATATCAGCGACAAAGTCAGCATTAATAAATGCGGCTATGACAAATAGTACGAGTGCGCCGCCACTTATAATAAATGTTGGCAGATCTAGTGAAGTCTTTTTTCTATTTGAACCTTTCATTATTTCTTTTCCTCCATCTTGTTAAGTTTAATCATAGTTGTTTGATTTCCTTTTAGTCTTTCTCTGAACCCCGTTTTTTATCTAATGGATAATACCTTTTAACCACATTAAAACACCTGTAAGTATCCTGACTGAAAAAAATTAGCCAGGGATAAGCGAACAAATTGTAACAATAGGATGCTTGCAAACAACAAACATTCCGAGGGGGGAAATGCGAAAAGCTCCTCGGAATGTTTGTCTTGTTTTATTATCATGCAAATACAAAACGGAAATGCAGTAAAAACAAAATAGTGGAATCATACTCCAGCAGTTGAAGTATAATTCCACCGTTCTATACCCTAAAACAATTTTAATACGTTGTCAATCATACGTACTTAATTAAAAATAATCTGTCTTTTCCAAAAAAAGTTAGCGGGTAATATAGTGGCCAAACACGACTAATTATTAAAACATTATAAAAATGATGACTTGCATTTTATTTTTTAAACTGATATTATCAATTTTAACATATTAGCATATGTAACCAGATTTTTTGGCAGGATTTATGAGGATGATACAACAGATTACTGAGAAGTAGTTGATTTGTTGTAGGTCTTTATAGCATGCAGGGTTAAAGTATGTAAAGCAAAAAGTAATATCAAAATTTCATATCATTTCTTCGGGGCAGGGTGTAATTCCCGACCGGCGGTGACAAACATTTAAGGTTTGAAGTCCGTGACCCGCGTATCGCGGTGGATCCAGTGAGATTCTGGAGCCGACAGTTAAAGTCTGGATGGGAGAAGAAAACTTAAGTCAGCACATGAACAGGTGAAGTGTATTCTTTTAGGGTACATTAAAATCTGTTTCAGTGTATAGACATGGTTTATTTAAGTATGCCCCGTGAAGAGTTTTCATGGGGCTTTTTTATGGTTTAAGAAAGGTGGAAGCATATGGACACACTGTATATGGAGCAAGCGATAGAGCTCGCAAAACTGGGGCAGGGGAACACATATACCAATCCTTTAGTCGGTGCAGTAATTGTGAAAGATGACGCTGTTTTAGCTACTGGGTTTCATAAGAGATACGGTGAAAAACATGCAGAAAAGATGGCTGTCGACCAATGTGAAACTCCGGAAGATTTAATTGGTTCAACGATGTATGTGACAATGGAACCATGTAATCACACTGGAAAACAGCCCCCTTGTACCCAACTGATTATAAATAGTGGTATTTCCAAGGTTGTTATTGCACAACTAGATCCTAATCCTGTTGTAGCAGGCAAAGGGAAGGCGTATTTAGAAGCACTAGGCATACAAGTGGTTTCCGATATATTGCAGGAGAAGGCAGAAGCATTGAATAAGCATTATAACTATTTTCATAGGAGACAGCAGCCGTATATTGTATTAAAGCAAGCTGTCAGTCTGGATGGGAAGATTTCTGTCCATCCGAAGCAACGGACGTATCTTACTGGGGAAGAGACGTATAAAAGAGTACATGAGGAACGGCAATATTTTCAGGCTGTTATGGCAGGAAGCGGGACAATTTTAGCGGATAATCCAAAACTATTACCGAATGTAATCACTGATTTCCCGCCAATCCGCATTATTTTGGATCGGAAAGGGCAAACATTGGATTTTGAAAAATATCAAATTTATAGAGAAGCTGTTCCTGTATGGGTGTTTACAAAATCAAATGCTATAGATGATCTACCTGAACATGTCCGATTGATACCAGACAATCATTGGACAATCTCAAAAGTAGTCAATTATTTGCAGAAGGAGGGGATTCAATCCGTTTATGTAGAAGGAGGGAGCAGAATTCATGATGCTTTCCTGGCAGAAAATTTGTTTGAAGAGGTAATTACGTATATCTCTCCCAAGCTGATTGGCGGTAATGGAGTATCTGCCTTTTCCAGTGATAGAAATGTTTTATCTGCAGTACCTTTAACATTACAAAGCGCGGAAGCAGTTGGTGAGGATATACGAATAGTCAGCGGGAGGGGAAAGAAGGATGTTTACAGGATTGATTCAGGAAACAGGAACAGTCAAACGAATCAAAAAAGTGAGTCAGCATATTGAGTTAACATGCTCTGCCTCCAGAGAGCTCTTGCAGGATTATAACATTGGCGACAGTATGGCAATCAACGGTGTCTGTTTAACTGCTATAGAAGTAACTGATTCAGATTTTACAGTGGACATTATGCCGGAAACATTTCAAAAATCGATATTCTCTGATTTGCGGATACATGCAGTGGTGAATCTGGAACGGGCAATGTCTGCAAAAGGACGCTTGGAAGGGCATATTGTATCAGGTCATGTAGATACAACGACGCGGTTAATTAAAAAGGTGAAAAAAGAGAATTCCATTATTCTCACATTCTATTATCCGCCACAAGTACAAGGAGAGATTGTAGCCCAAGGATCTGTGGCGATTAATGGAACAAGCTTGACCGTATCAGCTGTTACGGCAGGATCATTTAGTGTGTCACTCATTCCTTATTCCATGAATCATACAAATCTGGGTCAATTAAAACAAGGTGAATTTGTAAATATAGAAACCGATATACTCGGAAAATATATTAAAGCTATAATGGGCACGGAAAAGACTCAGATTTTAAGCAAATACACAGGAGAATAGAGGGGAAAATATGACTGTACAAAATATAGAAGCAGCTGTTACAGCTTTGAAGCAAGGACGATTGATTATTGTTGCTGATGACGAGAACCGGGAGGCAGAAGGTGATTTAGTCGGTCTTTCCAGTAAAGCTGCGGCAGAAACAATAAATTTTATGACAAAACATGCCCGGGGTTTGATTTGCGCTCCTGTCTCCGAACAGATTGCTAAAAATCTAAACTTGTGGGAAATGACCAAAGAAAACACAGACGAATATCAAACAGCTTTCACCATCAGTGTCGACCATAAAGAGACAACCACAGGGATTTCCGCATTTGAACGGGCAAAGACAATTCAAGAGCTGGCAAATATTCATAGTCAAGCAGCTGATTTCAATAGGCCGGGGCATATTTTCCCGTTAATAGCGAAGAACGGAGGGGTGTTGGAGAGAAGAGGTCATACAGAGGCAGCGGTAGATTTAGCAAAGCTGGCAGGAGATACTGAAACAGCCTATATTTGCGAAATTTTAAAGGAAGACGGAACGATGGCCCGGTTCCAGGATTTAAAACAGATTGCGGCAGAATGGAATATGCCTTTGGTTACTATAGAAGAGCTTGCTGATTATTTGGCTTATTCCAGTATCAAGGTAAATGCAAAAGTGAAGCTGCCCACGAAGCACGGAGACTTCGATTTGTCCCTTTATCAGGATAAAGAAGGAAAGGATCAGCTCGTATTATCTATGGGACAAATCAGAGATAATGAAGAGCCTGTCTTAGTTCGAGTACATTCGGAATGCCTGACTGGAGATATTTTTGGTTCCCATCGCTGTGATTGCGGTGAGCAGCTGGAGAAAGCAATGCAAATGATTGCAGCTGAAGGTCGAGGCGCCATTCTGTATTTGAGACAGGAAGGAAGAGGGATAGGACTGCTCAATAAATTAAAAACGTATGAACTGCAGGAACAAGGTGCAGACACCTATGAAGCTAATGTTTCTCTTGGTTTTTTACCTGATGAACGCCGCTATGATATCGCTGCATGGTTGCTGAAAAAGGAAGGAATATCGAAAGTCCGTTTACTGACGAATAATCCAGATAAAGTAAAGGATTTACAGCAATATGGTATTGAGGTAGCTGAACGAATTTCGATAGAAACAACCATTTATCATGAAAATAAACATTATTTAAAAGTAAAGAAAGATAAGTTTCATCATTTATTATCTATAGAAGGAGAATGATTATGACTGTATATGAAGGAATGTTTCAAGGAGAACAGTTAAAAGTAGCAATAACCGTTTCACGATTTAATGAGCTGATCACTTCTAAATTACTGGAAGGAGCCAAGGATATTTTAAAAAGACATGGAGTAAAAGAAGAGGATATTGATGTTTATTGGGTACCAGGGGCTTTCGAGCTTCCATATATCACAAAGCAGGTAGAAAAAACAAAAAAATATGATGGCATTATTACACTCGGAGCGGTTATTCGCGGGGCAACCACACATTATGAGCTGGTCAGTAATGAAGCAGCTAAGGGTATTGCACAAATTGGTCTGCATGCAGAAGTTCCAATTATTTTTGGTGTGCTGACAACAGAAACAATTGAACAGGCATTGGAGAGAGCTGGTACAAAGGCGGGTAATAAAGGCGGAGAAGCAGCTCTTGGTTTATTAGAAATGATGTCATTAAAGAAGTTGATTTATTCTTAAATGTAGACGAATAAATATCATGGAAAGAAGGTTATCTGTAAAAAGACAGCCTTCTTTTTTATAGATATGAAATTAATAAATATGTACTCCGGGAAAAAAATATATTTAATTAAAGATAAAGAGGGTTGCATTTTTATCACTTGAGATGTAAAATGATATTGATAAAGGGAGATGAGACAGATGAAAAAAAATACACTTGGTTCATTAATTTGGCTTCGTATTGCCCGTTTTATGCATCAAAGCAATCTGCTGTCCAATGATTTTCTAAAGCAATTTGATATTACAGTTGCCCAATTTGATGTATTAAACCAGATCTGGTCTTATCAGCCTCTCACACAAAGTGAGCTTGCTGCCCGGGTAACAGTGTCAGAGGGCGGCATTTCACGTATGCTTAGCAGACTGGAACAGGAAGGATATATCCAGCGTAAGCAGGATTGGAAAACAAAATGGATCAGCCTGACGTCAAAAGGAGAAGCTAAGATAGAGGAAGTTTTTGAACATCAGCTGGCTTTTCAAACTTCTGTTGTCGATGATTGTTTAACTGAAGAAGAACAAAGAACATTATATATGCTTATGTCGAAGCTGCAGAAGAATACAGAAAGCAAATTAAAAAAATAATAGCTCTATTATTTTTTTAATCATAACTTGACTAGTAAACTGATAAAGGAGGAATGGTTTATGTATACTATTCCAGGACATCATCATATTTCGATGGTTACAAAAAATGCAAATGAAAATAATAGATTTTATCGTGAGGTACTTGGTTTACGTCGTGTGAAAATGACGGTGAATCAGGACGATCCTTCCATGTACCATCTATTTTACGGTGATAAAACAGGAAGTCCCGGTACAGAGTTAACCTTTTTCGAGATTCCGATGGTTGGCCATACGCATAGAGGCACAAATGCAATTACCCGAATTGGATTATTGGTTCCATCAGAAGAGAGTCTGCATTATTGGGAAGAGCGATTTGATAAGAACAATGTGCTGCATAGCGGAATAACAACCTATGCCAATCGCACTGCGATGAAATTTGAAGATCCAGAAGGACTGCAAATGGTATTGCTCGTGGCTGATGGAGAAAAAATAGATCACTGGGAAACATGGGAAAAGTCAGATGTTCCAGCTAAACACCAGATTCAAGGGATGGGTTCAGTGGAAATAACAGTAAGGAGACTGGATAAGCTGGCGTCTACATTAACAGATATGCTTGACTATACAGAAGTGAGTCGGAACGAGCGAGAAGCGATTTTCCAATCAGTCCCGGGGCAGGTTTTTGGAGAAATCGTTGTGAAGTATTTAGAAGGTCCATCCGAAAGACCGGGGCGTGGCAGTATCCATCACTTAGCTATTCGTGTGAAAAATGAGGAAGAGCTAAGATTTTGGGACGAACAAGTAAAAGAACGTGGTTTCCATTCGTCTGGTATCGTCGACCGCTTCTATTTTAAAAGTTTATATTTCCGTGAATCCAATGGTATTTTATTCGAAATTGCAACAGACGGACCAGGATTTACCGTTGATGGGGATGTGGAGCATTTAGGAGAAAAACTAGATTTACCGCCATTTTTAGAAGAGCGCCGGACAGAAATTAAAGCAAAATTAACTCCAATAGAATAAAGAAAATATAAAAACGATTTCCAGGAGGCAAAATAATATGAATCATTTAAAAGGAATCCACCACGTAACAGCAATTACAAGCAGTGCAGAAAAGAACTATGAATTTTTCACTTATGTTTTAGGCATGCGTTTAGTGAAAAAAACAGTAAATCAAGACGATATTCAAACGTACCATCTATTCTTTGCAGATGATAAAGGCAGCGCCGGTACAGATATGACTTTCTTTGATTTTCCGGGTATCCCAAAAGGAGTACATGGTACAAATGAAATTTCTAAAACTTCCTTCCGCGTACCAAGTGATGCCGCATTAGATTATTGGGTGAAACGCTTTGACCGTTTGGAAGTTAAGCATAAAGGAATCCAAGAGCAATTTGGCAAGAAAACACTTTCCTTTGTTGATTTTGATGATCAGCAATATCAATTGATTTCAGATGAATTAGATGAAGGTGTAGAAGCAGGAACACCTTGGCAAAAAGGCCCGGTTCCATTGGAATATGCAATTACCGGGCTGGGTCCTGTCTTCGTTCGAATTGCAAATTTTGATTACTTTAAAGAAATGATGGAAAAAGTATTAATGTTTAAAGAAAAGGCGAAAGAAGGTTCCTTCCATCTGTTTGAAGTTGGAGAAGGAGGAAACGGGGCCTCTGTGATTGCAGAGTATAATAATATCCTTCCTCAAGCCCGCCAAGGGTATGGAACAGTGCATCACACTGCTTTTCGTGTAGAAGATCGTTCTGTATTGGATGAGTGGATTAACCGGATGAATGATTTTGGGTTCAATACATCCGGCTATGTGAATCGTCATTTCTTCGAGTCTTTATACGCAAGAGTAGCTCCACAAATTTTATTTGAATTTGCAACAGACGGTCCCGGATTTATGGGAGACGAACCTTATGAAACACTTGGAGAAAAGTTGTCTCTTCCTCCATTTCTGGAAGCCAAACGTGAACAAATTGAAAAAGCAGTACGGCCAATTGATACCGTGAGAAGTACAAAAGAATTTGTTAAAGAATAAAGCAGCTTACTAAATAGTATTGAAAATTACTTTATTCAATGAAGAAGCAAGGATAAAAAAATCTATCCCTGCTTCTTTTTTATTTTGCAATTGTAATAAGCTCCGTTAAATGATTAATTTCGTACGTTGGCTGGATACCAATCACGTTTTCTTTATGTTCAGGGTTAAACCAGCATGTATCCATTCCGAAATTTATTCCGCCCTGTATATCGGACGTCAAAGAATCACCAACCATTAATGCATTAGCATCTTCTGTAAGTCCGAGCTTGGAAAAAGCATAATCAAAAATTCGGCTGTCAGGCTTCTGAAAACCCGTTTCCTCTGAAATAATGATTGCTTCAAAAACATTCTGAAGTGGAGAATTTTCCAGCTTAGATAATTGTACATGCTTAAAACCGTTTGTGATAATTGCTGAGCGCTGTTCGGAAAGAGAATCAAATAATGTCACAGCACCGTCTACTAAATAGATTTCTTTTCCTAAATTTTCAAGATATGCATGATTAAAATCTGCTCCATCCATTTGTAGATCATATGCTGCAAATAACCTTCTAAAACGCTCTACACCCAATTTCGTTATTGGCAGTTTTCCCTGCTCTAATTCTCTCCATAGCACATTACTGATTTCGCGGTAGCTTGCCTGGTAATCTGCAAGCCCATCAGGTAATCCAAATGCTTCAAATGTTTTATGTAAAGCAGCTTTTTCTGATTTACCAAAGTCAAATAACGTATCATCTATATCAAAAAAGATCACATCATATTTCATTTTTATATACTTCCTTTCATCTCATCGTTGAAAACGTTGCTTATCCATTATAGCAATAATGAGAAAAAGTTACGATTGTAGGAGATGGATAATGATGATGATTAGTTTCAAATAATTTAAATGGGAACTTTATCTTAATTAAAACCGTATATAAGATAATTCAAATGGTACTATACTAAAATGGAGAGGAGCTTGAACATGGGGAAATCAAGGTTTCGCACCTTAGGAATTGTTCTGGGGATTGCAATTGGTGCGAGTATAGGAACTGCTGTTGAACAGATTGCAATCGGCGTTGCTGTTGGCGTTGTCTGTGGTTTTATTCTTGGTTTCATTGTGGATAATAGACGGTCATAATAAGGTTAAAGTGAATGAGAAAGGAGTATATATGGAGCAGATGAATGAATTGACAACATTGGAGCAGTGGAATAAGATCTGGGAGCGTTCAATGAACATGCCAATATTTGTCTTTAAGCATAGTACTTCTTGTCTGATCAGTGCAAGAGCATTTAAGCAAGTCAAAGCTTTACCAGAGCGTGGTAAAGTAGATTGTTATCTGGTGAAAGTCATTGAAAGCAGAGAGGTGTCTAATCAGATAGCTGAAGATACAAGTATTACGCATAAATCTCCGCAAATTTTTCTTATCTACAAAAAGAAAGTGCTATGGAATACATCCCATTGGAAAATAACGAAGTCTAATATGGAGAAAGAAGTCAGCAGGGTATTCGAATAGAGCATACAGCCAAAAATTATCAAATGTTCGATAAATATTTATAATCGTAAAATAAAAAAGCTATATAAAAATAACTCCTGTAGAAGTATACAACTTCCTGCAGGAGTTATTTTAACAGTCTATATTTTAGTTTCGTTACTGATTTTATTTAAAACGACAGCTTTCAATTTATCTGGATCATCCGATTTAATGGCTACCTTAGAGTATTCCTTTTGGATGCCCATAAATATAGTTGCTTGTACAGGCTTTTTCATTTTTAAAATCATATCCGGATAAACCTGCTCAAAGTCCTTTGCAATAAAATCAATTGTGTCCTTTGAAATTTTACTTTTCAAAGCGGTGTCATCCTCTATCATCCTCTCAATATCCTGGAAATCTATTTTTACCCGCTTTAGTATTCCAAATGAAACATATATAGCTTTCTCATCCGTATATATTGGATTTAAGCGGATGGATTGAATACAGGCTATCAAGAAAATCACCGAGTAAATATTAAGTATCAATAGAACAATGGAAATAACAATCGATTTGCTATGGAGCCACCAGTGAATGGCAAATGTTTCAACGATAATTGCATGAATCATCATTATTTGAAAGGCGATAAAGTTAGATTTTTTATGCAGAGTTATTCCATCGGGAGGTGTTTTCTTCCAGCTGCAAAGTGCATAATAAAGCGCTAAAGACTCCGAACAAATCACATGAATAATCGGGTTGTTCTTTACATATTTGTCCACTGCGCTTGGAAAAGAAAAAATAACAGGCAATGTGCTTGCTTTCACTTTTTGTATAATCCTGGGCAGATACCGGAAAAAAGCAATAACAAATAAAAGCTCAAAGATAATCAAGACAGCTTCTGCGGCTATTCCGGCCCAAGTGATGGTGGCAAAATGTCCTAACAAATGAGTGGGGATAAAAAACCTTGCTAATATACATCCAGCTGCAGCTAGCAGAATAGCGGTTTTAATGGAGAATTTCTTTCTGTACAGCATAAAAAATACTGGCCCCATAATAACCAAATCAATTAGCGAGCCTAATACGACAAGGTTTGCCTCAGGCGGCAGAATAGTTGCACCTATTGATGTCTGATACAGCATATAATTACTGCTTAAAATAAGAACGATCATCAGCAGCCAAAAGTACTTTCCTTGCTGAATTATGTACATTTGATGAACCTCCTTTATTAAAATAAATTCTTAATATTTGGATATTTCAATTATAAAATGAATTTTAATAGAAGTATATTAGGAATAGGTTGTTTTACTTTATTTCTTATAAGATGTTACAAATTTCTGAATTTACGGCTTTTTTTGATTAGAAAGTTGATTTATTTCTATGGTTCTTTACCATATCAATATCCTTATTGTGAGTTCTCTCTTTATCCTTTAGATTGCTTATGGCAGTTATCTGCTTTTCTCGAAAGATAAAGAAATCTGAAAGGATAAGGAATGGATTTAGTAGGGGAGAAATAATTTTGCAGGTGTGGGTAAAGCAGGTTATATCTTAAAAAATAGAAAAACCCAATTCATCCTGCAGAAAGATGAATTGGGTTTTAAATTGACTGTTCCCAACAATTAATTCTATTTTCCTTTCTTCTATCTGAAAAGAAAAAATAATTAGAAACTGACTAAAATAATTGGTATAATAATTAAATCGACATTTAGGCAAAAGGATATAAATAACTTTTATAAAACGTATATTGCAGGACAAGTTTAACGATTAAAATTGCATGGCTTAGGCAATTGGCAGAATAAAATCTGCCATGTAAACAGTCTTTACAAAGATATTGGAGGAATACAAATGATTTTTGGTGTATTAAAGGATAAGAAAATAGGAGAATATCGTGTGGTATTAACTCCTGTCGAGGCAGCAACTATTAAAGAAGATGGACATACTGTTTTGGTTCAAAAAGATGCAGGGTTGGCAGCTGGTTTTACCAATGAACAATATGAACAGGAAGGTGCGGAAATAGTAGAGTCCACTGAGGAAATGTACAAACGATGTGATTTTCTTGCCAAGGTGAAAGAAATTGAAGAAAGTGAATATGGATTATTAAGAGAAAACCAAATTGTATATACGTGTATCCATCCAGCAGCGCATCCGGAGCAAGTACAGGCTATTCTTGATAGCAAGAGTATAGCCTTCACAGCAGAGGATTCGCATCGTTTTGGCTCCGTTAACTGTGAAGCGGCAGGAAAACAGGGGGCATTAATGGGATTAAATGCCATGTTGACCATTAATGGCGGAAAAGGAAAGTTTGTGAGCGGGCTTGCTGGTGCTCCTGGTATGAAAGTATTAATTCTGGGTGGCGGATTGGTAGGACGCTCTGCATTGCAGGTGCTGCAATCCTTAGGTGCCTGGTGCACAGTAATGGACGTTAACTACGGTGTACTTAGAGATATCGGCAAGACTTATAATGAAAAAGTAAACACTCAGCTGTCTACAAAGCAAAATATAAGAAAACTGCTGCCAGAAATTGATATGGTCATTAACTGTGTGAAATGGCCAAAGGAAAATAAAGATTTCTTAATTGATCGTGATATGCTTCATTTAATGGAAAAGGGCTCTGTACTTGTCGATATCAGTAATGATGCAGATGGTGCGATCGAGTCCTTCCGTGAAACAACACATGAGGACCCGACCTATATTGAAAATGGTGTTGTTCATTATTGTGTAAGTAATATCCCGGGAGCAATTGCTAATTCTACATCTGTTGCTTATGCGGCTTCGATATTGCCTCATTTACGTTCTATTTTAAATAATGGTGTTAAAGAGGCTTGTATCCGTGATGGCTTTTTAAGAAGAAGCTTAACGGCTTATAGAGGATATCTCACACACGAGGAAACTAGTGCGATTCAAGATCGTCCTTGGGCTCGACCTGAAGATGTATTGCATATACAAGAGGAAAAACTTGACTTTGCACCGCCGGCAACTCCAACAAGATCGACAAATTTTTTAGAGCTTTAATGCAACCAGGAAAAGGGGAAACTAGATGACGATAAACACATTATTAGTAGATTTTGCCTGTGCAAGTATTCTTATTCTAATAGGAATGTTTCTCAGAGCAAAATTTAAATTTATCCAAAGAAGCTTTATTCCGGCGAGTCTGCTGGCAGGGTTTCTGGGGCTGGCCCTGGGGCCCGGCTTTTTAGATGTTTTGCCACTTTCTGAAAATATTGGTTCTTATGCGGGTGTTATTACCATATTAGTATTTGCGGCGGTAGGGATTAACGGTTTTTCCTTTTCTCCGGGCAACATGAAGAAAGATCTTAACCGGATGGGTGCATACGCGATTTATAAGATTCTCGGTATCGCACTTCAGATGTCTATTCCAATTATTTTTGCAATAATTGTTATTTCAAAATTTATCCCGGAGATTAATTATGGGTTTGGATTACTGCTGGCTGCCGGGTTCTATGGAGGGCATGGAACGGCAGCAGCAATAGGGACAACATTTGAAAACTTAGGCTGGGAAAATGCAACTGATTTAGGTATGACAGCAGCAACCGGTGGTATGCTTATTGGTATTTTTGGAGGGCTTATTTTTATTAAATGGGCGACAAGGAAAGGCTATACGCAGTATGTAAAGGATTTCTCAGAGATATCAGAGGATTTGAAAACCGGCTTAGTAAAGCCTGAAAATCGAACATCTATGGGGGATGATACAGTATCGCCTATTGCACTTGATCCGCTGGCTTTTCATGTAGCATTATTAGTGGTTCCTGCCGGCTTAGGTTATTTATTAAATAATTACATTGCAGAGACCTGGAATTTAGAATTTCCGACATTCACAATTGCATTTATTATTGCATTGCTGATGTATGTTGTCCTGGGAAGAGGGAAAAAAGGTATCTATAAATATGTGGACAGTAAAATAGTAGATCGGATCGGCAGCTCTGCAACTGACTATCTTGTATTCTTCGGGGTGGCGTCAATTCAACTTCCAGTTGTTAGAGAATACTGGCTTCCATTAACGTTATTAATGATTTCAGGTCTTGTTGTCGTTGTCCTGACACTTGTGTTTATTGGACCTGGTATGAATTATGAAAGCTGGTTTGAACGTTCTATCTTTGTATATGGCTACTCCACAGGTGTTTTTGCAATTGGACTTACATTATTAAGAGTTATTGACCCGAATAATAAATCAAAAACACTGACAGATACAGCGATTGTTGGTCCGTTAAACACTCCCTTGGAGCTATTTGCGTGGTCAGCAGGGCCAATTATGCTGATGACAGGTCAGCATTGGGCATTTGTTGGAATCTATTTAGCAATTTCGATTGCCTGTATTATCATAGCAAGAATATTTAAATGGTGGTATTGGAAGATACCGCTGGGAGATCGGCCGCCGGTTCCTTTGGATAAGGATGAGTAATGTATTTGAAAATAGAATAGTAGAAAAGAAAAGGCCGGGGTGACACTTTCTAAGGAGATCCTCAGCTTTTTTGTAAATTGATGGAGATATCAATAGAAATTTAAGAAGTGCTTATAAGGATTTTTAGAATTTAAAGGAGAATGTTCGACAAATTAAATGAGAGGATATAACCGGTTATTCTACTTATAATTTAATAGATATAAAAAAACTAGCATATCACCATTTGGTTGCGTGCTAGTTTTTCATATCTGCTATTTCTTCTTCCGTAAATTTCTTTTCTCCTGTCGGCTAAGTCCGGCAGTCAACTGTTCAAATAAGCTATCCCATTGGTTCTGATAAGATTTATAAATGAACGGATATTTTTTCTTTAATTGCAGGATACCTGCAGCATAGCTCTCTTTGTCACTCTCAAGCTGTTGTCTGACATAGGCAGGTAATTCATTCATAACTGCAATTACTTTTGCTGCCGCCATTTTCCCAGTATAAAACCATTCATATGCTCTATAGTAAAGCAGCTGATAGGCATTTTCATCATGGGACAGCTTGCTGATTTCTTTTTGTAGACGAGCTTGTTTTTTTGTTTCGTTATGAGCTTTTCTTATGTCATTATTATTCTTCTGTGTGATAACGTCAGCTAAGCTGATGTAAATCTCTGCTTCCTGAAATAATGCTCCTTTATGAAAATACATATATTGTTCCATTAGCTCATCCTGCAATCTTTTAAAATCTTGTTCATCCGAGATAGTTTTTATATGCTTTTTAAATTTTGATAGTACTTTGGATAATACAGACCATTTTTCTGTAGTAATGATAATATTAATCCAGGATAGATAGAATGCTGTAGCAGTTTTTGCATTGTCCGCTTCTGTCGGCTGGGATTGCTCCATTAAATTGGTAACTTTATCTGAATATGCTGTATTTATATAAAGATGTGCTAAACCAGGGGCGAACATTGCTTTTTGTTCAGGAAATTTCTCCAATAAATCTTCATATGTTTCGATAGCTTTGTCGGGATAGCCGTTATTCTGATAAATATCAGCTTTTAAAGTATAAATAATTTGCAGCTCTTCATCACTTGCAGTAAGAGGGATGATTTCTGAAAAAATCTTTTCCATCTCATCAACATCGCCATTCAGACTCGCCAGCTTTAATAGCTTGAACTTAATTTCGCCGCTGTCGGGTACGAGTTGGTTTAATTTTTTATAGACTTCAAAGGCTTTTTGATTATCTCCACGATCTATTAATTTCTTCGCATCAATGATTAATTGTTCCGCCTCATCAAATTGTTTAACTTCATTTGCTATTGAGTCTGCTTCAGATGTATTATTTTGCTCAGCTTTTACAGACATTGCTTTATCGGCTTTTTTTTGTTGCTTGTCTGCCTTCTTGCCATGTTTACGGGCATCGTCATAAGCAGCTCTTTTCTCTGGATCATTCAAAACTTCATAAGCTTCCTGTACTTTGGCATAACCTTCTGGATCTGTTTCCTGCGGATGCTTCTCTAGAGCCTCCAGATATTTTTCCTCGATTCTTGCCTGGCCAATATTTGCTGTTGTACCAAGAATCTTATAATAGCTTTCGTTCTTTACTTTACTCATATTGATAACTCCTCATTATTTACGGTCAAAAAAGGATAAAGTTAGTACTGTATCCTTGTCGGTATTTGAACATATAAGTTCAACTTATATAGATTATTAAAAAAAGCAGCTTTACTTGTAAAATGATAACTTCACTAACCAGAACCTTGCATAACTCCGCTTCTCATTGTAGCTTTTCTTTTCGAATCTCGCAAGAACATGATTGAAATAAGTAGAAGGAATAAATAGGTATATTGGCTAATAAAAGTTAACTTGTATAGAATGAGATCCGATAAAAATGATTTAATTAAATGGGAGTATCAATAGGATTTTAAACTAGTAGAATGGAGATACGTTATAGAACACACTCCGCATTATTAGAAATTTAATCTTATAAAAGCTGCAAGCACAATAACGGTTAAAATAATATTTAATATTGTAAGCAGCCTGCACTGGAGTGCTCCGTTTTGAGAACTTTGATCCGATTGAAGTGCTTTTGTTTTGAATCTGGTAATAACTGTAAAGATTACTCCAACAATATTTCCGATAAATAATTGTGAAATTGCCATATATGTTAGATAAGAGGGGAGAGTATGAAACTGATTTAATTCTTTTAGCTTCCAAAGTATATAAGCCCAAATTAAACATACCATGGAAGACAATAGTAAGACGGAATTGATTGAATCACTGTTAAAAAAAGCATAGTAGCTGCTATTGGTCTGATTCATTGAAAACGTAACATACCCGAGATAAGCGAAAGGGACAAGAAGATAGAAAATGATTAACGTGTTTATATATTTTCGTGGATGCCGGTAAGTGCTTTTTTGTCTTAACATGCTGATGCCTCCTGTTATTTTAAAGTAAAGGGAAGAAGGAACAGACGGATCCTTCTTCCTTTATATTGTGAAACTCATATAATTAAGTTGATTGTTCTTCATCAATCAATTGTTCAAATTCTTCTCTGACGTTGGGAACAGAGAGGCCGACAATGACTTGGATAGCATTCTTGTTTTTCACCAGACCCATGCCTCCAGCCTTTTTAAAGAAAGTATCTTCTGCTACAAGTGAGCCATCCTTTACATGTACTCTTAATCGGGTGGCACAATTGGTAACTGATTCAATATTTGCAGCACCGCCCAGCCCTTGCAGGAATAAGGCTGCCTTATCTTTATTCTCATTTCCTGAAGAGGCGGGCTGAGGATCTGTCTCTTCTCCTTTTTTCTTTTGATAGTCTCGTTTCGTGTATAATTTAATATTTCCAGTGTCTTCGCGTCCGGGAGTCTTCAAGTTCATCTTTAAGATAAGTATTTTAAAGACGTAGTAATAGATAAAGACAAAAGCAATTCCAATTATAATTTGGATAGCATAAGTTCCCCAGTGGTTACTAAATAGCGGAATCCAGTTCCTTGCTGCGCTGTTGATGAGCCCGCTGCTAAAGTCTCCGCTGACACCAAATTGGTACATGACTACAGCCATAACTGCCCCCAAGAAGGAATAAACAACAAAGAGAATTGGAGCTATGAAAAGAAAAGTAAATTCTATTGGCTCTGTTATACCGGCGACAACAGCTGTTATTGCTGCTGGAATTACTAAGGCTAATACTTTTTTTCTGTTTTCCGGCTTGGCTGTTTTATAAAATGCAGCGGCAATTCCGGGAGGAGCGAATATTTTTACACATCCATATAGGGAAAAACCGCCGGCAGGGAACAACGCTTTTAATGATTCTTTTGACTGGGCAAATTCAGAAAGATGATTTAACCAATTGACCTGAATACCTTCTTTTACAATTGCCGGTCCTAACATAAAAGGCGCATAAACAAAATGATGCAGTCCTGTCGGGATTAGTATTCTGACAAGGAAGCTGTACACAAAAATACCAACTGAGCCAGAACTGATGAAAAATGCCTGTAAAGAAGTTATTCCATCCTGGACCAGCGGCCATATCCAGCATGTTAGAAAAGCCAAAGGCAAAGTACAAATAAATCCAAGGATTACTACATAAGCTGAGCCTTGGAAAATCCCCAGCCACTCCGGAAGCTTTTTATCAAAATATTTATTATGAAGCCATACCACCAAAGCGGCTATAGCTATAGATCCAATGATATTCGTATCTAATGTTTTAATTCCTGCTATTAATTTGAGACCTGTTGTTTTACTTGTCTCTAGGTCTGCAAAGAAATCAACCCCGAATGAACCTCCAAAGTATTTTAAAATAGAAGATATAAAGTAATTAAAGGTTAAGTAGATTACCAGAGATTCCATGACCGCTCTGGCATGTGCTTTCTTTGCTAAACCAATGGGAAGACCAATGACAAATAATAGCTCCATTTGTCTGAAGACTGTCCAGGCGCCTGATGCGACAATGTCCCATAATTTAAACCATAATGTATCTTCATTGGCCAATGAACCCATAATCAGTGGATTCTGAAAGACGGAAGCTAATGCAACCATGATACCGGCAAATGCAAATAACAGAACAGGAGTAAACATGGCACCTCCGAACCGTTGTATTTTTTGTAACATTTATAACTCCTCCTTATTATGTTTTAAGCGTTTTCAAAGCTGTTAAAGGAAAGGTGATTAATCCGATTCGTTTTTTTATTAGTCCTTCCTTTGACGGGAATATAAACAACGATTCTGTATGATAAATCAAAGGAGGCTCCAAACCTTGGTTATTCAAAGTAATGTTTGGAGCCTGCTGATTAATAAAGAGTGAACTCCGATAATTTTTAATGCAATGTCGGCCAATAATCTTTATTTGCTTCAATCAGTTCATCTAATAGTTTTTTGGCAATGTCTGCTCCCGGGATGGTCTTACTTAAAGCAAATGCCTGATACAGTTTTTGCTTAGAACCTTCCGTATAGGCTTCCACTGCTAATTTTTCAACAGCTACCTGCTGCTCCATTAACCCTTTTTGGAATGTCGGTATTGGTCCAATTGATAACGGCTCTGCTCCTTTTGAACCTACCAGACAAGGGATTTCAACCATAGCAGTAGCATCAAAGTTGCTGATCGCTCCATTATTTTCGACCATAATAAGCATTCTTTCATGCGTATTGTAGCTTAAAGCACAAGCCAGGTCGACGATATACGTAGCGTGGGCTCCAATTTCTAATGTTGTTCCTTTAGATGTACCTTTTTCAATAATATTACGGCATTCTCCAAATACACGTTTTTCTCTGCCATCTATTACTTCATTTGCCCGTGTATAATTTGCGTCCGCAATCTCTACTTCTTTATTTGGGAACAAATAATATTTTAAATATGTGTTCGGTATTGTGTCTGGATCAAGCTCATAAACAAATTTTGCCATATCATACGTATGAATCCAGCTGGGATCTGAATTTCTTGATTCTTTTCCAATTGCATTAAGATTAAACCCGTTTTCCCCAATATATGATTTTATTTGTGGCATCAGGTCGTTTCCATTTTTGTCCTGAACATCTGTATACCAGCCAAAGTGATTCAGGCCATAATAACGGATTGATAGATCTTTTCTGGATTCTAAACCGACTATTTTAGCCATGCGGTCCTCTAATCCGATAGGATGATCACAAATATTCAATACTTTGGAGTCCGGTCTTAATTTTCTGCAAGCTTCTGCAACGATAGAAGCTGGATTTGAATAGTTTAACATCCAGGCATTTGGTGAATACATTTCCATATAATCAATGATTTCAACAACACCTTTAATAGACCGTAACCCATATGCCATTCCGCCGGGGCCACAAGTTTCCTGACCGATGACATTATATTTTAATGGAACCTTTTCATCTTTTTCCCGCATTTCATATTTACCCACGCGAATATGTGCCATTACAAAATCCACATCTGTAAATCCTGCCTCAGGGCTATCTGTTGCGACAAACTCAATATGAGGAGCTTGTTCCTTAATAATAATTTCACAGGCTTTCGCAATTATGCTTTGTCTCTCTGGATCATTATCATACAGCTTTAACTGTCTAATTGGAAATTTATCCAGATTGTCCAAGAGCATTAATACGATTTCCGGTGTATATGTGCTTCCTCCACCAGCAATTACAATTGAATGTTGTTTACCCATTATTACCATCTCCAAGTTTTGTATTTGATGCTTGAGTAATTTATAACACAGAGATTTTGGGTAAAACAATGGAATCCAGAGGTTTAGGTTTTTGTTTAACAGCCTGATTAAAATTTCATTTCATGAAAAAAATTTACTCTGGACTAAGAAATGAAAATGGTTTCTAAGAAGTAATTCATTTTGTTATAATAAATCAATGTACAATTTTTCAGGTAAGGTTTTTTATCCGGAAAGTTCAGCATGTATAAGCTTGTTTATTATGGAGGGGATTCAGATGGCTGATAATTTGAGTAAACAAATTAATCAAAATTTTAATCAATTAAGTGAAAATGATAAATTCATTTTAAATTATATACTTCAAAATAAAGAAATTTGCCAATATATGAATGTCTCTGAGTTAGCGCAAAGAAGTACGTCTTCGCCAGCTTCTATTGTCCGGCTGTCAAAGAAATTAGGTTATTCCGGTTTTAGTGAACTGAAGTATCAACTAAAAAGCGAGATAGATGAGGAGAGTCAAATTAACTTTGATACATCTACTTATTTAGATGAATTACAAAATGACATCAATATAACAGTAAAATTATTTAAACAGACAGACCTGTCTGAGCAATTCGCTCTTATCCATAAATCGAATAATGTATATGCCTATGCAACAGGTACAGCACAAAAGAATATGTTAAATGAATTAAATAGATATATGCTGTCTATTAATAAGAATTTAATTATCATTCCGAGCTATAGTGAACTGGAAATGGTATCTAGTCTTTCGTCGGATGTCGATTTACTAATCATCGTATCCTTAAGCGGAGATACAAATGATTTAGAGCACCCACTTCGAATGCTTAAAATGAAAAATATACCAATTTTATCGATTACAGATATTAAAAATAATAAATTAGCTAATTATTCACCTAATAATTTGTATTATCATCCAACAGGTATAGCGAAGAAAGGGAATATCTCAAAATTATCCTTTGTCACGTTAAATGTGTTAATAGATCTCTTTTTCCAGGAGTATGTCTCCTATGTATCCAAAAAAGAATCATAGATTTTTCAATGTATGGTAAAATTTTATAAGGAGCCTGAATTTGTCAGGCTATTACGCAAGCACGTTTTAAACGTGTTTTTTTCTTTCTTGTTCATTTATTCAGTATTAGGCTGCTGTTTTTAGCCCTTCTCGTACAATGAACAAGGCCGGATAGAACGATTAAATATTTAAAAGTATCATGGATAGAGCAAGGAGCCACTTCACTTTATGGAAACAGTTAAACACGAACTAAAAACAAATGGGACATTCTTCTCCCTGGTTTGCAAGAAAAATAATTATAAAACAGAAGAAATAAATGTGATGCAGAATACAGTCAATCAGTTATTAAAAATCTCTACAACATCCAAAAAGCCAGGAATGCTGCTGGGGCATATTCAATCGGGGAAAACGCGTTCTTTTCTTGGTTCTGTGGGATTAGGATTTGATAATGGTTTTGATGCTGCGATTATTTTAACAAAGAATTCGAATGCACTTGTTAAGCAGACCTTTGAAAGGATAGAGGGAGAGTTTTCAGAATGCATAGAAGAGGATAAATTAGCTGTCTATAACATTATGAAAATGCCGGTAAAGCTCCGCAAATTTGAGTTAAAGAAAAAGCTCGTTATTGTTCTAAAAAAAGAAAAGAAAAATATGCAGCGCTTAGAAAGTCTCTTATTTGAAATGTATCCAGATCTGGCCACACAAAAAATCTTATTTATTGATGATGAAGCGGATTTCGCTTCGGTTGCGTATGACAATGTGAAAGATAAAAATATTATTGATCTGAAGGTAATTGCCGGGCAGATTGATGGTATTCGTGCCAGGTTAAGTGATGCTGCTTATCTGCAGGTAACAGCCACACCATATTCCTTATATCTTCAGCCGGATGATATGACGGTTCATGAGCATAAAGCATTTCAGCCGAAGCGGCCGGCTTTTACAGAATTAGTGCCGGTGCATGACAAGTATGTTGGCGGGGAGATGTATTTTGATAAAGCCAAAGAGGATGGACATATGGCAAGTTACCTCTATCATGAAATTCAGGAAGAGGAGCTTGAAATTTTAAGGAAAAGTGATAAGCGCAAGGTAAAAGTGAATTATTTGCTTACCGGTGAACGTTATGACGGCATCCGCAGTGCTTTGATTCACTTTATTGTTGGGAGTAAAATCCGCAATATTCAACAGGAGAAGACGAATCAGCGTCTTGAAAAATATGCGTTTATTATGCATACCATCACCACTAAGGCTTCTCATCAATGGCAGGAAGAGGTGATGCTCCATATGGAGGAGCAGCTCCGCGAAGCAATAGAGAAGGAGGATCCCGTCTTTGACCAGTTAGTTCGTGCAGCTTATCAGGATTTTGTACGATCACAAATGAAGGGTATATATTTTCCAGCCTTTGATGAAGTTCTTTCTAACGTTCGTGAAGCTTTGATAGAGGAAGAGCTGTTAATTGAAATTGTAAACTCTGAGCAAGATGTAGATAATTTATTAGACAAATCGGGAGAGCTGAAATTACGGACCCCGCTTAATTTCTTTATTGGCGGACAAATTCTTGACCGCGGTATTACGATAAAAAATTTAATTGGCTTTTACTATGGAAGAAACCCGCAAAAGTTCCAGCAGGACACGGTATTACAGCATTCCCGGATGTATGGAGCCCGCCCGTTTGCAGATATTGCAGTTACCCGTTTTTATACAACAAAACGTATCTATGATGTGATGGAGCAGATGCATGAATTTGATGCAGAGCTGCGCAGAGCCTTTGAATCCGGGGCAAACAGCGGAGAAGTGACCTTTATTCAAAAGGATATCGATAATACGATTTTGCCATGTAATCCAAATAAAATTTTATTATCAAGCGTGCAAATGTTGAAGCCGGGAAAACGAATGCTGCCAACAGGTTTTCAAACAATTGCGAAGAGCTATCTGGAGCGGCAAATGAAGAAAATAGATAAGTATATGGAAGTGATGAAGCATACGGCAAAAGCAGTACATCCAAAAGACGCCCGCTGTTTCCTGATTAAAAAAGAAAAAATTCAAGAGCTGTTGGCAATGATTTATCAGACCTATGAATTCGAAGATGGATACGAATGGGACCTGAAAACATATTGTGCTGTGATGAATTATTTGTCAGAGGAAACGGACACGAATCGAAAGGGATACGTCTGGATAATTTTACGCCAGAATCGTAATATGGCGCGTATTCGAAAAAGTACGGATAGGTTTGAAGATGCTCCCGATACAAAACAGGATGAATTAAAAATAGCACGAAACTTAGCAAGAGTTGTTCCAGCTCTAATTTTAATAAGACAGAATGGAGCAGAGGAGCAGGGCTGGCGCGGCGGTGCTTTTTATTGGCCGGTGCTGGTTACGCCTGAGGAGACGAAAACGACAGTGTTTGCCGGAAAAGGAGTTAAAGAGAGGTGAAACAGGTGAATAATTATTTTCACAAAGATGATGCCCAGTTAAACCAACAATTACAGCAGGCTATTGAATTAAGAGAAAAAGGCGATGCGAACCAATCCAGAATTATTATATTAAAGCTGTTAGAACAAAATCCGGACCATGCCTTTCTCAACTATCAATGTGCCTGGAGCCATGACGTTTTAGGAGAAGAAAGAACTGCTGTGCCATACTATGAAAAAGCAATTCAGCTGGGCTTAGAAGAAAGAAATTTAGAAGATGCTTTATTAGGGCTTGGAAGTACTTATCGGACATTGGGAGAGTATGAAAAATCGAAGAGCACATTTTTAAAGGGAATAGAACTATTTCCAGATAATAAAGCAATTCAAGTGTTTTATGCGATGACATTATATAATTTAAAAGAGCACCATCAAGCAATGGAGATATTGTTAAAAAATCTTGCTGAGACGACGAATGATACCGACATCCAAAAATTCTCCAGGGCAATTACTTATTATGCAGATAAATTGGATACAAGCTGGGAGTAATTAGTGAGAAATACAAATTTATAATCGCTTCATAAGTAAATGCCAGTGCTGTTCGATGCGTGAACAGCACTGGCATTATTTTAATAACAATCCCAATTATAAAGCACCTTACTAAAATCTCTATTTTTCAAATCCTCTTCGGAGATAAAGAAATTTCCAACACCGGAATCTCCCCACATAATGTTATCACCGGCACTATCAATTTGCAGCAGCAGTATATCTTTTTCTTGATAATCTCCATAAGCCCGCGGATCTTCCTGGGTAAAGAAAGGATAGCCGCCCAATTTATGGCCTGTACCACTAAACAGCTGGAAAAATTCTTCTTCCAAATCTTCATCATTTCTTATTTTATCAAATATATCTGCGTAAACCTCTTCACGGCGGTAATCACTTACTGTGAGAGCTTCGGAACCTATTTCAAAGGATAATCCCATCTCCTGTTCAACAGGGAAAAATAACTCATCATCCGGCAGGGTTACAAAAGAAAAATCCTGCACTAATTGTGATTCATCCTGAATAATATCTTTATGATAGATAACGCGAAAACCAGCTTGATTCTGACCATCATCAAAATCCATTCCGATAACATCATCATAGCCATCAATGTAAAATTGCAAAATCCCTTTATGCGGAAAATGCGGCAAATGAACAGGAACCTCATTAAAATTAATCTGTGCGAGCAGTTTTAAAGGGTTACTCTCTTCATTTTTAGGATACTCCATGGAAACAGGGAAGTACGGATTTCCTGCAAATTTACTTTCGAATAAAGATGTTTCCCGCTCTGTAGCAGAAACCTTTACAACAGGAATCAGTGTATCTTGAATGATAGAGCGGTATTGCTCAAAAGCCTCTGGTAATTGTAATGATGTTTTATCTGGCATAAGAAACCTCCTGAAATTCAGTTTATTCTGTATAATGATTACTATAGCAAATATTAAGATGAGGAGAAAATGAGAGAGCAGATAATTTACAAAAGATAAGAAAGGCTGCTTTATCAGTGGAGATGTTTACAGACTATTACATAATCTGGAGGGATTTCGTTGCACAGAGTAGAGTATATAAGAAATAAAGAAAAAGAATACCATGATGCCTGTTATGATAATTATAAGCTGTTCGAGAAAGGCTCTTGGCTGTACAAGCCTGTTAAAACAGTAATGGAGCAATTGCCATATTTTAAAGAAAAAACGAATATTCGTGTTCTGGATTTAGGTTCCGGGGTCGGCCGGAACAGTATTCCCATAGCAAAAGAAATAAAAGGCAGAGGAAAGATTGTCTGCGTAGATTTGCTGCCCTCAGCAACGGAAAATTTAAGACAGTACAGTAAAGAATATAATGTGGAGGAAGTCCTTAAGCTGGAAACCAGGGATATAGAGGATTATCCAATCGTAAAAGAGGGATTTGACTATATTATTGCAGTCTCTGCTTTAGAGCATGTTGCTTCTGAAGATGTTTTTGAAAGAGTAATAGAAAATATGGCAAAGGGAACTCGAAAGAATGGCATCAACTGTATTATTGTTAATTCTGAGGTGGAAGAAATAGATATTGCAGAAAATAAAAAGTTAGATGTCATGATGGAAGTAAATATTAAAACAGAAGAAATGCTCCATAAATTAGACAGGCTGTATGAGAGCTGGGAAGTACTGAAACGGCTCGTGAAACCATTAAAGTATACAATAACACGTGATAAAAGAGACGTTTTGCTGCAAACAAATGCAATAACTTATGTGGCGAGGAAATGCGATAATTATTGATAGAGGATGCCCGAAACAGAAGGTGATTTCTAAGAATGAATACCGTTACTCAAACCGCACATCCTCAGAAATCTCTTTCAATTTATCCCGTTGCAAAACTCGTATTTGATCATTTTCCCGCTCTACAATCTCTTGAGCTATCCATTGTTTTAAAATTCGATTGACATGCCTTTTTGTAGTCCCTATTAAAGCAGCTGTTTCCTCCATATTTTTGGTTGTAATATAAGATGCCTTCGAATTAGAACCAGAAGCAATGGTACATAAAAAAGCAGCAAGCCGGACATTGGCAGGAGACAGTGCATTCACTCTGGATGAGATGGTACATGTCCGAAGCTTATATGCTAATTCTTTTAATAATATTTGCGTGAATGCTGCATCGTATTTCAGCTCCTTTTCATACGCCTGTTTGGGAATAAAGACGAATGAACATGGTTCTGCCGCAACGCAATTAGATTGAATCACACAGTCTTCCAGAATTTCAATGTCTCCCATAACAGCAGGAGCCTGACAGTAACGCAGCAACAGCTCCTTGCCTGTGATTTCCTGACTGGAAACAAAGTATTTTCCACTTATTAAAAAATAAAATCCATCAATTTCTTCTCCGGCAGTTAATATGTATTCATTGGATATGTATGTGCGGATGGTGACTTCTTTTTCCACTGTATTTGGAATCAAATAATTGTAAATGGCAGCGAATTGGCTTAGCTCCATGTTATTTCCTCCTTGGGACATCTGTCCTTTCGTATATTTTTAATCATAGTATACTTGAAAAAGAGGTGATTCACATGAATTTTGTTTTTGATATAGATGGCACAATTTGCTTTGATGGAAAAACAATAGATGCGTCCATTATACAGGCACTGGATGAAATAAAAGCGGCAGGGCATCAGGTGATTTTTGCATCCGCAAGACCAATCCGGGATTTACTGCCGGTTCTGCCTGAGGCTTTTCAACAAGGGAAGCTGGTTGGTGGAAATGGATCATATACTTCAAATGGCGGAAAGGTTGACGTTATTCATTTTCAAGATAGTTTACTTACAAAGCTTCAAACACTGGTAGAAGATAATCAGTTAACCTACTTAGGAGATAGTGATTGGGATTATGCTTTTACTGGAGAGAAGACACATCCTATCTATAAGAATATTAATCAGGCTTCAGCAAAGAATCGAGAGCTGAGAAGCCTGCATAAGCTGTGTAAGCTGGTCCTGTTTCAGCCTTCACGGCACGTAATAGATGAGCTATCCACTCTGCCTGTAAGTATAACCTGTTACAAGGATGAAAATGCAATAGATATCAGTCCGGTTGGAATCAATAAAGTAAGAGGGCTGCATGCTTTACAGGTACAGGATTTTATTGCATTTGGTAATGACAGTAATGATCAGTGCCTGTTTGAAAATGCTTTGTACAGTGTCTGTATTGGCGGGCATAAGGTTAAACAATATGCCTCTGTATCGATAGAGAAGAAAAATGTTCCGGCGATGATAAGCGAGGTATTGCGTGCGTATGAAAATCAAGAAATACAAAGCGTCTATATTTAAGTCTTTATTATAAAAGGAGAGATAACATGAACGAAGAGATTATCTCGCAGTTCCCTACACTGACAAATCGGAATTATCTTGCCGGCTGTTCTCAAGGACTGCTGCCAGCAAGTACTTCCAACGCAATTACAGCGTATCACGAAGAATTACTGGCTGACGGAGCAAATTGGAATACAGCAATGGGGATGCTGGAAAGAGCCCGGGAATCCTTTGCTGCACTTATTGGGGCTGAACCAGATGAAATAGCGGTTGTTTCTTCGGTATCTCATGCTATTTCTGCAATAGCGACAGCTTTTCCAGATGCTTTAACAAGAGATGAAATTATTTTCACAGATCTAGATTTCCCCACTGTTGCAGATATATGGACTGCCCAGACAAAATTTCAGGAGAAGCTTCATATGATTTCTTCCGAGCATGGGGTGATTCCTTTAGCATCCTTTGAGGAACGTATCAATGAAAAAACGCTGCTAACATCTATTCCACACGTTCATTATAAAAGCGGGATGAAGCTGGATATTAAAGAAATTGCAGAAATTGCGCGTCGAAAAGGTTCGCTCTTATTTGTTGATGCTTATCAATCGGCAGGACATTGTCCTATTGATGTAAAGGAGATGGGGATTGATTTTCTAGCAACGGGAACAAGAAAGTATTTATTAGGAATTCCCGGTATTGCTTTTTTGTATATTAATAAAGGAATTGCCGATAATCTTTATCCAGGCGTGACGGGATGGCTGGGGAAAGAGAAGGAAGGAGCGAGAAAATTTGATTCGGGTACACCTTCCTTTATCAGTGCGTATGCTGCCAAAGCGTCTTTGGATTTTATTCAATCTATTGGAGTTCCTCATATTGCAGCTTATCTTGAAGGGTTGGGAGCATTCACAGTGCAGTATGGAAGTGAAAAAGGATTAAGGATATATGGAACTGAGGAGCCGAAAAACAGAACAAGTTTAGTTGCATTTGTTCATCCACAGGCTGCTGAGGTCGTTAATAAGCTTCAAGAAAAGGGAATTGTATTAACTGCAAAGGAAAATATCATCCGAATCTCACCGCATGTTTATAATACCAGGCAGGATATTAAAAGAGCGATTGATGAAATTGTACTATTAACGGAACGACGAGACTATGAAAATCTGCATTTTTAAAATCACTTGCATCTATTTTTGAACGCCCTGCTCATTATTGCTCTTTTTCCTCATAAAGTTAACTATATTGTGTCAGTTACCTGGACTATATAGGAAATATCACTGCATTCCCGTATAATACAAGACAAGAAATCCTATTTGGAGTGTGAATTTCATGACGAAGACGAAAAAATTGAGCCTGATCTTGTTCGGGCTGTTAGTTTTATTAGCTGCCTGCGGTGGAGAGAATAATAATCAGCAAGAAGATGCGCTGGAAGAAACGGGCGATATCAAAGAATTAGTTCATCACTATAGTACCGAAGATATTGTTGATGAGAATGCATCCATTACTTCTGAACAGCTGATTGTTACGGATAATGAGGGAAATGAAGAAGCTGTCTATGATTTACCGGAGGATGAATTTTTTGTTTCAATTGCACCCTTTGTTCAACAGACACATCCTTGTGAAATTCATAGTTTAACAGGCTGTCAGGGAGAAATGGTTCAAGAAGAATTTGATGTATATATTGAAACAGCAGAAGGCGATGTTGTCATAGATGAGACAATGCAGACGGAGGAAAATGGCTTTATTGACCTGTGGCTTCCAAAAGATGAGACATATACCGTCGAAATCAAGCATGACGGAAAAGAAGTAACCTCGGAGATCAGCACGTTTGAGGATGATTTTACCTGTATCACTACAATGCAATTAATCTAGTGAAGAACATTACCCCTATGCAGAGTGTCTGGGATAACCCGGCAGTCTACATTTGAAATAACAATATTATTTTTGTTGTCCTACATAATTGATTCTCCTTGTACATACGCTAAAGCAAGGAGGATGATAGGATGGATAAAACAGATGAGCCAATGAAAAGAATGGCTAATTTGCGATTATCACATGCGGGATTTGCCCAGTATTATAAGGAGCTATTAAACAGAAACCAATATCTGCTCAAGGGAAACAGTAAAAATAAATCTCACAAGCATTTTTTTCAAAAGGTTCATAGGGCGAATTCTTTCCGTATTACATAGAATTTGCTTTATGTAAATATAAAACGAAACTTCAATCAATGAAAGTTTTACGAAAATTACTCCGTGATAAGACAGGATTAACATTGTCCGAGCCGTTTGATATTCTTATATCAAGCGGTTTTTTTTCGATAATTAAGGAATATTTTTAATCCGTGTTAGAACTAGTGAAATTGCTTTAGTACTTCATGGAGAGAAAATATGTAGTGACAAGGACGTATTCTCTTTTTATCAAATGATAAACAATGCTACAATAAAACAATGTAATCTTAAAATAAAGACAGGGCAGCAGGTGGTATGAATAATGCCGCAACAGCTGTCTGTTATAAATATAAAATATATAGTTTCAGATAGAGCAGCAGGAGGAGTAATCATGGTCAGAACGAAACAGGACGTGGAGAGGTTAGAAGCGGAGTTAAACCGAATTCACGAGAGCATCGATATGAGCTCAGAGGAGTTATTTAATTATCGGATTAAAGGAATATGGCAGAGGCTGAAAACAAGTTCGGGAAAAGAACAATTAAAAACAATGCCGATGGACACGATTTTAACATTGGAAAATGAGCTCCCCGTAGATAGTTTAATGAAGAACGGCTTTAAAACAATGGAAGATATAGCTGATCATAAGCCTGAAGACTTCTTACAGCTTGAGGGGATGGATGAAAAAACAGCAGAGGAGCTTTATCAAGCTGTTTCAAAGATAAAAGCATCTGTCTATGAACAGGCAATTCCCCGTGTAAACCCAGATGATATTTCCAATGATGATGTAAGCTTACTGGAATCTATTTATAAGAAGTGGCATCTGTTGAAGATTCTGGAGAAGCTGCAGGCGGAATTTCAGGAGTACTATGAAGAAACAATTCCTGATATTGAAATTGCAAAGAAGCAGAAGAGCTTTTTTGGGGCATTATTCCAGCCGAAAGAGGAGAAGGAGAAAATTAGGTCTGCCTTTGCTAATTTAAATAAAAGCAAGCATCAAAAGGAATTAAATAAAATCAAGAAGCGCTTAGATTATATGCTTGATTTTGAGGTGAGCAAAGAAGAACTTAAAAAGCATTTTGAAACAGAAAATGCTTTCTACTATACAGAAATTGAGAAAGCAACGGACTTTGACTCAAAAAATATCTCAGAAAGCTTGCCGCAAGAGGCAGTAGAAGCAGTGAACAGTTATCCGCTTGATACAACAGGGCTGAATATTACCTTAAGAAATTATCAAATTTTCGGCGCGAAGTATGCATTGCTGTATAAAAAGACGCTGTTAGGTGACGAAATGGGCTTAGGAAAGACTATTCAGGCGCTCGCTATTATTAATCATCTTACGCAAAACAATCAGGGACATGCTGTTATTATTTGTCCCTTAAGTGTTGTTGCTAATTGGAAAAGGGAGATTGAACAGCGATCTGATTTACAGACATTTGTCTTTCATGGCAGTAATCGGGAGGAACAGTTTAAAGCTTGGAAAGAAGAGCGTGGAGTCTTAATTACAACGTTTGAACTGGCTGGTGATATGCAGCTGGAAAAAGAGTCTCACCTTGATGCCTTGATTGTTGACGAAGCACATTATGTGAAAAATCAGAGTGCGAAGCGTTCACAAAGTGTTTATCATTTAGCTGATCTGGCAGAGTATGTCTTATTTATGAGCGGAACGCCACTGGAAAATAGTGTGGAAGAGATGAAGCAATTAATCTCGGTATTACAGCCGGAAATTGCGGAAAGCCTAACCAAAGAGATGTACCTGCATCAACCCAAGGCATTTCGTAAAGCAATTGCTCCCGTTTATTTAAGGAGAAATCGAAAGGATGTCTTAAATGAACTTCCAGATTTAGAAATTATTCCAGAGTGGGTTCGTTTTGGAGACGAAGAGGAGAAGTTCTATCAGCAGGCTGTGAAGGATGAACAAGTTATGGCAATGCGCCGTGCGGGCTGGCAGGGGGAAATCCCAGATAAATCGCCGAAGCTGGAGAAGCTGCTGGAAATCTGTGAGAATGCCAAAGAAAATGGACATAAAGTGCTGGTGTTTTCTTATTTTAAAGATGTTATCCAAACCATCAGCAAAAATTTAGAAGACAGAACACATCGGGCAATTACAGGGGATGTTCCTAATCATAAAAGGCAGGAAATTATTGATGCATTTACAGGAGATGAAGCTGGGTCTGTACTGGTCAGTCAGATTACTGCCGGTGGTGTCGGGGTTAATATTCAGGCAGCGAACGTTGTTATTTTATGTGAACCGCAATGGAAGCCGTCGATGGAGGAGCAGGCAATCAGCCGTGCTTATCGTATGGGACAATCCCGGAACGTTGTTGTCTATCGTTTATTAACAGAGGAAAGCATTGACGTAGCGATGCTGGATGTATTGGGAGAGAAAGCAGATCTCTTTAATCTGTTTGTCAGAGAATCTGATACAGCATCTCGTATATTGGATGAGCAGGAGCAAGAAGAGGAAGAAGCTTCGATTCAGAAGAAGGTATTGAGGCTGGAGAAAGAGCGATTTATGGAGGCTGTGCGTTAACAGACGCTTTGAGCTGTTTTAAGGGACTAGGGAGGAGACAGTCTGGATGTATCAATATTTAAGATCACAATTTGGTATAGAAAATTTGCAGCATCAAACGCTCTGTCAGCATAAAATGACAATCCCTATTGTTTTTCAGAAAGAAACCTCTCCATTTAAAGACAATGGTTACAGTTATAACGAAAGCTATTTTCATCATGCGAACTGTGAAGCACAGGCTGTGTTTAATACTTTATTTTCCAAACCAGACGAAATAGAAGTCATAGTGAGTGTTTATCATCCTCCTGATATACATCCTAAAGTGGATTTTATCAGAAAATATTTCAAAGGGACTAATAAGTATCAAATCAAGCACAGGCAATTCATGCAGAGTTTAGAAGAGGGTGAGGAGCTGGTAAGTGAATATGCTATCCAGACAGGAAGGCATCAGCTCTGTTATCCCGAATTAATTCAGGCGATTTGTAATCAGGATTTTCCGCCACGGCTGCCGAGACTGAAGAATCGTAATGTTTCTTCTGTAAGGTTTTATTTAATTAATAGGACAAAGCATGTACTTTATTATATTTACGATGATAGAGGAGCACTGGTTGCGATTCAGGATCAAGTACAATTAGAAAAATTTAAAAAAGAATTTAACAGTATTTTAGAACAGGCTGAGAAGTGTATCGAAGAACCAATCATTAATAATAAGTCCCTCAAATAACAGTTTACGATGTTATTTGAGGGACTTATTTCTTTCTACATATGAACCCAGATCTGAACAATACTTATCACGATGCCCAAAGCTAAAGGAACAATTCTTGTTAAATTTAATCCTGTGAATGTGACAGTAGTCTTTTCTAAAGGATCTTTTGCAGGAGAAGCTAAATAACGTATAAATCGCTGCCAGGCCGTTTGTTTTTGTACCAGCTTTGGTTCAGGAACAATCACATGAAATTGATCCAGTTCTTCCTTTAATTTATCTTCTTTATTAAATTCATCCTTCAGCATGAAAATCCTCCTTCAGGTCGTGTTTTAGTGTGCTCATTGCCTTATGTAGTCTTGATTTAACGGTACCTATCGGAATATCTAATATCGATGCAATTTCATTTTGGGGCAGGTCCTCATAGTAAACAAGTAAAATAATCGCCCGCTGTTTATCAGGTAATGCGGCGATTGCCTGCTGTACCCACATTTTTTCATCCATGCTTATTGAGTGGTCAGCCTGTGGAACCAAAAAGGGAAGCAGAGAGCGCCATTTTTTTCTTCTATTTAACTTATTTATTAATAATCGGTAAGCAATTTGGAACAAATAAGCTTTGACAGTTCCTTTATCAGGGTTAAATGTGTGCTTTTTTATCTGCAGGATTTCAAAGGTATCATGTACAATGTCGACACTAAGCTGCGCTTCCTGTGTGTACCGGTATAAAAAGCAGTAGAGCGGCTCATGCAGAATGGTATATAATTCAGTAAAACCTGTTTCATCTCCATTCTGATAAATCTCCATCCAATCTTCGTTACGCTTCATCTTCTTTATCCTCTAGATGAGCTTTGATGGATTTTAAAGTCATGGAAATACGGCTGATAAAATAGCAAACCGTTACGATTACCCAAGCTTGGGCCTGATTGGATAAAAATTGCACCCAGGAGTTTTCAATATTTTCTCCGGAAGCTAATAAGAAAAATAATATTACCGTACAAAGAATGGTATAAACTGCCACAGCTATTGTGACTGTATCAAATATATTCCATCTTAAATATACCGTTGTCTTTTTGTAATTTATTTTCCCATCTTCTTTGACAATATATTTACGATTAAATGGTATGCTTATTGCCAAAATCAGTATAATTTGTATTCCTACTACAATCAAAGAAACAATATATCCTATCCCCATATCATTCTCCCTATCTGTATATTTTTTGAGCATAGTCTGATGAAACTTGTTAAAATCAGTACAATGCGATGATGTTTTTTCTATTACATTTCATTGTGCATGCAATGTATCAAATAAGTAAAGCATGGTTTTATTTTTCAATATTACTATGGCCGGGTTTCTCCGAATATTTTTGGTTGAATATTTGTATATGCTTGCTGTTCTTAGCGGTAAACGCAATTATTATATTAAGAAAAACGGGATATAAGCACCATAAAAAGAACCCCCAACGATTTGTTATTAAAGAAATAACTAAGAAGAGAACAAGAATCACGGTTGAAATGTAAATAGTACGTTTTTGATATGTATTCATTTTTTATACCCCTTTCGAAAAAATAAATTATTAATCAGCTTTGATTCATTGCAGCGTTGTTTTTTATTTTAATTTGCCACTGTTACTGACTATACAAACAAGGGAGGAAAAAGGTTCGAAAAAATAATGAAAATCAGAAATATATCCTAAAACCATGTTAGGCTAAGAGTATAGATCAAATTTTTCAATGAAGGAGTTGTTGATTAATATGAATAAAACAATTTATATCATCCGGCATTGTGAAGCAGAAGGACAGGCTCCCGATGCTCCCTTAACAGAAAAGGGGAAAGAGCAGGCGGAAAAGCTGGCTGCATTTTTGTATGACAAGAAAGTGGATCGTATTATTTCCAGTCCATTTTTACGTGCAATACAAACGGTAGAGCCGCTTGCTGAAGAAAATAATTTGAAAATAAAAGTGGATAACCGTTTGCGGGAAAGAGTGCTCAGCTCTGCTTCAATGCCTGACTGGATGACTAAACTTGAAGCAACCTATAAAGATTTAGATTTAAAATATGAAGGCGGCGAAAGCAGTAACGAGGCAACAGGGAGAATTGTTGAGGCAGTGAACGAAATACGCGAAAGTGATGCCGATAACAGCATCATTGTTGCACATGGAGGAATTATATCCCTGCTTCTGTATTATTATGATAAAAACGCAGGATTCGAGGCGTGGAGAAAACTTAGTAATCCAGATGTTTATGCATTACAGATTTCAGACGATAATTATCAGCTTGAACGGCTATGGACAGAAGAATAAAATACAAAAAGAGCTGATTGAATATATTTCTCATCATACATCAATCAGCTTTAATGTTTCAAAATCGAAATTCATTCCTGCCAGCTGGAGAACAATTTCAAGATGTATCTGATTCTCCTGTACATCTGCGGTAGAATAGTACACCTCTTTTTGCACATAGAAAAAACAGAACATATGAAGATGCTCTGTCTATTAAATCTCAAAGCTGTATTTCATTTAGTCATCCCACCAGCTCGTTTCCATGTCAATCAGCCAATGATTTTTTAGTGTTAAGGCACGCTCAATAGCTGCTATAGTTCCAGCAACCAGTAATGTCGTATTCATCCAGGCTGGAAGAATTATCGGTGATGTGAAGGAGCCCCATCTTTCCTCAATGATAGGAAGCTGCGAAATCATGGCAGCCAGCTGCGGTAATCCCAATATGATAGAAATTAGAAGAATGATAACCGCAAGCTTTCCAATGATGGAGCTGATTTCAGGGAACTTGGCATCGAGGCGCACCCGCAAGCCTTCAGCTGAACGACGATCTGGAGATAATACAAACTCCTGTTCATCCTCTGTCACATAATGAATTCGTTTCAAACCATATGTTGTTGTTGCGACCTCAATAATTCCTCCGGGAACCGGGAAAAAAGCTGGATTAGCAGCTTTTGCATGATGCTTTCCATCACGGTATAAATCAATGGATTCATTTTCATCAAAATAGTCAACATGAACTGCATAGGTGTGCATTTCCCCGTCATCTTCACGAAGCTTTATATAAAAAAGGGAACGATAAAATACTTCGTAAAAACGAAACGGCTTCAATGCATGTCCATCCCCGTCTTTTACTTTTTTTATTGCTTTTTGTCTGCGCTTGCTCTTAAAAAAACGCAACATATTATCCTGCCTCCGAATGGTACCTCTTTAATAGATAATACGGAACAAACAAGAAAAGGTTTCTTATATTATTTTTTTAGTTCGTGGAAAAATGTAGACTCCCGAATGAAATAAACCTGATGACTTTTTTGTATGAAAATGTGCTTGCTGGTTCATAACTAAAAGATAGGAGAAGAGAAAGGGTGCGGGCAATGGATTTCATGAATGAGATAGAGAACTTGAAACAGAAAAATAAAGATTTACAAATGAAATCCATCATGATTAATGATACTGCTTATGATGTGATTGGTTTTGAAAGCCTGGTGGATTTTTCAGCAACGTGGGAAATAGTGGAGGCATTAATTGGTAATAAAGAAAATAAGCCACAAGAGTCAAAAAGTGTTCAATCGACAAATACCACATGGAGTAAAGCGGAAATAAACAAACAAATGCAAGCATTGTATGAGGGGAAATTGATTATTTGGAATCGTGCTGAAGAAGCTTCTTTAATCGTGGATCCTGTTTCTCAGCCCCTTTATCGAAGTATAGAAGTACCAGTTAATGAATCGGTTATTTATGGAGCAAAGGATGCTTTTACAGAGAATAGCCAGCAAAACATAGGATTGTTACGCAGTAAATATCAATCCAAGGATGTTGAAGTACTGACAACGCAGCACGGGAAAAGAAACCGCCGCTTTTCATTTCTTATTTTGAAGGGTACTACAGACCAGCAAATGGTAGAAATGATTAAAAAGAAAATTGAGGATTATCCAAATGAAATTAAGCAGGTGAAGGATATTCACGTTGCCTTTGGTTTTTCTAAATTTTCCCTGATTACCCGTGTATCCTCCACAGAGCTTCCGGAAAATGCGATGGAATACATAGAACAAGGAAAAATTGTCTTCTTTATGGACGGTTATCCATTCGCACTGGTACTGTTTAATACTGTTTTTGATGTATTTAAACAACCGAGTGACAGTAATTATCTGAGTGTATTTGTATATTCTTTATATATGCTGCGTATTGTTGGAATTATGATTGCAGTATTATTACCAGGACTTTATGTAGCACTGATTACAATAAATCCTGAAATGCTAAAGGTGCAGCTTGCCCTGTCTATCACGGAAAGTCGGCAGTTTGTACCTTATCCCGCCTTTGTGGAAATAATTATTATGCTGCTCTTGATTGAATTAATTACCGAAGCGGCAGTACGTCTGCCTATTTCTATTTCCAATACGATTGGTGTTGTAGGCGGTATTATTTTGGGGCAGGCAATTGTAGAAGCAAGTTTGGTCAGTGGTGTATTAATTATTATTATTGCTGCTACGACAATTGCCAATGGTATTGTAATTAATTTTGAAAATGGAATTACGTTACGGCTGATGAAGTATATCATTGTTATTTTCTCTGCTTTATTTGGAATTCTAGGGCATGTTATCGGTCTGTTGGTTTTATGCTCCTATATAGCCCGGATTACGAGTTTTGGAGTTCCTTATGTCCGGTGGAAAAAGGAAGGGATCCAAAGTGAAAATCAATAACTTATTGATTATTATCTTTTTTTTATTAACGAATATAGGGGTAATGTTTCTTCTCTATCCGACATTGATTTTGGATACGGTAGATAACGGACATTGGCTGATTGTTTTGATTCACGGATTTGCACATATCGCCCTCGTAGGAGTTTTATTATTTGGGATGTCTAAGCTTGAAAACCCTAATGTCCTGCAATATTTACCTGAGAAACGCTGGTTCATCTCTATCGTATTTATGATTCCTTTATCACTGTTTATTATTGGTACAGTTATTGTTTCTATCCGGACCTATGCTGAATTTACTACGGTATTATTTCTAAATCAGACACCAATTTTATATGTGATGATTATTTTTGTCACAACGGCTACCTATATCGGCCTTGGATCAATGGAGAGTATTTTCCGGACAACGCTTTTAATTGCAGGAGCTTCATCCTATATTATTGTGGTTATTTTCATACTATCCTTCTTCAATGCAAAATGGTATAACTTATTTCCGATGAAGGTAAGCAATATTGATTTCGTATTTGAAATGCCATTTATTACTGGTTTTCTTATTCTCTCTCCTACCTTTTTATTTTTTGCTTTTCTGCCCAAAAGAAAGAAGCTCAATTATAAAACAATTTTCTGGTTTTCATGGTGTTTAATTCCTTTTATTTTTATGGCTGCTTATTCGCCCATGCTGGTCTTTGGGTTTGAAGTAGCGCGGAATTTTACATTTCCCTATATCGAAATGTTAGCCACTGTGGATATTCAATGGTCCATCTTTGAAACACTGACCAGTCTTTTTGGTTTAAGTCTGCTTATTTATGCAACGATTTTTTTAGGAATGTTATTGCATATTTTGCGGATGCTATATCAAAACATGTTTCAGGTCGGCAGCCTGCATGCATCTATTGCTCTTGTAGTTATAGTTATCACCATTGCAGTGGCAGCCAATATGATTTCTACATGGGAGCAAGTGCAGACACATATCATATGGATTATACCACTTCGTTTTTATTCAATTATCAGTCTGCTGATTTTTATCTTTTGGATAGGAAGAAGGCAAAAGCATGAAACGTAATCATTGGAAAAAAATATTCATTCTTTTAGTATCGTTAATTTTATTAAGCGGCTGCTGGGATTCCAGAGATATTAATTATCGTTCCACGCCTATTTTGATGGGGCTGACGAAAGATGAAGAGCTGTTTCATGTATATTTAATAATTCCAGTTTCAGTGATATCAGAACAGCGGAATTTGGCCAAAGTGGAAGGCAAGGGTGTTACGATTTTAGATGCAGTTGAGCAGCTTAAGAAAAAAATTGAAACAACAATTGATTTGGAACATATCGGGTTTATTGTTTTAGATGAAGAGTTAGGCAAAGAGGGGATAGAGAAAATAATAAATACCTTTATGAGAATGCGTGATGTACCTGCAACTCCAGCGATTGCATTTACAAAAGAGGATATGGATACCTATATTGACCAGATGATTAATACATTTCAAAAAGTAGGGGTACCTATATTCGGTTTCCTGGAAAAACAGACTGGCTGGGAAATATATGCTCCTGAAGTCATTTTATGGGAGGTATATAGAGGTATTCATTCGTATACATCGGATATCTCCATACCGCTTATCAGTTCAAATAAAAACTTGGAAATGGATTACTTTGGCGCATCCGTCCTCAAAGATGGAAAAATTGTTGAAACATTAGATTCTATAGAAGTCATGCTGATGAATTTGTTAAATAATGAAGAAAATGTTATTAAAACATTTGTGACGATTGACGATACAACCAATGTGGAGCTCGTTGAAAGAGATGTAGAATACGATTACAATTTTAAAGGAGAGGAAATTGATCTGACTATACGGTTAGAATTCGTATTGATCGTTTCCGAAGCAGAGGATCATTTAAATGATAAGGATATTCAGAAAATGTTTGAAGAAAAGATGAGACAAGATACCCTTAAACTGGTGAAAAAAGTTCAGGACAAACATGCAGATGTATTAGGAATAAGCAACCGGATCAGAAAAAATTATACTAATGCAGAGCTGAAAAACTTTCTTGAAGAAATATATCCAAACATAAATGTTGATGTAGATGTGGAAGCAGTAATCGAAAATAATGGTAAGTTAAGAAACTTAAATAATGACGATTTTGAAGACTGGGATAAGGAAAAGCAGGAACAGGACTAGTTTTAAAGATGAATCCAGTTACCATGAGAATGGCAGCTGGATTTTTTAATCATTTCTAAATTGCTATTAATTCAATGGATTATCGAAATTTAATGTGAAAAACAGGTAGAGGGAGGTTCAAATCGGAGAAATTGTAGAAAAGATTACACAATGAGAAGAGTTAATCAAAATCTGTCTGCAGAGATTTTCTGATGGGCTTATTAAAGTAATTCTCTGGAACATGTGATAAAATCGATATATATAAATCTTGGAGGGATAGCTATGTTTGGGAAGCTTTTTAAAAAGAAAGAGAATCAGGAAATTGAATTATTTGCTCCAGTTGATGGAGAAGTAATCCCTTTGGAAGAAGTGCCTGATCCAGTATTCGCTGAAAAAATGATGGGAGACGGAATTGCTATTAAACCATCTAATGGAAAAGTTGTATCACCAGTTGATGGGGATATTGTACAAGCGTTCCCGACAAAGCATGCAGTAGGGATTAAAGCTGATAATGGAGCGGAAATTTTAATTCATATTGGTTTAGAAACAGTTGCTTTGAATGGAGAAGGATTCACAATCCATGTCAAAGAAGGAGATAAAGTGAAAAAAGGTGATGCACTTGTTGATGTGGATTTGGCAATTGTAGGTGAAAAAGCTGTAAGTACTGTAACACCAATGCTTGTTACGAATATGAGTGATATCGAAGCTTTAAATAAACAAGATGTGAAGCAAGTTCAAGCAGGAGAAGATGTTGTTATTACTGTTAAATAAAAGGAATTCGCAGTAAAAATAATTTTACCAGTCCTGCTGGAAAGAAAACAGGAGATTTATAAAGAAGCAGCAGTCCGCTTTGAAGTGAAAGGCTGTTGCTTTTTTATATCTTTTCCGATACGACGGAAAAATGTAAAATACAGCTTAATTATTACGCAAAAACGTAGACAATTAGCAGCTAAAATAACAGTAAAATAGTAAACAAAAACGCATGATGATTAATATCTGCGCGATTTCGTTTTTTGTCTACTTCATTTTTTTACCGTAAGAAAAAGCTTATTCTTCTTTCGTTTTCCTATATCCGTAAAAGGTACGAAACCCAATTCCTTCATAAAATAAGCGAGACGAACTGGTAGCAAGTAATTCAATTCTTACGTTTGGATATATATTATGCAGATAGTGAATAATTCTTTTTCCTAATCCTAAGCTCCTATACTGTTTGTCAATTAACAATTCACAAATAAATAGACTAACACGAGTGTCAATCCTCTTAGATAACCAACTATTCCGTGTCCCTGTATTTCAATAATGAGGGTTACATTGGAGTTTTTCCATGCTTCTTTTGTACTCAAATGATTTTCAACTAAATTAGACCAACCTTCTCTTTTATTTAAATCTTGTATTTTACTGAAGTCTTTTTCTTCATATGGTCGAATAAATGCTTTTTCGTTGTTTTTTAAATCTATTTCCATAATAGAATTCCTTCCTTAAAGATATTCTTTTTTTAATTTCTTCATCATTTCTTTTATCTTTTCCTCTATTATTTATTTTGCGAGTATATAATGATCTTACTTAAAAATTGATATACCAGCAATCAAAGACATCTAATCATTTGTAAGGAACATTTAAAATAACTAAAGTATAGGCTGAAAAGTAGGGAATTTACCTAAAAAGATTCGTTTTATAAGTGAAGTGTCTAATTTGAATAATCCATTTAACCCAAATCAACATATGAATTCTTATAAACAGCAACATCCCCGGAATTATCAGCAGCCGAATATGGGACAGAATTCGATAGAGCAGCAGGTTTTATCGGCGATTAATCCGGTAATCAATCACGGAATGCGAGAAGCGCAGCATCTTGGCTATCCACACGCATTAAGAGAAGCTGTAGCAATTTCCTATCTGATGGGGCAGGGGCAGGACTTTCAATTAGCTTGGCAAATGGTAGAGTCCTGGTGGAGACCGCAAACTCCTACACAGCCTGGGACTTTTTATTAAGATTAATATAAATAATGATAAAAATACCGATGTATTATCGGTATTTTTTATTTGTTTTGTAACGTTGCGGTATTTTTCAATGGGACAAATTTCATTCATTTATTTGGAAATGGAGATAATCCCCTCATGAAAATGAATTTTCTATGTATGGGCTAATATCAATCTTATTAAAGAATAATATTAGCTGAAATAAAAATATGGAAGTGTTTCTATTCTCTTGAGGGTGAATTAAATAAGCATTAAATAACCGGATAAAACTGCTCGTAAACAGGATTTATAAAATACGGTGGTCTGGGTCCAATTTTCGGTAATTGATACGTATGTTGATTTGCTGTGTACAATACATCTACTTTTTCATTGGAATGGTTTACTAATAAGAGCGTCGCTTCCGGGTTGTAATAATATTGCTGCATAACAAATTCCTCCTTGATTTGCCTCTTCTTCATACCTTATTCAGATTTCAATGATATGGAACTCTTCCTTGCACCTTTTCACTATCTCCGCCCAAGTTTCATAAAGTAATCTATCCAGTTGATTTCAAGGAGGATGATCATGACACAGGGTAAATCAAATAAACCAGCAGATCAAATATACCCAATATATCCGAACTACGGAAAAATAACACAATATCAAGAGGTTGCGATGACAGTACCGGAGCAGCGTCAATATCGACAACCGGGACTGGAAAAATGGATGATGCCTAGACCAATTATTGAGAATATAAATGAAAAAGGAAGTAATAGGCTTGCTGGTAAGGCTGTACTTATCACTGGAGGAGACAGTGGGATGGGAGCTGCTGCAGCAATAGCTTTTGCTAAAGAAGGTGCAGATGTAGCAATTGCTTATCTGGATGAACATGAGGATGCGAACCGGACAAAAAATCGGATTGAAGAGCTTGGAAAGCGTTGTTTATTGCTTCCAGGCGACTTAAGGGAGAAACGGCAGTGCTGTTATATAGTAGAGAAAACGGTTGAAACATTTGGTAAACTGGATGTTCTCTGTAATCATGTCGGTATCCAGTTTCAGCAATTAAGCTTATTAGATATTACGGATGAGCAATTCGACGATACGTTTAAAGTAAATGTATACTCTCATTTCTATACGACCCGTGCTGCACTTCCATACATGAAGGCAGGCAGCTCGATTATCAACACGGCATCTGTAGTAGCTTATGAGGGATATAAACAATTGATGGACTACACTGCCACAAAAGGAGCGATCGTCAGCTTCTCAAGAGCATTAGCAAATAATTTAGTGGATCAGGGTATTCGCGTCAATGCTATTGCTCCGGGGCGTATATGGACACCGCTGATTCCAGCCAGTTTCTCTGCAGATGAAGTGACATTGGCAGGAAATCCGATGCAGCGGCAAGGTCAGCCTTTTGAGGTAGCACCTACCTTTGTTTATCTGGCTTCAGATGATTCTCGTTTTGTTACGGGGCAGACATTACATGTGAATGGGGGACAATGGACGTCATCTTAACAGAAAAATAAATGGAGAACCTCTGTTCAAACAAATGTTTGATTAAAGCGATTGCTGAATTAAAGTCATATATCTTTAGCGGAGTCAGTTGTGATAGTAATCATAGGTATACTGTTACTGTTCGTTCTGCGTTATAAAATGCTGGAAAGAGACTCCTTTTTTATCAATTTTTTATTTTATATATTATCAGCCCACCTCCCACTTGCATATAGTATTAACGACTAATTTTAGGGAGGATTTTTCGTTGTCACAATACCTTAATTCAATAAAACAATGGTGTGAAGAAATTTTGCAAACCTATCAGGAAGCAGGTAATCTTCTTCAAGAGCGTGTTCATGCAGAAGCATTAACTAAGTGGGAGGAAGAATTAACTCAATTTCAAAAGGAGCTTTTCAATAATCAAATTGCAGACGAAGAGGAGGCATACGAGAGGGCAAATGTTTTATATACAAAGTTAAATTCTTATATAGAAGAGAGCAGAGAGGAGAGCCGTACAGAAGTAAATCGTGAAAGAGTTGTTCCGATTGGCGGGCATACACTTCCACCGCTGCCATACAGCTATGATGCTTTAGAGCCTTATATCGAACAAAGAATTATGGAACTGCATCATGATAAGCATCATCAGAGCTATGTTGATGGTTTAAATAAAGCAGAAATGGAAATGCAGCAGGCTCGTTGGGATAATAATTTTGATCTGATTAAACATTGGGAAAGAGAGGCAGCGTTTAATGGTGCGGGACATTATCTGCACACGATATTCTGGAAGGTGATGAGCCCGGACGGAGGCGGTGAGCCAACAGGAGATTTAATGAATGAAATCGAACAGTCCTTTGGCAGCTATGATCAGTTTAAAGCACATTTTACTGGAGCAGCAAACAATGTAGAGGGTGGAGGCTGGGCTATCTTAGTATGGTCACCGCGGGCAAGACGTCTGGAAATTCTGCAGGCGGAGAAGCATCAAAACTTAAGTCAATGGGATGTTGTTCCTCTGCTCGTCCTCGATGTGTGGGAGCACGCCTATTATCTGCAATATGAGAATGTGAAAGCAGACTATATAGACAATTGGTGGAATATCGTTAATTGGAACGAGGTGGAAAACCGCTTTAATAAGGCAAAACAATTGAAATGGCAGCCTTTTTGATCAAGAAAGTGTTTTAGCATTCTCTTAAAAGGGAACTGCATCTTCAAACATAAATTAATGGGAGGATACTGCTTATATGAGAACACAGTAATTTTTAGCAGCTATGGTATCTTTTTACTAGAATTTTCAGCTTGCAGTAATGACTCCGATGAAAATGGCGCAGATGATAATGAGGCAGGCTAATACAAGTTATTCTTCTTGTATTAGCCTTTTCCTACGTAAAAAAAGTTATTAACTCATCATTTTTATTGCAAACTTTATATTAGAGATATAAATAATTCGAGTTTTTCTAAAAAAGATTCTGGCTCAAAAATAGTCATTGACTGAAACGTAAAGGCAAAGGGCATCAAATTTTTATAGCTCTGTTGACATGATTTTTATAATCATATATGATATATCCTATATCATATATGATGTATACGTTTACAAAAATGAGGTGGCAAATATGAATGTTTACAGTACCAAGAAAGAGATTATCTATCACGAGTTGAAGAAGGAAATACAAGAGGGTAAATATGAATTTGGTGAAAAGCTGGTCATTAGCCGGTTGGCAAAAAGATTTGGAACGAGTGAAATTCCAGTCAGAGAGGCAATAAACCAATTAAACTCTGATAATTTAATTGAATTCACTCCACATGTAGGGGCAGTTGTCAGTACGTTATCATCAAAAGATATCCAAGAAATATTTGAAGTAAGAATTGAATTGGAAGGGCTAGCATCGAGATTGGCGGCTGAGAACATCAATGAAGAAATTATAAATAACTTAAGATCTATTATTACAGCGTCTGAGGACTGTTTAGAGAAAAATGATTTTGAAGAAATAGAAAAACTTAATATGAAGTTTCATTTAACAATATATGAGGCCAGTGATAACCTACTTCTTATTGGTATGATCAGGGATTTATGGAATAACACGAAACGATATCCTTCCCTATTTTCAAATAACAGGGGTCATGCGATGCATTCCATTAAAGAACACAAGTTTATAGTAGAGGCTTTGGAAATGAAAGATCCTGTTCTGGTTGAAAATGCAATGATGAAACATAAAGCAAACGCAGCTAAGGAAGTTTTAAGAATAACACAGCAGGATTACTATAATAATTTAGATATTGTAAATTAAGAAAAAGTATTTTGGGAGGAAAAGTAATGAAATTCGTCAGATTTAAGAATAATAACGAGGTATCTTACGGTTACTTAGAAGGAGATAAAATTATTCAATTAGAGAGTGATTTTATTATCGATAATCGTTTTATAAAAACAGGAAAGGAGTTTGAGAGGTCAGAAGTGACATTATTATCTCCTGTCCAACCCGGCCAAGTGATAGCCATCGGTTTGAACTATGTAAAACATGCTGAAGAAAGCGGAAAAGAAGTTCCAGAAGAGCCAATGATGTTCATGGTATCACCAACTGCTGTCATCGGAGATGGAGAGACGATTCAATTACCTACGGAAAAACATAGAATTGATTTCGAAGCTGAATTGGCAATTGTTATTGGAAAAGAAGCTTATAAACTATCGGAGAAAGAAGCATTAGATTATGTATTTGGTTACACCATTAATAATGATGTTTCAGACCGAGACCTGCAAAAAAAAGATGGCCAATTCACACGAGCAAAATCATTCAAGACATTTAAGCCGCTTGGCCCATCGATAGAAACAAATATTGATCCCAATAACGTAGCTATTAAATTATCAGTTAATGGAGAAATAAAGCAAGATTCTAACACAAATGACCTGATTCATAATATTGAAAAGGTACTGGCTCATGTAACGGATGTTATATCCCTGCAGCCGGGGGATGTTATTTTAACAGGTACACCATCTGGAGTAGGGCCGCTGCAGGATGGAGATTTAGTAGAAATTGAAATAGAAGGAATTGGTAAGTTAAGCAATAAAGTAATCAGCTGATTTAGAAAGGGAGAGAATATGTATATTGATCAGAATAAAATCATGAATTTTTCAAATAACTGCTTCATCAAGCTGGGTATGCCAGAAGAAGAAGCCAATATAATAACAGAAGTAATGCTGGAAGCTGATTTAAGAGGAATCCATAGTCATGGTTTCCTCAGACTTCCTATATATGTTGAACGTATACAAAAGGGGCTAATTAAAAACAAAGCAGAGATTACAGAAGAGAATAATAGCACTTCATCACTTGTTGTGAATGGTAATTATTCGGCTGGACAAGTGGCAGGGAAATATGCAATGGAAAAATCAATTGAAATAGCTGAGGAAAATGGTGTTGGTTTAGTAGCTGTAAAAAACAGCAACCACTTTGGGATTACTGCATTTTACTCTCTCTTAGCGGCCCAAAAAGATAAAATTGGGATTGTTATCAGTAATGTTGCACCGTTAATGCCGGCTATAGGAGGGAAAGAAAAAGTTATTGGAAATAACCCGATATCGATCGCAGCTCCTTCCAAAGAGAAACCAATTGTTCTGGATATGGCATTAAGTAACACAGCTTTGGGAAAAGTAATTTTTCATAAAGGAAATAATATGAAAATTCCAAAAGAATGGGGAGTAGATGCTGAAGGAGTGCCTACAGACGAACCGGAGAAAATTCTTAATGGGGGACTGCTTTCAGCTGTAGGCGGACCTAAAGGCTTTGGTTTGGCGGTTATGGCAGAAATCTTAACAGGTGTTTTATCTGGCGGTGATTTTTCCAAGATGATTCCTTCGATGTATGATACGGAGAGAAAGCAATCAATTTCGCACTTCATGCTGACTATTGATATAAAAAAATTAATACCTTTGGAAACATATTATTCGAATATAGACCAGCTGATTAGCTTCATAAAACATTCATCCAAGGCAGAAGGAGTAGAAGAAATATATATGCCGGGGGAAATTGAATTTATGAAGGAAGAAAATAATAGATTAAAAGGAATTCCTATGGAACACAATATATTTAACCAATTGAATGAATTAGCTGTTGAACTCAACGTAGAAGGGCTATAGGAGGAAAAGAATGAAGAAGGATAAAAAACCTGGTGTAAGATATTCCATTTTTACATTGCTTCTTGTGATAGTCATTATTGTTACCGGGATGTTGGTATACGATGCTAGTTTACAAATTATGCTATTCATTGGTTTTATGCTTGTGATTCCACTAACGATGGCAGTTGGATTTAGTTTTGGTGAGGTCGAGACATTTGCCTATGATATGATTAGAAAAGCTTTATCACCGGCACTAATACTATTGGCGGTAGGAGCTTTAATAGGAGCGTGGATGTATTCAGGGACGGTTCCGACAATTATCTATGCCGGACTTGAATTAATAACTCCTAATTATTTTCTTGTTACTACAGTTATCCTATGTATTTTTGTTTCGATGGCAACAGGTACATCATGGGGAACAGTGGGGACTGCTGGTGCAGCAATGATGGGAATCGGAGCCGGTCTTGGTATTCCACCAGGATTAACGGCAGGTGCCATTATTAGTGGAGCATGGTTTGGGGACAAGATGTCTCCTTTGTCAGATAGTACGAATATGCTGCCGGCACTGACAGGCGGCGAGGTCTATACACATATTAAACATATGTTTAAAACTACGGGGCCTGCACTTGTTTTATCTATTATTACCTTTCATATTTTTGGACTCAGGTACAGAGATTCAGAAATTAATCAAGGACAGATAGATTCTATTAATAGTTCTTTGAGTGAAATCTTTCATATTGGCTGGATTGCTTTTATTCCGGCAGCTGTAGTACTTACTTTGCTGTTAATGCGAAAACCGCCTGTTACATCTATATTTACCGGTGCTATTATAGGCGTTATCGTTGGAGTCGTTTATCAGGGGTTCAGTATTGAAAGTGGATTTGATGCTCTTTATAATGGATTTTCAATTGAAACTGGAAATGATTTTATAGATGGCCTGTTAAACAGGGGTGGAGTAGTGAGCATGCTGGATATCATTGCATTATTTATCTTTGCTATGGGTCTCGGCGGGGTATTGTCAGGATCAGGTATGCTAGGAGCTATATTAACTTCGTTTGCTTATAAAATTAAGACAAATAGAGGTTTACTACTAATGACTATTGTTGTTACTTATATTACTAATATGGTTGGTGCAACAATTACCTTTGCCCATGTTATGACAGCAACAATAATGAAACCGCTTTATGAAAAGAAGCGTTTAAAACCGGAGAATTTATCCAGAGTGATAGAAGATTCGGGAACCTTAGCATCACCGATCATCCCATGGAATACAAGTTCCATATTTGCTGCAAGTGCACTTGGCATCAGTGCAGTAGAGTTCATACCATATAGTTTCTTAACATACTTTACTTTAGCAATTACGATAATATACTCAATTACTGGATTTACAATTACGTCCTATGATGATAATAAAAATGATGAAAGTACAGAACTGGATAAAAAAGCTGCGAACAATTAAACGGAAGAATCTTTATAAAAAAAGGGTGTTTACAAAATGAAAGTGATCGTAACTACTCCAAGTTTTGGTAAATTCCATGACGATATAAAAGCAACCTTGAATAAAAAAGGGATTGAATTAACTTATCTGATACCGTACAGTAGAAACCGGATGATAAAAGAAATAGGTAATGCAGATGTGCTTATCGTGGGACTGGAACAAATTGATAGGGAAATAATTAACTGCTCTAATTCTTTAAAGCTGATTGCCAAACATGGTGTTGGAACGGATAATATTGACCTTAAGGCAGCCGGGGAGAAGGGGATTATCGTTGCAAATACGCCTGGTACGAATAATGATGCGGTTGCTGATTTGGCTTTTGGACTGATGTTATCTGCTGCGAGGTCAATTGTTGCTGCAAATAATAAGGTAAAGGATGGAGAGTGGCCGAGGTTCGACGGACATTCTGTATGGGGAAAGACATTAGGTATTATTGGATTAGGAGCTATTGGCAAAGGAGTTGCCAGGAGAGCGAATGGGTTTTCCATGGAGGTTCTTGGATATGACATCACAGATAAAAGTCCTGATGAAGAAGCGTTAAATATTAACCGGGTATCATTTCATGAATTACTCTCCCGTTCTGACTACATTTCCTTACATGTTCCATTAAATAAACATACAAAAGGAATGATTGGGAAAGAACAATTGAAGCGTATGAAGGAGACTTCTATTTTAATAAATACAGCCCGCGGCGGTTTAATTGATGAGGAAGAGCTTTATAAAGCCTTGACAAACAGTTCAATACAGAGCTGTGCGCTGGATGTTTTTGAAACAGAACCAGTGAAGGATAAAAAACTTTTGTCTTTAGATAGCCTGACTGTAACACCTCATATGGCGGCGTATACTGTAGAAGCAGGATATTTAACCAGTCAAATGATTATAAGTAACCTGTATAATCTGTTAGAGGGAAATGAATTGAAAAATATTGTTAATAAATCAAATAATGTAAGCGTTTAAACGGAAGTGTTATAAACATAAATTACGTCTGAGCCTGTTATAATAATATAGGCAGGACAGGTTTTCTAGAAAATGAAGACGATAAAACATTTTAAAAAGGGCTTATACAATTTATTTATCTGATTGTATAAGCCTTTTTTTAACGGTAATTACATATAATAATCTTAATGGAATGCAGTTTCAGTTATTTTAATCCTTTCTTTTTTTCAAAGCCTTCTGAATATATCTATACAATGCACTATCCAAGCCATAATGCAGCGCAGGCTGAGGATTCTCAGCATAGAATTTTTCGGCATTTTTGGTGATTTCACTGTCTCCATCTGAAAAAATACGCGTTAACTCCTGCCATTTTATCGCTAATTCCTGCACTGATGCATCCTGTGAAGAAATCTCTTTTTCCATGCTGTCTTTTAATGCTTTTAGAAGGTCCTTAAATTGTTTCTCCTCTTGTTTTAGCACTTTATCATTTGTATTTAGGTAGCGCTCTCTAAGCTTTTGAAGCTGTTCCTCTGTAAAATAATTGGAATGATTTAATCGGATTAGTTCAAATAGTGAAGTTAGTCCTTCAAAGGAAATACGGTCTGATTTAGCCGCTTCTACTCTGGTTTGTTCCAGCTGATGTAACAGCTTTTGCTGCATAGCTACCTCTTTTTTAATCCGATTAATCTGTTGATCCAGTGTATCCAGCAAATTCTGGCTGCTTGTACGAATAATCTCCTTTATCTCCTCCAAAGGCAAATGCATTTTTTTCAGTACAAGAATTTGTAACAACAGCTGCATATCCTCACTGGTATAGCGCCGATGACCTGCCTTTGTATAGAGGGAAGGTGAAAATAATCCGATTTGATCGTAATACCTCAGTGTCCGGATGGACAGACCTGTGAGGGCAGCTAATTGGCCGGTGGTCCAGTAATTAGACATGTGCTCACCTCGTTTGTAAAAGTATTTTTATCTCAGAAGGACTGAAAACATATTGTCTGCCGCAAATATGACATTTTGTATCGACAGAAGTGTTCGATTCGGTAGCTTTTTGCAATTCTTCATCAGATAACGAAAACAGAAAGCCATAAAACATTTCTTTCGAGCAGTGACAGGCAAATTGTATCGATTTTCGTTCCATTACTTTTGAGTTATGAAAGTGATGATTTAATTCTTTTTCTATCTCTGCATCATTCATCCCGAGCAGCATAGGAGCAAGATTCTCTGCTTCAAATTGTTCCCGGATATACTCTAATGAGCCTTCTTTTGTCCCTGGAAGTACCTGAGCATAGATTCCATAGCTTTTAGCAAGGCCATGGTTATTGTCAAATTCTATATTTGTCTGAATTATAGTATTTGTCTGCTCACTCTGTTTAAAATAATATGCAAAATCATCATCTATATTTTGATAAGGCATATCAGTAATCCCGGTAAATTGATTCATTTCAAACCCCTTCATCATTCGTATAGAAGCATTTGGACCGATAAATTCCTTAAGAGATTGAACTGAATTTTGCTGCTGGTGCTCTTCTAACAGTGCTTGATTGACATAACCGCGTACATTTCCATCTGCGTCTGTATCTGCATAAATTTTATGTTTTTTATTAGTCACTGTAATAACAGTACTGATTCTCTGAGTAGTTTTTAAGGTTACGGAAAGGAGGCTCATTATGGAAACAGCTTTAGCTAATGCCAAATAACAGGCCTTATCCTTTATTTTACTTAACTTCATGATTTCTTGGAGAACTTTTGTATTGTCGGTAAAATATAAACGGATACTTTTATCTAAAACAAGCGCTTTGATAATTTCATTCGTCATTTTATCTGCTCCCTTCTAATAATAGGATAAAACATTACGTGACGTAAGGTTCAAGTTTAAATTTATAAATAATTATTAGTAGGGAAAATGTACATTCGTCTTTTTTAATTTCAGCAGACGATTTTTAAGATATAATAATTACGAATAGGGACTGAAGAATAATTTTGAGTAATTTCTTAAATGTAACAAATAGCAATGGAGGTGACAAAAAGAGATGAAGCCTGCAGATTATTCTGTGCGGGAATCCGATACGCTTTATTGTGTAAAAGCGTGGCTGCCGGAAGATACAGAGAGTGTTACTATCGGCAAACTAGGGAAATTTAATTTTTCGAAGGGTTATTATGTTTATGTAGGAAGCGCAAAGCGGAATATTCGTGCGCGAGTGGACAGACATATTCAGATTGAGAAAAAGAAGCGCTGGCATATAGACTATTTACGTCCTTATCTGCAGATTCAAGCTGTGCAAACTTATCCTGGTGAAGAAGTGGAGTGTGGGCTTTTTGAAAGGCTGAGGCAGGAAAACGAAGGGAGTATGCCGGTAAAAGGATTTGGCTCATCCGATTGCAGATGCTTTTCGCATTTATTTTATTCGAAGAAAGAGATTGTATTAGTACATAGTACATAAATCAAAAGGCTGATATAAGCAGTTAAATACTTAAATCAGCCTTCTTCTAATGCTCTCTTCTAGCAAAATCAACGAATCGGAACTTATCAGGACGGTGTCTCGATTCGGTATATTGAAATAATGTTGCATCATCTAAATAAACGTAGTTTTTAATAACCACTACATTATAAAAGCCTTCTAAATCCAGCAGCTCATGATCCTCTGCTGTTGGTTCCTCAACAATAATTTCTTTTTTTGCAAAGCTGATGATAAGACCTAAATTATTTTCAAGATAGTCATAAATAGAAGCTTCTGCAATATCCTTAGAGATGTGCTGAACGGTTCTTGTTATTAAATAATCCTTGTCCAAAATGACGCGCTGTCCAGAGAAGGAACGGGTCCGGATAATTTCCCAAACCTCCTGATTATCTGCAAGCTTTAATTGCTTCTGGATAAACTCATTTGCGCTGACTTTTGCACATTGATGAACCGTGGTAATCGGCTTTTCTCCCATTTTATCAGCTAATTCTTTAAAGCTGACCAGGCCGGATACTGGAAAATCGAATTTATTCCGTTCAATCACCGTTGATCCTTTGCCGCGGATTTTTTGAATGTATCCGTTTTGGGCAAGCAGATTTAAAGCTTTTCGAATCGTTTCCCGTGATGTCTGATACTGCTCAGCTAATTCATTTTCCGACGGAAGGAATTCATTTGCTTTAAATGTTTCTTTTTCTATTTTTTGAGCCATTTCCTGATAAATAATTAAATACTTATTTCGCATCGCAACTAACTCCATTTATTTCTTTAGATAATAAACAATCGACTCATATGGACGCAGTGAAATCGTATCTGAAGCTAAAGATGGAGAATCTGCGTAATTAGATAATAAAATCCTGCTATCCTTACAATCACTGCGGATCGCTTCAGGTAAATTCAGCTCTGCTTCTTTTGCATAAAAATTGTTTACTACTAATAGTTTTGTATCTTTATTTTCTCTTATATACGCAAAAATTGCAAAGTCATTGGGTGAAATCAGCTGATATTTTCCGTCTGTAATGACTTGATACTCTTTTCGAAGCTGAATTAATCTTTGATAATGGTAAAAAATAGACGTTTTATCAGCAATTGCTGCTTCTGCATTGATTATCTGATAATTATCAGGAAGCCCGATCCAAGGACTTCCTTCCGTAAAACCGGCATTGACTGTATTATTCCATTGCATTGGTGTACGAGCGTTATCCCGGGATTTTTCCTGAAGTATTTCAATAATTTCCTGGTCAGAGAGGCCCTCTGCTTTTTTAATTTTGTACATATTCAGCGATTCTACATCCCTGTACTGGCTAATATCATTAAAGCCGGCATTGGTCATTCCGAACTCTTCACCCTGATAGATATAAGGAGTACCCTGCATCATATGAATTGTTGTTGCCAGCATTTTTGCCGACTCCTTGTGATAGATTGTATCATCTCCAAAGCGGGATACTATTCTTGGCTGATCATGATTACACCAGAATAGCGCATTCCAGCCGCCGCCTTCCTGCATCCCTGTCTGCCAATCAGATAGCAGCTGCTTTAGATAAAGAAAATCAAATGGAGCTTTTGTCCATTTTTCACCATTTGGATAGTCAACCTTTAAATGATGGAAGTTAAAGGTCATATCCAGCTCCTCACGTTCTGGATTGGAATACTTAATACAATCCTCCATAGAAGTGGATGACATTTCTCCAACGGTAATCGTTTCACGACCTTTAAATACTTCCTGATTCATTTCATGAAGAAATTCATGTACCCGAGGTCCGTCTGTATAGAATTTACGTCCATCTCCCGGAGCGATACTGCCGTCATCATTTGGGAAACGCTGGTCTTTGGAAATTAAATTGATAACATCCATCCGGAAGCCATCTACCCCTTTATCCAGCCAAAAGTTCATCATTTGATAGACATCATCACGGACTTTTTCATTTTCCCAGTTAAGATCAGCCTGGGTAACATCAAAGAGATGTAAATAATAAGAACCAGTTGTTTCATCGTACTCCCAAGTGTTGCCGCCGAATTTGGATTCCCAGTTTGTCGGCAGTTCACCTGGCTTGCCATCCTTCCAGATATAATAGTTTCTATAAGGGTTATCCTTCGACTTTTTAGCTTCCTTAAACCATTTATGTTCTGTCGATGTATGGTTAACAACGATATCCATAATAATTTTTAAACCGATTTGGTGTGCTTTTTCCAGCATTTTTTCGAAATCTTCCATCGTTCCATAATCGGGTTGAATGGTATAGTAATCTGCAATATCATATCCGTTATCATTTTGGGGAGAAACATAAATAGGGGTTAGCCAAATCACATCTACCCCCAATTCTTTGATATAATCCAATTTTTCTGTGATTCCATTAATATCTCCCATTCCGTTACCAGTTGTATCGTTAAAGCTTTTCGGATAAATTTGATAAACGACGGATTTTTGCCACCATTTTTCTTGCATAATCAACCTCCTAAATACTGCTGCGTTTCAAATACTTTTGACTCTATATGAATTAGAGGAGGGATAGACTCCCTCCTTATTTACCTAAACGCTTATATGCGTCTACACCCATTTTTGTTTTGGATAGAACAACTGTTAAGATGAATGGGATAACGATAGCTGCCACCATTGCTACAGCGAACATCAGCATATGCGGTAATTGAATAGATAAGATCCCTGGTATACCGCCGACACCGATCGAGTTAGCCATAACACCAGATCCGACAGATATAACTGCTGCAACAGCAGAGCCTGTCATTCCGGCGATAAATGGGAATAAGTAGCGTAAATTAATCCCGAATAATGCCGGTTCTGTAACTCCTAAATAACAGGAGATAGCGGCTGGAATAGATACCTGTTGTTCCTTTTTATCCTTGCGATTCAGATAAATCATTGCTACAACGGCAGAGCCTTGTGCGATATTAGATAGAGCAATCATAGGCCAGAGATTTGTGCCGTTAAATTCGCTCATTAATTGTAAGTCAATGGCATTTGTCATATGATGCAATCCCGTAATAACCAGTGGTGCATATGCAAATCCAAATACTGCTGCAAATAGCCAGCCGAATGCGGAAGTTAATCCATCATAGACAACCGTTGAAATCCATGAACCGATTGTCCAGCCGATGGGGCCTAACACAACATGGGCTATGATAACAGCTGGAAGTAATGCAAAGAATGGCACAAAAATCATAGATACCACTTGTGGGATGATTTTACGAAGCCATATTTCTAAATAAGCTAATACGAAACCAGCTAAAATAGCCGGGATAACCTGTGCTTGATAACCAATCATCTCAATTTGGAAAAATCCAAAATCCCAGACTGGTATTTCTGTTGCTTCTGCAACGCCATAAGCATTTAAAAGCTGGGGTGAAACAAGTGTAAGACCTAAAATAATTCCAAGTACTTGCGTTGTTCCCATCTTCCTGGAAATAGACCAAGTAATAGCAACAGGGAGAAAATGAAAGATAGCTTCAGCAATTAACCAGAGAAAATCATATAACCCTGACCAAAATTGCGAGGATGCCGCTAATGTCATAGTTCCGTTTTCCAGCATTTCAATTTCACCAATGATATTTCGGAAACCTAAAATCAGACCTCCGACAACAAGTGCTGGGATAATCGGCGTAAAAATATCTGCTAAGTGCGCCATTAACCGCTGGATGAAATTCATATTTTGTTTCGCTGCTTCTTTGACATCTTCTTTAGAAGTGTCACCAACACCAGCAATACGCGTAAATTCATTATAAAAGGAAGCGACTTCATTCCCGATAATAACCTGGAATTGTCCAGCCTGTGTAAAGGTTCCCTTTACAATATCGATATCTTCAATGGCTTTTACATCTGCTTTTTCCGGATCATTTAAGACAAATCGCATTCTGGTAGCACAATGCGTAACGACAGAGATGTTGTCACTTCCACCGACATTTTCCAATAATTCTTTTGATGGAGCTGTATATTTACTCAATGACTTTCCTCCTTTTCATATCTTGTATATACAAGTGTTAACGTTTTCAGTTTAACTTGTATATACAAGTTTGTCAATAAAAAATTTAAGCTGTTTTTATGAATTGTTGTTATAATTGTATGAATATTATATTTTCAAAAAAATGAGTGGGGTAGAGGGGAGTAGATATATGAAATTGGCGGTTAATTATTCATCGGAAGCTTATCACTTGGTAAATGAAGGTAAAATAGATGTTGATGTTTTCAAATGCCCTGATTTAAATGATAAATTAATAGAAACAGCTCAAAGCTGCAGGCCAGCGTACGTCCATTTTAATTTAGATGCCGGTACTGGAAATATGGATAAAGTCGATTGGATAAAAATAGAAAATTTTTTGTAGGAAACAGAAACACCTTATATTAATTTACATTTAACAGCATTATCAAAGGACTATCCTGCTTTTGACATAAACACGAATGATCCCAAAGAAATAGAATTTATTATTAAGAATGTTACAGATGATATAAATATCGTTTCGGAACGATTTGGAGCCGATAGGGTAATCGTTGAGAATGTTATATATCGCAGCTATGAAGGGAATATGCTGAAACCGATAATCGATCCAAATATTATTACACAAATAATAGAGGAAACGAAATGTGGGCTGCTGCTGGATACAGCACATGCACAAATGACTTGCAGGTATTTAAATAAAGATGTGTTCGATTATGTAAGTCAGCTGCCATTACAGAATTTAAAGGAGCTGCATATTACCGGAATCCAGCATGATGGTAACCGCTACCGTGACAGCATGCCTATGACCAGAGCTGACTGGGAACTGGCGGAGTGGGCACTGGAAAATGTACATAATGGTATATGGTCTGCACCTTGGGCTGTATCTTTTGAATATGGAGGAGTAGGGCCTGCTTTTGAATGGAGAACTGAATCACATGTCTTAGCTGAACAGGTGCCCCGCTTACAACGTTTAGTAAACAGGAAATAGTACATGCTCAGATATATAATGTTGAGAAGATAATCCCAATATGAAAGAGGGATTATCTTTTGGCATCTGAAATATCTTCTACAAAATGTTCAGCGTACATATTCCAATATTTTTTAAAGACACGGTCTTTTTTATCATCTAAATTAAGCTGATACATTCGGAAAATGACGAGAATATCCTTTGGCTGCCATTGTTCCTCATAGGAATATTGATAGGTCATTCCGAGCTTCTGCATAACTCTCCCGCTGGCGATGTTATAAATATCATGTGTTGCAGTAATATACTTGAGTCCTGTATTTTTTAGCTCTGCAATGACAGCATGGCCTGCTTCTGTCACAAAGCCATTTCCCCAGAATTCTTTTTTTAACGCATATCCAAAATCATGTCCTTCTTCCAGGCTGACAGTTACATAACCAATCGGCAGATTATTTTCTTTTAGACAAATTGCAAGGTAATACCCTGTTTTTTTCTGATACTGAGGGAGAATTCTTTCTGCATAATAAGTTTCTGCCTCCTGCTTATTTTGCAGAGTAAATAGAGGCAAATATTGATTAACAACCCTATCGCCCAGGATTTCGTATAGCGCCTGAATATCTCTGTCTACTGCTGTAAATGGCCGCAGAATCAGCCGTTCCGTTTGGATTTTCAAAATGATATCACCCCTCTAATGACGCTCTTTACTCGCAATAAATGTTATTAAGGAAGGATCATTTTCCTGTCCATAGCCAATTTCATAACTAACGGTGCCGAATCCAATATTTTTTAATAATAACTCTAATTCCTTCAGTCCATACCAGTATAGGATAAAATGAGAGATTTCTGTTTTCTCTATCGCACCTTTACGCAGGAGCTCATATTTATGGATATAGGAAACTTTTTGCTCCAGCCAATCTATCGCTTCACTCGTGCTTGTGAATAATATCCCCGAGTCCTCTGTCAAAGAGTGAGTGCTTATATCCATGTCTCCAGCATGAAAGTCTATTGGCAACAAAGTATCAAAAATAAATTGCCCGCCTTCTTTCAGATGATTATACAGTCTTTGAAGAAAAGCATTGATATGATTTCCTGGAAGCAGACAAAAACTTCCTGTTGGCATAATAATAGTTTGATATGTCTGCTTTAAATCAAGCTGCAGCAAATCCTGGTTAAATAAATTTGTATTTACCTGATGCTCCCGCATATTGACTTTGCATTGCTCCAACATCTCAGCTGAGATATCCACGCCATCAATAGTAATTCCTTCTTTTAAAAATGGAATCAGCATTCTTCCAGTGCCGACACCAGCCTCCAGTACAGGACCCTGACGGTTTTTCAACTTCTCATAATAATACTCTATATCACCGCCCATAGAGTATCCGACAGGCTTCGTAATTTCATATAATTTTGTACTTAATTCTCCATATTCTTTGAACACACCTATCCCTCTATTCTATAAATATTCAAATCTGGAAGTACACCATTCGTGTAAAGGTTGTGAATGATATATTTCCATTCTATAATAAAGTGAGAGAATAATCTAAAATTGGAAAGAGAGAGGCGGAGTTATTTGCATATTACATTATGGAAGCTTCAACGTCCTTAATTGGGGATGATGCCAATGTCAGTGATTAGGGAAGAACACTTACTAATGGAAGATGGCGTTGGCTGTCTTACAGTGGTTGATATAAATGCACAAAATCAATCGTGGTCCGGATCAGGAGATGAAACAGGCTCTTGTGAAGCTGGAACTAGAAGTAATCGTTTTGCAGAACAAGACGGTGAATTTGTCCCTTCTCCTTAAAAGCCTGAAACTGCGAATAGCAGGAAAAAAAACAGAACCCATTCTCCAAAGATAAAAAAATTATCTTGGAGGATGAGGACGTTGAGCAAAATAACAGAAAATACAGCTTTTCAATGTGAGCATTGCGGGGCGAACGTAGCAGCGGTAACAAATGGGAGCTTTCGCAATCATTGCCCTTTCTGCCTATATTCAAAGCATTTGGATAATGAGCCGGGAGACAGACTTAGCACTTGTAGAGGAGTCATGCGGCCAATTCAGATAGACTATTCTGGAAAGAAGGGCTATCAAATTATTCACGAATGTAACAAATGTGGAAAAAGACAACGTAATAAAGCAGCAATAAATACGATTCAGGAAGATGATATTCTCCGTTTCGTGAAAGCATTTAATCAGTATTAGATTATTCTTTGCCTCCCTGCTCTTCAGCGGCAGGGAGGCAATTCATCTTTGAAACAGAAAGCAGGTAACGCATTGCAGAAAAAAATAAAGAAAATACATATTATCGGCGGTGCGGGAAGCGGGAAAACCTATCTGGCAAGAGTACTATCAGATAAACTTGCTATTCCGGCTGCTGATCTGGATAACTTATTCTGGAATAAAAGCTATGGAACAAAAAAAGATCTTGTAATAAGAGACAGGGAGCTGGAGGCTGTCCTTTCAAAAGATGCCTGGATTATGGAGGGTGTCTATTATGGCTGGCTGGATACCAGCTTTGAAAAAGCGGATCAAATTATTGTTTTACATACAAATATGCATTTAAGACAAATGCGGATAATTCTCCGGTTTTTAAAAAGAAAGCTTCGTATTTTGCCAACCAAAAAGGAAAGCCTGAAGGATCTTATGCAGTTATTAAAATGGAATACGAAATATGATACAAATAATTTAGCAAAGGCATTGAGGAAAATAGAAGCGTATGAAGAAAAAGTAGTTCATATTTATAATAAGAGGGAACTGAATCAATTTCTGAAAAAGTATCAGGTGAAAATAAATAATGTGAGCCGAAAATAATTTTATTGGACTACATGAAAAGACTTGCCTCTATATAACAAAGGCAAGTCTTTTAAGTCTAAGATTCGCTTTCAACAGCAATTTGCAATGCATCTATTGGATTGTCAGTGCTCTCATCAATTTCATAGACAGTACTGCCTTGCTGCCAGCGGATAACTGTTCCGGGATGTTCGTCAAAATCGTCAATTTCAATTACTCCACGCTCATCAGGCGCAGGTAGATAATTTGTTTCCAAATAATCTACGACAGCCCGGGCGAGCTCCTCGCCATCCCCATAATTCCCGGCTGCATATTCAGGGTCAGTTGGAGCATTTACCCGAATCAGCCATTTCCCTTCATTCCACGAAATATAGTTGTGGCCGGTAGCTCCTTCTGAGAGAGCTTTGACGCCATGACCAAGATCTATATTTGTCTGCTCAACTTCTTCATAGTTTTCAATTGCGTTAATTGCTTCCTGTTTACTGGAATAATCCGTTTCTTCTATATCACTGCTGGGAGCTTCTTTACTGTCTGTGTTTTCTTCCTCAGCAGCTGTATCTGTGCTATTGGAATCATCGGATTCTGTCTGTTGTTCTTCGTTATTGCTGTTCTCCAGTTCTGTTGCTTCGTCTTCCTGATTCTTTTCTGTTGATTCTACTTCATTATCTTTTGTGCTATCTGTCTCAGAAACTATTTTTTCATCCGATTCCTGCTGTGACATATCTGATTCTGCTTGCGAAGCGCCCTGGCATGCCCCCAGAATAAGTAAGAGTGCCATACCTGGTACTGTGAAATATGATTTTTTCAGTCTCATGGTGCATCACCCCTTCTACTGTATATATTTCCCTTCTTTTCCTGAAATGAATCCTGAAGTTCCAGATTATTTTTTAAGAATTATTCAAATCGTAAAACTTTATTTTGAAAAAGTGCTATACTGGCAATAGCTTTCTTTTTAAGGAGGAATCGAAATGGCAGCATTCTTTGGTAATGCTTACTCTAGACTGGGCGCCCTTTTGGTCTGAGAGGTCTGAAGTAAAGCAGCATAAATAATGAATGATCTCTTTAGGCCGTACATTTTAATAAAAAGCCTAATATAATGGAGTGAATTCAAATGGAAAAACAATTAATTAAGCCGTTTTTAACGGTAGCAAACTATCGTTTTATGGAGCAGCAGACAGATAAAATTATACGGGCGTTGGCCACAACAAAAGATAAAAATGTTATTCTGGCTGTACGCGGAATTGTGAAAAGCGAGTTGATAGATTCCTTTACATGGTCTGATGAGGAAGAAAAAATAGTTCAATCGTTGATAGATATAAATGACCGGGCAGAGGGAGAGGTCTTTTTAGAACAGCTGAAAACCTATATTATTCCATTTAAAGCAGTGGAAACAAGTAAGTTAAAAAGCTTATTTAAAAAGGAAAAAAAGCTGAAGCTTCCTAATCTGGAGGAGATCGACTTTCAGCAAATTTCTTATTTAGCCTGGGACGATCCTGGGAAACTCCGCAGATATTTGGTAATGGAACAAGATAAAGGTTTTAAAGCACTAAAGGGTACTTTTAAACTTCCTGCAACACAAGGTATTTGTGCGCTTTGCAACCAGCATACGGAAGTTGTCCGTCTCACCACTTCTGTAAAAGGAGAGGTTCCCGGAACTTTTACCAAACACTACAATTATGTCTGTGCTGACAGTCAATTATGTAATCAGCATGTAACGGATATAGAGAAGGTAAGTGCATTTTTTGATAGAGTTACCAAATAACTTAATTAAAGAAATTTAATAGGAAGCAGATAAAGAAAGTACGTACTTTCTTTATCTGCTTTTTGAAATGAAAAACTCTAAAGAAAAACCGCTCCAAATTCTGAAACAGATCTGGAACGGCTTCCATATAATTAATCATTTTTTAAAAGGGAATAGATATGCATATCAACAAAATTACCCTTCACCTTCTCATATTGCCGTAATGTTCCTTCAAAGGTAAATCCTAGTTTTTGCAATACTTTAATCGAATTTATATTTGCCGGTTCCACTTTCGCTTCAATCCGGTTAATTGCTAAATTCTCAAAAGCTTCATCAATTAATGCCTGGATGGATTCAGGAGCATATCCATTTCCCCAATGTGCTTTTGCAATATCATAGCCAATCTCAACCCGGGCATTTTCTGTGTCGATAGCATTAAATCCACAGCTGCCGATAATATCCTTCGACTTTAAATCAAACAAGGTGTAGCGGATAGCCTGATTTGTTTCAGCTAATTCATTGAGCAGGTTAATCATTTCTATTGCTTGAGATTCATGTATAAAAGCAGAAATATTCATAAATGCCGCAACAGCCGGGTCTGACCAGACATTAAATAGCGCAGTGGCATCAGATATCCGAATTTTTCGTAAGGCTAATCTTTTTGTAAAAAGTTCTTCTTTCAATACTTCACCCTCCAATATTTTTTAGAAATCTGTCTGGAAAGTATTGTTATCTGCGCATCATTCAGTCCCTTCATCAAGTCTCTGTTCAGGTTATTTTTTCTTTTTTGGTTTTTCATCCAAAATCGATTTTAATTCCTCAATATCCTCCTCGGACAATGAATCTTCTTCCATAAATTGAACAAGCATCGATTTCACTGTGCCGCCATATATACGTTTAATGAAGGATTCTGCTTCTGCACGCTGGCAGTCATCCTGAGAATAGAGCGGATAAAAAGTGTACACGCGCTGGTCTTTATTTACACCAACAACATCTTTGTGCACTAATCGGTCTAAAAGCGTCCGTACTGTTTTTGATTTCCAATCTTTTTGCCCCTGCAGATTGGAAATCACATCATTTGCTGTCTGCGGTGCTTTTTCCCACAGGACATTCATTACTTCCCATTCTGCTTCAGAGATGCTTGGTACTTTTTCTGACATATATATCACCCCGGTTCTATTCATCAAAAATTTGTTTATCCTTTAAAATAGCTAAGGTTATTTCCGTTGCTATGCTTCCAGAAGCTTTGTCCTCATCCTGTATATTGGTTGCAAAGAAATAAGTATTTGTCTCTGTTTCTACAAATCCAATAAACCAGCCATTTATATCCTTGCCATTCACATTACCTGTGCCTGTTTTTCCGTAGAGTACAGAACTATTCTTTTCATCCATTTGCAATGCGTTTTTAACAGCTTCAATATGCTCTTCCTGAAAATCGAAGCTATTGTTATAGAATGAATGTAACAGCTCAACTTGTTCAACTGGCGAAATTTTTAAAGTAGATTCCAGCCAGTATTGTTCCAGCCCTCCAGAAGTATCCTGATTTCCATAATGGATTTGATTTAGGTAGGATTGAACACTGTCCAGACCTATTTCTTGATCGATTTGCTGGAAATACCAGTTAACAGAACGGTTTAAAGCCGTCTCTAGGTTTTGATCTCCATTCCATTGTTCATAAGGTTGTTCGACACCATCCCATTCAATCATGCTTTGTGCCGGTGTTATGACGTTCTCCTCTAATCCAAATAAGGCACTATAGATTTTATAAGTAGAATCAGGAGAAATCCGTGATGTGCTCTGATCCTCATTATAGATATGGTAAGCATCCTTTTGCATATCGTAAAGAACAAAACTGCTCTCATCATTTTTGAAATAGTCACTGAGATCTTCTTCGTATATCTGATCATGATTAAAAGACGTATAGCGATTGTTATCGTTGGCCATTACAGAAGCAAGTGGAATCTGCGTAACTATAAACAGGCCGGTGAGCAGGAAGATGCCGATGCTTTTGACATGCTGTAATTTAGAGTCTGCTTGAAATGATGCAATTTCTATAATTCGTTTCTTTATCTGCTTTTTTGAGCCATTTAATTGATTTGCCAGCTTATTATACTGAGGGCTGGGAGATTTATCGATAAAATGAATAATTGTGTTTCCATATTTTTTATAGTTCTTATCATCTAAAGATGTTAGTACGGCGTGATCACATGCAATTTCACGATCCAGACGCATTTCTTTAAAAGCAAGCCAAATTAAAGGGTTGAACCAATATATGATTTGGAAGAAAACCATTAGATAGTTGGTAGGAATATCCTTATATTTATAATGGTTTAATTCATGCAGAAGGATATGTTTGATATCATCCTTAGATAACCATTCTTCAAAATTGGCCGGTAATATAACAAAGGTTTTACGCAGTCCAAATGTCAGAGGTGACCGTACTTTATCTGAGACACCTAATACTATATTTTTTGAGATATTTAATTGTTGTTTAGATGTTTGGAATAGGTCAAGAATTTCTTTATCTTCCACATGAGAAATCGACTTTTTAATCCTCCTTAAATTCAGCCACGCGTGTATAGAAAGCCCTGTGAAAACAAGAGCTCCAGTAATCCATATTCCAGCGGCAATCCCATTTAACAGTTCTGTATTTGTCTGCGTCACCGTTACGGAAAAATCCTGCATCCAGTTCGAATTTGTTCCTCCGTTTCCAGACGCTGCGCCATTAATAGCAGCAGAATTCCCATCTGCAGAATGACCGCCTGTAAATGTACGGAATAAATTACCGGAGGGAATGAAGCGGCCGGGAATAAATGGAATAATCAAAGCAAAAAGTAATAAGTACCATAGATTATATTGCCATTTGGCGGATAACTGCTTTTGGAATATCTTTTTAATAAGAAAAATAAACCCGATTGTAATGGAAGAAATGATGAGGCCTGTAATAAGCGTTGTGATATACATGCTTTTCGTCTCCATTCTTCATTTGCGGTAATTATATAAGAACGATTTACCGAAATTTATTTTAAATTACATTTGTAATACACTAAATTTTAGCACTATCAAGTACATTTATCAATCTATCAGTTAAGAAATTGTAAAGGATAAAAATAGAAATTGACAAAACAAGACTACGTGTGTAGTATTGTATTACAGTTGTAGTCAAAATAATTTAAGGAGGACTTTAAATGAAACATTTTCAAGATATTTTTAATAAAAAAGGCTTCATCTTATTGTTGTCGATTGCCGCAATTGGATTAGCAGGCTGTTCCAATGATGTGGAGAGCAGCGAAGAAAGTTCTGAAGCTCCAGAACAGACTTCTCAAGGCGAGGAAGTTTTTAAAGAGCTGGAAGATGAATTTGATGCAAGACTTGGTGTATATGCTATTGATACTGGATCTGAACAGACAGTTGCCTATCGTTCAGATGAAAGATTTGCTTATGCTTCTACTTTTAAGCCTTTAGCAGCGGGAGCTATTTTACAAACAAATTCAATAGAGGATTTAGAGAAAGTAATTACTTATTCTGAAGAGGATTTAGTAACCTATTCTCCTGTGACAGAGAAACATGCAGATGATGGAATGAAGCTGGAAGAAATTATAGAGGCTGCTGTCCGTTACAGTGATAACACAGCAGGAAATCTGATGTTAGAAGAACTTGGAGGGCCAAACGGGCTGGAAGAAATATTAAGAGAAAACGGTGATGAAACTACAGAAATGGATCGAATGGAGACAGAATTAAATGAAGCCGCTCCAGGAGATACAAGGGATACCAGCACACCTCAGGCCCTTGCTGAAAGCCTGCAAAAATATGTGTTAAGTGATTTACTTCCTGAAGACAAGCGTGAATTGCTGATTGATTGGATAACAGGGAATGAAACTGGAGATTCGTTGATTCGGGCAGGTGTTCCAGAAGGATGGGAAGTAGGAGATAAGAGCGGGGCAGGAAACTACGGTACAAGAAATGATATAGCTGTTGTATGGCCGCCTGACAATAAAGCTCCAATTGTTATCGCCGTTCTTTCCAGCCAAGATACCGCAGACGCAGATTATAATGATGAATTAATCGAAAAAGCTGCTGAGCGCGTCATTGAACAGCTGCAGAATGAAGAATAACAGGAAGGTGGAAAAATGAAAGGATACCGGACGATTATCCTGATTGTAATGGTGTTTTTGCTAGCAGTTGGATGTTCCAAAAAAGAGGAGCCGTCAGAAGTATTAAACGGTTATATTTCCAACTGGGAGAATAGGGATTTTCATGCTATGTATGAGCAGCTTTCCGAAGAAGTAAAAAATAAAATAACAGAAGAAGCGTTTATTGAACGCTATGAAGCTATATATGATGGAATAGGAGCTGAAAATTTACAGATAACATCGAAGGTAGATACAGAAGAGGAGTTGAAGTCTGAGGGAGATCTCATTACTATTCCGTATAGTGTAGAGATGGATACCACTGCTGGTTCTATTGAATATAGTCATCGGGTGACGTTAGAGCAGGATGATGAAGGAGCCTGGCTGGTCAAATGGAATTCCTCGCAGATATTTCCCCAGTTAAGTAAAGGGGACAAAGTAAAGGTAAAAACAATAGAAGCAGAAAGAGGAGAACTGACGGACAAGAATGGGACCGGGCTTGCAATCAACGAAGAGGCGAATGTTATTGGTGTCATACCAGGTATGCTTGAAGAAGATGCAGATCAGACTAAAGAAAAGCTGGCTGAGTTATTGGGTGTTTCTGTTGAAGAAATAGACAAAGCGCTGGATGCGTCCTGGGTTACTCCAGAAGTATTTGTGCCGATAAAAACACTGCCGATGGAAGAAGATGATATAGAAGCTTATGAGGAGCTCCCGGGGGTAAGCTCCCGGGTGGAAAAGGTCCGTACCTATCCATTGGGAGCCTCGGCTGCCCATTTAACCGGCTATGTGCGGGAAATATCTGCAGAACAGCTGGAAGAGCTGGACGGGTATACTGCTGGAGATGTAATTGGAAACGCAGGTCTGGAGAAGATATTTGAAGAGAAATTACGGGGAGAAAATGGAACCCATATTTATATAAGTAATGCAGACGGTGATTTGAAAGAAACGCTGGCCAAAAAAGAACCTGTCGATGGAGAAGATATACAATTAACTATTGATGCTGCACTGCAGCAGGAAATATATGAACAGTTTGAAGGTGATGCAGGAACTTCAGTTGCTTTAGACCCGAACACCGGAGCTGTTTTATCGTTAGTCAGCTCGCCTGCCTATAATCCCAATGCTTTTGTCCGGGGATTATCAGGAGAACAATGGGAAAAATGGAGTGAAGATCCAGATGAGCCATTCTTAAATCGTTTTACAAGCCGTTATGCTCCGGGTTCCGTGTTTAAAACGATAACAGCTTCAATAGGATTAGAAACAGGTGTAACTAATCCTGAAAAAGTAAGACAGATTAATGGACTTCATTGGACAAAGGATGATTCATGGGGAGATTATTATGTCACCCGTGTACATGATAAAGCGAATGTCAATCTGCGTGATGCCTTTGTTCATTCGGATAATATTTATTTTGCGCAGGAAGCTCTGGAGATGGGGAAGGATACCTTTTTAGAAGAAGCGGCCGGTTTTGGATTTGGGGAAGAGATTCCATTTCCATTTGTGATTCCAGCCTCTAATTTGACGAACAATGGAGAAATTGACAGTGAGGCACAGCTTGCTGATACAGCTTATGGACAAGGTCAGGTAATGATGAGCCCGCTGCATCTTGCTTTAACCTATACACCTTATCTCAACGAAGGAAATATGCTGTACCCATCTCTGGTGGAAAAGGATGAACCTGAAGTATGGAAGGAAAATCTTATCGGTAAGGAAACAGCAAATCTGGTCAAAGAGAATTTGATTCAGGTTGTTGAGAGCCCAGAGGGTACGGCACATACTACCTATATTCCTGGCACGGTCATCGGCGGGAAATCTGGAACAGCAGAAATTAAACAGAGCAAAGAAGATGATAATGGAAATGAAAATGGCTGGTTTGTCGGTTTCGAGGAAACGGATCCAGAAATATTATTGGTGATGATGATAGAAGATGTGAAGGATCGCGGGGGCAGCGGTTATGTGATTTCTAAGGCGAAAAATATTTTTGAGTATATACAGCAGGGAAGCAATTAGCGAGCTGCTGTATATAAAATAGGGTGAAGTACACATGCTTCCCCCTATTTCAAATTTATTCATCACAGCGGGCCGCCAAGCAGTATTGTTATGGGGAGATTTCAATTAGTGAATTATAATAGGAAATTATTTGGGAATAAATATTTCAGAATCATTAACTTGTGTAGTGTGGTAATGATTCTTAATGGTTTAAAGAACCTTAAAAGAAATTTGCACTAAAAAGACTTGCCGGTCAAACAAGTCTTTTTATAAAGTAATATTTTGCAGTAATTTCAAACCAGATGAAGCATTTAAATATATTTTATTCTCCACCCTCAAAAATATCCTCAACCTTGTCTTCATCTGCTCCATCCTCGTTATTATCTTCCTCTGTATCTTCAGGTTCATTTCCATCTTCATTACCGTTTTCTTCTTGAGTCGGTTCTTGATTATCCGGTTCTTCATTTTCATCACTCTGACATGCTCCGAGAATAAGTATCAATGAGACCCCAAAGGCTGCAAGAAAAGATTTTTTCAACCTCATGATGTATCACTCCTTCTAATGTATGCTCATACCCGATTTTAACAAAGAAAATCAGAAAAATTCATTTTGTTAATAAATTGTAAAGTGATTCAGGCACAAGGCGCAGTTTTCCATTTTGAAAATCAGATAAAGGCTTCCACGTGGCTTTATGTGTTTGTCCATTATCTTCTTTTATTAGCAGCTTGGACTGATTATATAAGGACTTGTCAACAAACTCACCATCATAAATCTGAACAATTTCATGGGCTGTATCTCCATTAAAGGTAAATATATTTTCAATCGTACTGAGAAACTGAAGATTAGAAATATCTGCATCTAATTCTTCTTTTACTTCTCTTATCAAGGTATCTGAACTTTTTTCTCCAAATTCAATTCCCCCGCCAATTGGTATGTAATAGAATTCTTCTTTTACATAATCATAACCTTCAGAAACTAGTATTGTATTGTCTTTTTGAAACAGACAAATAGCAATTGGACGTATGATCTCTTTTTTCATAAAGACACCGCCTTCATTTTTTTATAGATGATTTTCATATTGATACAAGCATTTTTTCTCAATGAATATAGATAATGAAACGTGCTTGTTGTATGGTATAATCGATATATCAATAGTATTCGGATAACTCAAGGGTGGTTGGCACACTCCCATAAGACAGGGGGTGGTGCTATGACAGTATTTGAAAGTCTAATGTTAGCTGTTGCTTTTGCCAGTTTAATATTAGCACTGTCAGATAACCAAAAAAAATAACCCACCCTTGAGTTGACAGCTCGGTTCGGTGGATTATTTTCGTAATCGGTGCTAACCCCCTTGCAGGGATCCTAGCTATTGTATACCGCTAGTGCTCTCGACACTGGCGGTTTTTATAATTTATGTGCTTCTACTGTAAATATACACTAATATTTATTATTTGTAAAATAACCTAAATGCAGTGACTGATTCATTTCTCTAAAATTTCTTATATAATAAACAATTAAGAATGATTACTTTAATGAAATAAAAACGCAGTTACTCAATCAAAAAAAGTAAAAGTTAAGGCCGTCTATCCCAAGGCTCTAGAGTGCCAATAACTTTGACGCTCTTTTCATTAGCAACAGCATCAATTACCCCCTCGCTGATTTCTTGATTTGTTAACCACCTGGAATGTTCTTTTTCTAAAATAAATCCAAGCTGAACTTGTCTGTACTGGCAACCTGGATATTTCTTTAAAGCGGCTTCTTTGATTTGAGTTAGATTAGAGCTGCTTCCCAGTATATGATAGAGTTTCCAATCTGAACTTTCTTTTGAAACTTCCCAATCAATAATATCTAAAGCATTATTCGAATTGGAATGAATCCACGCAATAACCAAATCAATTGGACCATTCTGATGAATACAGGATCTGATTTTATCCTTTAGCATGGCACTATCTGTATAGTCAACTAATAATGGTGTGATTGGGGCAGAATAATTAGCTTTAGTAATTAAACTTTCCATTTTACTCTGATCGCGTGCAATAATAGAGACTTTGTTTGATCTGTCAGCAAGCCATAGGGATGCTTCGGATAACATTCCAGTTCCGCCAATAACTAAGGCATGAGAGGGGAGACTTTGAATTTTATCATTGATTATTTGCAGCCAAGGATGCTCCCTGTTAAATTGTTGACTTAACGCATGATGTAGCCACTTCATTTCATCTCTTTTCAGAATAGGAAGCATCCGCTCTAAATCATTATTGTCTTTCTGTCTGATAACAGAGCTCCCGCCTTTATATAATAATTGTATCTCAGGTTTTATATAGGGTATATCATCCTCTGTTATTGCTCCAATCTCACTTAAAGGCCGCTTAATCTGATTATTTCTTTTATATATCCATTCATTATTCTCTGTATCAATCAGCATAATTTCAAATAACCAAATTATCTCATGCTTCATTTTCACCCAAATACTGCCTGATTGTATATTTAAATTCTCTGAATCTGTAAGCTTTGATAAACTGCCTTTGTTAGCAAGAAATAATTCATAGCTTTCACCCAGATACTTTTTCAAAAAAGGTAAATGTGTTTTTCTAATAAGAATATCCATGTCTTCATGCTTTCTTGTCTGCTTCCCGTAATGCAGGTCCAGCGCCCAGCCGCCAGCAATCCACCATGGTATAGAGATATCTTTCATCAGATAACGTATTTCTTGAAGAGATAAAGGCTCCCAGTGATAATTCTGCAAAAAATCCCTCCTCTCTAGTTAATTAGTCTGTATATTAATCAAGTGTCTATTATTCATTGTAAAAGCGTTTTTGAAAACAAGCAATATAGTGTATATATCGTTTTCGGAATAATAAATTGATTTTTTCTGAAATATATATGATACATTTAAAGAAGAAAGAGAGTGCAGGAATAGAATTTGAAGAAATATTAAAAATGAAACAGCAATATTAATATTCATTACTGTATATTGGATAGTTCACTGGCTGTTGGTAAATGTCAAGGAGAATTAGTCTTACACAGTTAAATAGTATAATATGTCTTCAACAAAATATGATTCAGATAAAAGGAGATTTTCAATGAGTATTTTAATAGAAAGAGCAAATGACCTCGAATTTCTGTCTGCTTTTCTTGCTGATATAAATAATCAAAAATCCAATCATATTGGTTTTTGTGGAACAGATCAAGCAGATATTTTGAGAGCGCTTAAAGAGGATTTCATTGATGAAAAGGGAGAGGCTTCCTTTTTTATAGCAAAAACCAACACTGGTGAGATTATAGCTGCATGCGGAATCGATATTGAAAATGGAGAAGCAGAGGTCTGGGGGCCTTTTAATAAAACAGAAAGTATGGAGATATCCGCTAAGCTATGGGGATGTTTAAAAGAAAATTATCCTGAGGTTCGGCAATTTTCTTTCTTGATTAACGAAAAAAATACAAAACAGCAATTATTTATGAAGCAGATAAATGCTGAAGAAAAAGGTCATCATTTAAGTTTAATCATCCATCGGAGCTGTTTTGATATGCTTGGGGAAATAAAGAGCAGTTCAATAAAAGAAGAAGATTTTTCTGCATTTCAAGCACTGCATGATATCACTTTTCCAGGTACATATTATGATGCTGAGACAATTTGGAGCAGACTCAACAAGGATAATATACTGAAGGTTCTAAAGGATGATAATGGCGGGCTTATTGGTTATGCTTATTTTGAAGTAGACAAAGAGCTTTCAGAAGCTTCGCTGGAATATTTTGCTGTATCGAACAATTACCAAAATAAAGGTTTTGGGAGGCTTTTATTAAAAGAAGCGTTAACTGCAATGTTTTCCTATTCCGAAATAAATGAAATATATCTTACGGTAGATGCTGGAAACCATTATGCGAATCATGTTTATGAGAAAGCTGGATTTGAAAAGGAGAATACATTGATTCACTATAAAAGTAAGGATTAGTGAAGCTGCGGTTAATAAAACGGATAGTATTACTTCTTGTAAAAGAGTAAATTATTTTGATACAACAAATGTAATATACAGGGCATAAAAAGGTGATTGAATTTTATCGCAGTGTAACTGGCTGGGACTGGGACTGCGATTACTCGCCCCATCGAAAAGCTTTTGTAAGACTCCCTCATCAATAAATGAAGGAAACACGTTATTTCTAAGTGGGAGAGCAGGCAGCCAGTAACGGCCCGATTAGTTCGGGCCTACAGGATGTAGGTCACAAAGGTGTTGCGACACGATGTCGCGAACTTAGCCTTTGTTCCTTGGACATTGGGTCCCTCTGTCCAAGGAATGTTCACTTCATGACAACCGCTTGACATATGTAAGCGTTTACCTTATGATGATTTTGTATTTGTTCATTTATTTTAGGTTTTTATGTCAACCGGTTGATATAAAGGTGGAATTACAAATTGATGTTCTTTGCAGTTAATAAAAGGGGGAGATTACTATTGGGTGGAGACTGAAATGCAAACGTTCTATATGGGTTATATTGTTTATACTAGTTGTTATATTTTTGTGTGATTCAGATATTGAGGCTGCTGATAAGGAGGGGAAAGTGATGGGTAAAGCTAATACGAATCTACAGAACTGGAGCGTGGGAGGTTCAGGGGAACTGAAGGATACTGTCCAAGGAATCCAGCTAACTTCCGAGGAGAATGAGCAGGCTGCAGCATTTTCTGATACAACTGCTGATGACTTTACCTACGAGGCAGATATTAAAACAGTTGATAAAAAGACCAAAGCAGGGCTTGTTTTCCAGGCAAACACGACAGAGAACGAGGGTTATATGATTCAAATAGATCAAGAGGAAGGCAAGCTTCAGCTTTTAGATCTGCGGAATCCAGATAAGCCCTTAGAGGAAGCGAAAATAGATTTGGAAGCGGGAGAGATATATCATCTCAAAGTAAAAGCAGTTAATCAGAAGCTTCAAGTATACTGGAATAATCAGTATAACGATATATTGGGAACGGAATTAGAAAATGATGCAGCTGGAGTTTTGGGACTCCATGTGGAGGATGGAACAGGATATTTTGAGAATGTATATGTAAGTGATTTTACTCATAACTTAGGTGAGATTATTATGACAGAAGGACAATGGCAACCAGATATCCAGGGGTTAAAAGCTATTGGAGAAGGGCAACAGACCTTTGATAGACAAGTAAATGATTTTGTTCTGGAAGGGGATCTTTCATTTGCAGAAGAAGAAGGAGCGGCTGGATTTACTTTCCGGAAAAATCAGGAGACTGCGGCTGGTTACCAAGTGATATTAGTAAAGCAGGATGACCAGTTAAGGGTGCAATTGCAGTTACTGGATGGTACTGTGCTGGCAAGCTCAGAGCAGTCATATTCCTCCATCAGCGGGACGAGGCATCATATGGAGCTTATAGTGAAGGATAACCAAGTAACAGCCTATCTGGATGGTTATCGTGAGCCAGCAATAGAATATACTGATAATCAATATCAGGAAGGTCAGATCGGGCTGGTTAATTTGTCTGGAACAGCTTATTTTGAAAATGTCTATGCGGCACAGACTGATGAATATTACAAAGAAAATTATCGTCCAAACTACCACTATACACCGGCAAGAGGATCGGCAAGTGATCCGAATGGCCTTGTTTATTTTGAAGGGGAATACCATCTCTTTCATCAGGATGGAGGCACATGGTCACATGCTGTAAGTGAAGACCTTATCCGTTGGAAGCATTTACCTACTGCTCTTCCTTGGAATGATCATGGGCATGTCTGGTCGGGTGCAGCTGTTGCAGATGAAGATAATGCATCTGGGCTTTTTTCAGATACAGGCGGGAAGGGTTTAATTGCTTATTATACCTCTTTTAATCCTGATCAAGAGAATGGAAACCAAAGAATTGGGCTTGCTTATAGTCATGACAAAGGACGTACATGGGAATATTCCGAGGAGCATCCTATTGTAATTGAAAACCCGGGTAAGGCAGAAGATGATCCGGGAAGCTGGGATTTTAGAGATCCTAAAGTAGTACGTGATGAAGAAAATAATCGTTGGGTAATGGTAGTTTCAGGAGGTGATCACATTCGCTTTTTTACCTCTGAAAATCTGATTGATTGGGAGCATACCGACAGCTTTGGTTATGATAGTTATGTTCGTGGCGGTGTTTGGGAATGTCCAGACCTGTTTGAATTGCCGGTAGAAGGAACAGACGAGACTAAATGGGTGCTAATGATTAGTACAGGCGCCAACCCTGATACAGAGGGCTCTGATGCTGAATATTTTATTGGCGATTTAACAGAAGAAGGAACATTTATTAATGATAATGAAGCGGGAAATGTATTGAAAACTGATTTTGGCAAGGAATTCTATGCCTCTATGTCTTTTACTGATATGCCGGATAATCGTCGTATTACCATTGCATGGATGACAAATTGGGATTATCCATTTGATTTCCCGACAGAAGGCTGGAAAGGCCAATTGACAATACCAAGGGAATTAAGTCTGATAGATACAGAGCAAGGGGTCAGGCTCGTCCAATCTCCGGTTGAAGAATTGGCTTCGATTAGTGAGACAATTTTTGAAATAAGCAATCAACAAGTAAGTGAAGACGAAGCGGGGACCCTTTTGGAACAGATTGACGGCGAATCCTATCAGATTGAAGCGGAAATTGAAATTCCAGCTGACAGCGAAGCTTCAGAATTTGGTTTTCAAGTTCGTCAGGGAACCGAAGAAAAAAGTGTGATTGGGTATCGCCCGGCTGATGAGCAAATATACATTGATCGTTCGGAATCTGGACAAACAGATTTCTCCAATCAATTTAGCACGCGGCAAGAAGCGGATCTGGCACCTGATAATCAGCGTGTGAAATTAAATATATTCGTAGACAATGGTTCAATAGAGGTGTTTGCGAATGATGGGCAAGTGGTTTTCTCCGATGTTATTTTTCCAAAGGCAACAAGCAGAGGAATGAGTTTTTATACAGAAAATGGACCTGTTGAGATTATCTCATTAAAAGTAAATCAGCTGGCAGATATTTGGGATCGTCATCATGAAGATGCAGCTGAAATTGTAATTGATACAAGTAAAAGAGAGCTGAATGTTGGCGATACAATTTCTCTTCAGGCGGCTTTAAAGAATGGTAATGACTCCAAATCACTGGAATGGTCTGTCTCTGATTCGGGTGTGATTAATATTAAGTCATCTAATCACCAACAAGCTGAATTAGAAGCTGTTAGCGATGGTGAAGCAGTGGTTACTGTTTCTACACCTGATGAGAAAGTCATGAAAACAGTAGAAATACAGGTGCATGATGGAACATTTAATACGAATCTGACAGGCTGGCAATCTGATATTGAAACAGTAAAATGGCTGAAAACAGAAGCTGGAATTCGCGGTGCCCATACAAGTGATGCTAATTATATGGCAGAAGATACAGGTGGGAATTTTATTTATGAAGCTGATATGACACTGAGCCCCGATGGCGGTGCCGGAGCCGTCGTGTTTCGGGCGAATGAAGATGGCAGTAGCGGGTACTATTTTAATTTAGACCCTAATATGAAGGCGTTCCGTTTGTTTTATAAGGTAAATGGTCAGATAGAAGATCATATGGTGATTGACAATGTTCCGGCATTTATCGAGCCCGACAAAACATATGCTGTCAAAATTGAAGCAGAAGGACCGCATATTCGTATTGATGTTGATGGCGAGAATATCATCGATCTTAAGGATGGCACATTTGCTCAAGGTCACTTTGGATTAAATGTTTTTGATGGGAAAGTGACGTATCAAAATGTAGAAATAAACCAGGTATCTGATGCTGAATTAGTGCAGACTGCTTTTACGAATACTGAAATAGGTCAATCATTATATGCAGTTAATTTACAAAATGGAGAGCCTGTGAAATTGGGAGAGGAACAAATGAAATGGTCTCTTATGCCGACAGGAGACGAACAGGGGTCCTATTCAATTAGAACAGAACAGGACCAGGCATTTGACTTGGATACCAATCAGCAAAAAATTCAGTTATACGATTATCTTGGCTATGACAACCAGCGTTGGCTAATTGAGCAGCTGGATAATGAAACTGTAGTCATCCGTTCTATTCATAATGAACAAGTATTGACGGTAACAGAAGATGGAAAACTTACGCTTGCAGAATTGCAGGAAGAGCAGGCAAATCCAAGCCAGCAGTGGCAGGTATCAGCAGATGTATTCTCAGATACCAAGAATGAATAATAAAGTGTTTATTTCCTGTAGATTCTTTTCTTTTTCATGATGATATAATGAGAAAGCGGATTGGCAGCTTAGAGACTTGTTATGGAGGATTTGATATGTTTTTGTCGTTGCGAAATAAATTATTTCTTGTTTTTTCCTGTGTATTAACTATTCCTTTTTTAATCTTGTCTCTAATTATGCCAAGTTTATTTACAAATTATATAAAGGAACAAACGCAAGAGCTGACAATTGGTATGATGGATCAATTCTCTCTCTATATTGACTCCGTTACGATGCAGGCGACTGACGTGGGGCAGCAGGTATTAGCGAATTCTATTACACAGGATTGGCTGCGGGTGGAGAATAGCAACAATAATAATGATGAAACATTGGAAACGGCCAGATTAATGGTGAGAAATGAGCTTAATGCCATGCTCAGTTCCATGATGGTCAATAATTCTAATAATATTTCTGTTTCCATTTTTACACATGATGGGGAAGGAATTTGGGGTGACTACCCGGAACTGGATAAAACGGAATGGTATCAGGATTTTATGGGAAATGATCAGACTTTTACCCATTCTCACATAGATACAAACCAGCAATCAGCATTAATGCGGGAAATGCCTATTAACAGCCATCTTATCCCTTTAGTTGATTTAAATACCCTTCAGGATAGCGGGGTTATCAAGGTGAATTTTTCAACAGAAATGATAGAAAATTCCCTGGATAAAATTAAAATAGGTGAACGTGGCTATGCATTTATTATAGATTCCCAAGGTGAAAATGTTTTAACAGAGGAGATCGATACCCCTCAGTCTATTATTGAAGAGTCTTTGAAACAGATTGCACATAAGGAAGAGGATCAGGGATTGCTTGAAATAGAAAATGAACAGGAAACCTATTTATTGTTTTATCAGCAATTATCCGTAGGGAATTGGATTTTAATTAGTGAAGTAACGGAGGATGATTTATTTTCTCATTCCAATCAATTACAGAAAAGCCTGTTGTTACTAAGTGTAGGTTTGTTTTTAATTACTATTATTGCTTCCTTTCTTTTCTCATCTTCGATTACAGATCCTTTACGGGGATTGATGAAGGCAATGCATTATTTGGAGAAAGGGGACTTTAAAAAGGCGCAGAAGATTATACCGACAATCCGGTCAGAGAATAATGAAATCCGCTATTTAGTAGAAGTATTTGATCAGACAGTGGTTCGTTTGAAACAGCTGATTGATAGTGAATATAAAACCAATATTCGGAGGCGTAATGCTGAATATAAGGCTTTGTTACTGCAAATTAACCCTCATTTTCTTAATAATACCCTTGAAATTATTGGCGGCTTAGCAGCCCAGGGAAAGAACAAAGAGGTGGTAAATGTAAGTGTTTATTTAGGAAAGATGCTCCGCTATGCCTTAAACACAAAATCAGACCTGGTAACATTGACAGAGGAGATACAATATATCCGTAACTATGCCAAAATTCTTGAGCTTCGTTATGAAGGGGACCTTCAAATAACAATTGAGGAAGATCCGCAAGCAAAGGAATTTCCGATTATTAAATTTATTATTCAGCCATTAGTGGAAAATGCAGTGAAATATAGTTTGATTTCTAAAGAACATGCTAGTGTGAAAATAAAGTCCAAATATCAAGATAACCAGTTAACATTGCAGATTGCAGATGACGGTGTCGGGATACCGGATGAAGTAATTCAAAATTTATCAATGAGTAGTCAGGCAGATACTCTGGAGAGCAGTGGCAACAGTATCGGACTTAAGAATGTGTTGGATCGCTTGCATTTATATTATGGAGATCGATTCAATTATCGAATTGAGACAGAATTAAACAAAGGTACGATAATCATCCTGCAAATAGCAGAAGAAGGGAAGATGATGGATGAGGAACGTCTTAATCGTTGATGATGAAATCCAAATTCGCAAGGGTTTACGATGGAAAGTGGATTGGGAGGAATTAGGGTTCCATATTGTAGCAGAGGCTGCGAATGGGGGAGGAGCATTGACAAAACTGGAGGAAGAAAAGGTAGACTTGGTGATGACCGATATCCGGATGCCGATCATGGATGGAATAGAGCTGGCAAGACATTGCCGGGAAAAATATCCAAATACTAAAGTAATCGTACTGTCTGGTTATTCCGATTTTGAATATGTGAAAAGTCTGATGAAAAAAGGGGTAAGGGATTATCTGCTAAAACCGGTGGATCCAGTTGAATTGGCAGAGGTATTAAGGCAAATGAAGAATGAAATTGACCACGATCGCTTGAGGCAGCTTGAACTGGATCGTGTTAAGCGGCAGGCACGGACACAATTTCAGGAGGTACAAGAACAATATCTGCTGTCGCTGGTCAAGGAAGAGTGGTTTCAATATAGCCTGGTAAAAGAGAGACTTGAACAACTGAAGCTGGATATGCTGCTTAAAGAGGACTTAAAGGTACAATTTATCAGTGTTGGAGTGAGAGACTTTAGTGGTCAGGCGAATCGGGTGAACGAATTACGGATGGCTTTTCAAATGCTTTGCAAAGAATTAGTCGAACCAAGACCGGGCATGTTCGCCTTTTATGATCTGGGTTATACAAATATGATGCACTTTCTTATCATATTAGATCAGAATTTTGATAATCATCCTACCCAATTAACGAAAACGATTCAGTATCAGATAAAAAAACTTTTGAAGCTAGAGACCGTGATTGGAATCGGAAATCCTGTCAATGGCTTGTCGGAATTGAAGACAGGCTATATTTCCAGTTTGCTCTCATGGAGTCAGAATCAGTTAAACCATCATTCACAGGTAATTGATGAGCATGTCAGAAGAGAAGAGCTGATGGATTTTTCACCAGACCTGGAGAAGCATATTATTAATGCAATTGAACAGATGGATATGTCCAGATTTCACAAAGAGCTGGAATCTCTTCTGGGTGAAACAACAACTCAATCGGTACTGTCTTCTTCGATTGTTGCGAACCGGATTTTGTTTTGTCTCGGTTCCATTGCCAAAAAATATAATGTTGAGAACAACAATGCACAGCGATTGATTTGGGAATGCCAGCAAGTCATTTGGCAATTAAATGACCAGAGCAAAGTCATCGCTTATCTTACTGAGCTTGCTAAATTAATTGTTGCCCAAATTCATGATACAAGAACAACGGATGGGAAACAGATTGTTGACATGGTCCGCCGTTATATTGATCAGTATTACGGGAATGATATTTCGCTGACCATTTTGTCTGAGCTTTTTCATATTAACAGCGCTTATTTATCAGAGATTTTTAAAGTACAAATCGGCAAAAACTTTAGTGAATATTTAACTGAAGTCCGAGTGAAGGAGGCAAAGAAATTCTTAAAGGACCCGCACTTAAAAATAATTGATGTAGCTAATCTTGTCGGGTTTTCCAGCTCTGCTTATTTTAGTATCGTCTTTAAAAAGCATGTAAACGAAACTCCAGCTAATTATCGAAAGTCATTCGATCCGGTATAAAAGGGTGTTGTATCATGAGAAGAAGAATAATTTATTACAGCTTATTTGTGATATTAGTCAGTATTGTCATTGGTTACTTGATTATATTGGTACAACCTTTGTCTATACAAGATGAAAAGGAAGACTCTGAGCAGAAAGAAGAGCTGGAGGACGTTGTTGAATTAACATTTTGGCGTAATTACGGAAATGCAGCAGAAAACAAGGCTTATAACGAGATTCTGGAAGATTTTCACCAATCCCATCCTCATATTCATGTCACCATGCAAAATATAGAGTATGCCAATTATGAAGTAGAGCTGCGGACAGAACTAGTTACTGGTACAGGACCAGATATAATGGCAATTGACAGTCCTTATTTAGCTCTATATGCGGAGGCAGATCTCCTGATGCCGTTAAATGAATATTTAACAGAGGAAGACAGACTGGAGGAAGATTTCCCGGAGACAATTACCCAAGGATTAACTTACAAAGATCAATTATATCTGATGCCATTAATCGAATCGAGTATCGCCCTATACTACAATATGAATCTATTGGAAGAAGCAAATCTTCCCTTTCCGGATAGCGATCCTGCTAACCCGATGACATGGGAAGAAATTGTTACGTTATTGAAAGCAGTTCAGAGACCGGAAGAAGGAATTTACGGTATCGACCCAGCCCAAGGATTTGGGAGTGGCGAGGCGCCTGCTTATTTCAAACTTCCGATTATCTGGCAATTTGGCGGGGAAGTGATTAGTCCTGATGCAACAACAGCCAGCGGATACTTAGATTCAGCAGAAACGATGGAGGCTTTGCAATTTTATCAGGATTTATACCATAAAGATAAAGTGGCTGTCAGGGAGTTTCCAGCGAATGCTTTTGAGGAGGGCCAATTAGTAATGACGGTACTTGGCGCGTGGGCAATAACGGATTTAGAGAAAAATGGATTGAAGCTGGGAGAGGACTTTGGAGTTGCCCCGCTTCCAAAATCAAAATATCAGGTTGTTCCGAATGGAAGTTGGGCTCTTGGCATACTTTCCACTACCAGTCATCCTGAGGAGGCATGGGAGTTTATCCGCTATGTAACGAGCTATGAGCCTATGAAGAAATATAGCTCTATCACGGGAGAGGTTCCAGCACGTTATTCAGTAGCCGAAGATCTTCCTGAATTTAATACCTACCCTTATAACATCTTTGCAGAGCAAGCATATTCTTACTCCAGAAATCGTCCGGTTACACCGGTCTATCCTGATATAAGTATAGCGATAAAAAAATTATTTGAAGATGTTGGCCTGGCGAATAAGGATGTAGAAGCTTCTGTGGAGGAAGCGGTAGAAGCTATTAATCAGCGTCTGAGACAAGCCGATTAATTTTTTTGACTCTAAGCCAAAGATTTTATAATATCTATTCCAAAAATATTACAATCGAGAGCCTTGCTTTTTTGATACAGTGATTATAAAGAGATTTCTTCCCTATAGGATAAATTGGGTCTTTACTGGCTGTTAATCTGTAATAAAAAAGGAGCAGAGCACAATATGATTGAAAAAAGATGGTATATGCGAATGGGTACGCTTGGCTTCAATTTAATATATTTAAATCTATTATGGGCAGCATTTACTTTATTGGGAGGCATTGTTCTTGGTATCTTTCCGGCAACAGCAGCTCTGTTTGCCGTTGTAAGGAAAATGATTCTTGAAGATGAAGATGCAGCGGTATTTCCGGAGTTTATTACTCATTTTAAAGCCTCATTTAAGACATCTAATATACTCGGATATATCGTTTCTTTTATCGGTTTATTCCTGTTAATAGATTTTCGTATTGTACAGAATATCAGTCAGGAAAGTATGCAGGTGCTGCTCTTTAATCTTATTCTTATCATTGGTATATTTTATCTGGTAGCAATGCTTTATATCTTTCCGGTATATGTTCACTTTGACCTGAAGTGGAATGAATATTTCCGATATGCTTGTATATTAACGATTGCCCGTCCTTTACAAACAATTATGTTAGCAGCTTTTGTTGCGGCGGTTATCTACTTATATATACTCGTTCCGGCATTAGTTTTTGTACTCGGCGCCAGCTTTATGAGTTTTGTGATGATGAAGATTGCCTCATTATCATTTCCTAAGAAGCAAGTTTTACATGAATCCACATAATTAGATAAACCTGTGAAGTAAAGGAACACTTTTACTCCACAGGTTTTTAATTTTTTGTCAGCCTGTGATTATCCTTTTTTTCTCCTCAGAGTAATATTTCGGAATCGAAATTATGAACCGAAAATTTTATAATCTATCGCCCTAAAATATTGAAATAAAACGCATACAAACTTTGCTATATTTAGATTACGAGAAGATTACAGCAAAGAGTAGAGCTTAAGCAAGGGAGGGTTTAGATGGCAACATCAAAGTCAGATACATTATACGGCAACACACCGCCAGTAAAGAAAAAGAAAAGCGGTGCGCTGGCATATATCCGAAAAAATTATATTCTTTATTTGTTTTTGTTACCAGCTATTGTGTTAGTTTTTATTTTTAATTATGTTCCAATGTATGGAGTAACCATTGCTTTTAAAGATTTCAGCCCTATAAAAGGGGTGTGGGAGAGCGAATGGGTAGGATTTGAGCATTTTCGTAACTTCTTAGAATCTCCTAACTTTCAGCAAATTTTTATGAACACTATTAAATTGAGTGCCTTTGACCTTTTACTAGGGTTTCCAGTTCCAATTATTCTGGCACTGATGCTGAATCAATTGAGAAAGGCGAGAGTGAAAAAAAATATTCAATTAATCATTTATGCACCACATTTTATCTCAGTGGTAGTTATTGCGGGAATGATTTTTATTTTCTTATCCCCGGCAGGTCCTCTAAATACCATTCTCGGTTTAGTATTTGATCAGCCAATTTCATTTATGTCTGAACCAGGATATTTTCGAACGATTTTCATTGCTTCAGGTATTTGGCAAGGGGCAGGATTTGCTTCCATTATTTATGTGGCAGCACTTTCCAATGTGGATCCGCAGCTGCATGATGCAGCCACAATGGATGGTGCAACATTGTTGCAGAGAATCCGACATATTGATCTACAGGCATTGAAGCCGACGATGACTGTGTTGTTTATATTAGCGGTTGGAGGAATTATGGCGATTGGTTTTGAAAAGGCTTACTTACTCCAAACTTCTATGAACATACCAGCTTCAGAGATTATTGATACGTACGTTTACAAGCGGGGGCTGCAAGCAGCAGACTGGTCGTTTGGTGCGGCGATGGGATTATTTAATTCAATTATAAGTCTAGTCTTATTAGTTATCGTTAACTTTATTGTGAAAAAAGTAAATGGAGAAACATTGTATTAGAGAGGAGGCAGTTTCATGGATAATAAATTAATTAATAATTCTAAGTCTGATAAATTTATCTTATTTCTTAACAAAATTATGTTAGGTCTGATTGTACTAATCGTAACTGTCCCTCTTTTGTATGTTCTGCTGGGTTCCTTCCTGCAGCCTGATGTATTACTGACAAAAGGAATCTCTTTTAATCCCAGTCATTGGACAATAGATGGCTATGTCCGTATTTTTCAGGATGGCACAATTATGAGAGGCTTTTTGAATTCTATTCTCTATGCGACTGGTTTTACATTGGTATCCGTCATCTTTACGATTATGGCAGGTTATTCTTTATCTGTTGATGGCTTAGTTGGCAAGAAAGCCCTTATGCTCTATTTCATTATTACGATGTTTTTTAACGGCGGGATGGTACCAACTTATCTGTTAGTAAGAGAACTGGGGATGCTCAATACACCGTGGGCAATTATCTTGCCGGGCGCAATTACTGTTTGGAATATTATCTTGGCAAGAACGTATTTTAGAGGATTACCAAAGGGACTGATAGAAGCTGCAATGATTGACGGGGCTTCCGATGCGAGAATATTTTTAAGCATTATTCTGCCGTTATCGAAACCGATTATCTTTGTACTAGCCCTGTACTCTTTCATTGGCCAATGGAATGCCTATTTTGACGCAATGATTTATTTGGAAGATCGAAGCCTGTATCCATTGCAGTTAATCTTACGTGATATTTTGATACAAAATGAAGTGCAGCCGGGGATGATTGGAGACCAGATGGCAAGAGCAGAATTGCAGCGTCTGGCAGAAATGATTAAATACTCGGCAATTGTTATAGCAAGTTTACCATTGATGATAATGTATCCATTCTTCCAAAAGTACTTTGAAAAAGGTGTTATGGTCGGATCATTAAAATAATATAAAAAAGTGAGGGATAAAAGTATGAAAGGTTTATATCGTTATTTAGCGGCAGCTATGTTTGCAGGTCTGCTACTCATGGCGGGCTGCGGGAAAAGTGATCAGGCATCGTCAGAGGATTATGAATTAAGTGACATCACTTTTCCGATAGAGGAAGAGGATATCAGCTTGAAGTTTATTACAGAAAGCTCGCCAATGGCGCCGGAAGACCCTAATGATAAGTTAATCCTGCAACGTTTAGAAGAACAGACAGGGGTTCATATTGACTGGAAGAGTTTCTCAGGCGAATCCTTTACTGAGCAGCGTAACCTGGCAGTCGCAAGTGGTGACTTACCAGATGCTATCATGAATACACATTATAGTGATTATGAATTATTGGATTTAGCCTCTGATGAAGCAATTATTCCTGTAGAGGATTTAATTGATCAGTATATGCCGAATCTGCAGGCTGTGTTAGAAGAAGCACCGGAATATCGTGCTATGATGACAGCACCAGACGGCCATATCTATGCTTTTCCGTGGATTGAGGAATTAGGATCTGGCAAAGAAAGTATCCATTCTTTAGACGCTACAGGATGGATTAATGTAAAGTGGTTAGATGAACTGGGCTTAGAAATGCCTTCAACGACAGAAGAGTTAAAAGAGGCATTGATTGCTTTCAAGGAGAATGATATGGCTGGAGATGGTCAAACGATTCCATTATCGTTTATGATCAGCAATGGCGGGGAAGATGTATCCTTCTTATTCTCACCATTTGGTGAAGGAGAGAACTGGGATCATACCGTTGTCACCAATGAAGATGAAGTCTTGTTCACCTCTGCGCAGGACGGTTATAAAGATGCTATTAACTATTTAAATGAATTATATGAATTAGATTTGATTGATGTAGAAGCCTTTGAGCAGGAATGGAATACGTACTTAGCTAAAGGACAGGAAGGACGTTACGGTTTATACTTTACGTGGGATATGGCAAATATTTCCGGCACCGAAGATTATGCAATGCTTCCTCCGTTAGAAGGACCTGATGGACGTAAGCATGTCGCCCGATCCAATGGAATGGGATTTGACCGTTCACGTATGGTTATTACATCTGCAAATGAGAATTTAGAGCTGACAGCTAAGTGGATTGACCAGCTGTATGATCCGCTGCAATCCGTACAGGATAACTGGGGAACTTATGGAGATGAAGAGAAGCAAAATATCTTTGAATATGATGAGAATGAAGGTATGTTGAAACATTTACCGTTGGAAGGTACAGCACCGGTAGAACTGCGTGAAGAGACATCTATTGGCGGACCGTTAGCTGTTTTGGATAGTTATTATGGGAATGTAACGACGATGCCAGATGATGCAGCATGGAGATTGGATCAGCTGCATGAAACATTAGTGCCTTACATGAATAATGATAATATTTACCCAAAAGTATTTATGTCTTTAGACGAATTAAAGCAGCTTAGTGATATTGAAAATGATTTATTCCCATATGTGGAACGCAAGAAGTCTGAGTGGATTACCAATGGTAAAGCAGATGAGGAGTGGGAGGACTACCTTGCCGAATTGGATCGTTTAGGTTATCAGGAATGGTTAGAAATCAAGCAAGGTGCCTATGATCGAAATGCAGAAGTAGAGGCAGAGGCTGTAGAATAGTTCTATATAGAAATTAACTCGACCTTATACAGGAAAGATAATCCTGTATAAGGTTTTTTAAGTAGAATAGAAGATTTTATGAGTTAGTTTAAATTAATGAAGCATTTGAAAAAAAGGAGTAACAATGAAGCTGATGGTAAAAATGGATTAATAGTCAGCTTGAAAATGTATTAAAATAAACCGCAAAAAATCAAAGGTAAGTTTAGTAGGCAGGATTTGGTTTCTGTGATTTTTGTTTTATAGAAGAACGAACCAAATTTTTCCATGGTAATATACTTGCGATTTGAATAATTATGTTAAAATTCAAATAAGGGAGGTTTTAAAATGTGGGAACAAGAAATTGTGAAAACAGCAAGGGGAGATTTCGAAATTTTTCGTAAAGGAGAAGGAGAACCTTTATGTTCAACACATTTATATAGTGAGTTCAATGAGCTTGGAGATTATTTTTCCGATGAGTTTACCGATTATTTCTCGGTGATTCTAGTAAATTTAAGAGAAGCCGGAAATTCCTGTGAAGCAGAGGAAGAATACCAATTAAGCATGGCAGAATCAGTGTATGATTTGGAAGCAATACGGGAAGCTCTAGGTTATGAAAAATGGACTTTTGCCGGACATTCGACAGGTGGAATGCTTGGACTGAAATATGCGATTTTAAAACCGGATTCTTTAACAAAAGTAATTGTCGGAGGTGCGGCTGCATCCAGGCAGTATATGAAGCACCCAGAAAGTATCTACTGCAAAGAATCCCCTTATAATAAACGTTTATTAGAGATTCTTAACATCTTAAAAATTTCAACGGATAAAGCTGAGCGACGACAGGCGAATAAAGAATGGTCAGATATGTCCTTATATTACCCAGAGAAAAGAGAAGAATATTTCCAAAGGCCAAGCAGCGGAAAAACAATAGGCAGCAGATTGGATTATTATTCATATAGGGAATTACCAGAATACGATATTACTCAGGAATTGCCAGATGTAAAAATACCTGTATTTGTATACTGTGGGGTACACGATGCGCAGTGTCCATATGTGTTTTCAGAGGAAATAGCGATGAAGCTGGCTAATTCCAGATTATATGCTTATTCTTACAGTAATCATTTTCCATACATTGAGGAAAAGAAGAAATTCAATGAGATGGTCCGCGCGTTTGTAAAAGTAGAGGACGGAGAAGTCTTTACCAAGAATAAAGCACATTCCTGAAAATAAATACTTGTTTTAAAAGATGTTCTTGTATCGCTGTCTTATAAATAACATCATGATAAATTGCAAGAGCATCTTCCTGTATTAACTTTTCATCCCCATCAGTTCCTTCAGTTCTTCCTCATTCTGTATCAAATCTTCCAGCGTATATTCCTCCAGCACTTTAAAAAATTGAAATAATGCTTTATTCAAGACGTGCTTCAGGGAACAGCCTGGTGAAATCACACAATGATCGGTACCTTTATCAAAGCATTCGAGCAGATTAAAATCACTCTCCAGGGAGCGGATTAATAATCCAATATTTATGTCTGAAGCAGATTTAGCAAGACGGAAACCGCCATTTCTTCCCCTGACCGATAGTAGTAAACCTCTTTTTGTTAAATCATGGACAACCTTTCTCAGGTGCTCAGGTGAGATGGAATATACATCGGATACTTCTTTGATGGTTGAAAGTTCTTCCTCTGGTTTTAACCCCGTAAAAATCAAGACGCGTAAGGAGAAGTCTGTATATTTTTTTAAGTTCATAGTATCTCTCCATTTGTTAATTATTTCACATAATTGTAACATAAAATTGTCTTTGACACATTGAATTCACATTTTAACAGGAATAGAATAAAAGATGTATTTTAAATACATGTTTTATTTATTAGTATTAATAATATATAACAAAGGAGCGTTTTTAAATGAGTACTGCAGTTGGATTAGATCAAAAAACAATTGAAATTATTAAATCGACTGTTCCTGTATTACAGGAGCACGGGGAAGCTATTACAAAACACTTTTATAAAATTATGTTAGAGAATGAACCAGAATTAAAGAATGTCTTTAATCAGACAAATCAGAGGAAAGGAGCACAGTCAAAAGCATTAGCTGGGGCAGTATATGCAGCGGCAGCAAATATCGAACATTTGGAGAATATCCTGCCTAATGTGAAGCAAATAGCGCATAAACATACGAGCTTAAATATAAAGCCGGAACAATATCCTATTGTAGGGAAATACCTGTTAATAGCGATTAAGGAAGTACTTGGAGACGCTGCCACAGATGAAATTATCGAGGCATGGGGAAAAGCTTACGGCGTTATTGCAGATGTTTTTATCAGTGTGGAAAAAGAAATGTATGACGAAAAGCAAAATGCTTCTGGGGACTGGGTTGGATTTCGTGATTTTACAGTCGCTGAAAAAATCCCGGAAAGTGAAGTTATTACTTCCTTTTATTTAAAACCTGCAGATAATGGAGAAATTCCATCTTATCGACCAGGTCAATACATCACTATAAAAGCACAAATTGATGGTGAGCCTTATGATCATCTACGCCAATATAGTTTATCTGCAGCGCCTGGTCAGAATTTCTTACGGATCAGTGTGAAGCGGGAAAATGAACATAATCCTGAAGGCATTGTATCGAACTATTTACACAATCAGGTACAAGAAGGATCTGTAGTTTCGATCAGTTCGCCATCTGGAGATTTTGTATTGAATGATGCAGAGCAAAGATCGTTAGTGTTAATTAGTGGAGGGGTCGGCTTAACCCCATTAGTAAGTATGCTGGAAACTGTTGTAAAAGAGCAGCCTGAAAGAAAAGTTATCTTTATTCATGCGACAAGATCACGGGCTTATCATGCAATGAAAGACAGAGTAGCATCTATTGCAGAAGCAAATGAGCAAGTGACCCATTATACAGTTTATGAGGATAATTCCAACGCCGATGCGTGTGATAAACAAGGATTTATCGATTATGATTGGTTAAAAACAGTTATTCCAACTACAGACGCATCCTTTTATATGTGTGGGCCTAAAGGATTTATGAGTGCAATAAATGGCCTTTTAAGAAAATTGAATGTTGCGGATGATGATATTCATTTTGAATTCTTTGGACCTATGGATGAGCTTGCGAATTAAATAATAAGACTGATGAGACTGGCTTATGAAGAGAGTCTATTTTAAGAGTTATGGTTAACTTTTGAGTAGGCAAATATCTTCTTAGGCTGGTCTTTTTTTATGGCTTTGTTTTAAAATAAAAATAACAGAAATGCAGGACATCCGCTTATCTAATAATTATTTAGTTTGTATTTTGAAACTGGATGATAATTTAAGATTTTAATTAATTGATTTGTCATATCCTCCACTGGTATCTGGAAGTCACTTTTTATCCAATTTATAATTAATCCCCAAACACCGTAAGCACGATAAGTAATGAACAATTCATCATCCATATCCAACTCTTGATTTGCGTAGTTAGAGATGTCATTTTTGTGCAGCTGGATTAGTGTATTGATAAATTGTGACTGGAATCCGGGGATACCTTCTGAATCTTTCCATAGCTGATAGAAATTAATATTATCCAGTATGTGATAAAAAATAATTACATTGGAAGAGGATAAACTATCTACCGTAAGCCATTTCTTATTTTTGTAGGGAAAACGGAAGGATTCAGTTAAATCTTCCAAGATAGAATGGATTAAATCATGGACTAATGTTTCTTTATCTTGATAATGTCGATAGAATGTTGTTCGATTATAATCCGCAGATGTTACGATATCTGTTACTGTAATACGGTGATAATCTTTTTCATTCAATAACAAAATGAATGCATTTTGCATGTTCTTTTTAGTTCTTCGAATCCGTCGATCTTCTGCTTCACTGTCTGTAACCATAAATATATCCTCCTTAATGATAGATTGGCAGTGCAACAGTATTTCTAAATATGTTGACTAACCATACAGATTTCTTTTTTTTAATGATTGAATATGTGAAGTGAGCATTTATACTTAAGTTAAGATTAATATTGTAAGCGTTTGCTAATATTTATTCTACACGTATTCATTGAGTTACTCAATTTACAGACATATTAATTAGGGAGGTAATAACGTATGGACAGATTGAAGGGGAAAGTAGTAATTGTTACAGGTGGTGCAAGAGGAATGGGAGCTCAGCATGTTAGAAGAATGGTGGAAGAAGGAGCAAAAGTCGCGGTTACAGATATATTGGGGGAGGATGGGAGAAAATTAAAACAGGAACTAGGTAGTAATGTTCTCTTTATAAAACATGATGTTACCAAAGCAGAAGATTGGGAAAAGGTGGTGCGGGAAACAGAAGAAGCCTTCGGACCAATCAATGTTTTGATTAATAACGCGGGGATTGATATTTCTGAAATTGATTTAGAAGACTACCCTGAAGAAACATACCGAAAAGTGATTGATGTGAATCAGGTTTCTGTATTCTTGGGAATGAAGCATGCTGCTCCATCGATGAAAAAAACTAAGGAAGGATCCATTGTTAATATATCCTCATTGGCCGGAATTATTGGAGCATATAAAAAAGGTGCGTATACAGCCTCAAAGTTTGCTGTAAGAGGTATGACAAAATCGGCAGCACTGGAATTAGGCGAATTTGGAATTCGGGTGAATTCAGTCCATCCGGGATTTATAAGGACGCCAATGACAGAGCATCTGATTAACGATGAATTGGTTAGTATGTTTCCTTTAAGAAGAGCTGGAGAACCGGAAGAGGTAACCAATCTGGTCATCTTTTTGGCATCGGATGAGTCAAGTTATATGACGGGATCAGAATTAGTAATTGATGGCGGTCTAAGTGCGCAATAAAAAACGGGATGGAGATGAGTTAGATGGACAGATTAGCTGGAAAAGTAGCTATTATCACAGGAGCTGCAAGTGGAATGGGGCTGGCTGGTGCACAATTATTTTCTGAACAAGGAGCAAAGGTAGTCGCTACAGATGTGGAAGTAGATTTATTAGAGAAAAAGGTAGACGAAATTGTTAAAGGCGGCGGAGATGCTATTGCCTTAAGGTTGGATGTATCGGACCAGAAATCATGGGATTATGTGATTGACAGAACAATGGAGCAATACGGGAAAATAGATGTATTAGTAAACAATGCAGGTATTCATATGGCAAAAGGAATTCTCGAAGCTGAGCTGGATGATTGGAATAAGGTAATGGCGATAAATACCACTGGAGTGTGGTTAGGGATGAAAGCTGTGATCCCGCATATGCAAAAGCAGGGTGGCGGATCTATTGTGAATACCTCTTCTATTGCTGCGATTGTCGGCGGGATTGGTGATGCAGAAGGAGCCGCATATAGTGCTTCTAAGGGAGCGGTACGATCTTTGACAAAGCATGCGGCACAATGGTTTGGTGAAGATAATATCCGTGTGAATTCGGTTCATCCTGGAGCTATTTTTACCGGGATGGCAGAAAAAACTGGTATTAAATCCCGGGAACAAATGGGAGAAAATTTTAAGGGAAGAACTCCTTTAAAGCCTTATGCTGGAGAGTCTTTGGATATTGCTAATGCATATCTGTATTTAGCATCGGATGAATCAAAGTATGTAACAGGCTTAGAATTGGTAGTTGATGGTGGATGGACAACGAGTTCTTAATTAAGAGAGTTATAACAGGCGGGCTTCTCGTATAAGATGATGAAAAAAGTTTGCCAATGAAGAGTAAATAAGGTGCTCCATTTATAAGATGAAAAAAGTTAGCTATAAATGGAGCATAATTATAAAGATTTATCTTCTTTATCTTCATTATGACATGAAAAACAGACCAGTGTATGATCCTCTTGCACAACACCTTCTAAAAAGCCGTTATGACAGTAAACGTTTTTCTCGCAAACACCACAGATGCCTACAAATTCCTTCTCCATAGTCAGATTCTCCTTTCCCTTTTCATATAGTATAATTATAACAATAAACACCTGAAAAATATTCATATTATGATAGTATTTAAGTGTTAAAGGAGGGCGAATGAGTGCAGTTAAAAGAACTGATTAATTTACTGGCGGTAAAAGAAACGGAAGGAAATACGGATGTTCTTGTCACAGGATTCACATGGATTCCAGAAAAATTGAAAAAGGGAATATTTTTATTTGTGTGCCTGGTATTAAAGGATTTCTGGCAGATAGACATGATTATATAGAAGAAGCTGTTTCAGCTGGAGCAGCGGCAATTGTTGTTGAAAAAGAAGTGGATAACTATCCTGGTGTTACAAAAATATGGGTGAAGAACGCCCGATATGCAATGGCGGTAATGTCAGCTCATTTTTATGATTAACCTTCCAGTCAGCTTAAACTCTATGGGATTACAGGAACAAACGGCAAAACAACAACATCTTACATAATAGATACGATATTTTCTAATCATAAATTAAATATGGGGTTGATGGGGAATAATGGAGTGAAAATCAAGGATAAATTAAATCCTGTCCAAATTAATACACATGAACCGCCAGCATTGCAGAAGAATTTAAGAGAAATGGCTGACCAGGGAGTAGACTGCTGTGTGATGGAAGTAAGTTGTCAAGGGCTGGATATGAGCAGAGTGATAGGATGTCGTTTTAAAGTGGGTATATTTACAAATCTAACCCAGGATCACATAGATTATCATAAAGATTTTGAAAAGTACAAAGAGGCGAAAGGGCTTTTGTTTTCCAGATTGGGGGATAATAGTTCGGATAAAAATAAATCTTATGCCGTTTTAAATGCAGATGATCCTGCCTCAGCATATTTTAGCAAGATAGCATCAGCTGAAGTCATAACCTATGGTATTGATAATAAAGCAGATGTTTCTGTAAAAAATATTATTATGGGAGCCGGTGGTATTTCCTTTAAAGCAGAAACCTTCAAGGGGGAAATAGATATTCATTTAAAGCTGATTGGCCGTTTTAATATTTATAATACATTAGCTGCCATTACAGCAGCTCTACTGGAAGGTATCTCACTGGAAAGTATTCGTGACAGCTTAAAACAATTAGATAGTGTTCAAGGAAGAATGGAATCAGTTGATGCCGGCCAGCCTTTTTCGGTACTTGTTGATTACGCTCATACACCAGACGCTTTACAAAATGTATTGACCACCTTAAAGGAAGTTGCTGAAGGGCGTGTTATTACCGTGTTTGGCTGTGGCGGGGATCGTGATCCTGATAAGCGGCCAATAATGGGAAGCATTGCAGGTGCTTTCAGTGACTATGTAGTAATTACTTCAGATAATCCAAGAACAGAAGAACCATCAAAAATAACAGCACAGATAGCGGAAGGGATAAATGATAGTAAATATCAATGTAATCTTGATCGTAAAGCTGCTATTGAAACAGCTATAAAAATGGCTCAGCCAAAAGATATTGTACTTATTGCCGGAAAAGGACATGAGACATATCAAATTATCGGCGACCAAACCACCTATTTCGATGATAAAGAAGCAGCAACTGCCATTTTAAAAAATATCTCATAATATAAGACTCTATTTGGCAGAAAGCGTGCAGTTTTTGCTGAATAGGGTTTTTTTGTTTATCCTGATAAATGCTGTGAGCACCAATTTTCAAATTTCTAGGAAACTGCTATAATAATGAGAGCGTTTTCGAGAGGGTAAAACGGAAAGGGGCTTTACGATGTTCGAATTATTAATTACGTTAGTAGAACGGGTTGGAATTATTGTAACGATAGCCTTTGTCTTAACAAGGCTTCGCTTCTTCCGAAAAATGTTTTATCAGGATCAGCTGAATCGCCAGCAGAATCTCACTGCAATTATGTTTTTCGCCTTTTTTGGGATTATTGGAACATATACAGGGTTGAATGTGAACACAGACAGCCTGCAGTTTAACCGCTGGGCAACGGGATTATTGACAGAGGAAGCCATTGCGAACTCGAGGGTTATCGGTATTGTCATTGCTGGTTTGCTGGGCGGACCCAAGGTTGGTATTGGGGCTGGGATAATTGCTGGGGTACACCGTTTTACTCTGGGAGGATTTACTGGGATTGCTTGTGGTGTGGCAACCATGATCGCAGGAGTTATCTCAAGTTTGTTTTACAGGAAAAATAAACGAATTAAGCTAAAAACGGCTTTTTTTGTGGGAGCCTTTGCTGAAGCTGTACAAATGCTGGTGATAGTAGCTTTAGCTCGTCCGATAGAGCAGGCATGGGCTTTAGTCAATTTAATAGGGTTACCAATGATATTGGCAAATGGCATTGGCTCAGTACTGGTTCTGCTGGTTATAAAAAGTGTGCTGAAGGAAGAGGAAAAAGCTGGTGCGGTACAGGCTCAAAAAACGTTAAGAATTGCTGATCAGACGCTCACGCATTTACGGAATGGTCTACATATGGAAGCTGCAGAGGCAGTTTGCCGTATTATTCATAAAGAATTGAATACAAGCGCAGTATCGATTACTAATAAAACAGAGATTCTTGCGCATATCGGTCTTGGACATGACCATCATCATCAGGAAAATCCGATTCAGACAAAGATTACATTAGACGCAATAGACAGCGGGAAAATCCAAATGGCAACAGCAGAATCGATTCATTGCACAAAGGATAATTGTCCGCTGGAAGCTGTTATTATTGCTCCTCTTAAAGAACGGGGAGAAATAATTGGTACACTGAAGTTCTATTTTCAATCAGAAAATGATTTAACCAATGTGAATATGGAGCTTATTTCTGGGTTAAGCTCCATGATTAGTCATCAACTGGAAATTGGTCAGGCCGAGCGGGTATATCAATTGGCGAAAGAGGCAGAAATTAAAGCACTTCAAGCACAGATTCATCCTCATTTTTTATTTAATACACTAAATACGATTGTATCACTAATCCGTCTTCATCCGGTGAAGGCCAGAAAAATGCTTATTTCTCTGTCTCATTTTATTAGGCAGAATTTATCTGCAGCTACGCAAAAAATAACGACTTTAGAACAGGAGCTGAAGCAGGTTCAAGCCTATTTATCCCTGTATGAGGAACGTTTTAAGGATAAGCTGACAGTCAAATATATGATTGATGAAGAGGTATTATCAGAAATCATTCCTCCTTTAACCTTACAGCCAATTGTTGAGAATGCAATCATGCATGGATTTAAAGATAAGGATAGTGACTGCATTTTAAAGGTTGTGATTAAAAAACAGCAAGAAGGTGTGTATATCGGCATTAAGGATAATGGCAAAGGAATAGAGAAGGAAGTTGTCAATCAAATACGGCGTAAACCAATTGATTCAAAAACTGGAAGCGGGTTGGCGCTATACAATGTCAATCGGCGGTTAAATATTCTTTTTGGAGAAGAGGCTTTGCTTCAGATTGAAACAGGGCAGGATGAAGGAACAAATATATATTTTGTCTTATCGCATAAGGAGGGGAAAGAGCAATGGGTCAGCTGATGAATGTACTAATCGTTGATGATGAACCGTATAATCGAGAGGAGTTAAAGCATTTATTGAGTGATTTCCCGCAGATACAATCCATTAAAGAAGCAGAATCAGGAGAAGAGGCTATTATGAAAACGATGCAGCATCAGCCTGATGTTATCTTCTTAGATGTGGAAATGCCAAAGGTGAGCGGGATGGAGGTAGCAAAGGCAATCAAAAAATTAAAAAAACCTCCGTTTGTGGTATTTGCAACTGCGTACCCGCAATTTGCTGTGGAAGCTTTTCGATATGACGCAGTAGATTATTTGTTAAAACCATATGATGAAGAACAGCTTGGGGAAACAATCCAGAGGCTTGAGAAAAAAATTGGTGTGGAAGAACAGGGGAATTCGGGAAAGATGCTTGGGAAGCTGGCAGTAGATGTGGAGGGAGATATTCATTATTTAGAACTCAATGATATTTTATATATGTCACGAATAGAGAAACGCACAAAATTAGTTACCAGGCAGGGTGAATTTGATACAAAAATGCCTCTGAAGCAGTTGGAAAACCGCTTGCTGGCATATGGGTTTTTCCGGATTCATAAGAGTTTCTTAGTTAACCTGGAGCATATTCAGCGGTTAACACCATGGTTTAACGGAGCGTATCACTTACAGCTGGAGGGAAGCAAAGACACGTTATCTGTCAGCAGAAACTATGTAAAGGCATTACGGACAAAATTAGAGATTTAATTTTTCTTTCGGTTGCATCTTAATGACTTAAAAGAACATGATAAATCTAAAAAACAACCTTTTGTTCCTGATTTCTCCTCTTTTGATCTTGTATATTTTATACTTTATGAAAGCGTGTTCACTGTAAAGCTTATAAAGGGGGAGAAAATTTGTATACATTTCTGGCGGGAATTGTTTTATTAATTATTGGATATTTTACGTATGGGAAATTTATTGAGAAAATGTTTGGGGTAAAGGAAGATCGTCCAACTCCTGCTTATGTTAATGGAGACGGTGTGGACTATATTCCAATGAGCACGCCGAAAAATTCACTGATTCAGCTTTTGAATATTGCAGGGACGGGTCCGGTATTTGGTCCGATTATGGGAGCGTTATATGGGCCGGCTGCATTCATCTGGATTGTAGTAGGCTGTATTTTTGCAGGGGCAGTGCATGATTATTTAACAGGAATGATCTCCATTCGTAATCGAGGAGCACATTTACCGGAGCTTGCGAGTAAGTTTCTGGGGAAGGTTATGAAGCATGTTGTAAATGGGTTTGCAGTATTACTGTTATTATTAGTTGGGACCGTATTTGTTTCTACTCCGGCAAGTCTGCTTCATTTACTTTCAGATGGACGTGTAGCATTATGGATTTTTATTGCATTTATTTTTGTTTACTATATTTTAGCTACATTACTTCCTGTTGATAAAATTATTGGCAGACTTTATCCTTATTTTGGCGCTTTGCTTTTAATCAGTGCACTTGGTGTAGGAATTGGTCTGGTTGTTACAGGAGCTCCAATTCCAGAGCTTTCCTTCCAGAATTTCCATCCTGAGGGAGCTGCAATTTTTCCATTATTATTCTTTACCATTTCCTGTGGTGCTTTATCCGGCTTTCATGCCACACAAACACCAATTATTTCACGTACCACAAGAAGAGAAAAAGAAGGACGCAAAATTTTCTACGGTATGATGATTGCCGAAGGGATTATTGCAATGATCTGGGCTGCAGCTGCTATGAGTATGTTCAGCGGTTATAATGGATTAAACGAAATTTTAGCAGCGGGCGGACCTGGGGCTATTGTAAGTGAAGCTTCGACAACATTACTGGGAGCCATCGGTGGAACACTTGCTGTGCTTGGTGTCATTGTACTGCCAATAACTTCCGGAGATACAGCTTTTCGAAGTGCGCGTATGATTATTGCAGACTATTTAAAAGTTGCGCAGAAAAAGTTTTCTAGCCGCTTGTGGATTGCATTGCCGTTATTCGCAGTATCTGTTGTTTTAACGCAAATTGATTTTAATTTATTGTGGCGTTATTTTAACTGGGCAAACCAATCGACGGCAGTAATTGCTCTCTTTGTAGCATCGATGTACCTCTATATTGCCAGAAAGAATTATTTTGTCGCGCTGATACCGGGAACTTTTATGCTGATTATGGTGATTACCTATATTTTATCACAGCCAATCGGATTTAATTTACCTATGAATATATCATGGGGCGGTGGATTCGTGGGTGCAGCGATCCTGGTTGTTCTATTCTTTAAAGCTGCTGTTAAAGCACGCGCTAATAATATTCCGCTTGAAGTGGATGTTTCGGATTGGAAGAAAGCTTCTTAAAACAAAGGAAAAGATGCCTGGAGATAGGCATCTTTTCCTTTGTTTGTATTCAATTCGTTGAAAAAGCTTTCAACGTAAAGGTCTTATGCCGGTGAGAATCCTGTTTGCACTCAATTCGTTTTTCCTTTGAAGCTTAACGGGTTCATTATCCTCCATCGTAGCACGGTATAATGTAATATTCTCATCCAAAGAGATAGTCCAGGCAGCTGCGTTATCCTTTTTTAAAACAATGGCCAGAGTTCCAAATTGTTGTGTGTTTTCCCGATCAAAATGTTCTGTTTCGCCATTAGCTGTGATTGTAATCCCCTCTGGATCGCTGGTTAAATCTACATTTTTACCTTGCCATGCACCATGTGTCTGTGCTCCTATGTAATAGTAGCTTGTTCCATTCCATCACCTCTGTCTCCGTAAGTAGCAATAAATTGCTGGATAGAATTACCGATTGTTTGATAAGTGACAGCAGCAATAACGTTTTCGCCAGCCATTCTACTTTCACCTCACCTGCAACTGTAGAAGGAAGTCTCTCCTGTGCGCGGGCAAAAAATGCCGAAGTAAGGACGATAATAGATCATCTCATTTGTTTGCATATTCTCTTTGATAGATAAAACATGCTGTTTATCAGGAGAAAGGACTGTCACGCTTTTAACAAGCTCATTGCTGCTGGAGAGCATGGTTAACTGACCTGCTATCAAAAGAACCGTAATGCCGATACTGATTAGCTTGAATCTTTTGGTGGTAAAGAGCAAAAGAAGAATAGCCAGTAACTGGAGAGGCCATAAAAAAAGCCGGTTTTTGGTAAACAATAAAACTGGTAATTGTAAATATAATAATCATTAAACCGGATATACTCAGTAAAAGTGGTTTCATAAAATGTGCTCCCAACGTATTTGCTTTTAGACTGATCAACCAGCCTGTAGTCTATAGTGATCGATAATGCAACTTAATAAATCATAACATGAATAAGAATCAGGATGAAAGAAGGCAAATTTAAAATAGACACTGTTTTCAGTTATTCAAAGTATAAAAATTTACATCTTTCCTAATAATGGGTAAGGTAGTTCGGAAGGAGGGAAAACAGTATGTCGTTTAATAAGTATAACAGGGAACTGGATTTGCATCTGGAGCGGGTGGAATTAAAAGTAACCTCGATTTATAAGCTGCTCTATCAGATTAATGATGTGATTCTTGGATTAGTTTTCCTGATGGGAAGCATTATGTTCTTTAAAGACAGTACAATGTTTGCAGGAACTGTCTTATTCGTAATCGGTAGTATTCAAATGCTGATTCGTCCTGTTATTTCGATTGTACATGATTTCCATTTGTCGGTTCGGGGGAAAATACTTCTCATAATAAAGAATCTAATAAATCCTGCAGCCGTTAAGTTAATTTGAACGGCTGCAGGATTTTTCAGAATCTGTTCGTGAAAGAAGTTTTGTTTTATAAAGGAATATCTTTTTTTCGGATTTCTACATCTATCTTTTCTTCACAATAGGTTACAAATTCAGCGATATTGGCAATCATAGTATCATGATAGATTTTTCCTTTTACTGCGTCTGCTTTTGTAGCATCCCCCATGATACCGATTCCTTTTGTTGCCTGCCTGTATGTGCCGACATCACTGGCAGTAATCATTTTATCACCGGAGACATGAGGGTCATGCTGCATAAAACGATGGTGCTTCGGGATATTAATTTCAGCTTTTTCTGGTGAACAAAGGTCAGGGAAGAAATGGTACATTTGAGAGGCTTCGAGTTCTTCTGCATGACCAATACCTCCCTCTGCAACTTCACTGAGCTCCTTTCCTTTTTCAGCATTAATATAGAAAGGATCAGCTATTGCCAGGAAAGCACCTGTCCGGTTTCGTACTTTTGTCATACCAATTTTAATTGGAGGTAAGTTGGCCTCACGATGTCCATTGATTAAAATAATTTTACTGAATCCATGATATATGAGACTTTCACACATATCTTCAACAATGCTTGTTAATGTTTCAGGGCGTAATGTAATAGTTCCTTTATAAGCCATATGATGCGGCGCCCAGCCTGTCCATACTGGCGGAGCAATCAGTGTGCCAGTTTCCTTGGCAACATCTTCGGCAATTTGCTGGGATAGATAAGCATCCGTTCCCAACGGAAGATGCTTGGCATGCTGTTCTACACTTCCAAATGGCATCATTATCGTACTTTTTTGCTTTAAATAATTTTCTACATCTTCCCATTTATTTTCCTGTAACCATAATTTTTTCATTTAATTCGACTCCTTTTCTGTATTACGTGTTAATTCTTTCATCTGCTCTTCATCTAACAAATCCCAGCGGTCTTTGGAATAGACGAAATACCAAATAGTTAATAAAACAATCCATGAAAAGCCGATCAGCAAAGGCAACGGTTCAATATATGTGAGAATCCATATACAGGCAATAGCTGCTAATATCGCTAATATTGGAATGTTCCTAATATTTATAGGATAACGAAAGCTGGGAGTGAGTTCTTTTCGGGTCACCCGTACTATCACCAGAGCTATATTCATAAGTGCCATCATAAACCAGTTTGCAAATACGGCTGCACTTACTAATAAATTGATTGCTTTGGCATATCCCAGTACAGTCGTCATTGTTGCTAGGAGGGCGATAATACCAGTAAAGATAATAGCCGTATATGGTGCTCCTGATTTTTCTCCCACCTTTGCAAAAATACGGGGGAATGCATTTTCACGTGCGCCGGCATAAAGCATTCGTGAAGATCCGAGTAAGCAGCCGAGTGTAGAAGTCCCTGTTGCCGTTAATGCAGCAATGGCAATTAATACTGCGCCGATACCCGGCAGTACATTTTCAATTGCTAGAGATAAAGGAGCACTGGAGGCCGCCAACTCTGCCGGGTCTGCTGATGATACCACACCATACCCCGTTACAATATATAAAATAACAACAGTGATGAGAGCAGAAACTTGTGCCAGCGGCAGATTTCTTCTCGGATTTTTGGCCTCTTCACCAAGTGTTAAAACGGCTTCAACCTGCATTTGTCCAAATGCGATCAAAGCAGTAGCTGCAAAAACACCGCTCCACCCATTAGGTAAAAAATTATTGTGTTCAAATGGTCCCAATGGGTTAGCTGAAATGGCAATAACAGCAATAGCAAACAATGCAACTACTTGAATAATAGAGAAAAATGTGTTTACCTTTCCGGTGGCTTTGATTCCCACTAAAAGCAGCCCGGTGATAACGATGGAAATAACTGGTGCAACAATTGTTGGGGGCAGGTTCGGAAAAATGAAATTAAAATACCCCGCAAAGCCCAGATTTACTGCACCAGCAGCAAAAGAAAATGATAAGAAGTATAATCCTGCACACCATAAAGCAACTAATTTTCCTAAGTGAGAGGATATTGGTGCAAAAGCAAACTTAGAATAGGCATACGAAGCCCCTTGATAAGGCCAGATAGAAGCTAATTCCGCGTAGCTCATAGAGGAGAGTGTCGCAACTACTCCTGCAATAATAAAGGCAATAAATAAACCAGGACCAGCTTCGGCCACTGCGGGTCCAATAACCGTGAATATTCCTCCGCCAATGAGAGCACCTACTCCGACACTCCATAAATCAACAAATCCCAAGCCGCGTTTCAGATTGCTTGTCGTGCTGTTATTTGCAACGGCCATATAATTTAACCTCCATCTCATATAATGATATTTGAAATCCATTATATAAGAATCAGAAAAATAAATCTATTGAATATATTAAAATTTTCACTTTTTTATTGAATCCTGGATTTCTTTTGCTGTTTCTTTCAGTATCTTAATATAATAAAGTTCATCTTTTTCAAAATCTGTATCTAATCCAGCTATACTTAGAGCAGCCAGAATATTATTAGTTACCGGTTCAAAAATGGGGACGGCGATCCCAGTTGTTCCTTCGATAAGCTCTCCTCTGCTGATACTATAACCTGTCTCTATAATTTGCTGAATTGCTTTTTCCGTCTCCTCTATACCAGCTGGTGTTGCTGGTGTGAACTTTGTCCATTTTGCTTTATGGAGGATAGCGATTCGCTCGCTTTCCCCCATATAAGCTAAAAGTGTTCTTGGGCATGAAGCTGCGTAGAGAGGAGCCCTTCTGCCAATAGCAGGATATAGTTGTATAGGCCGCCAGGATGGGACTTGTTCTATGTATAAAGCATCATGCCCATCCTGGACAGCTAATTGTATATTCAGGTTCCACTCATTACGAAGCTCTTCCATTCTGCTTCTTGCATAATCTCTAATATTAAATTGGCGATGTACCATCATTCCTTTTTCAAATAAAGAGAAACCAAGACTATACCATGTTTTATGGGCAGTTTTGGTTCGTTTAATATAGTTGTAATCTTCTAATGTAGCAAGCATACGGAATACTGATGACTTTGGGATTCCAGTAGTTCTCGCCAAATCTTCAGCGGTCATCTGAAACTTTTTTTCTGAGAAGCAGTTAAGGAGCTGCAGTGCTTTTTCAATGCTGCTTAGTGATTTTTTGTCATTCATAGAGATCCCCCATTTGATTGGATTTTCTTATTTAGATAAAGTATATCATTCGTATTTATTGGAAGGGTAGAGAAAGAAGGGGATTCAAAATAAAAAAAGAAAGACATAAAAATTGTCTCCCTTCTATTAAAACCATTTCTTAAATTTAAAATAAATAATAAGTATAACACTGATAAACAGCATAACAGCAAGAACTGCAAAATAGCCAAAATCCCATTGTAATTCTGGCATATTCCGAAAGTTCATGCCATAAATTCCAGTAATTAATGTCAGAGGAAGAAAGATAACAGAAACCAGCGTTAATATTTTCATAACATTATTTAAGCGGTAGGAGTTTAAAGAATCATAGTTATCCCGAATATCTCCAGTCATTTCCTGTGCGGACTTAATGATATGCATCTGTTTAATAATATGGTCCTCAATATGGTGTATATACATTTTCTGCTTCTTTGTTTTTATGAAGGATGTTTCGTCTTTTACATGCTGAATAAGCTCCTGCATCGGTACGGTGACGCGTTTGAGTTTAATAATAAGCGAACGGATCTGGAATACATCCTCCATCAGCTTGTTATCTGTAGCATCATTAACATGCCGGTCTTCAAAAGAAAAAACTTCGTCTTCGATATGGTACACGTATTCAAAATAACTATCGACGATAAGATCTAAAATAATAAAAGCGATATCTGCGGGTGTAACAAGCTGGGAAGGGTAGCGCCTCTGAATAGCTTTTTCTATATTGCCCAGCTTTTTCAGCCTGTCCTGATGATAGGTTACAAGGATATTATCTTTCATAAAGAGATTAATAGCTTGTGCACGGTAATCTTTTGGATTTATCAGGTGTAAGACTAAGAATTGGTATTCTTGATATTCTTTAAATTTTGGACGTGAAACAGTCTTTATCGTATCTTCTATGGCCAGCGTATTAAAATGAAATTTGGAAGCAAGCAGTTCGCTTTCCTCTGAGGTTGCATTAATAAAATCGTACCATATAAAAAGCGCATCGTCTGGTACAGCATTGGTATTTTCTGTTTGCTCCCATTCTTTTGAAGCTGTTTGATAATGTATGAAGATTGGCATAGTAAGCTCCTTATTTGTGGAATGAAATAGCTCTCAGTAATTAGTAGTCTTTATTATATAACAAAAAATAATTACATTGGAAGAAGGTGAACAAATCAATTTTTAAATGGTATGCTGAAACAGTCCTTAATTATAATAATAAAGAAGCAGGGCTGTGTTAAGTAAATTGACATTTGGAGTTGTGTTCATTAGACTTAAAACAGAAATTTCCAAATATATAAAGAGGAGTGATGTTATGTCAGTTCGCACTGATATTGTCGGAGATGTTATTAAATTTCGCCGTTTATTACATGAAAATCCAGAATTAAGTGATAAAGAATTTGAAACATCCAAAATAATACAAGAAGAGTTAGATAGATATGGAATACCTTATACAGCTGGATATGCGGGAACAGGTGTATTAGGAGTAATTGAAGGATCTCATCCGGGTAAGACAGTTGGGCTGAGAGCAGATATAGATGCTTTGCCAATTGATGAAATATCTGGAGAATCCTTCAGCTCTAAAAATCCGGGGGTTATGCATGCTTGTGGTCATGATGCTCATACAGCAATGCTTATTGGTGCGGCTCGTTCACTATTGGCCAGGAAGGACGAGATTTTTGGGAAGGTCTTATTGATTTTTCAACCTGCTGAAGAGAAGTCGCCGACCGGCGGTTCCCAAAAGATGATGGATGATGGTGTTTTTGATGTGCATGAGCCGGATGTATTAATCGCCCAGCATGTATGGCCAGGCTTGCCGGTAGGTACATTTGGCGTGATGGCTGGACCAATTATGGGTAACTCTGACCGATTTAAATTAACTATTAAAGGTTCTGGCGGACATGCCTCGATGCCACATGATACAGTTGATGCTATTATTGTGGCTAATCAGGTGATCAATGCATTGCAGACAATTACAAGCAGGAATGCAGATCCCTTTGAACCAGCTGTAGTGACAGTCGGAAAGATTACAGCGGGGACACAGCATAATGTTATAGCCGAAACAGCAGAAATTCTTGGGACGGTCAGAACACAATCTGATAAAACGAAACAAATGATTAAGCAAAGATTCATTGAGATAGTAAAAAATGTTACAGCGGCTATGGGAGCAGAAGTCGAAATTGAATACCTGGACGGTTACCCGGCCACAATAAATACCCCAGAGTGGGCTGAACAAATACGAAAGACCGTAACCGGTCTGTATGGGGAAGAAGCTGCTCCAGTACTGAATCCGAGTCTGGCAGGAGAAGATTTCAGCCGCTTCCTGCAAAAATATCCTGGTGTCTATTATTGGCTGGGGAGCTCTGTCGGTGAAGGCCAGAAGCCATTACACAACCCGGCGTTCCGCTTCAATGAAGATGCTGTAGAATACGGTGTTACGACAATGACACAAGCAGCTATCGATACACTACAGACACTCAAGGGGGATAAATAATGCATAAAGAACTGCAGGAGTTTGCTGTTGATGTACGCAGGAAGTTTCACATCTTTCCAGAGGTTGGATTTACGGAGTTTATCACTACTTATGAAATTTATCAATTATTGCAAAGTCTGTCTTTTGATTTATATATTGGAAGAGAAATATTAGAAAGCGATGAACGCTATGGAGTTCCAACAGCGGGAGAAATCGAAGCAAGTAAAGAAAGGGCAATAGCATATGGTGTTCCAGAAGCTTTTGCTGAAAAGCTTGATGGCGGTCATACAGGAGTAGTGGCAGTATTAGATACTGGAAGAAAAGGTCCGCACATTGCGATGAGATATGATATTGATGGCTTGCCTATCACTGAGTCCGATGAAAAAGGACATGTGCCATTTGATAAAGGCTTTCTCTCACAGCATCCAAAGGAAATGCATGCATGTGGGCATGATGGGCATATTAGCATTGGTCTTGCTGTTGCAAAATACCTGGATGCACATAAGGATGAGCTGACAGGGAAATTCACGATTATCTTTCAGCCGGCTGAGGAAGGCTTAAGAGGAGCAAACAGTATTGTTCAAAAAGGCTGGCTGGATAAGGTAGATTATTTTATGAGTGGTCATCTGGGCATTAATTCTTTACAGGCAGGCAGTATAGCAGCAACAGCTGATCAATTACTGGCAAGCACAAAATTTGATGTAACCTTCACAGGAAAATCTGCACATGCAGGTGTAGAGCCCAATGAAGGGAAAAATGCCTTAACTGCAGCGGCAACAGCATTGCTTCAATTAAATGCTATCCCCCGGCATAGAGATGGGACAACAAGAATTAATGTAGGTCGTTTATCTGGGGGCAGCGGACGGAATGTGATTGCAGATGAAGCTGTAATGCTGGTGGAAACACGGGGAGAAACGACAGAGTTAAATCAATATATGTACGATGAAGCAGTGAGAATTATTCAGGCAGCAGCTGCCATGCACGATGTCAAAGCCAGTATCCGGTTTATGGGGCAGGGATTGGGATCTAAGTGTGACGCAGAATGGATTCAAATTGTAAAAGATGCATGTGAAAAAAATTTAGATGTAAAAGAAATTTATGATGTGCTGCCATTGAAAGCTTCTGAAGACGCGTCATATATGATTGACCATGTTCAGAAAAATGGCGGGCTTGCCACATACATGGTTTTCCCTAGTTTGTTACCGGCCGGGCATCATCATCCAAATTTTGATATAGATGAAGACGCTGTTCGGACAGCTGTATCAGTATATATTGATATCATAAATTATTTGCAGCATAAGTGAGGTGACAGTATGTCCGAAGAAAACAAAAATGGAAATAATACAGATAACGGAGAACAGCAAAGCAAAGGCCTTTTAAATGTTATTGAAAAAATAGGTAATAAGCTGCCTGAACCGTTTTTTATATTTATTTATCTAGCTGGAATTGTAATGATTTTATCGATGATTTTTCATTGGTTCGGAGCAACGGTTGAGCACCCGGGGACGGGAGAAATGCTCGAAATTAAAAGCCTGCTGTCTTTTGAGGGGTTAGAATTTATACTATCCTCTATGATAAGCAACTTTACAGGGTTTGCTCCTTTAGGGCTTGTGTTGGTAATGATGTTTGGTATCGGCCTTGCTGATAAAGTTGGATTGTTGGAAACGGCAATTAAAAGCTCGATTCTAAAGGCTCCGAAGTCTTTAATAACCTATGCAGTAGTATTTGTTGGTATTCTAGGGAACATTGCTTCTGATGCGGCATTTGTCCTTATTCCACCGTTGGCAGCAATGGTCTTCTATACCATTGGCAGGCACCCTCTTGCTGGATTGGCGGCAGGTTTTGCGGGTGCCGGCTCCGGATTCACGGCAAATATCCTTGTGACAGGTACAGATGCACTCTTATCCGGAATTACAACAGAAGCAGCAAAATCTATTGATGAAAGCTTTATTGTGACACCTGTCGATAACTACTTCTTCATGGCAGCCTCTGTTTTTATCATGACAATTGTCGGAGGATTAATAACTGATAAATTGGTGGAGCCAAGACTTGGAGAATACAAAGGAAATGTTGAGAAAGAAGTCAATGAAGTGACAGCGCTGGAATTAAGAGGCTTACGGAATGCTGTTATAGCTGCTCTGATTTATATAGCTGTTGTACTGCTTTTAATTTTCCTTCCCGGCTCCAGCCTGACAAATGAAGATGGCGGACTTATACCATCCCCGCTTTTAAGTAATATCGTGCCAATCATCCTCTTGTTATTTATTACGGTAGGTTCAGCATACGGAATAACCACCAAAAAAATTAAATCACAAAATGATGTTGTAACCTATATGGCAGAATCCATTAAAGGGATGGCAGGCTATATTGTATTAATATTTGCTGCAGCTCAATTTATTGCTTATTTCAATTGGAGTAACCTGGGAACATGGATTGCTGTAAATAGTGCAGACGCATTGATTTCTATTAATTTAACAGGGCTGCCTATTGTTATTGCATTCTCAGTGCTAATGACCTTACTGAATTTAATTATATTTTCCGGCTCTGCACAATGGGCTTTAATGGCACCAATATTTGTACCAATGTTTATGCTGCTGGATTATAATCCGGCATTTATCCAGGCGGCGTATCGTATTGCTGATTCATCAACGAGTGTTATTACACCGCTGAACCCATATATTCTGCTCGTACTTGCAGTGATGAGGAATTATCAGAAGAATACAGGTCTGGGTACACTTATTTCCATGATGCTCCCATACGCACTTTCATTCTTTGGAATATGGGTGGTTATGCTGATTATCTTTGCGCTTTTAGGAATTCCGTTTGGGCCGGGAGTCGGCGTAAACATGTAATGGTAAATTGTAAAATGAAAATATAAAAATATTAGTCGTAGGAAACCCGGTCTGCTGTCGAAGTTGTGAAGCAGACCGGGTTTTGTTTTATGCTCTTGTAAGGCAGGCAGCTTTTGCATGTTGTAATAACAAATTTTCAAAAATATAAAATCTGCATTTATATGTGATGAAATACTATATTTGAAATTTAATTTTAATATTATAAAAATATTGACATTAAATTTCAACTGTAATATACTCCATATAAATCATATGTGAAAGGGTTTACAAAACTATGAATAATGATGGTCTAATTCGAATAAGAGAAGCGATGAATCACATAAAACCGGCTGAAAAAAATGCTGCAGTTTATATATTAGAAAACCCTGAGGAGATTGTACGGTTATCGATTAAAGAGCTTTCGAACCGGAGTGGCTCAAGTCAGGCTGCAATTACACGTCTTTGCAAGAATATAGGAGTTTCCGGTTTTCAGGATTTAAAGCTGCGAATTGCTGGAGACCTGCAGACCAGTGAATTAAATATCTATAACGGTAATGAAATTATATCTGATGAAAATGTCAATTCATTGATTGAGAAAGTTTCACAAAAAAATATTGAGTCAATCAGACAGACATTAAAAATTTTAGAAATAAATAGTGTAGAGAGAGCGATTGAAGCTTTAAATAAAGCAAACAGAATTGATTTTTATGGAGCGGCAGCATCACAGGTTATTGCTCAGGATGCACAGCAGAAGTTCCTGAGAATTAATAAATACTGTACCGCATACGAGGATGCACATTTACAATTAACTTCGTCGGTGACGCTTAGAGAGAATGATGTTGCTGTCGGAATTTCTTATTCAGGAGAGACCAAGCATGTACTCTCAGCAATCAGGAATGCGAAACAAAATAATGCTGTAACAGTGGCAATTACAAGATATGGAAAAAATACGTTATCTGAATTAGTGGATATTCATCTATGTGTTTCATCCGTAGAGTCCGATCTGGTTCGAAGTGCAGCAACAGCATCAAGAATTGCACAGCTTAATATCATTGATATTTTGTTTACGGGTGTTGCTTCAAGGAATTATGATGCCACAATCCATTACCTGAATCAGACGAGAGAAGCTTTACAAAGAGAATTTCGAAATCCTAAAAAAGGGTGAAGAGAGATGTATATTTTAGGAATTGATGGCGGCGGTACAAAAACCAAAGCAAGTTTATTTCATGAGGAGAAAGGATTCATATGGGAAGAGGAGGAAGATGCTGCAAATCCGCATAGCACCAGCTATGCGCATTCTGTGGAGGTAGTTAATCGTCTTATAAACAAAGCATATGAAGCTCATTTTTTATCTGAAAATACGGAATTATCAATCGGTCTGGGGGTTGCAGGACTGGGAAGAAAAGCAGATCAGATTAAATGGTTAAAGTACTTTCAAGAATCCTCTCTGTGTTTACATAAAATAAAAGAATTCGTAGTTGAAAATGATGGAAAAATAGCCCTTTATTCAGAAACACTTGGCAGGGATGGCATCGTATCTATTTGTGGAACAGGGGCAATCACCATTGGCGTCCATCAAGCAAAAACAGTCCGTGTCGGAGGATGGGGACATTTAGTAGGCAGTGATCCAGGCAGTGGTTATCATATAGGCTCCCAGGCTTTGATAGCTGTATTTGATGAATTAGATGGATTAGGGCCTGAAACAATGCTGACAAGTCTCATCCTAGAAGGGGAGACTATTAACAGAATGGAAGATTTGGTTCCTATTCTTTATCAGGATTTTGAGAAGCAGCGGATAGCAGCGTTCGCAAGTTATGTCTTTCAGGCAGCAAATCAAAAAGATGAAGTTGCTATAAATATTATCAGAGAGACTGCTAAGGGGATAGCCCGGCGCGGGGGGATTTTATTTCAAAAATTGTTCCAGACAGATGTAAAGAATATTCCATTTGTACTGGCCGGAGGAATTTTTCAAAATGATTTTATAGTCAAAGAAGTAACAGCTGAATTAGCTGCGATTTCATCAGTAAAGGTAATCAAAGCACAAAGGCATCCCGTTGTCGGAAGTATTGTGCTCGTTCTTAAACAGCAGGGTTATTCTGCAGAACAAATTGAAACAATGCTTACAAATACAAGTGGCCGGCAGAAAAGAGGTTTGTAAATGAATGCTTATGAACAGTATTTGGAGGAATTGATAGCGAAAGATGAAATTCCTGGAGCAGTTTATCTTATTCAGCACGGGAAGCAGAGAAAGACATTAAGCAGTGCAGGCTCATTTTTAAACAATCAGGGGGAACGTATTCCAGTTACAGCAGATACTTATTTTGATTTAGCTTCCTTAACAAAAGTCATGTGTACACTGCCTAGTATTTTATTTTTATATGAACAAGGGGAATTGGATATAGATGATACGGTGAGTAAATATCTTTCCGAATTTCCTCTGGAAGACATTACTATCCGCCATTTCCTGCAGCATATATCAGGCGTTTCTGCAGATTTAGCCTTTAAAAACCGCTATCAACAAAGAGATGTATGGAAGGAAGTTCTGAATTGCAAAGCAGTTCAACCTCCTGATACCCAAGTATTATACAGTGATATCGGCATGATTATACTGGGAAAATTAATAGAAACAATAACGAAGCAGAAGCTGAATGTATTTGCCCAAAAAGAGTTATATCAACCATGGAGCATGACAGATACGGACTTCCTGCCTGAACAGATTGAGAAAAATAAAATTGCAGCCACTGAGAAAGTTAATGAGAAATATGTGCATGGTGAGGTTCATGATGAAAAGGCATTCCATCTGGGAGGGGTCAGCGGTTCGGCAGGTTTATTTTCAACTGTTAAGGATGTAGCAGCCTATGCAAATTACTGGCTGTATCCGGAAACACAGTCGGTTTTAAAACCCCAGACAATGGCTTTAATCAAAGAAAATGTGATTCAAAATCGGGGTCTGGGCTTTGAAGTATTATGTGACAAATCTATTGGAGCAACTTGCGGTCCAGCCTGGTCCAACGGTTCTTTTGGCCATACCGGGTTTACTGGAACAAGCCTATGGATTGATCCAAAAGAAGAAATTATTACCGTCTTGCTAACTAACATGGTCCATTACGGGAGGGAGCATCGATTACCTGAAATCAGAAGAAAGTTTCACACGCTGGTTTATGAAACATTAATCAGCCAGTAAGCTGCCAGGATATTTCAGAAGAGAAGGGATGTATGTGTATGCAGACAGAGATGAGAAATAAAGAATCGAACCGCCTACATGAAAAGTCAACTTATGAAATTTTACAGATGATGAATAAACAGGATAAAACAGTTCCTGGTGTTGTAGAGAAAGCTTTGCCGCAAATAGAGAAGGCTGTAGAAGCTATGGTAGAAGCAATTGAGAAAAAGCATAAAGTAATCTATTTAGGATCAGGAACAAGCGGCAGGCTGGGTGTTTTGGATGCATCTGAATGCCCGCCAACTTTTGGTGTAGCTCCTGATGTTATTCAAGGGATTATCGCTGGTGGAGATAAAGCACTGCGTATTGCTATCGAAAATGCAGAAGATGATGATCAGCTTGGTGAGCAGGATGTAAGGGAAGCTGCCAACCTGGGTGATGTAGTTGTAGGGATTGCATCAAGCGGGCAGACTCCTTATGTGCTGGGAGCAGTAAAGAAGGCAAAAGCATTAGGATTAAAAACAATTGGAATTTCCTGTAACGAGAATACTAGATTATCAGAGGAAGTGGATATTGCTATTGAGCTTCCTGTAGGCCCGGAAATTTTAACCGGATCAACAAGGTTAAAGGCGGGAACAGCTCAAAAACTGGTGTTGAATATGCTGTCTACAGTAACCATGGTGCGGACGGGAAAAGTATATGAAAATCTGATGATTAATTTACAAGCCAAAAACAAGAAGCTGCGAAATAGAGCTATATCTATTATTAAAGAATTGACTCAGGCAAGCGATAAAGAGGCCGGCCAGGTCTATGACAAAGCAGATGGAGATACGAAAGCAGCTATACTGATGCTGATGTTTGATGTTGATGCAAAAATAGCTCAAGAAAGATTGAAGAAGCATCAGGGGAACTTTGTTAAAGCGTTGAGTGAATGGAGCAAAGAGTAGACATACATGGGAGGATAAGCATATTGCTGCTCCGGATAATTTAGGAATTATACAAATCTTAATAATTAATAGGAGGTTTTAGTAATGAAGAAGAGTCTATTGCTTGGAATGTTTTTAATTATATGCAGCGGAATACTTGCTGCATGTGGAAACGGAGACAGCTCCGGCAGCTCGAATGAAAATGCAGTAGAACTAGAAATGTACAGCTGGAGAACAGAAGACAGGTCTGCATATGAGGAGATAATTGCTGCATTTGAAGAAGAGAATCCGGGTATTAAAATTAAATTCAATCCGTTTGATTCTACGGAATATAATACGATTTTAACCAACGCACTGGTTTCGGGAACAGGACCTGATATTGTGCAGCTGAGACCATATTCAGGTGCCCAGACAATTGCCGATAATGGATATTTAGTGGCTTTAGATGATATAGAAGGCATTGAAAACTTCGATGATTCTTATTTAGAGGCAGCACAGGGAAGTGACGGAAGTACTTATGGAATACCATTATCTTTAAATGTAGGTGTCATTTTTTATAATCAGAATATTTTTGAAGAGTATGGTTTAGATGTTCCAGAGACATGGGAGGACTTTGTAAGCGTTAGTGAGGAATTATTGGCTAATGATATTATTCCTGTAGCTCAAGGGGGAAGAGACGCATATTTATTATCGATGCTTCACGGTGTTATTTCGCCGACAGCATACGGAGGTAACGAATTTGTAGATGAATTAACAGAAGGAAATACTGATTTAACGGACGAGCGCATGCTGGCATCCCTGGATCGAATGGAAGAAATTACAGCATTTTTGCCGGATGATTTTATTGCTTTAGATGATAATGACGCACAAGCTCTATTTTATGCGGAAGAAGCAGCGATGTATATTAATGGAGACTATCGATTAGAAACCTTTGAAAATAACATTCCAGATATTCCTGTTGGTGTTATTACTGGATTCAAGGAGGAGGATGCAGAAGAACCGCTGGTAATGGACTGGGTGGACAGCTCTTACGGAGTCGTTGAAGGGACAGAGCATGAGGAAGAGGCTCTGAAATTCATGGAATTTATGGCATCGCAGGAGTTCGGACAAACGTTCAGCGATAGCTTGAGTCGTGTTAGTGCTGTAGATGGAGTAACAGCTACACACGAAATTGTTCAGCAGGTGACAGAGGCTTCAGAAGCAAATTCTACACCTTACCTTATGCTTGTCCATTATGGAGAGGGCTCGCCGACATCAAAAACTATTTTTGAAGACGGACTGCAGGGAATGTATCTGGGAGAAATTACGAAAGAAGCCCTGCTCGAACAAACACAGGAAAACGCTGAAAGAGCTGCAGAAGAGGGAGTAGAAGAGTTAGAGATGATTGAAGAAGATGAGTAAAGGTAATTGGAGAACTTTGGGTCTTCCGTTATTGAGAATAAGCAGTCAATAAATTTTCTTTAATATTTTGGCAGCGCTTCTAAAAAAGCGTCCTGCAGCGTTTATTCATCTCAGAAGAAAGAGTCGCGCTGTGATAAAACACAGAGGAGGTTTTCAATAATGAAGAAAAAGCTGTTTATTGGAATATTCTTTATCTTATTCAGCGGGATAGCTGCTGGATGCGGAAGCGAGGATAGTTCCGGTAATTCAAATGAAGATGCCGTAGAACTAGAAATGTATAGCTGGAGAACAGAGGACAGATCTGCATATGAGGAGATAATCGCTGCTTTTGAGGAAGAAAATCCAAATATTAAAATTAAATTTAATCCATTTGAAGCTACGGAATATAATACTATCTTAACCAATGCCTTAGTATCAGGAACAGGACCTGACATTGTGCAGCTCAGACCTTATACTGGTGCCCGGACAATTGCAGACAATGGATATTTAGTGGCTTTAGATGATATAGAAGGTATTGATAACTTTGACGAATCATATTTAGAAGCTGCGCAGGGAAGTGACGGAAATACCTATGGAATACCTTTGTCTTTAAATATTGGTCTGATCTATTACAATATAGATATTTTTAATGAACATGGGCTGGATCCCCCTGAAACATGGGATGATTTTATAGAAGTCAGTCAGGAATTAAAGAATAATGGCGTTACACCATTATCTGTAGGCGGGAGAGAAGCATGGCTGTTATCTATGCTGCACGGGGTTATAACTCCAACGGCATATGGAGGTAATGAATTTGTATCAGATATAACAGAGGGAGCAGCCGATTTAACAGATTCTCGAATGATGGAATCCTTAGATAGAATGGAAGAGCTTACAGAATATATAGCTGACGGCTTTATGGCTTTAGATGATGCTGATTCACAAGCATTATTTTATACAGAAGAAGCAGCAATGTATGTAAATGGAGATTTTCAATTAGAAGTATTGGAAAATAGTAACCCTGATCTTTCCATAGGCGTAATTCCCGGATTTAAGGAGGAAGGTTCAGATGATCCATTAGTCATGAATTGGGTGGATGGTTCATATGGCGTTGTAAAAGGTACAGAACATGAAGAAGAAGCCCTGCAGTTTATGGAATTTATGGCCAGCCCGGAATTCGGGCAATTATTTACTGATAATTTAAGCCGGGTTAGTGCTGTAGAGGGCGTAACTGCATCACATGATATTGTCAAACAAATTATGGAGGCTTCGGAGGCTAATTCAACTCCTTATCTTATGCTTGTTGAGTATGGTTTAGGTTCCCCATCAACAAAAGGTATTTTTGAGGACGGATTACAGGGGATGTATTTAGGGGAGGTCACAAAGGAAGAATTGCTTGAACAATCACAGGAAAATGCAGAGAGAGCTGCAGAAGAGGGAGTAGAGGAGTTAGAGATGATTGAGGAAGATGAGTAACGTAAATAGGATGTTCAAAAAGTCCAATAAAGATGACACGGCGATAAGAGGATCTTCTACTAAGAGCGCCCACGTCGTGTGGGCAACGTAAAAGCCACCACAACACGTGAGAAGTGCGTCGACTAACTTTTTCCGATGGGACTGGGACTGCGATTACTCGTCCCATCGAAGAGCTTTTGCGATTACTCGCTCCACCGAGAACATTTGTGGACAATACAGAAGTCACCACATCCTGTGGAAGTCCGTTCGTAAAAAATTAGTCGCCTTGAACTTCTTAATCCTAGTTACAGGACTTTTTGAACACACACTTAAATAAAAAACGAATACACAATCAGCTTTGGTTGTGTATTCACCTTTTGGGAGGGTGGACTCCATGGCTAAAAATAAGCAGAAAAATAGATATAAAAAGCATCTTGTTCATTTATTCATACTTCCTGCTGCACTGATTTATGGTGTTTTTCAGTTATATCCATTAATTTCGGCTGCCTTGAACAGCTTTTATTCGTTTAATGGATTTGAACGGATGGATTTTATAGGGTTTCAAAATTTTATAACGTTATTTACAGAAAAACCGTACAAGGATTTTTTCCTGAATGCATTTAGTCATAACTGGATTTATTTTTTCGTTACAGTACTTACCCAACTAGTTATCTCACTTATATTAGCTTTAATTATACATAGTAAAATTAAAGGTAAAGAGTTTTTTAAAAGCATGTTCTTCTTGCCGAAGCTATTGTCTGTTATTGTCATTGGGTTTTTATTCAGCCTAATTTTAAACCCGACCAGAGGTGCGCTTAACACACTGCTGGAAGCAATCGGCCTGGAGGCATTCACAAGACCCTGGCTGGGGGATATGAGTACTGCACTCTTAAGTGTTATCTTTGTTGACAGCTGGGCGTCCATCGGATTTTCTATGCTGATATTTTTAGCTGGTCTGCAGGCGATTGATAAGGAAATTTTTGAAGCGGCAAGAATTGATGGAGCTAATTCATTTACTGTTTTATTTAGAATTACGCTTCCTATGATTGGACCGGCCCTAATGATTATGACAGTGCTGACATTTATAGGATCATTTGAAACATTCGAATATGTATTTGCTATGCAGGGATCTTCGGGAGGGCCATATTATTCAACGGATGTACTGACAACCTTCTTTTACCGTTTAGCTTTCGGAACAGTTGATGGAGGGCAGGCAATTGGACTCGGTTCAGCAGTTGCAGTCGTTCTATTTATTATTATCGGCATGGCGACAAGTATCATTTTATTTGTCTTCAAGCGGAAAGACTTCGAAAGGTAAAATAGTGAAGGAGGAGAGAAGATGAAAACTAATCCGTTATTACAAATCATAAAGTACGCCGTCTTAGCATTATTTACGTTTGTTTTTGGCTATCCGATTTTTTTAATGATTGTTTCTTCATTTAAAGAAAATGCAGAGATTTTTACAAATCCTTTAAGTTTGCCAACTTCCTTCAATTTAGATAACTATATAGAGGTTTGGGAAGTCGTCAATTTTTCCAATTATATTATTAATAGTATCATTGTCAGTTCAGCTTCTGTATTTATTGTACTATTTGTATCGTCTTTGGCTGGATATTATCTTTCAAGATATAGATTTAAATGGAATCCTTATTTGTTAGCGTTTTTCATGATAGGGCTTATGCTTCCGATGAAGCTGGCTGTTATACCGCTTTATATGACGATGCTGAAATTAGGTTTAGTAGATACCCTATTTGCTTTAATTTTTATCTATGTTGCCGGTGGAATTCCATTCGCAGTATTTTTGTTCTATGGTTTTTTCCGTACAGTTCCAAGAGCCTTGGAGGATTCTGCGAGATTAGATGGCTGTAATGATTTTCAAGTGTATTACCGGATTGTACTGCCGATAATGAAACCTGCTATTTCAATTGTGGGTATTGTAAACCTGATTAATGTCTGGAATGACTTTTTCTATCCGTTAATATTTATTCGAACCGATTCATTATCAACTATTCCTCTGGGGATGTTAACATTATTCGGTGAGTATGATACACAATGGAATCTGCTGTTTGCGGGTTTAACTTTGTCGTCATTACCGATGATTGTCGCATTTTTATTCGCCTCCAGGCAGTTTATGGATAGCTTAACGGAAGGAGCCGTGAAATAAGTGGGAACAAAATGGATTACATTTGATCTTGATGAAACAATAATGCAAAATCCCTTCGGAAAATGGGTTTTTCCGGAGATTGTGAATATGTTGAAAAAGGAAACAGATACGGAAGAGGATATTCTGGATTTGATTGTCAGCGAGCACTTACAAAGAATGAGTGAAGAGCGATTTTTAGAAGCATATGATTGGGATGATATTATAACTGGCGTAGCAGGGAATTTAGGAGCAGGTTCAGTTATAGATATAGAAAGGATGGTTATCAAGCATTCTGAGTCTCCGAAGATTTATTTGCTGGAAGATAATATGCTGGACTATCTGAAACGAATCAAAGAAAAAGGCTTCCATCTTGCAGCTGCAACAAATGGTTATTCAAAGTATCAGCTCCCGGTATTGCAGAAACTGGGTCTCGATAGAGTATTTGATGAAGTGATTACATCCGATTCGGCAGGATTTGCCAAGCCGAATCCTGCCGTTTTGAAAAAACTGTCGGATGACGGAGAAATAACAGCGCACGTTGGTGATCGAATTGACCATGATGTATTATTGGCCAATAAATTAGGAGTTTTTTCTGTTTTTATTCACAGGGCCCTGCCAGCTGAAGTTTTAGCATACCCGATTGATGAAAGGGCAACACACCCAAGTTTTATTAAAATATGTGAAGAAAAATGGCATAAAGAAAACAGATTAAGAGAGATGCCGTTTCTTGAGAATGAATGCATTCCAAAAGTGGTGGTGCAATCTGTTGAAGAACTGGCGGAGAAAATCGGCTTTATTCTTAAATAATTAATTCCTGATAAAGAAATAAAAAGATGTTTGGAACAAAAGCAAATTGTATAGATATAAGGTATGAGAGGATATTAATGTATTAAAGTGTTTAAAAATAGAATACGGATTGAATGAATAAACTGCTGTTGTCAGAGAGCAGTTTATTTCTTTTTGCTTTAAAAATAGAAAAATAATGTAATAAATAAGGAGAAATTGAGAATTTGTGCTGAAAAATGAATAATATTGTCGTTTTGAGTTAAATTTTATACTTTTCTGAATGTAATTTGTTATTATTGTTATATAGACAAATTTTAATTTTAGCAATATACTTCTAATTTTTATTAGAAATATGTTACATTTAGAATAGGAGAAATTTCATACAGAGGAGAGAGAATGTTGGATTTAGGGCAAAAACTTAAATTTTTACGAAACAAACAAAAATCCAAGCAGCAAGAGATTGTTGAAGGTATTTGTTCTGTATCCTATTACAGCAAGATTGAAAACGGCAATGTCGTTCCTAATGAAGAGATCCTACAGCTGCTGGCCCGAAGATTTGGAATAAGTGTCCAAGAATTAGTTCAAACAGATGAAGCAATGAGTGATGAAGTAGTTCAGGAAGCAGAAGAAATTTATAATTTAATTAAAGAAAACCGGAAAGCCGCAGAAGAAGCCTATCAATTGTTTTTAGAAAAATACAAGAACTCACTGGATCCCGGTATGAAATTACTGATCAGTTTAATTCAATTACGGTTTACTTTGAGATTTTCAACACAGACAGAAGCGGAAGAAAAATTCCAGGAAGTTGAAGCTTTACAGGAGTATGGTAATCTGAAAATCATGCCGTTATTTAATAGAGTTTGTGGCTTATACCATTATGTATCCGGCAATTATGACGTAGCGCTTGAGCTATATCTGGGATTGGCAAATTCGCTGAATTATCCTTATAAAGCAGATATTCATTATGAACTCTCCCTGGTTTACAACAGGAAGGGCAACATATACAAATCGATTCAGCATTTAGAAACCGCTTTAAATAAATACTTACAGGAAATGAACTATAACCAATGTACAGTTTGTTATTTTTTGTTAGGTATTAACTACTATCAAATGAAAAATTTTGATGAAGCAATCGACTATTATTACCGTATAGAGAAGGTCGTAAAAGATGATACAAACCTGCTTCGCAAAGTTTATCATAATATGGGACTTGCTTTTGAAGATAAGAAGGATATCGAAAAAGCAATTGTTTACTATCAGAGAAGTCTCTCTGTCTCTAAAGATGAGCAATATAATATAAATACGATAGAGGCATTAGCCGATTTATATCTAAATATAAAGGATAAAGAAAAAGCAGCACAGTATATTTCCAAAGGAGAAACGATTGCCGATAAGTCTGATTTGAAGGAGCATGTTATTAAGTTTCAAGTGCTTCGATTACAATTGGAAGAAGAGGATATAAAAGAATATTTGGAAACTGTTGCTATTCCATTTTTTGAGAAGAGAAATGATACAGAAATTCTCATTCGATATAATGTATTACTATCAAATTATTATTCTCAAAATAAGCAGTATAAACAAGCTTATTTTAAGATAAAAAACGCTCTGGATATGAAAGGAGGGATTTGATGAAGAAATTATTAATTGCTGTATTAGTAGTTTTCTCACTTTTCAGCGTAACAATGACTGTAAGTGCAGGCGGCAGTGTTGAGTATCCTGATTCAACGCATAGTCTTAATCCTAATGATGATTTTTAAGTTCTGTTTATCGTAAATGAAGAAAAAGCTATCTGGGGCTATTAAATTAGCGTATGATAGCTTTTTTGTATTGTAAAATAAAATTTGATTCATTTTATGGAAGTAGGATAAAATAAAAATGTTTAAAGTTCATAACTAATTATAGAAGAATATGTTGTCTTTATTTATATTTCGTGGTAAAGTAATAATATTTCCGTTACAAATCGTAATTATTACGTTTTGTAACGAGTTGGTTTTCAGTGAGGTGCTTAAAATGGATAATTACTTAGATAAAAAGCTTTTGGAAAAGGTGATTAGCCGCTTCCTCTCAAAAGAGGAACGATTATTATATGGGAAAGTTATAAATATGGAAAATGTAATTTCTGAGAGAGCTTTGACACCGGAACATTTTGTTGATTTACTCCGGGCTGAAACGCCACACAAGCAAGTAGCTGTAGAATTTAACTTATCCTTACCTGAACTTTTAGAAGTATTAAAAGAGATTGAAGAGAAAATAGAGAACAGAATAGAAAAGGTAAACACAGAAACGCGTTGGATTGACTGTACAAACGCTGTTTCAGATGCTTTTGAGACAAATGAAAACAGGAAATATTTCTATACAGAAGGATTGTAAACAAAAAGAGACAGTGAAATGAGAGCTTAGAAAGAAAAATAGACATTTAGAGGCTGACAGAATAATTGATTAAGTATGTATGCCATACTAAAAAATTTTAATTATCAAATCGTAATGATTACGTTTATGGTTAGTGTGAAAAGGAAGAGAGGGATAGGCATGTATAAATGGGTAGTAATTGGTGGAGGAATTCAAGGAAGCTGCGTAGCTTCCCGTCTGCTTGAGGAGAAAAAAGCAGAGAGAAAAGATTTATTAATTATCGATTCTCATAAACAGCCGCTGGAAAGATGGAGAACAGTTACAGATAAGATTGAAATGGAATATTTACGCTCCCCTTTAGTTCATCATTTACATACCGATCCATACAGTTTAAAAAAATATTCTTCCGTAAACAATTATGCCTCGGGCTTTAAGGGGCGGTATCAGCGGCCGCGTTTAGACATGTTTAATCAGCATTGCCTAGATTTACTGGAAGAAACAGGTGTGATGGAATGTTGGCTGCAGGGAGAGGTAAATGGACTTAAATGGACAGAGCGGGGGTGGAAAGTTGGTATTAAGGATGGACGTTGTTTCTTTAGTGAGAGGGTGGTGCTCGCTATGGGTGTTAACCATACGCCGCATTATCCATCATGGGCTGAGAAGTATAGAGATAATAAAGCGCTGGAGCATATATTTGAAATGAACAGCAGGCTCCCGGATACAGGAGATGTAATTGTTATTGGCGGCGGCATGACTGCAGGACACCTTGCTTATGCACTTACTCAAAAAGAATCCATTCATTCTGTTACCATGGTGAAACGGCATCCGTTACGTATTCATCATTTTGACAGCGATCCTGGCTGGCTTGGACCTAAATATTTGAATAAGTACCATAAACTGACCAGCTATAAAGAAAGACGAAAAACTATACAAAAAGCAAGGAACCGTGGTTCTATCACCAGGGATTTATATTTAAAACTGTTGAAGCAGGAGAGATTGGGAAGACTAGATATTCATACAGGCTGTATTGAGGACATAAGAGAAGATACTGATGGGAAAATGCAGCTTTTTATGGAAAATCAAGAAAAGCTGAAGGAAAGCTCTATTATGCTGGCAACGGGTCCAGCAATTGCAATGCCAGGCAAGGAATGGCTAGATCCAATAATTAAGCAAATGGGATTGCCTTGCGCGCCATGCGGATTTCCGGTTGTTCCGAAGTCACTTGAATGGAAAAATGGACTTTTTGTAGCTGGAGCATTAGCCGAGCTGGAGATTGGGCCGGTTTCTAGAAATATTGCTGGTGCAAGAAAGGCTGCAGAGCGGATATTGCGTTATGGTTAGGAAAAAAGAATAAAAATATTAAGTCCATCCTCATTATTAGTTTATTGTATGAGGATGGTTTTTTAATGGAATTATTTTATCTTGAGTTGGAAGTTTTGATTGTGTTATATAGGGTGTATTTCAATTTATGCACTTACACAAAGTGCTAAGAAATATTCTCTATCTCTATGTCATGCGCTTTTATTTCAATCCACGCACCCACATAAGATGCGAAAGTTATGCCCATTTCAGGTACTTGTTCATCTGTATATTTCAATCCACGCACCCACATAAGATGCGAATGTTATTGCAGTCGGAGATAATCCGTTATTCGTTATTTCAATCCACGCACCCACATAAGATGCGAAAAAGGCACGGAAGATGACCGTGACCTCTGGCCGATTTCAATCCACGCACCCACATAAGATGCGAAAAGTAGCCAGCACCATACGTGATTCGGTATTCCTATTTCAATCCACGCACCCACATAAGATGCGAATAACCAGCGCAAAAATGGCTGGCGATGGTGGAGATTTCAATCCACGCACCCACATAAGATGCGAAAACATGATTATAATTCTTAGATTGAGTTCTTGTGATTTCAATCCACGCACCCACATAAGATGCGAAACCCGGCTAAGCGATTAAGTCAACGCGGTATTTGGATTTCAATCCACGCACCCACATAAGATGCGAAAGCGTACATAATAAAGCTATGTACAGCAAGTCTTTATAAACAATAAAGTGCTAACCAGAATCTAACTTCCCGCCTTTTGATTCATTTTTATTTGAAACCTCATGAAATCCTTATAAATTAAGAGGTGCTAACCTCCCTAGTAATTCATGTTTGCTTCAGGTTAGCACCTCTTAAAGAATAATTTGCTTGAAATATATTCATAAAATGTTTTTCTCTATTCTGATAAGTTCTGCATAACCAATTAATATAATTCTACTTTATCATAAATACAAATGATAATCATAACTAATTACCCCACATACATACCTTGAACGACTTACCAATTTTATTTCCATCTACGCATCTATGTAGAATTTGAAAGCATATTAACTGCTTAAAAAATAAGATACCATCATACATTTTTGTCCATTTAAAGTAAGAAAGGTCATTGCAGAGAAAGAAGAATAAAGTATAGACAAGCTAAGTGTATTATTTAAATTTTGTTTAAAAATGAAGGATTTTCGTCCGCTTCCTAATAACTCTTGTTATGATTATTAAATAGGGATTACAACACTTTATGAAATTCTTTTAAAATAATTCAGCAAACAAATGAAATAGAAGCAATAATACTAATAAAAATTAGATGCCAATGGGGTGGGGAAATGGCAAAAACCCTATACATCGAAGACGAAAAAGAAATCGGACAATGGGTGACAGAAGATTTAACAGGAAGAGGTCATGATGTAACTTGGCTAACATCCGGAAACCAATTAGAACAATATTTAAATAATATAGACCTTGCTATTTTAGATATTATGCTGCCGGGACTTGATGGTTTCTCAATCGGAAAACGGATCAAAAAAGCAAACCAGGATACGCCAATAGTGATGTTATCCGCACGCTCTGCAGTGGAGGACAAACTGGAGGGGTTAAGCTTTGCGGATGATTATGTTACAAAACCATTCCATCCCGACGAATTGGCTGCACGTGTGGATGCCTTGCTCCGCCGTTTTCAAAAAGAAGAAGGTATTCTCGAAATTAGACATCTGCAAATAGATACGAAATCGTTGATTATTATCAATAAGCAGACAGAGAAAGAAATTTTACTGACCGGGAAGCAGTATCAGCTATTTCAATACTTCCTTCGTCATCTGAATCAGATTTTAACGAAGGAACAGCTTTATGAAGGTGTATGGGGAGAGCGTTTTATGGAAGGGGATAAAACATTGATGGTGCATATCCGCTATTTGCGTGAGAAAATTGAAGAAAATCCAGCGAAACCGACTATTATTGAAACCATTCGCGGGATTGGTTATCGGGTGAAAAAATGAAACGGTTTTTGAAGTCCTTATTAGCGAAATATATATTGATTATTCTCATTGCACTTTTTTTATTTCAAGCCGCCTATATTACTATTGTTATTGTTTTCTTTAATCTGATGGGAGATCCGGATTCGCCCGGAAATGGCCAGGAGTCGTATGACGAAATAGAAGAAAACTGGCATCAGGAAGCCAGTCAAATAATATCAGAAGATACCATTGCTCATGTATTTGAGGAATGGCAGGAAGTGTATCCGAATGCTTCTATGTTTTGGGTAGATGGAGACGGAGTTTTGAATCTACAAAGCAATCTTCAGGAAAATTTACCGGATGAATGGAACGTTACCTATACCGCACAATTTTTAAAAAATCATTATGATGAAGATCCATTTACTGTCGTTGCTTTTGTAGGAGGCCATGAGGAAGAGGGGTTTATTGTTTTCCAGCTGCCTCGGGACATGCTTAAGTCCGAGGGGCAACGACTGAACGAAGAATATGGATGGACAATTGTTATATTGACAATTGGCGTTGTATTTTTATTTATATTTCTTTCCTTATGGTTTTTCAGAGGGATCCGTAAACGTCTTGTCCATCTGCAAGAAGCAATGGAAATTCGGGATACGGATGGACTGCCGATTCTTATTGAAGAGAAGAAGCAGGATGAGATTGGTGATTTGGAGAAGTCCTTTAATCGAATGGTGCAGGAATTAAGAGAAAGCAGGGAGCGCGAACAGGAGGAGGAGCAGCTGCGTAAAGAGCTGATAGCCAACTTATCGCATGATTTACGTACACCTTTAACCAAAATAAACGCACAGGCCTACACATTGCAGAAAATGGATTTACCAACAGAAGCAAAGCGTTCTCTTAAGCTGACGTCCACATCTATTGAAGACGTGGATAGATTAATCGAAAATCTAATGTCTTATACATTGCTGATGGCGAGTAAGTATAGGAAGGATTTAAAAGAAATAAATATTATCCGATTTCTCCGTCAATACCTGGCAGCCTGGTATCCAGTTTTTGAAAAGGAAGAATTTGAAGTTGATATTGACATAGAAGCCTTTGAACAGAATAAATGGGAAATTGATCCATTATGGTTCAGCCGGATTTTGGATAATCTCCTGCAAAATGTTCTTCGTCATGCAACAGATGGAAAATATATTGCTGTGTGGACAGAATCAACAGAACATTATGATGCCATTGTGGTTACAGATAAAGGGAAGGGTATGCAGGTGGATACAGAGCAAAAAGGAGCAGGAATCGGTCTTTCCATTGTTGATATGATGGTAAAGGGGATGCATCTGGATTGGGAAATTGATTCGACAGAAAAAGGAACAACGATAAAGATTATCAGGATGAAAAGAGCAGGCAATTAGTCTTTTTATTTTCAGCTAAAAAAATTAAGGAAGGGAGGAATCTCGGTGACAAGTATTTACACCTATTGGGGAAATGGTGAAGTAAAACTAACCTGGATACAAGATAACAATCTGCCTGAAAGTAAGCTTATAACAAGTGTACATGGTTTATGCTTCAAAAACGATAAGCTGCTCCTTGTAAATTTAAATGATAGAGGCTGGGATATACCCGGGGGACATATTGAAAAGAGAGAGGCACCTGAAGCGTGTTTTAAACGTGAAGCATATGAAGAAGGCTATATTACAGGGAGTTGTTCTCTCTTAGGATATATCGAAGTAAATCATACCGAAAATATCGAATGGAATTCGGATAGACCATATCCGAAAGTCGGTTATCAGGTGTTTTACTGTATGGATGTTCAGCGAGTTTATGAGTTTAAGGGTGCTTATGAATCAGGAAAAAGAATCTGGATAGATCCGGGAGAAGTAGAAAATTACAATAATAATTGGAGTACGTTGCATCAAAATATTTTAGATAAAGCCACACAAAGTAATTAATATACGATTCTTTTACAATAGAATAGTAAAAAGCAGTGAAATCCTTACAAGGTGGAGGTCACCGCTTTTTACTGTTTAAAGTATTCAGATATATTTCCGATAATAGTCTATTTTGGTATTTCAATGATAATAGGTTCAAATTCAACATCTTTAAAAGAATCTTTTTTTTCTATTTTAATCTCTTCCCCGTTTTTATCAAACTCCACGCCTCTAAATAAGTAAGGAATAATTGTCAACTCTGTAACATTGGAATCAATTGGACCAAACAGTTCAATATTTTTAAATCCCGGATTATTATCAAAAAACCAGCTTTCTCCACTTCCGGAAAAGGACGTAATTTCATTGCCATCCTGATCAAACAAATTTATTCCAATACGACCTACCCGGTTAATACCAAAATTTGTTTTTTCATCAAGGCTTTCATAAGATATGCTGACGCCTAGTTCGCTGAGAGACAGATCTGTAATAGTAAGGTTAATTCCGTCAGCACTTTGGGAATGCTGGACAGGAATGGTTTGAATGTTCTCCATTTTTTCTACAGGAGTTGAAAAATTCCAAGCTTCTTCATTCTCCCCATGTAAAATCACTCCCAGTTCAAATTTATCCGGCATTTCTTCTGTTACCTTTATTTCCTGAACTGCTGTCCGGGTTGTTGCTGATTGACTAGATTCCATATACATTAATGAACCCATACTTGGTGATTCTCCATTAATGGTAAACTCCATACCAGCACTAGTATAATTCTCTTCAAGTGGTTTTTTTGATTCAATAATATAACTAACGCTAATATTATTCTGGTCATACAAGACTTCATCGAGTGTTACAGAGATTCCGTTAACGGTCTGGGTTTCGCCAATTTGGCTGGTTAATCCCTGCTTATGGGCTTTTTCGAGGTTAGCTAGGTTCGAATTTTCAAATACAGAACCGATAATAGGAATCTGAGACAGGCTGCTTGCCAGCGCTGGTGAATAGTATGATGAACCAACTAATATGACAAAAATAACTGCCACACTGCCAAAAGCATAGAATATTTTTCGTTTAATCTTGTTTCTTCGGCGCTGCTGAGGATTCACTGTCCCTTTCCTGCGTTGTTTTTCTGCTTGTTCTATACCCATTTGAATAGCTGAACGTACTTGTTCTTTAGGGAAAGGTTCTAATTGCTTATGTCGATTGTTCATTTAACTTATAACTCCTTTCTATTTCGATTCTTAATTTTTTCTTTGCTCTGCGTAAATATGTTTTTATTGTTCCTGCAGGCTTCTCCATAACCTCTGCAATATCCTGAATTGACAGGTTGTGGTAATAAAATAAGATAATAGAAGTCTGATAGGATGCTTTCAGCTTGGATAACGCTTCACTCAGATGAAATGATTCTATTTCTTGCTCCTGCTTGCTCTCTAATCGAAATAACAATTCATTTTCTTCAAAAGGAATAATTTGATTCCGTTCTTTTAAAAGCTGGTAACACTCGCGTATCAGGATGCGGAATAGCCATGTTGAAAAATATTCCGGATTTCGTAATTGACCAATGGATAGAAATGCTTTACAGGATGTTTCCTGAATAGCGTCCAAAGCATCCTGTTTATTGTTAACGTAAGAGAGCGCTTTGTAATACAGCATTTGTTCTTCCAGGAAGAGCAGTTCTTCAAAAGCCGCAGCATCTCCATTAATAGCTTTTTTCACGGTATGTATATTGTGCTTCACTGTATAATTCCTCCCCTCATTTATTAGAGTCATTTAGGGATATAAAAAGTTTCACTTTCTTTATTTTCTTGAAATATTTTTTGTCTTATAGTACCCGGCTTTTTAACCAAACTTTAAACAAAGTCCATACTTCATTTTAACCTTGCACCCCTATCCTTGAAAGTAGAGGTGATAAGGATGGAATATATCGTAGAAACGAAGCATTTAACAAAATCATTTGGAAAAGAAAAAGCAGTATCAAATTTGGAAATGAAGATACCTAAGGGAGAGATATATGGATTTCTTGGTCCAAATGGAGCTGGAAAAACAACAACCATCCGCATGCTGTTGGGACTAATGCGTCCGACTTCCGGATCTGTACAGCTATTTGGAAAAGATATGAAAAACAATCGGATAGAAATTTTGAAAAATGTCGGCTCGCTGGTAGAAAATCCTTCCTACTACCCGCATTTAACTGCCAAGGAAAATTTAGAAGCAAGCAGAAAAATTCTTAACGTGCCAAAGAAGAGAATTGATGAAGTACTTCAACAGGTTCGCCTGCATGAGGTTGCCAATAAAAAAGTAAAAGGATTTTCGCTTGGAATGAAGCAGCGACTCGGGATTGCCGCTGCCATGCTGCACCAGCCGGAGCTGTTGATTTTGGATGAACCTACAAATGGTTTAGACCCGTCTGGCATTATTGAAATGAGGCAGCTGATTCAGAGTCTTCCGGAAGAATATGGTATGACAGTGCTGATATCCAGTCATCTACTGTCTGAGATTGATCAGATGGCTACCAGAGTAGGTGTTGTATCTAAGGGGAAAATGATCTTTCAGGACTCGATCGAGACCATGCGTAAATTTGCTCAAGCTTCTATCCAGGTGAAGGTGAATGATAACGAAGCAGCGTGGCGTTCTTTGCTTGCCAATGGACAAAAAGCGGATTTAGAGAAAGAAAGTGTGACCTTGCAGGCGGAAGATGATGAGCAGGTAGCAGCTTCCATTCGCTATCTTGTTCAGCTGGGGTTCTCTATTTATCGGGTACAGGAGGAAAAAAGGTCTCTGGAGAATATATTCTTAGAGATGACAAAGGAGGAGCAGGCAGGATGATCCTTTCACTGGTAAAGGCGGATTTTTTAAAGATAAAGCGTAAAGGAATGTGGCTGTTGTGTCTGATTGGTCCTTTTGGTGTTGTAGCTTTACAGATGGTCAATTACGGCGTGAGAAAGGATTATTTGTTTGATCAGATGGATGATCGCTGGCTGTATTATATTTTGAACATCAATTCATTTACGCCGCTTGCAATTGTTTTAGGAATTGTGATTTTGACATCCTTTATGGCAAGCATTGAAGATGAAACAAACGCCTGGAAGCAGTTAGTTGCTTTACCTGTTTCCAAACGGGAGGTGTATTTATCTAAATTTACGGTAGTCAGCTGTGTCTTATTTTTATCCTCTGTTCTCTTATTCCTTTTTATGTCCGGTTATGGACTGACGCTGGGGCTAGGGGCTGATATACCATACTTGCGGTTAATGGAGTATAGCTTCTTGCCTTTCTTTGCTGCATTTCCCGTATTGGGACTGCAGCTTTGGGTGGCTACTGTCAGTAAGAATCAGGCTATCCCTGTCACACTAGGGGTAGTAGGAGTGATTTTAGCATATTCTGCCCCGTTGTTACCTGATTGGGTGATTTGGAAATGGCCGGCACTATCTAATGATTGGGATCATTCATATATCAATGCCCTGTTAGGAATCGGCTTTGGATTGGTACTGTATTTGCTGGGGATGATTGATTTTAAAAGAAGGGATGTTAAATAAATGTTTTCCGTGATAAATTCTGAGTGGTATAAGCTGCGAAAATCAAAAGTACTATTTCTTCTATTAGTCGCTCCGCTGATTGGATTATTTATTGGGTTAGCCAATTCCTCCATCGAAATAGAAGAAATCAATGCTTGGCATGAAAAGCTGGTTATGATGAATTTTACTTATGCTATCTTATTCCTGCCCTTGATTTCAGGTGTCTTAGCCAGTGTGATTTGCAAGTACGAGCATCAGGAAGGAGGCTGGAAACAGCTGATGGCGCTGCCGGTAACGAGGGGGAAGGTCTTTCTTTCTAAATACCTGTTGCTGATTCTTCTGATGCTTGCTATGCAATTAATGTACTTGGTTTCTATTTATTTAGTGGGTGTGATAGAAGGGATTACAGATCCTTTTCCAATGGATATTGTTTGGAAGTCTATTTTCGGAGGCTGGGTGGCAACCTTGCCGTTAATTGCTTTACAGTTATGGGTTTCGATTGCATTCAAAAGCTTTGCCGCACCATTTGCGATAAATGTTATTTTTACATTACCAACGATTTTAGTCATTAATTCGGAGCGGTTTGGGCCATATTATCCATGGGGACAGCCATTTTTAATGATGAATATTGGCGGAAGTACAGGGGATGTATTTTTTGTACCTTGGGATCAGATTCTAACCGTTGTTGGCAGCAGTTTTCTAATATTTTTTATTGGAGGCTATCTATATTTCCAGAAAAAGGCTATTTGATAGTGAAATATTTAATAATTGTATTTGAAAAAAGGAATGGCACTCACGCTGTTATTCCTTTTTTCGTTATAATAAAAGAAAAAGTCATACAGGAGAGGACATTTTAAAGTGCGAAACAGGTATATTTATTGTGATAAATTTGGTAATCCTAATGAAGTATTAGAGATGGGAGAAAAAGAAATTTGCCCGCCAAAAGGAGATGAAGTGCTGGTTAGGATGTTAGCCAGACCAATTAATCCATCCGATTTAATCCCGGTAAGAGGAAGCTATTCACACAGAATTTCTCTTCCATATATACCTGGTTATGAAGGTGTTGGAATTGTAGAGGATGTTGGAGCTTCAGTAAGTACAGATCTCATTGGAAAACGAGTTCTGTCGTTACGAGGCGAGGGGACATGGCAGGATTTTGTCATAGCTCCGGCAAGGTTTGTTGTATCTGTGCCAGAATCTATGGATAATATAATTGCTGCACAGCTGTATATTAACCCTGTTACCGCATGGGTTACACTGACAGAAATATTGAAATTACAGCCTGATAGTGTACTGCTCGTTAATGCTTGCGGATCAGCGATAGGGCACTTGTATGCGCAGTTTGCCAGAATTTTAGATTTACATTTGATTGCAGTTACGAGAAATAATAAACATACACGGAGACTTTTAAATCTTGGTGCTTTTGAAGTGGTGGATACATCCAGTCAATCGCTTTATGAGGCTGTGATGAAAAAAACAAATGGAAAAGGAGCAGATGCAGCGATTGATTCGCTGGGCGGAAAAGCAGGAACGGATTTAGCCGGCTGTTTGCGGAGTCAGGGACAATTCTTAAGTATCGGCTTGTTGTCTGGGGAGCAAATGAATTGGGGAGCTTTTGCAGATAAGGTGAAAATGAATATTTTTCATTTAAGGCACTGGAACAAGAAGGCAGGTCACGATGAATGGCAGAGAACCTTCCAGCAAATCATAAACCTTGTGGAGAAGCAAGAGCTGTTGCTTAGCTTTGAAAAAGCAAAATATGAATTAGCAGATATAAAACAGGCTGTTGATGCAGCTGCTGATGGCAGAAAAGGAAAAGTGATTTTATCCGGAAGCTGATGCTTCGTAACCGATAAAACTCGTTCCTTTTTTATCGAGTGATTTATGCAAGCAGCCTCTATACTTGAATTAATGGAAGGAGGAGAAGGAAATGCAAAGCAGAATGAATGAGGCGTTACAGTATATTGAGGAGAACCTGGATGTGGAAATCGACGAGAAAGAAATTGAGAAAATTACCGGTACATCGATTTACCACTTCCGGCGAATGTTTTCTTTTTTAGCAGGGATGACATTGACTGCTTATATCCGTAACCGAAAGCTTTCCAATGCAATGTTTGATTTGTTACGGGATGATGTTAATGTGACAGATACTGCTTTTAAATATGGATATAATTCTGTTGACGGTTTTTCCAGGGCATTTCGCGAATGGGCTGGATTTAACCCTTCTGAAGTGAAAAATCAGCAAAAAAAGCGTCTTAAAGCCTTTCCGAAGCTCACCTTTCAATTAACGATTCAAGGAGGAGCAGAAATGAATTATCGAATTGTTGAAAAAGAAGCATTTAAAATTATTGGTATAAGTAAAAAGGTGCCCATGCAGTTTGAAGGAGTTAATCCGGAAATTGAAAAACTGGCGAATAGTATTACAAATCAGCAGAAAGAAAAGATGCATCAATACGCTAATATAGAGCCTAAGCAAGTAATTAATGCTTCTTATAATTATGATGAAGGCAGCAGATTACGTGAGGGCAAAGAAGTGCATGAGAAAGGCTATTTAGAGCATATGATTGGCGTATTGACAGATGAAGAAGGACCCTTTGAAGGGCTGGATGTGCTGGAAGTGCCTAATCATATTTGGGTCCTTTTCTCATCACAAGGGCCATTCCCTGAAACAATGCAGCAAACATGGGCGAAAATTGCTTCAGAATGGCTTCCTTCCTCGGATTATCAGTTAGTTGATGCGCCGGGAATTTCTTTTGTAGAAGATTATAGCGATCTAGAGAATGTATATAGTGAGATTTGGATGGCTGTGCAGAAAAAAGGTTAGCAGCGCCTCTAACATGAAAAGACGAGATACCTTGGCACCTCATCATTTTATGTTGGAGGTGCTGGGTCATGAGCATCTATATAAGATGCGACTACATGGTGTACCTATTTTATAAGCACTACGAAATTTCAATCCACGCATCCATATAAGATGCGACGCAGACAGTACCCTTGTAACGAGCGCAGCACTTGATTTCAATCCACGCATCCATATAAGATGCGACGCAATAAAAGTCAGACCCAGAGTAATTATGCTGATTTCAATCCACGCATCCATATAAGATGCGACGATGTTAATATCGTCAAAGGTGCGAACTCTGTTAATTTCAATCCACGCATCCATATAAGATGCGACAGCACACATAAAACACCTTAATACAGCAAGGCCTAAAGACGAAAAAAGTGCTAACCTAATCAAAGTTTGAAATTATTTCCTTTTATTATTAGGGTATTTCTCTAAACCCCTTGCTATAAAAAGGGTGCTAACCTCCTTAGTAAGCTATGTTCGCTTAAGGTTAGCAACCAATGTTAATTTTAAATTCCTTACTTATACCTTATCATTCTAAAAAAATCATATCAAATGATTCTAAAAATTAGAGAATTATATAAATAAGTTATCTATGTGAAGGAAGCAAGACTATGATAAACTTTAACTATAAAATGAACAGGGAGCTGTAAGCCATGATAAAACATATTGTACAATGGAATCATCGTGACAATTTCAGTGAAGCAGAGAAGAAAGTAAATGCAGAGAAAATCAAAAATGAATTAGAAAGTTTAAAAGATAAGATAGATGGTGTTGCTTCTATCAACGTCATTATTAATCCTTTGGCGACAAGCGATCGTGATATTATTCTGGATAGCGAGTTTGAGACGGAGGAGGCATTACAACAATATCAAATACATCCAGAGCATGTGCGTGTGTCAAGCTTTGTGAAAGAGTGTGTGCAGGATCGTGTCTGTGTAGATTACCAGCTATAATCATAGATAAAAGCAGTATAGAAAGTTGTTCTATACTGTTTTTTTACATAGAAATATAGTGTTATTTACAATCAATTAATTAAAAGAAAGGATGCATTTCAAATGAGTGATAAGTGGTTAGAATGGGCGAAGCAAATCCAGGCTATTTCTCAGGCGGGATTGACTTTTACAAATGATATGTATGACAGAGAACGGTATGAACAGCTGCGTACGTTAAGCATTGAAATTATGAATGAATATACAGGATTAGATTTCGAGTCCATTCGTGATTTATTTGCTAATGAGGTAGGTTATCAGACTCCGAAAGTCGATGTGCGGGGTGTTGTTTTTAAAGATAATCGTATTTTAATGGTCCGTGAAAAGCATGATAGTGCCTGGGCGTTACCAGGTGGCTTTTGTGATATTGGTGAATCTCCAAAAGAAAATGTTACCAAAGAAATTCAGGAAGAAGCAGGCTTTCACGTACAGCCAATGAAGCTGCTGGCAGTTTTTGATACAAATAAACATCCACACCCGCCACAGCCTTATCAGTATTATAAATTGTTTATCCAATGCGAGATTATGAGCGGGGAAGCCAAATTGGGAATGGAAACAAAAGGAATTGATTTTTTTGCTGAGGATAACCTGCCTGATCTCTCGTTAAATCGGAATACAGAAACACAAATCAAATGTTTGTTTGAATTTTTGAGAGATCCGAAGAAGCCGACCTTGTTTGATTAATATCGTACTGTCTTAAAAATTACTTCTTCAAGTGAGGAGTAATTTTTTTTCTGTCCGAATTTCTTGTAAAACAAGGTGAAGTCCTTTAAAATGAGGATGTTTTGTAGGAGATATCTGCTTAGCCAGAGGAAAATAATACAATTTAAAATCTAAATAAGTGATTTTAAAATATCAATGCGTTGATAGATCATAGAAGGGGGCATTGAAATGGACCGGACGAAATTAAGCTCGGAAAGTAATCGATTTATAGAAAAGCTGCGGCTGTATTTATTTTCTCAGGGCATAGAACAATCTGATATTGAGGAAGCTGCAGATAATTTAGCGCAGAAGCTTTATGAGATGGAACAAAATAATGAGTCTATTAAACAAATTACCGACAAATCCCCGCAGGAATATTTAGATGAGCTGAAAGAAGAAGTGAATAAAAAGAAGAACACATCTGTATCCTGGCTGATTCCATATATCCTTATAGGTGCGATTATTTTTATGGTATTTGGTGACGTTTTACGAGGTGTATTATACGGAGAAATTGTAGCATATAGCCTTTTTAGAATCCTAAGTACAATTGTAATTGGACTTTTATTTATTATTGGCTCTGTTTTTGCGGTAAGATACACCTCTAAAACGCAGTTGTCTGTATCTAAAGAATATATAATTCTGGCGATTCCAGCAGTTGTTGGTATGCTTTTATTTGTAGCAGCTTATTTTATGGATGGTTATGTGGAAACCTCCCTTGTTACAATTCAATTCTTAGGAAATATGATTTTATTGGGGATAGTGACAGCTGCAGCAGTACTAATGTCTGTTTGGGCGAAAACATGGATATTACCTGTTATCTTAATTGCCTGGAATTTTCCGCCGATGATTTTGGAGAATACGCCGCTTGGAGTTGATATGCAGGCTTTCCTGAGTATTATCCTGACCTTTTTAATTGTTGGAGTTTATATCTATTTGGAGTTTCAGAAAGACCAGCAGTGATAACCAGGCAAGGATAATTCTGTTAAAATATGAAGGAATGAACGTAAGAAATAAGTAAAAGAACTAGACTGGATAAGAGGTGCTTGAAATGAAAGGTTATTTAGCAAATGGATTATTTTCAATAGGTGACCGTTATGTAAATGAACAGCTGGCAAAAGCGATTCGTGAGGCTGTTCCGGAAATAGACTTATATGTACCGCAGGAAAATGCGGCAATTAATGATAAGACTGCATATGCAAATAGTGAGATCATTGCAGAAGCAGATTTATCTAAGCTGGAAGAAAGTGATTTTTTAATTGCAGTACTGGATGGCGTAGAAGTAGATTCTGGTGTAGCGGCTGAAATTGGAGCTTTTTCAATGCTTAAACGCCCAATTGTCGGGGTATTTACCGATACCCGCCAGCAGGGAAGAGATAATCAGAAAAAGATTGACGCGCTTATAGAAGATGGTTTAGAAAATCAATTTGTGTATCGTAATTTATTTTTGGTAGGGTTAATAAAAAGAAATGGCGAGATTACCTCTTCCTTGGAGGAAGCAGTGGAAGCTGTTTTAGAGATAAAGAATAAACGTATATAATGATTGTAAGAGAAAATCTAAATTGTCATTCAGAGCTTTATATGGATTATGGTAGGTTTTCTCTTTTTTTATATACACAGTATGAAAATATTTAAAAAATTCTAAATTTAATAGACCTAAAATAACAAAAAGATGTTAAACTGGAAACTAAGTTACATTTAATAAGGAGAATACATATGGAAAAGACAGAAGCAATAACGTTAAAACTCCTAACAAAAACGTACATAGATGATTTGAATCAATTCGAGCTTCCGGAAGAGCAGCATCAATTTACTGCACTGCCTCACGAGATTTCAGACCTGACGGAAGGTCAATATGGTGTCATGATTATGAATGGAGAAGAACCGGTCGGTTTTTTCCTGCTGCATCAGACGGATCGTGTAAAAGAATATTCTGCGAATCATAAAGCTATTCTTTTAACTGCTTTATCTATCAATCAGGTTCATCAGCGGAAGGGTTATGCCAGAAAAGGAATGACATTACTTAAGGATTTTATACAAGATGTATTTCCTGAATGTGATGAGATTATATTAGCTGTCAATCATAAAAATATACCAGCACAAAAGCTTTATCATAATGTCGGTTTTGCAGATACGGGTAAGCGGAAGGAAGGTCCAAAGGGCGAGCAATTTATTATGGCTTTACAAGTATTCTAATTTAAGGAGAGGTTCTATGAGCAAAGTATTTACGGAGTACAGGAAGACAATTGATGAGGTTTCCAAGCTAAAAGAAGCGGATGAACAAATACTGATCACACCGGTTAAAGAAAATGCCTGGTCGATAAGAGAAATTATTGGTCATATGTATTATTGGGATGATTACAATCTTCAAAACATGGTATCTCAGATGCATCATAGAGCAAATCTGCCGGCATTTCCGGATCATGATGCTCAGAATGAAAAGGCTATTCAATCTCTCGAAGGCCAATCTGTTTACCAAATAGTAGATTTATTTATAAAGCGGAGAGAAGAATTTTTAGATGCAGTAAAAAAAGTAGATAAGCAGGACAGGTTTACTATTGGAACCGGGAAAAGAGCTTTTTCGGCTGAAAGCTTTGTGAAAATATTTGTGAAGCATGATGCACATCACTTAAAGCAAATAGAGAATTTTTTAGCTGTTGGTTGATAGAACATATGAGGAACTTTCTGGAGATGGAGAGTTCTTTTTTACGAAAAAGTATAAGAGGTACTGGTTACAGAACAATTCGTGAAAATAATATGGCAATGGAGTATAATATCTTTATAATAGATGATTATTCAAGGTTGAAAGGACAGACATTCAATGGCTACAATTCGTGATATTTCTGAAAAAGCTGGAGTGGCAAAAAGTACGGTATCCAGATACTTAAATAATGGTTATGTCAGTCAAGCGACAAGAGAAAAAATTGAAAAAACAATTGAAGAATTGGAATACGTTCCGAATTCATACGCACAAAATTTGCGTTTAGAGAGTAATCCGACAATTGGTGTGATTATTCCCAGATTTGACTCTTATTCGGTAATAACGACACTGCAGGGAATTGATAAGGAATTAAAGCAGCTGCAGTATAATATTTTAATTGAAAATACAGACAGAAGTCCTGAAAGAGAAATTGAATATTTAAAGCGTCTGGCAAAGATGAAAGTTTCAGGAATTATATTTCTGGCGACAAAATTAACAGAGGAGCATATTCATACGATTGAATCCATTGAAGTACCTGTTATTGTGATTGGTCAAGAGGATAGACGTCTGAATTGTATTGTTTATAAGGACTATGAGGCAGCTTTTGAGCTGGCAGAGTATTTAACTGCTTACGATTTTAATAAAATTGCTTACCTTGGAGTAGATGAAGAAGATGAAGCAGTTGGTGTTTTAAGGAAAAAGGGATTTGTCGAATGTTTTATGAAAGAGGGGCAGGAAAGGCTCTCTATTTATTATACTGACTTTTCCATCGAGAAATCAATTCATAAAACAAGGGAGTTATTAAACGAAATCAAGCCGGATTTATTGATTTGCGCAACGGATAATATTGCGATCGGCGCAATGAAATCCATTTATGAAAAAAAACTTCGTATTCCTGAAGATATTTCTGTGACTGGTTTTGGAGATTATCAGATCTCCAGTTATTTAACGCCTGCATTAACAACGGTTCATTATGATTATAATAAAGCCGGACATATCGCTGCAAAAAGTATTGTCAGAATGAAAGGACAGAAATTTCATCCCACAACAACATACGTGGATTATCAGGTATTGCCAAAAAACAGTATTGACAAAGCGAAAAGAAAGCGATAAACTTTCTCCATAATATATATTAAATTTAATCAATGTGGAACCGATTCCCTATAAAGCATGTGGAATCGGTTCCGTAAATGAAAATAAGGAGGACTTTCCTCATGGAAACAAAATGGTGGCAGGATGAGGTAGTTTATCAAATTTATCCAAAGAGCTTTTATGATTCTAATGGCGATGGTATCGGAGATTTGAAAGGGATTACAGAAAAATTGGATTACTTGAAAGAGTTAGGGATTACAATGATTTGGATATGTCCGATTTTTTCATCTCCTATGGTTGATAACGGATATGATATCTCTGATTTTGAGGGGATTAACCCAGAGTTTGGAACAATGGATGATTTCAATCAGCTCTTAGAAGAAGCGAAGAAACGCAATATTAAAATTATATTGGATCTTGTAATTAATCATACTTCGGATGAGCACCCATGGTTCCAGGAAGCACTAAAAAATCCAGCCAGCAAGTATAGAGATTACTATATTTTTAAAACAGGTGCAGAAGGCAGCCCGCCGAACAACTGGCGTTCTATTTTCGGAGGATCGGTTTGGGAGAAGCTCCCTGAAGAAGATCTCTATTACTTGCATGTTTTTGATAAAAAACAGCCAGATCTTAATTGGGAAAACAAAGAAATGCGTGAAGAATTATATGGGATGATTAATCGCTGGCTCGATAAAGGTGTAGCAGGATTCCGAATTGATTCTATCACTTTTATTAAAAAGGACAGTGACTATGCAAGTCTTCCGGCAGACGGAGCGGACGGTCTTGTTTCCTGCAAGCATAAAACAAGAAATCGTCCAGGGATCGAAAACTTTCTAAACGAATTGAAAGCGAATACGTTTGAAAAGTATGATGCTGTTACTGTTGGTGAAGCTCCAGGAGTGAAGTATGAAGATTTTAATCAGTTTATAGGGGAAGATGGTTACTTCTCCATGATTTTTGATTTCCATTATGCCGATATTGATGTGGAATCAGGATCAGATTGGTTTAAGCGTACAAATTGGACTGTTCCAGAATTTAAAGAGCTATTATTCAGATCTCAATTCGCACTCCAGAAAGCTGGATGGGGAGCAAACTTCCTGGAAAATCATGATCAGCCGCGTGTGCTGTCCAAGATGGTAAGAGAAGAAGAATGGCAAACACCTGAAACCGCAAAAACATTTGGAATGCTATATTTCTTTTTGCGGGGAACACCATTTATCTACCAGGGACAGGAGCTTGGAATGAAAAACTTTCACCGTTCAACGATAAAGGCTTTTAATGATATTTCCAGCATTGATAATTATCACCGTTCTATGCAGGAGGGATTTTCAGAAGAGGAAGCACTTCAATTTGTTAACCTGCGGAGCCGTGATAATACAAGGACACCATTTCCTTGGAACAACGAGGTGTATGGCGGATTTACTACTGGAAAACCGTGGCTGGACATGACAGAAGAATACCCGGAAATTAATGCAGTAAATAATTCTGTTTATACATTTTATCAGCAGATGATTCAGTTAAGACAGGATAGTGAATTAAGCGGTATATTAACTTTTGGGAATATTAAAGAAGTAAAGGATGTACCGGAGGAAGTAATTGCCTATGAGCGTGTCCATAAAGATAAAAGATTGACGGTACTGGTTAATCTAAGCACAGAGAAGAAAAAAGTTCTATTAGACCGTCCAATGGTGGATATCATTTTATATAGCCAGACGAAGCCTTCGATAACGGGGAATGAAGTTGTTTTAGAACCTTATCAGGGAATCGCCGTCAGCTGAGAAGGAGTGAAATAGCATGTCTAATGATAAATATAAACAAACAGGCGAAAAAATTATAGAGATTATTGGTAAAGATAATATTGAATCCATGACGCATTGTGCAACGAGATTGCGCTTTAGCGTCAAAGATAAGGATTCTATCGATAAAGAAGCAATTGAAGACATTGAAATGGTAAAGGGTGTTTTCTATAATTCAGGACAATTTCAAGTCATTCTTGGGACAGGAATTGTTAATAAAGTGTATAAAGCCGTTGCTGGTGACTCTAATGAAGAAGAAAAACAGTCAGATAGTCAAAATGCGGAAGGTCAGAAACCAAAAAAAGGAAAAATACAGCGTGGAGTAAGAACTCTGGCGGATGTATTTATTCCAATTATTCCGGGGATTGTGGCAACAGGACTATTTCTTGGATTAAAAGGTGTATTGTTGAATGAATCTGTTTTAGGATTCTTTGGAACAACACCGGATGCTATTCCGGAATCAGTATTAGCGCTGATTACTGTGCTGACAGATACTGTATTTGCTTTTCTGCCGGCATTAATCTGCTGGTCGGCCTTTAAGAAGTTTGGCGGAACCCCGATCATAGGATTTGTTATTGGTCTGATGCTTGTTTCGCCTGCTTTGCCGAATGCTTATGCAGTGGCAGATGCAACATCCAATGTAGAGCCCTTGATGGCATTCGGGTTTATTCCGATTGTCGGTTATCAGGGGAGTGTTCTGACCGCACTTGTTGTCGGTATTGTAGCTTCAAAAGTAGAAATAAAACTTAGAGCAAAAATGCCAGATTCACTGGACTTAATGTTTACACCATTCTTCGTTATTATCGTTGGCGTTTTAGGTGGACTATTGGTACTTGGGCCAGTACTTCACATTGTAGAAAATGGTCTTGTTTATGTGGTAACTGGATTAATTCACGTACCATTTGGAATTGGCGGATTTATTATTGGATTAATTTATCCGTTAGCCGTTATTACAGGAATGCACCATCTGTTCTTAATGATTGAAACAACTTTACTTGCTTCTACCGGCTTTAATCCGCTTATTACATTATGTGCAATGTATGGGTTTGCCAATGCAGCGGTTTGTTTTGCTATCAGTTTCAGAAGTAAGAAAAAGAATATGAAAGTAATGGGCACCAGTGCGGGGATTACCCAGCTCTTAGGCGTCAGCGAGCCGGCTCTTTTCGGGGTCATCATCCGCTACGGAACCCGGCCGTTAACAATTATGCTGCTCTCTTCCGCATTAGGGGGAATGGTATTATCCATCCTGGGTGTACAGGCTAATGCATATGGTTTGGCTGTTATTCTGTCACCATTAATGTATATTTACAGCGGGTATCAATTTGTAACGTATATTATTGTCGGGATAGCTACCTTTATTTTAGCGTTTGTCCTTGCTTATCTATTTGCTGTTCCAAAAGAGCTGTTAAAGCCGGATGAAAATACAGCAATAAATCATTCATGAGAGATTTAAAACAGCCTGGATAAAGGATTTGGAAGGGAGCATTTGAGAATAATATGGATTGGACAAGAGAAATGAGGTATCGTCATTACCGTGAAATGACGGATGCAGAGGAAAAAGAATTACTGGAAAAAGTGAACAGCAGCATCTGGAGGCAGCAGTTTCATGTACAGCCTCCTTATGGGCTGTTAAATGATCCGAATGGCTTTGCTTACTATCAGGGAAAGTATCACTTATTCTATCAATGGTTTCCATTTGGGCCTGTTCATGGCATGAAGCATTGGTATCATGTAGAATCAGATGATTTGGTCAATTGGAAAGATAATGGGCTGGCGCTGGCTCCAGAATATGATTATGAGAGTCATGGAATCTTTTCAGGTACAGGTATTGTTAAGGATGAACTATTATATTTATTCTATACAGCGAACAAACGTGATGAGAACTGGAATCGAGAATCTTCCCAAGGCCTAGCTGTTATGGACAAGAATGGCAGGATTGTAAAAAAGGAGAAGCCGGTAATTTCGGCACAGCCGGCAGGATATACAGCTAATTTTCGGGATCCAAAGGTATGGCAGGACAAAGATAGCGGTAAATTTAATATGATTGTCGGTGCAGAAAGAGAGAATCATACAGGCTGCGCGCTGCTCTATAAATCGGATAATTTGTTGAACTGGAGCTTTCAAGGAGAATTAAAAATGGATTTTGAACAGTTTGGTTATATGTGGGAATGTCCGGATATCTTTCAGATTGAAGGAAATGATGTGCTGATACTATCTCCTCAAGGGCTTGAACCAGAAGGAGATTCCTATCATAATGTGCATAATTCCGGATGCTTTATTGGTTATTTTGATAAAGAAAAAGATTATTTTCAAAGTGATGCTTTTCAGGAACTGGATGCAGGATTTGATTTTTATGCGCCACAGACAACGCAGACGCAGGATGGACGTCAGATTTTAATTGGCTGGATGGGACTTCCTGATACAGCTTATCCTTCTGATAAAGATATGTGGGCCAATTGCTTAACGATTCCGAGAGAACTGCAAATAAAAAATAATAAAATCTATCAGGTTCCAGTGAGGGAAATGATTAAAAAAAGAGATTCTCTGACAGCATGGCAGGGAAATCTGATTGACGAAGAAATAACGATGGATGACTTTTCAGGCACTGTTTACGAGCTGAACTGTGATATGAGAACAGAAGACGGTAATGCAGGATTAAAGCTGCGTACTGGAAAAGAAGAAGAAACCTTACTTTATCTGGATACAAAGCGTCAAAAAATAGTACTTGATCGTACAGCTGCAGGAGTTCCGGCAGCTGTGGATTATGGTACTGTTCGTCAGACTTCCTGTACAGATAATAAAATTTCTTTACGTATTTTTATGGATACGTCTTCCATCGAGGTGTTCGTTAATGAAGGTGAAGTTGTATTTACCGCAAGAATTTTTCCACAGGGAGAAAGCAATGGGATCAAGCTGTTTGCTGAGGATACGACAGCCTCTTTTGATTTGAAAAAATGGGGTTATACTTCTTAATTATAAGTGCAAAGGTTACAGGAGAATAAACTGAAAGAGCTTCAGTGAGCATGCCGGGCCGGTATTGCTCACTGGAGCTTTTTTATAAGCTATGACTGCTTTTGTTCATCAAGCGTAGATTGCAGCATTTCATTTTTAACTTCTAAAATATAATTCTTCAAAACATAATCCTTTCCACCATACTGGTCATACCACTCCCGGACTCGTATTACATGCTCCTTGTCTGCCCGAATAGCCGTTTCAATTCGTAAATAGTCATCGTAGCTGTCATATTCCCAGATAGCAAAAATTTCTGAGATATTGTCTTCATTTTCTATCATCTAGCGTCCAATCAGACGGGATCCATGCTTTAACTGGTTAGGGAGATTTGTTTTCTTGAAATGTGCATTTAGTATTTCTGCGAATTCAGATTTTACCAGGTAGTATTTTCGTCTGTAAAACATTGCTTCAGCTCCTTTGAATCTGTCCTTATGAAAATAAACTTTTGAATGAAGTATACCATCTTGAAAAATCCTAAATCATCTTTTTACCTGGCCTATTCAAAGTTCACAAATACCTTCAACATATCAATCGTATCAAATCCAAGTTTCCGGTAGATATTTTCTGCTTCAGGAGATGCTTGTAAAGTGCAGTACGCTGCACCTTCTTCCTTTGCTGTGCTTAGCAGATGATTCGTTAATTTTGTTCCAAGGCCATTACCTCTTTCACTCTCTAAGGTGGCAATATCGTATAAGCCTGCAATACCGTCTGAAAAGAGTATGGAGCCTATCGCTGCAGGTCTGCCTTGATGATAGCCGATAATATGCTGGAAATTATTATCCTCTAAAAGAGAAGAATGAGCAGCTTTTTCAAAATAGGTTTGAAGTTGTTTTTCTTCATTGGTGCCTGTATATAAACTGGAGAGAATATTACCGAAAGTAACGAATTGTTCAGGACTTGCGGCTTTTTCAAAATGAAAGTCTGCAACTGCATTGGAAACAACGGGCTGGAAGTCTTCAAGATCTGCAATCATACCTAAATAATCTGTTCCATAGTCGTTTAAGCCCGCTTCTCTAAATAAAGAAATAACATCTGTCTGCTGCTCCCAGCACCATACGTTTATGGGGTATTTTCTGCTGTTAAAATAATCAATGATTTCTTTAAAAGTACTATGATTTAGGGGATAACCGGTTTCCGGGAGTGTGACGACATTGAAATTATAGGATGAAAGATGCGCGTCTGTATAAGTAAAACCGTCTTCTGTTTCATGGATTTTTGCTTCCTTTAGGATAGCTGCTCTTGCTTTTATTTTTGCATTCAGGTTGTTGATCATAACTTGCTTTTGTTCAGATTGATTCATGCTTTCTGCTCCCTTATCTTGGAATAAAATGCCACAGTCTTGGATGAATTTCATCTCAACTACTGTGGCATCGGCCAAACTTATTTTTATTAAAATGATGTGATGTTTACTCTAAAGCTTCTTTTACTTTTTCCTCTGCTTCATCTGTCACCCATTCTGTCCAAAGATCTTCATGCTCTTTCAGGAATCTTTCAGCAGCTTCTTCTGCACTCGCATCTTCCTCCTGAATATATTGCAGTGCATCACTGGCAATTTCACTGGAGGTTTCGTAGTGACTTAAAAACTCTACAACTTCTGGTGCCCAATCCTCTAAATCATTGCTTACAGTAATATCAATATCTTGCGCGCCCATTTCAGAAAATGGTCCTTCCGGGTCTTCTTCCAAAATTGGTGTCATATCGTACATGCCCATGACCCAATTGGGTTCATAGTTATACCCAATCCATGGATCTCCACTTTCATAAGCATCTAACAAAGAAATATTAATTGCTGATTCTGAACCAGGGCGGAAGTAGTTATAATATTCATCTAAACCGTATTCATCAATTCCATCTGAGAGCATTTTATCGACTTCCCAGCCGGATATAGCACCGACAATTCGTCCTTTACTGCTATCATCAGGATCTTGGAAAACCTCCCAATATTCTGCTAAATCCGTAACGTATTCCAAGTCTGGTGTCATCGGTTCAATGCCGCGTTCCGGATCACCTTCAATCATATAAGTAGGAACATACAGACCTTGAAAGTTATCGTCAAAATTGACAGAAACCTTTTGATAATCACCATTTTCCAACCCTTCAGCGTAAGATTCCCCAAGATTTTGAGTCCATACTTCCATATGTATATTAATTTCCTGATCCTTCATGCCGGTCATTAATGCAGCTGCTGATCCCGTCATTGTTTCTGTATCATAACCATATCCATTGGAAATAATAAAGCCAGCGACTTCATTATGGAATCTTAAACTGTCCCAGCCTTCGTCGGCTAAAACAATTGCCCCTCCTTCATTTGTCTTTTCTCCACATGCGGCAAGCAGAATGAAGGAAAATCCCATGAGCAAATAGCTTAATTTCTTTTTCATAATAAAATTTCTCCTCACTTCTCTATAACTATAATAAAAAATCTTGCGGTAAATAGACCTATCTTTAAGAATAACGGGAACATAGAGGAGGAGCAACCGGACAAGGACCTTTATATAGGTTATAAAATGCCGTTAAGCTGCGAATAAACGAGATTTCTTTTAGATAATCATATAATACAGGTATATTTGTCGGAATATCGTGAATTATAAGGGATTTATGTATTCATCAAAGGATTCGCTTGGTACATCATCTTCAAATCAGGTATAGGATAATTTAAAAAATAAAATTTCTTGACAATACCTATGAGGGGTATGTTAAGATAGATATATAAGTTAAGAGGAGGTTAATAAAATGACTAATGAAACAATTCAAGTTCAAGGTATGTCATGTGGTCATTGTGTCAGCTCTGTTGAAGGAGCAGTTGGTGGATTAGATGGTGTAGATACAGTAAATGTTCATCTTCAGGAAGGAAAAGTGGATGTTTCCTTTGATGAAGGGAAAGTAAAGCTGGACGAAATTACAGAAGCAATTGAAGATCAGGGATATGACGTTGTATAAATAATAAAATATCTCGTTTCGAAAGCTTTTTAGATAAACAATAAAGGATCGTGCAATATATTTTCTGCACGATCTCCTTTTTAAATAATTACATACCCTGTATAGGTATGGGAGGTGGTTCGAATGGAAGCTAAAAAAGAAGTCACATTGCCTATTGAAGGGATGACATGTGCAGCCTGTGCAACCCGGATTGAAAAAGGTTTAAAACGGGTAAAAGGGGTTGAAGATGCTAATGTCAATTTTGCGATTGAAAAATCAACAATTCACTATAATCCGGAACAAACATCAGTAGAAGCGTTTGAGAAGAAAATTGAGCAGCTGGGCTATCATGTTCAGCATGAAAAACAGACCTTTGATGTAGCAGGAATGACATGTGCAGCCTGTGCCAACCGGATTGAGAAACGTTTAAATAAAATGGATGGTGTAAGTGAAGCCAATGTCAATTTCGCATTGGAGAACGTTGCAGTTGAATATAATGAAAATCAAGTAACTGTGCAGGATATGATGGAGGTTGTCAAAAAGCTTGGCTATGCGCTTAAACCTCAAGTATCCAAGGAAGAGACAACAAACCGGAAGGAAGAGGAGATTCGTCATCAGACCGGAAAATTTATCTTCTCTGCTATTTTAACACTTCCATTATTATGGACGATGGTGACGCATTTTTCCTTTACCTCATTTATTTATTCACCGGATATGCTGATGAATCCATGGGTACAGCTAGCACTGGCAACACCTGTGCAGTTTATCGCAGGGAAGCAGTTCTATGTAGGAGCTTATAAGGCGCTGAGAAATAAAAGTGCAAATATGGATGTTCTCGTCGCATTGGGAACCTCAGTAGCCTATCTCTATAGTATTTTTCTCGGAATAGAATGGCAAATAAACGGTGCGGTTGGTATGCCTGAGCTTTACTTTGAGGCTGCTGCGGTGATTATTACGTTAGTCCTGCTTGGCAAATTATTTGAAGTTCGTGCGAAAGGCCGTACTGGTCAGGCGATAAAAAAATTGCTGGATATGCAGGCAAAAACTGCCCGTGTTATCCGTGACGGCGAAGAGTTGGAAATAGCTATTGAAGAAGTAGCTGTCGGCGATCATATTATTGTTCGACCAGGAGAAAAAATACCCGTTGATGGAGCAATTATAAAAGGAAAATCAGCTGTTGATGAATCAATGATTACCGGAGAAAGTATTCCCGTTGATAAAAATATCGGAGATACAGCAATTGGCTCAACCATCAATAAAAATGGCATGCTGACCATCGAAGCAACCAAGATTGGAAAAGATACAGCGCTTGCCCAGATTGTGAAGGTAGTGGAAGAAGCACAGGGGAGCAAGGCTGATATTCAGCGTGTAGCAGACCGAGTATCTGGAATCTTTGTTCCTGTTGTTGTCGGGCTGGCTGTCATAACATTCCTTGCCTGGTATATCTTTGTTGCACCGGGTGATTTACGTGCAGCTTTAGTTCCTGCCATTACCGTTTTGGTTATTGCCTGTCCTTGTGCGCTTGGCTTAGCAACACCGACCTCTGTAATGGCCGGTTCAGGCAGAGCTGCAGAATTAGGCGTCTTGTTTAAAGGTGGGGAGTATTTAGAAAATACACGATTAATTGAAACAATTGTATTAGATAAAACGGGAACAGTAACGAAAGGTGAGCCTGGACTGACTGATGTCGTTCCTCAAGGCGATGTTACAGAGGAAGACTTATTAAGAATGGCAGCCTCCGCTGAGAAGCATTCAGAGCATCCGCTTGCTGAAGCAATTGTTAAAGGTGCAGAAGAACAAAATATTTCATTAATCGAAACAACAGATTTTCAATCTATACCCGGCGCTGGTATTCAAGTGACCTGGGAGGGAGAACCTCTCTTTATCGGAACAAGAAAATTAATGAAACAGCAAAATATTGATATCAGTATTATGGAAGAAAAAATGATAGAAATGGAAGCTGACGGAAAGACAGCAATGCTCGTTGGTTTTCAAGGAATGCTTATAGGAATGATTGCTGTTGCTGATACTGTAAAAGAAACTTCGAAGGCAGCTATTGAGCGTTTGCATGAACAAGGACTGGAAGTGATTTTGCTTACGGGAGATAATGAACGGACAGCGCAGGCGATTGCGAAAGAAGTCGGAGTAGATCGTGTTATTGCAGAAGTCTTACCAGAGCAAAAAGCAGATGAAATCAAACGGCTCCAGCAGGAAGGTAAAAAAGTTGCTATGGTAGGTGACGGCATTAATGATGCTCCTGCCTTAGCCATTGCAGATATTGGAATGGCGATTGGTACAGGAACAGATGTAGCGATAGAGGCAGCCGATGTAACGCTGATGCGCGGCGATTTACACAGTGTAGCTGACAGTATTGAGCTGAGTGCTAAAACGATGCGGAACATTAAACAAAATCTATTTTTCGCCTTTGCCTATAATTCTGCCTCCATTCCAATTGCTGCGATTGGATTATTGGCTCCTTGGGTTGCCGGCGCAGCGATGGCATGCAGCTCTGTATCTGTTGTTCTTAACGCTTTAAGACTGCAACGCTTGAAGCTGAAAAGGGAGGTATAATCCATGTCGATAAAAAAATGGGCGAGTATCGGGATTATCTATGTATGTGTTGTTGTTATTGCATACGGGACGATTGCAGGAAAGAATCCATTTGAAAGTAAGGATATAGAGCCTCATGATCATGCGGCAGTGCAAATCTTAGAAGTGAACCAGGGTGATTATTTCATATAGAAATAGGAAATAGCCGGTATTCTCTCGTCAGAATACCGGCTATTTTTGCAGGATGCTTAAGACGATGTCCAGCTTCCTCCATTAATATGGATAGCTTGTCCAGTCATATAAGAAGCTTCTTTGGAGGCAAGCATCACATAAGGCCAGGCATGCTCTGAAGGCTGTCCAGGCCGTCCCATTAAGGAATCCTGTCCAAATTTCTCAACCTCAGCTTCATCAAATGAAGATGGGATTAACGGAGTCCAGACAGGTCCAGGAGCAACCGTGTTTGCCCGGATGCCTTTTTTAGCAAGGCTTTGCGCGATACTTCTTGTGAATGAGGTAATCGCCCCTTTTGTTGCAGAATAATCCATTAATGTGGCATGCCCCTTATACGAATTAATAGAAGAAGTACTAATGATGGAATCTCCCTCACTCATATGGGGAACAGCTGCTTTTGTCAGATAGAACTGTGAAAAGAAATTCACACGGAATACTTCTTCAAACTGTTCAGAAGGAATATCCTCTACATTCTCCTGAACAAATTGGATAGCAGCATTATTAACCAGAATATTGATACCGCCAAATGCTTGTACGGTTTTTTCGACTAAATCAATACAATGGGATTCTTTTTTTATATCTCCAGGGAGAAGAAGGCATTGAACTCCTTCAGCTTCCACAGATTTCTTCGTATCCTCCGCATCTTCATGCTCGTCCAAATAGGAGATTGCTACGTTTGCTCCTTCTTTTGCGTATAAAATGGCTACAGCCCGGCCAATACCGCTGTCACCGCCAGTAATCAACGCATTTTTCCCTCGTAATTTATCCGTTCCTTGATAATCATATGGCTGATGCGGGAGCGGATTCATTTTTGATTCGAGTCCCGGCTGTTTGTCTTGTTTCTGTCTAGGAGTACCATTCTTCTGTATCTCTGTTGGTTCCATTAATGTGTTCCTCCTTTTATTCATTTTCTCATGTACTTAGCAACATTTTTCCACGTATTGGTGTTTTATAAACATTTTTATTGGAAAAGAAGTGAAAGCAAATGCTTCGAATTCGAACCATGCGGATAAAAAAGATGAACTTTTCCCTCTATTTGTATGCTTCTTGTTTTTTTCAGTGCAATTTAGGGAAAGGATTTTTAAGAGCCACACTGATAGATACTCAGACAATAAGATTATTCTCCTCATAACAAGGTTAAGGAGTTGAACGAAGGATATGAAATCATCTTGGAAGAAAATAAAAAGACAGTTAACACTACCTTTTTTTACACCGACAATTGACAGCTTTATCACATTAGGGTTTGCGATTGCCGGTGCTATTGCGGGGAGTTTTATGCGGGGGATTATCCCTTTGTGGCAGCTGTTGCTGTATGCTGTTATTTTCTTAATCATTATCACGCCGATTCTTAGAAATATAGGAAATAAATGGAGGGAGAAAAAAGGAATTGAAGAAAAGGATTTGAAGCCTAATAAGCTGGTAGATCGCGTCGTGCTCAATGTTCTTCTTGGTTTTTCGATTGTTTGTTTTGTGATCGCGCTGATTATAAATTTATTAGCGGAATCTTTTAACTGGGCATGGTTAGGTTTTCATGTGGTTGTTATTTTAGTTGTTTATTTTGCCCGCTTTATACATTTCAAACGGCTGGAAAAGAGCTGATTATCAATTATTGTTATAGGTTCGTGTTGATGGGTGCTTATTTTCGCACTTTCAGGGACTACTGTCTTATAATAAGTACTTTCTTTTCTGTTAAGAGAGTGCTTTTTTATAAATTAAATACTCTTTATAAGAGGATATCCCGTATTAATAATGTATGTCCTGTAAAGTGCTGCAAAATGAGACGTAAGAAAGAATCAGGCAAAATAATTCTATAAATGTGAAATGTTATGTTCTATATTTGTGGAATAAATGATACGATAAAGTTAATAAAATACAAAGGAGTGATAACATGGATGTTTTGCAATTAACAAGCAGAGAAAGGGAGAGCTATGGGATCCAATTGACTTATTCTATATTATGGGAGTGTGCTTTAGGAATCGCAGCAATAACAAACATAAGATTGCTGGATACGTTGGAGAAGCCAAAAGAATATTGGATACAGACAAGAGAATCTGTTTCAGCAGAGTTATCGGAGGAATTGGAGTATGTTGAACAAAATAATACATGGAAGGCATTGCTCCAAATACTCCACCAGCAGGAATTTTCCAGTCTGGATGCATTTCAGCAATATGTACAGCATTTAACAGATATAGAATTGAAATTTATTTGTCTGCCATTTGTTGGAAATCAGCATCAGGCAGATCGTGAGCAGGCTGCGCAAGGGGAGAAAAAAGCAATCAAAGAGCTGATGCGCATTACGAATAATAATCCCTTTTTTCCTGCCTATATTGAATTTATCAGCAGTTGTGAAGCAGAGTCTTTAAAAAAGCATCTGATAAAGGTCATGAACAGCTGGTACCAAGAAATAGTGAGAAAGAGTGAGCAGGAAACAAAGGTCATTTTGGAAAAGGATTATCAGTCAAAGAAAGAGAAGCAGCAGAAAGTATCTTCGGAGGAATTAGTGCAATGGGCTACCGGCGGAGTTACCTACACACCTGAACCAAGTGTACATACCGTCTTGTTAATCCCTCAATATATTTATCGTCCGTGGAATATTGAGGCTGATATTGAGGGAACAAAAGTATTTTATTATCCTGTTTCCAATGAAAGTGTGTCTCCAAGTGACCGTTATATGCCAGATTATTTTTTGGTTCAAAAATATAAGGCATTGGGTGATGAGGTGCGTCTGAAAATGGTTAAAATGCTGTTTGAGCATCCCAGGACATTACAGGATATGACGGAAAAACTGGATATAGGGAAGTCAACCATCCATCATCATTTGAAAATATTAAGAGCAGCGAAATTAGTAGAGATAATTGATTCAAAGTATTGCTTAAAAAATAATGTATTTACTCTGTTAGCAAAGGAATTTGACTGGTATCTGGAAAAATGAAAGGAGGAAGCGGATGGACACACCGATTTTCAGAAATAGATCTTTTCTTTCCATATGGATTGGCAATGGGATTTCAGAACTGGGCGGTGCTTTCGGAACCTTTTGCAATTCCATTTTAATCTATCAATTAACAGGCTCGAAACTAGCATTAGGCAGCATGTGGCTGTTATATTTTATTCCCTCTTTAGTGCTCCAGTTATTTATCGGTCCCTTTATTGACCGGTGGAGCCGAAAATGGATATTGATTTTCTGCCAGATAGCAAGAGGTTTTATCTTTCTTGTACCGCTGTTTGCCTTATTGACAGAAACGCTTTTGCCATGGCACATCTACCTGGTGCAGATAATTGTTGGATTAATTACCCCGCTCTATGTTCCGGCAAATCAGGCAATAACTCCTTCCATCGTGGCAAAGGGGCAATTGGAAGAAGCAAATGCTTATTTGGAAGGTACAGCGCGGTTAATGACTTTTACTGCTCCTTTTTTAGGCGGAGTTGTGATTGAGTATGTCGGTGTTATGCCCACAATGGCTTTAGTAAGTACACTGCTTTTATTAAGCGGTTTCACATTATTTTTTATCCAGGAGACCAGAATCCCGCAAAATAAGAGAGCGTCATGGTTAAAGGAATTTACAGAAGGAATGACTTACTTTTTCAAAAAGCGTGTCATTGTCTGGCTGGGGATATTTCTGGGATTTGTCCAGTTTGGTGTTGGTGTGACAATGGTTACCACACTTCCTTACATTACAGAAGAATTATCGGGAAGCTATGCTGAATACGGCTATTTTATGGCAGGTTTTCCGGTCGGGTTTATTTTAGGTTCAATCCTGGTCGGTAAAATAAAATATAAAAGTCGCAGAAGATTAATGCTGGGGGCCTTATTTATTGGCGGACTTACCTTTGTTTTCTTATTTATCAACACAAGTGTTATATTAGGAATTTTGGCAGAAGCAGCAGGAGGAATTGCCATGGCAGTTTTTGGGATACATAATACGACAATCTGTCAAAAAATCATACCTCACCACTTAATGGGAAAAATATTCTCTGTCCGGTTGTTAATTATCCGGTGTATGATGCCATTAGGTGTATTGGCGGGCGGATTTTTAAGCGAAATATGGGGAGTCCGGCCATTGTATTTATTGATAGGAATGGTGATAAGTACAACCTCTTTATTGGGAATACTGCTTCCGTATTTTAAGTTTATGGATGAGGAGATAGAAAAGAAAAAAGAACAGAAGATGGCTTGAAAAAATAAGCTATATGAAATCAGATTTTCATATAGCTTATTTTCATTAAAAGTGCTTCATTTATTATCATTCGTTTAATACCTTCAAAAACGCGACAATCAAAGGCCTTACAGCTCCCGTATCGACTTATCGGCTAACTGCATGATCGTCATATCATCCATTGGCGGATTATGCAGACCGGCCCGGACATCGCGGTAATAGCGTTCAAAATTATTTCTCAGCTTAAGGCTTTGTGCGCCGACAACACGCATGGCAAGATCTACACCTTGCACGGCTTTATTGGTGACAGACAGCTTCACAGCTCCTAATTCAGGGCCCATGCTATTTCTAATTTCTTCATCACTATTATCCCACTTTTCAGCAACTGCATGAAGAAAGTATTGTGATTCCAGCAAAAGAAGCTCCAGGTCACCAAGTTTTTGTTTCACATTAGGCAGTTCCGAAATAGTTCCCTTGATGCTGTTAGGTGAATAGCTTGTTGCAAAGGCAACTGCATCCTTCTGGGCAGCCTGCGCGATACCGAGATAGCATGCTGGAATATGCAATAACCAGCCTGTTGTTTTTCTTTTCTGATTCGATGTAATTTCAACAAGATCCTCTTTATCTAAACGAACCTCTTCTAAAACGAGATCATGACTGCCAGAACCGCGCATTGCGATAGAATCCCATGTTTCTTCCACATTGACACCTTCCAAATCATGCTTTACAAGGAAATTACCAACATCATCCGTTCCGTCAATAGACGCACTGACCACAAAATAAGTTAAGATTGGTGACAATGTCGTAAAGGTTTTCCGTCCGGTAATTATCCAGCCGCCATCTGTTTTTACTGCTGTTGTTTCCGGCTTCCCGCCGCGGGTTGGACTACCTGTTGCCGGTTCGGTTGCGGCATTGTTTAATAATGCACCATTTTCGATAACGTCCTTGATAACCTTTGTATAAACATTTTCGCTCCAAGGCCTGCTTTCGCCTAAATGCTTCATAATCCCCATATGCCAGCCGATAGACAATGCAGTTGAGCCGTCTGCCTGAGCGATGATCTGCTGATAGGTAAGCAATTCATCAAGTGAAATACCAGCGCCGCCATCCTCTTTTGGCACAGTGAGTGCAGGGTAGCCGATTTCTTGCAGGTCTTTAAAGTTTTCATAAGGAAAAGCACCGTCTGGAAGCTGACGGACACGTTCTCCAAAGGGTTTAATTGTTTTGGATAAAAGTTGGATTCGCTCTTCTTTTGTTTGTAAGTCTACTAAACTACTCATACTGTATTCCTCCTTGTAAAAGACAAAGTATGTTAATCAGATTTGTTTTATTTATATTATTTCATTGTTGGAGAAATAGTTCAATTAACATGTAACGCATTTTTTTGTATAATCTAATGATCGATATACTATAAAATAGGGTAGACTAGAGTAGAGAGAATGTAAGGAGTGTATACATTGAATCAGGACCTGAATTTAACCCCTTTACCAGAAACTTTTTACCAATATCCCACTTTACAATTAGCAGAAGAACTGCTTGGGTGCGTTTTAGTAAAGCAAACGGAGGAGGGGACGAGCTCTGGATTTATTGTGGAAACAGAAGCATATCTGGGAAGTGCTGACAGAGCAGCACATGGATTTGGAAACCGGCGGACAAAAAGAACGGAGATTTTATATGCTAAGGCGGGGATGACATATACCCATCTCATCCATAATCATTGTTTGATTAATGTCGTCAGCGCGGAGAAGGAAGTACCGGAAAGTGTATTAATCCGGGCAGTAGAGCCTTATACAGGCGTTGATCAGATGCTTGCCCGCCGTCCGGTGAAAAAATTTCAAAACCTGACAAGCGGCCCAGGCAAACTGTCGCAGGCTTTGGATATTAATATGGGTGATTATGGACGGTCTCTTATGGAGCCGCCGTTATTTATTGCTGAAGGAAAGAAGCCTGAGAAAATCAGCAGCGGTCCACGGATTGGTATTGATAATTCTGGTGAGGCAAGGGATTATCCATATCGGTTTTGGGTTGCCGGTAATAAGTTTGTTTCTAAATAAGACCTGAGATCCTCGTTATCATTTGTTGGATAACGAGGATTTTTTCATCTGGAAATGCGAATATTGATTTGGATAGTTTGAGGAAAATATATACTTACTCTATAATGATACTGAGAATTAAAAACTATATGACAGCTTTGAAATTATAGCTGATTATGTTCATAATAAAGACAGAATGCAGGGGAAGATATTGTCTAAAAATATGCAGAGGAGCATGAATGATGAAGCAGATAGAGATTGCAGTAACAGGGATGGGAGCTGTCTCTCCATTCGGTATGGGGGTATCAACTTTTTGGGATAATTTAATTGCGAATCGTTCTGCAGTAAGGGAAATAACAGATGATAATGTAAGCAAATGGACAAAGGTGGGTGCGCGCGTGCCTGAATTTGCGGCTGTCGATTTTCTTCCTAAAAAGATAATCAGAAATACTGATTATTTTACCCAACTGGCACTAATTGCAGCAGATGAAGCATTAAAGGACGCCGGATTGTTCAAAAGTGATGGAGAAACCTTTAGAGATGGTATAGACCGGAATCGCTTTGGAACAGCAATCGGAACAGCATTTGGGGGCATTCAATCCTTGGAACAGGCTTCTGAAAAATTGACGACGGGACGGGCAAAAAGAGTAGGTCCGCGAATGATCTCCAAATCAATTCCGAATGCAGCAGCAAGTACCATTTCTATACAGTACGGATTCCGTGGGCCATCTAATACATATGTAACAGCTTGTGCAGCTTCGGCGAATGCTATTGGTGAATCAGCTTACTGGTTTTTCCGCGATGATGTTGATTATATTCTTGCTGGGGGTGTAGACAGCCTGTGGTCTAATGTTTTTTTATCTGGGTTAGGAGATGCGGGTGCATTGGCAGTAAAAGGACCGGAGGATTTTTCAACGTGGTCCCGTCCGTTTGATGCTGCCCGGACAGGGATGGTAATGGGAGAAGGAGCAGGTTTATTTGTTCTTGAGCCGCTAGAGCGTGCCAAAGCAAGGGGAGCACATATCTATGCAACCTTAAAAGGATACGGAGCCTCCAATGATGCTTATCATGATACATCACCGGACCCAGAAGGAACAAGTGCTGCATTGGCAATCGAGCGGGCGCTCCGTTCAGCACAGCTGGACCCGGCAGATATTGATTATATTAATGCGCATGCAACATCTACACCGGCTGGTGATATTGCTGAAACTAAGGCATTAAAAATGATATTTAGAGAGAGGCTGGATGATATGCCGGTCAGCTCGATCAAAGGCAGTGTCGGACATCTATTGGGAGCTGCCGGAGCGATCGAAAGTATTGCATGCATTAAGGCTATAGAGACAGGAATTTTACCAGCAACACTTCATTCGGAAACACGGGATGAAGAGGCTCCAAAGGATATTGTTCCAAATACAAGCCGGAAGCAGCAAATTAAGACAGCGATGAGTAACTCCTTTGGCTTCGGTGGTCAAAACGGAATTGTGATTTGGCAGGCACCGGAGGCTTAATTTCACGAAGAAAAAAGATGGAATGAATAATGAAATGGAGAGATAACAATGCTTGGAGAACAACAAGCTCGTATAAGTGTGGCAGATAGACAAGCTGTACTGGAAAAGATGTATCCGAGTTGGGAAAAGCGGACAATTGCAGCACATTTTTATAAGCAATGTCAGCAATATGGCGAATCCCCATTGATTATGATGCCGGATAAGGTCGTGACCTATGGAGAAATGTGGGAAATGGCATATGATTATGCAAAAGCGATGCTTCATTTAGGGGTTGCGCCGGGGGAGCATATAGCTATCTTAATGGAAAATGAACCAGAATATGTTGCTTTATTTATTGCTTCCTCAATGGTTGGAGCAATTGTGGTTCCTTTGAATACACAGCTTCAAAAAGAAGAGTTAACCTACATGCTTCGTCAATCCGATACAAATTGGCTGATTACCCATCAATTTGCCGGTAAACAGAATCATGCCGAAGCTTTAAAAGATGTTGTTTATGAACTTCAGGAGGATGCAAAGAGTCCTTTTAAAAAGGCAGTTTGTATACCGAATAAAGATACAGAGATTCCGTCTGTTTATATGCAATGGGACGTATTTTTACAGGGGGCGGAAGCAGTAGAAGAATCCAGTTTAAACAATCGCTGGAAGGAAACCGATGCCCCGGATACTTGTGCGGCAATTATTTATACATCTGGATCAACCGGTTTGCCAAAAGGAGTTATGCTGACAGATGATATGCTGCTCCGTTCTGGTTTTGCGACATGTCTGACTAGAGGATATGAAGCGGGAAGGCGGATTTATGCACCATTGCCAATGTACCATGTTTATTTTCTGCAGGAAGGATTATTTGCTGCTTCCTTTGTAGGAGGAGGTATGGTGACATGTCACGCTTTCCAGCCGCTGCAATCGCTACAGCTGATGGAAAAATACCATGTACATGATTTTCTTGCTGTACCATCGATGCTTGTTGCCTTATTGAATCGCCCGGAGGTTAAAAGTATAAACTTAGATCATCTTTATGCGCTATTATGCTGTGCAGCACCCTCTCCAGTCCCGCTATGGAAAAGAGCAGTAGACGAGCTGGGAGTGACGGAGATTGGAACGGGCTGTGGAGCAACAGAAGCAGGCTCTACGACAATGCTTACTGAAATTGGTGACCCTTTGGAAATTATCTCGACAACAGTAGGGAAGGTGAAAACGGCAGGTATTGCGGGCTATCCGGAATTTGGAGATAAAAGCGTCACCTACAAAATTATTGATCCAGATACGAGGGAAACATTGCCCGACGGGTCTGTCGGTGAGCTTGCAGTACGGGGGAATGTTGTCACGGAGGGCTATTATAAAAAGCCGGAGGAAACAGCTTTTGCAAAGGATAAGGAAGGCTATATCCGCAGCGGAGACTTAGGAATGATTGATGAGCAAGGATATATCCGATTATTAGGCAGAAGTAAAGACCTTTATAAAGTATCTGGAGAAACAGTGGCTCCGAAAGAAGTGGAGGATGTTATTTCCATACATCCGGCAGTGAATCAGGTCTATATTGTCGGTGTACCGGATCAATTAACAACAGAAACAGGTGCCGCATTTATCGAATTAAAACAAGGTGAAACCTGTACAAAACAGGAAATTAGACAACTGTGCCGTGAGCATGTGGCGCGTTTCAAAATACCGCGTTATATCTGGTTTGTGGAAGCGAAGGACTGGCCGCTTACAGGAACAGGTAAGATTCAGAAATTTAAACTGCAGGATATAGCACGGGAAAAATTGAAGAAATAATAGATGAACCCTCCTGTCGAGTGAGATAAATCTTGCTTGGCAGGAGGGTTTTTACTCAGGTGGAATAAGGATATATTTGTAAGTTTGGGATAGATTGAAATATTTCATTTAGCTTGTTAAAAGCTCCCAATTGGTTTTTTTATGAAAAAATATAATAAAAGCGTTTACAAAGAAAAAAATACATGATAGTATACCTGTATACAAGTATTCATAAAAAACATATATGTCTTGAAAGCCCTTTATTATAATAAAATAGAGAAATGCAAGTACATTCGATAACTGATAGAAATATATCTTCAAGGAACAAACAGGTTCCGAAAAAAGATTGTGAGGGATAAAAGTGAATCAAAATAAATTTATGCTCGGCGTGGATATTGGTACAACAAGCACAAAAGCAGTACTTTACCGGGAAACTGGCGAAATAATTGCGCAGAGCAACCAGGGCTATGATCTAAATACACCAGATGTTCGAACAGCTGAGCAGAATCCGGAAGAAATTTATCAGGCAGTACTTTATGTCATCCGGCAAACAATCAAGGACTCAGAGATAGATAAAGAGGATCTTTCCTTTATTTCTTTTAGCAGCGCCATGCACAGCTTAATTGCGATGGACGAAAATAATAAAGCAATTACACCCTGTATCACCTGGGCAGATAACCGCAGCTTAAATTGGGCAAATAAAATCAAGAATGAATGGAACGGTAATGACGTTTACATGCGGACAGGTACACCGATTCATCCTATGTCTCCACTTAGTAAAATTACATGGCTGGAGCAGGAGCATCCGGAATTAGCTGGAAAGACAAAGAAATACATTGGCATTAAAGAATACGTTTTTAATCAATTATTCGGTGAGTATGTGATGGATTATTCTCTTGGCTCAGCTACAGGGATGATGAATCTGGAAGAGCTTGCCTGGGATAAAGGAGCTCTTGAGATTACAGGTATTTCAGAGAGTAAACTGCCAAGGCTGGTTCCTACTACAGAAATTTTTTCTGATTGCCGCTCTGAAATTGCGGCGGATTTAGGGATTGCTCCAGATACTAAATTTGTTATTGGAGCAAGTGACGGGGTGCTTTCTAATATTGGAGTGAATGCAATTAAAGAAGGAGACGTTGCAATTACAATCGGTACAAGCGGGGCAATCCGCACCGTTATTCCCAAACCCCGCACGGATCAAAAAGGGCGTATCTTTTGTTATGCGTTAACAGAAGATCATTGGGTAATTGGCGGACCGGTAAATAACGGCGGCATGGTGCTGCGCTGGATTCGTGATGAGCTTGCTGCAAGTGAAGTAGAAACAGCGAAACGCTTAAATATTGATGCTTATGAAGTATTAACTGCTATTGCGAAACAGGTAGAGCCGGGGTCAAATGGATTGTTATTCCATCCATTTTTAGCCGGTGAACGTGCTCCACTTTGGAATGCCAATGTCCGCGGGTCATTTATTGGCTTAACTTTAAATCATAAAAAAGAACATATGGTTCGCTCTGCTTTAGAAGGAGTTATTTTTAACCTATACACAGTGTTCTTAGCATTGGTAGAAGTAATGGATGTTCCAGTGAGGTCTATCAAGGCAACAGGAGGTTTCTCAAAATCAGGGCTTTGGCGTCAAATGATGGCAGATATTTTTGATCAGAATGTTATTGTTCCAAAAAGCTATGAATCTTCTTGCCTGGGAGCTTGTTTACTCGGACTGTATGCAGAAGGAAAAATTGATTCTTTCGATGTTGTGGAAGAATTGATTGGGTTTACGCATCAGCACGAACCAAATCCAGAGCATATTCAGGCTTATCGGGAATTAATGCCAATCTTTATTAATATTTCACGTTCACTCGAACAGGAATATGAACAGATTGCAGCTTATCAAGAAAGAAAATCATTAGAAAATAAAAAGAAATAGAACGGGAGATGAAGAAAGATGGAAAATATTTTTCCGCTTATCATTGTTGCGTTAGCAGTAACTGCATTGCTGCTGCTTATCATGAAGTGGAACCTGAATACGTTCATTTCATTGATTGTCGTTGCTTTTCTGACTGCATTAGCATTAGGAATGTCTCTTGGAGAAATAGTTGATACGGTTAAATCGGGATTAGGGGGAACATTAGGCGATATTGCACTCATTTTCGTTTTTGGTGCAATGTTAGGTAAATTAGTTGCTGATGCCGGGGGAGCACAGCGTATCGCTTTAACGCTGATTAATGCATTCGGTAAAAAACGTATCCAATGGGCGGTAGTAATTGCTTCCTTTATTATTGGTGTTGCGCTGTTCTTTGAGGTAGGACTGGTACTATTAATTCCGATTGTTTATCAGATTGCGAAAGAAATTAAATTGCCATTATTATACCTTGGTTTACCAATGACAGCTGCATTATCTGTAACGCACGGATTCTTGCCGCCTCATCCGGGACCAACAGTTATTGCAGAGCAATATGGGGCAAATATTGGTGTAGTACTGCTAATTGGTATCGTTATTGCGGTTCCGACAGTTATTCTTGCAGGGCCGTTGTTTACAAAGGTTGCTCAAAAATTAGTGCCGGACGCTTTTTCAAGGATCGGCAATATTGGATCTCTTGGTAACACTAAAACATTTAAAGAAGAAGAAACACCTGGATTTGGTATTAGTGCCCTGACTGCGCTTTCTCCAGTGATTTTGATGGCGGTTACAACGATAGTGCAGCTGTTTCAGGAAATTGGCGGTATTGCGGATAATCTGTTCTTTGAAATAGTGCGTACGATTGGTGATCCAACCACGGCTCTCCTGCTTTCTCTGTTATTTGCTATTTACACAATGGGAATAGCGCGCAAGATTCCAATGAAGACATTAATGAGTTCAGCAGAGGAATCAGTTCGCGGGATTAGTATTATTCTGCTGGTTACTGCGGGCGGTGGTGCTTTGAAGCAGGTATTAATCGACGGTGGTGTCGGTGATGCAGTAGCTAATATTTTTTCCGGCACGAGTATGTCTCCCATTTTTCTTGCCTGGTTAATCGCAGCTATTCTCAGAGTTGCATTAGGATCGGCAACAGTAGCGGCATTGACAACTGCCGGAATGGTTATCCCATTAGTAGAAGGATCTGATGTGAATTTGGCATTGATGGTATTAGCTACAGGTGCCGGAAGTCTGATTGCTTCACACGTAAACGATACAGGATTTTGGATTTTTAAGGAATATTTTAATTTATCTATGAAAGAAACATTTGCAACATGGACGTTGCTGGAAACAATAATTTCTGTATCGGGTCTTGTATTTACTCTATTATTCAGCTTATTTATTTAAAGAAATAATCTGTAAAAAATTGTAAGGTTATCAGACAGGTACCGAATTTATTTGTCAGAGCGAAAAAAGCTGCTAAAATCTTATATTTTCATATAGTGTACAGTATGTGTTCAAATTCCTGCAATGTAATTTTTACAGTGAGAATTTGAACACTTTTTTAAAGGAAGGGAATGAAGAAAATGAATTCAATTGGTGTCTTTGGACTAGGTGTTATGGGAGCAAACCTTGCTATGAATATGGCGAACAAGAATGGAAAAGTAGCTATTTATAATTATACATCTGATTTAACAGATTCATTTCAAGCAAAGCATCAAAATAAGAATATTGAAGCGCATTATCAGTTGGACAGCTTTATAAATTCTTTGGAAAAACCAAGAAAAATCTTTCTTATGGTTACAGCGGGACAAGTTGTGGATTCGGTTATAGCCAGTCTCCTGCCATTATTAGATCAAGGCGATATTATAATGGATGGAGGAAACTCTAATTTTCTGGATTCTAACAGGAGGTATGGATACTTAAAGAAAAAAGGACTCCATTTTATTAGTGTTGGTGTTTCAGGTGGAGAAAAAGGTGCTTTGAATGGGCCAGCGTTAATGCCAAGCGGAGATAAAGAGGCCTATCAGCAGGTCGCTCCAATTTTAGAAAAAATTGCCGCACAGGTAGATGGCAAGCCATGCTGTTCGTATCTTGGCAAAGAAGGCTCAGGACACTATGTGAAAATGGTGCATAATGGAATTGAATATGCAGATATGCAGCTTATAACAGAAGCCTATCAATTCTTACGGGAGAGATTAAAGCTTGATGTCAATCAGATTGCTGCTATTTTTGAAGAATGGAATAATGGGGAGCTGGAAAGCTATTTGATGGAAATCACGTCTGCTATATTAACCCATGTTGATGAGGAGACAAATCTTCCTATGGTTGATGTGATTTTAGACAAATCAGCTCAAAAGGGAACCGGTAAATGGACAAGCCAAAATGCATTGGATATCGGTGTATCCTTATCTATTATTACAGAATCCGTATTTATGCGCTTTTTATCAACTGTAAAGGAAGAGCGTATGATTGCGGAACAAGAGCTGAACGGCCCTAATCCATTTATGGGGGCGGTTAATAAAAAAGAGTGGATTGAACTGGTGCGTCAGGCATTATTTATGGGAAAAATCTGTACCTACGCGCAAGGATTCTACCAATATAAACAGGCTTCTGAGCAATATAAATGGGAGCTGCAGCTGGATGAAATTGCTTTGATTTTCGGTGGAGGTTGCATTATTCGTGCGGGTATCCTGAATGAAATCAGTAATGCATTTAAGGAAAATAAGGAGCTGTCAAATCTTTTTCTTTCTCCATACTTCAAAGACAAGCTTAATAATTATCAAGAGGCTATTCGTAAAGTAGTGATAAAAGGGATGGAGACAGGGCTGGCGCTGCCATGCTTCAACGCTTCATTGATATATTATGATGGCTATCGTTCTGCAAAAAGCGGTGCAAATATGATTCAGGCACAGCGCGATTATTTTGGAGCTCATACGTATCAGCGTGTTGACAAAGAAGGCGATTTTCATACAATCTGGTAAAACAAGTTTTGACTTTAGTTAATCAGGTAATACAGTAGCGGTTTCCTTTTTGTATAATTTTATCATTTCCCCATCTTAAAATAACATAATAAAAAATACCCTTTCAATTAGGTGGTTACCTTAATCGGAAAGGGTATTTTTATTGTCAATAAAAGTTATAAATTTTATTTGTAATAAAACCTAACATTTTATTGACAACAAACCTAACACTAGTGTAATATAAAAAAATCAAAGAAAACATTAAAAGCTAATCTATCTATAAAAGTTTAAAGAAAGCAAGTATAAGATAAGAGGATTTAGTATGTTTCTTCGCGAACACTGATTTCAGGTTAAAAAAGAGTTATCGCTGTAAAAAATGCAGTGGAAGCTTTCTTTTCATAATTATTAAAGATATTTTTAGGAGGGGAACAAATGGCAGAAAAATTAACAAAAGAAAAAATTTTAAAGCAGATTAAAGAAGAGAATGTGCGTTTTATCCGTCTTCAGTTTACTGATATGCTGGGCACAATTAAAAACGTTGAAATTCCTTTAAGTCAATTAGATAAGGCGCTGGATAATAAAATGGCTTTTGATGGTTCCAGTATAGAGGGGTTTGTACGTATTGAAGAATCAGATATGCTTCTATATCCTGATTTAGATACATTCGTTATTTTCCCATGGACCTCTGAAAAAGGTAAGGTGGCACGTTTTATCTGTGATATTTATAGCCCTGATGGTACTCCTTTCGAAGGCTGTCCGCGTTATAATCTGAAGCGTAATCTGAAAAAAATGGAGGAATTAGGTTTTGATGCCTTTAATATTGGTACAGAGCCGGAGTTCTTCTTATTCAAATTAGATGAAAAAGGAGCGCCGACATTAGAATTAAACGACCAGGGCGGATATTTTGATTTAGCACCGACAGATTTAGGTGAAAATTGCCGTCGTGATATTGTGCTGGAGCTTGAAGAAATGGGCTTTGAAATTGAAGCATCACATCACGAGGTGGCGCCGGGACAGCATGAAATTGATTTTAAATACTCCGATGCATTAAAGCATGCGGATGATATTCAAACATTTAAATTGGTAGTAAAAACAATCGCCAGAAAGCATAACCTGCACGCTACATTTATGCCGAAGCCTTTATTTGGCGTAAATGGTTCCGGGATGCATACAAATATGTCTCTGTTTAAAGGGAAGAAAAATGTGTTTTTTGATGAGAGTGCAGAGCTGCAATTAAGTAAAACTGCATATCAATTTACTGCTGGTATTCTTGTCCATGCCACAAACTTCACAGCGGTAACAAACCCGACAGTAAATTCTTATAAGCGTCTCGTTCCCGGCTATGAAGCACCTTGTTATGTAGCTTGGTCTGCTTCAAACCGCAGTCCTTTAGTTCGTGTTCCATCTTCCCGCGGACTAAGTACACGTATTGAGGTGCGCAGTGTTGACCCGTCTGCTAATCCGTACATGGCTTTAACAGTTCTATTAGCTGCAGGTTTAGATGGTATCAAAAGAGAATTGAAAATACCAGAATCGGTCGATCGTAATATTTATGTGATGAATAAAAAAGAACGGGAAGAAAATGGGGTAAAAGACCTTCCAGCTACTCTGAAAGAAGCGATGAGCAAACTTGAAGAAGATGAAGTGCTCGTAGAATCTTTGGGTGAGCATTTATTTGAACATTTTATGGAAGCGAAGGATATTGAATGGGATATGTTCCGCACTTCTGTTCATCCTTGGGAACGGGAGCAATATCTGACAAATTATTAAAGCTGGTTTATAAAAAAAGGTATTGCGGCGCTTATTAGTCAACTGCAATACCTTTCCTTTTATACTATTATAATGCTCTGTCTAAATCCTCAATTAAATCATCTGCATCCTCTATTCCAACTGAAATTCGAAGTAATGCTTTGGATATCCCAAATTCCTGCTGCCTGTCTTCCGGGATAGTTGCATGTGTCATTTTTGCCGGCACGGATATAAGGCTTTCGACCGCTAAGCTGACAGCTAATTGGAAAATCTGAAGCCAGTATAAAAGATGCCAAAGAAAGAAGCGTTAAGCATTGGCGAACGGCTGCTGGACAGAGTGGGTTACTTGCTCATAAAAATCATTATCCAGTACAGCTTTCAGGAGGGCAGGAGCAGCGCGTTGCCATCGCCCGTTCATTGGCGATGGATCCAAAGGTAATGCTCTTCGACGAACCGACCTCAGCACTTGATCCGGAGCTTGTCAGTGAAGTTTTAAAAGTTATGCGTGATTTGGTAAATGAAGGAATGACAATGGTTGTTGTTACGCATGAAATGAAATTTGCCGAGGAAGTGGCAGACGAGGTTATTTTTATTGATGATGGGTTTATTGTTGAAAAGAGAGAACCGGCACAAATCTTCAGGGAACCTGCCAAAGAAAGAACACAACGATTTTTAAGCCTGATTCGATAGGTTTGATTTAGTGTATATAAAAGGGAGGAGTTCTTGTAAAAAGAATCCTCCCTTTTATGTTAGTCAGCCGGATAATCCGATCCATTCCAGCTCAGGCATCCATTGTGTCATATGCGATTTTATTTCAGACATAACTTCATCCAAATCCTCAATTTGTTCCTCAGATGCTTTTTCTAATGGAACTACTTGGATATTTGACATTGTATCTCCATCTTCCTCAAACTCTACAAAGGTTGGCAGAAAACGTGGGGCCTTGACACGCACCTCATCTTCCTCCTTTACCAAATCAAATTCAAAAATCCCGCCAATACGATTGTAAAATTGATATTGACCTGACAGGAAGTTTCCTAAAGAATAAGCTACTAATGTTTTATTTCCTTCTTTTCCTTCCAGCCATTCGACTGGCTGAAGAACATGTGGATGATTACCGATCACGACATCAACGCCAAGATCAGCAGCGTATTGCGCTAAATCCGCCTGATCCTGATTAGGCGTTCTCTCTTCTTCTACGCCAAAATGTAAGCTGACAATGGTTACATCGGCAAGCTCATTTGCTTTTTCGACTTCTTCTTTTATCTGCTCACGGTCAATCAAATTAACGAGATAAGGTTTGCCATCAGGTATGGGCATGCCGTTTGTTCCGTATGTGTAGCTCAAAAAAGCAACAGAAATATCCTGGTCTGTTTCTAATACTCTAATTTCAGACTGGTCCTCTTTACTTTGGAAGCTTCCGGTGTAAGGCATGCTGATTTCTTTATAATAGGCAATAGCATTTTGAATTGCTTCTTCTCCTCTATCTAAAGTATGGTTATTTGCCATTGTTACGATATCAACACCTGCATCCTGCAGGTCATCTCCAATTTCAAAGGGACTGTTAAAATTAGGATATCCAGATAAACCGATAGATTCGCCGCCCATAATGGTTTCCTGGTTGGCAATAGTGATTTCGGGTTCTTTTAAATAATCTGCAACCTCAGCAAGCATCGGTTTGAAATCATATTTTTCTCCATCCCAAGCATCGTCGTAGACACGGTCATGAATTAATATATCTCCAATTGCAGCAACAGTAACTTTAGGATCAATCTCATCCGTTTCTTTAATTGTCTGGGAGTTCTCCCTCATGGAATGAGAGGAGCCTGTATTATTATCGGGAGATGGAGTGCAGGCTGTTAAAAGAAAGAAAAACAATAAAAAAGATATGAAAAATTTAAATTTATACATGAAAAATCCTCCGGTACGTATTTGTTTCGGCTGAGCATGCCCGTTTATTCTAACAGACAGGAAGGATGCTCCAGCTGTAATGGAGCATCTACTTTTGTTACTCTGAAAAGATTGTTTAATTAACTTGGAATAATAACATTGATTTTAGAATGTCTTTTAGATATCCTACCATAAAAAACACATTAGACAAATAGTGATTTCATCAGCATAAAAGCTTATAATGAAAGAATCTTCTTCATTTCAGATGAGAGGCCTAACCAACCTGGAGATTAAAAGAGGTGAATTGATTTGTTATACTTTATTGCTTCCATACCCCTGTTATTTTTAATTCTTTTTCTAATCAGTTATTTGCAGGATCCCCGTAAACTGATTAATGGACTTTTGTTTAATGGATTTTTAATCACATTCTTTTTCTTCTGTGCATTCTTTTATATATACATCGATGGTCCTTATCAATATCTGGTATTAGCTTTTCCGTTAATACTATTAATTGTTCTGATACCGTTTGGTGTGCTCGCATTAATTGCCGGCTTATTTTATAATGCAAAAGTGCTGAGAGAGAAGGAAGGAAAAAGATTCAGGAATTCTTTAACCTTAATGATGGCCATCGTCATACTTGCTTTAATTATTATTAATATCGTTAATCCGGAACAGTTTTTCCCGGAGTATTTACAGCCGCTTTTTGGGGGAGCTGGGTTGGTCGTTGTTTATGTGTTATTACATATGTTTAATTTTTTGACAGCCTATGGATTGAATCAATGGAATCGGCCGAAACGGGATCAGGATTTCATTATTGTATTAGGAAGCGGATTAATCAATGATCGCGTTCCGCCATTATTGGCAAGCAGAATTGATAAAGCGATTGATTTTTATCATCGGCAGAAAGAAGTCTCAGCTCCTCCTAAAATTATTTTTTCCGGAGGACAGGGGCCTGATGAGGGTATTTCTGAGGCAGAAGCAATGCAAAGCTATGCAGTGGAAAAAGGGATACCAATCGAAGACACTATTCAGGAGAACAAATCTGTCAGCACATATGAAAATATGAGATTTTCCAAAAAAATCATGGATAACATGAATGGAGAAGGAAATTATCATAGCATTTTTGCGACAAATAATTTTCATCTGTTCCGTGCCGGGATTTATGCAAGAAAAGCAGGTTTAGACAGTCAGGGAATTGGTTCAAAAACAGCATTTTATTATTGGCCGAACGCAATGGTCAGAGAATATATTGCTGTGGTTGTCATGGGGCGCCGGCGCCATTTTCTGATCGTAAGCTGTATCATGGGCTTTTCTTTGCTACTGGCAATCATCAGCTATTTGTTCACATAAGAAATCATCCAAATAAAAAAGAAATCCAAACACGTCAAATTCTAATGGAAGAATGCTGATAAATGTTTGGATTTCTTTTTATTTTACCCAATCAGGAATTTCTATTCTGTTAAGAATTTCTATTTCCTTCTCGCGGTCATCTGTATACGAGCTGACCTTTCTTAAATCGTCATCCGCCCGTCCCGGGTGCGTCATCACTTCGATTGATTGTACATTTTCTTTTTGAAGAACGTCGAATAAATTATCGGTGACACCTTCTTTGTAAAATCCTGTCCACAATGTATCCGTCCAGCATATTTCCGGGTGGTCTGATAAAGAATCAACATATCGTACAGGGACATTATATTCTTTAGCAAGCTTGATAACTAGATTTTTTAAAGGAGGCCAGCCATGAACATGATGGTGGCTGTCGATATGATTCAGTGCTAAACCTGTAGCTGTATAAGCATCCAATTGTGCACGCCATTCCGATTCAATCTCGGCAAGGTTCGGAGTCTCCATATCACGAAAACTACTGGTGAATTTAAAGGTTCCATCTGATTTCACAAGATTTGGAACAGAGGGATGAAGGGGAAATCCCCAAGTTAACACAAGATGAATCCCAACTTTTAAATTAGGATTTTCTTTTGCTTTTTCTACAGCATAGCCGGTGGCAAGTCCATTCATCATTAATGTTGTTGATGTGACACAGCCGTTTTGATGTGCTTGAATGATTCCATCTGTAACACCTTTTGTCAGTCCAAAATCATCTGCATTAATTTCTATTCTCATATTAAAAACACTCCTGATAGATTTGTAGTTAAATAAGAAAAATAGTTTTATGATTAAATTCTTATTCAGAAATAACTATGTCCACCTTTAAACGCCGAACGTTACACCACTCCCAAATAGCGTGAATTCAGGAATATACATCTCGAAACGGGTGTATTACGCTTTTGGTTCTTCCTTGTTATAGGAACGTTCAATAGAAAAGTTAGTCTTATCTCCCCGAAAGAAGGATCTGGAAAATTCGACTTTATTCCCTTGTTCATCCTCAGCCGATGTTTCAATATAAAAGCAGGGAAGCCCTTGTTCACATTCTAAAAATTTGCATATCTGCTCATCTGCAAAGACTATTTCAATATTTTCTGAGGTTTTTGCAATCCACACATCAAAGAACTCATCTAATGATTTGTATAAAGAATTACCAGCATGTTCTATTGTAATTCCAGGAGCAACAGACCAGGGAACATAAGCTACTTCGTACTGTGTCGGCTCTCCATTGGCTTTGCGGACACGTTCGATACGCTGAATTGGATCCTGAAGATTTACGTTTAGTTGATTAGATAATAACTCATTTGCGGCAACGACAGAAATGTCTGATACCTCAATTTCCGGATGTTTACCCTGATCGGCTAATTGATCACTATACCGTCTGATGGTTTGTGATAATGCCTGGTTTACTTTCTTGTCAGCCACAAAAGTACCCCGTCCTTGCTGACGTAATAAATATCCCTCTAATGTAAGCTGATTTAATGCAGTACGAACGGTGGTACGGCTTACATTAAAACTTTTACATAATTCCAATTCAGGAGGAATTTTTTCACCAGGCTGGTATTGGTTTGTTTTAATACGATGTAACAATTCTTCCTTGATATAAGTGTGTAGTGATTGGTTTCTCTCCATAGGTTCCGTACTCCTTTAACGACACTTTTAAAAAATCATACCCTTTTAAGTGTAAAAGTACAAGGGATAAAACATTGAATAGGACTAAAGACTCATTAAAGATGCCATGTCCTTCTGGTTATTGGTTAAAACAGTAAATAATCGTTTCTGTTATAAAGATAGTTTACAAGATAATAAATAAAAAAACAATTGTTATAACAAATTTATTTTATTTTGTGTAGACAAATAAAAATTTGTATGATACATTTAAATCGAATTAATTCAAAAACAATTAAAGCGATTACAAAAATAGCAATAAAGGAGTAATAAATCATGTCTTTAAAAGTAGTAATTATCGGTGGAGGATCCAGTTATACTCCAGAAATTTTAGAAGGACTTATTCAAAGGCAACCTACATTTCCAGTCTCAGAAATTGTTCTGGTTGATGTTGAAGAAGGAGTGGAAAAGGTAGAGACAATTTGCCAACTGGGAAACAGAATGATTAAAGAAGCCAAAGTAAATATTAAATTAACCTGGACTTTGGATAGGAGAGCAGCTTTACAAGGAGCGGATTTTGTTTCCACACAGATTCGGGTTGGCGGATTAGCTGCTAGAGCTCAAGATGAACGCATTCCTCTGAAACATGGTTTGATTGGTCAGGAGACAAATGGTGCTGGCGGGATAATGAAAGCGTTTCGAACGATTCCGGTCTTAATGGAGGTGGCTGAGGAAGTACATGAAATCTGTCCGGATGCCTGGATGATTAACTTTACAAATCCGGCAGGTATGGTTACAGAAGCACTGCTAAACCACTCAGCACATAAAAAGGTTATTGGTGTCTGTAATATACCATTTAATATGCGTCATTCTACAGCGGAATTATTACAAGTGCCTCCAGAGGATGTATTAATTCGATTTATCGGGTTAAATCATTTTGTATTTGGAGATCGTGTCTATGTCGGCGGAGAGGATCGAACAGAGGATGTATTCCAGAAGCTGATTCAAAAAGAGTTTGATTACAGCCCGGCGAATATTATGCCATTAGATTGGTCAGAAACATTTATTAAATCCACCAAGCTGTTGCCAAATCCATATCATCAATACTATTTCCAATCAGAAACCGTATTGGAGAAGGATTTAAAAGCTTATGAAGAAAATGGTACACGTGCTGAAATTGTTCAAGAATTAGAAGCATCCCTTTTCGAACTGTACAAGCAGGAGAGTCTTCGGGAAAAACCGGAAGAATTAGAAAAGCGGGGCGGTGCTTTTTACAGTCAGGTTGCCTGCAGTTTGATGGATTCCATATATAATAATAAAGAAGACATCCAAACGGTAAATACATGGAATCACGGCACCATCCCTGAATTACCTTATGATGCAGTAATTGAAGCAAATTGTGTCATTACAAAGAATGGTCCAAAACCAATCACAATTGGTGAAATTCCTGCACCGATGCGAGGAATGATCCAGAATATGAAAGCAATGGAAGAACTGGTTATTAAAGCGAGTATTTCAGGGGAGTATGAGGATGCTTATAATGCATTTTTAGTAAATCCGTTGATTCAGGATGAGAAAAAAGCAAAAATTGTTTTAGATGAACTTATAGAAGCACATAAAGATTATTTACCACAATTTAACCGGTAGGGGGAAGAAAGATGAATAATAAATTTATGCAAAAATTTATTGAAATTGCTGGTCGTATTGGTTCACAACGTCATTTAGTCGCTATTCGTGATGGTTTTGTAGCAACAATGCCTTTAATTATTATTGGGTCATTAGCTGTTTTAATTAATAATTTTCCTGCGTTTGGCAGCTTTAGTATTGTGGATATTTTAAACAATATTTTTGGAGAAGGGAACTGGCAGACAGTTGGGGGAAGCATTTGGAATGCCACGTTCGCAGTTATTGGACTACTCATTTCGTTTACGATAGCTTATAATTTAGCTAAGTCCTATGAAGTAGATGGATTATCTGCCGGTTTAATATCGATAGCTTCATATATTATGCTCGTACCGGTTACAGAGGATTTTGGTCTGAATATGAACTGGTTGGGAACGCAGGGACTTTTTGTAGCAATTATTGTAGCGCTTATTGTAACAGAACTATTTCGTCTTCTTATTAAGGCAAATATCACAATTAAAATGCCTGAAGGAGTGCCTGAGGGTGTAACCCGCTCATTTGCTGCGTTAATCCCAGCAATGATTATTCTTGCATTTGTAGGCTTATTCCAGGCAATTGTAAGCGTATTTGTAGAAATAAGTGTTTTTGAAGTTATTTTTAATCTTATTCAAGAGCCGTTGCAGGGACTCGGAAATACACTGCCGGCAGCATTGGTCGTTGCATTCTTAAATCATTTACTATGGTTCTTTGGTCTACATGGTACAAATATTATTGGATCTGTTATTGAGCCGGTTTATCTGCCGCTTATTGAACAAAATGCAAACCTGTTCCAGCAGGGGATGTCCGCATTCGATGTGCCGAACATTGTTACAAAACCATTCTTGGATTCCTTTGTCTTCATGGGTGGATCAGGAACTACACTGGCATTATTAATAGCAATATTTATTGTGATTCGCCGGGAAAAGAATCATCCGTATCGTGAGGTAGCAAAATTATCTGCACCTGCAGGGATATTTAACATCAATGAGCCAGTAATTTTTGGTTTACCAATTGTACTAAATCCAGTATTCTTAATCCCGTTTATTATCGTTCCTGTTACCCTTACTATTATTTCGTACTTTGCCTTATCTTGGGGACTCGTACCAAAAACAGTAGCAATTGTTCCATGGAATATCCCGCCGATATTGAGTGGCTACTTAGTAACTGGCGGAAGTGTTAAAGGAATTATCCTTCAGCTGGTCAACTTAACAGTCGCCATACTGCTATACGTTCCATTTGTAATGGCAGGTGTACGTGCGATGAAAGAAAAAATGGGAGGGCAATAAGTATGACAATGACAAAAGAAGAAGTACAAATGCTTTCGTTTCAAATTATCTTACATGCCGGGAATGCGAAATCAGACGCAATGGAGGCTTTGATTCTGGCTAAAAAAGGAAAATATGAAGAAGCAGCTAAAAAGATGGAATCAGCAGATGAGGCATTTGCAGAGGCTCATCATATGCAAACAGATCTTTTACATGATGAGGCAAATGGAAAAACAACGGAGCTTTCCGTGATTCTGATTCATGCGCAGGATCACTTGATGAATGCTTTAACGGTAAAAGATTTAGCTGTTGAAATGATAGATATGCATAAAAAAATAAATCGTCTGGAGGAGAAGTAATATGAAGATACGTTTAGTTTGTTCAGCGGGAATGTCTACGTCAATGCTTGTGAAAAAGATGAAGGAAGCTGCAGAAAAACAGGACTTTGAAGCAGATATTGAAGCAGTTGCAGAGTCACAGCTGAAGAATCATCTCGAATCCTTACAGGTTGTTCTTATTGGTCCGCAAGTCCGTTATCTGGAAGGTAAAATTAAAGAAAGCCTGGAGCCGCAGGGTGTAAAGGTTGCTGTAATTGATCAGATGGCTTATGGAATGATGCAGGGTGATAAAGTTCTGAAGCAGGCAATTGATTTAAATGAAGGAAACTAAAATAAACATGAAAAACTCGTATCTGCGGATACGAGTTTTTTAGTCTAAAGGTATTTTTTGTAGAAATCTTTCAGCTTCTCAACTGCTTTTTTTGCAAGTTCGTTCTGATCATATAAATCATAATGAGATACTATTCTATAGGGGATGGTGCTTTTTAAATGCATCCATACTGGCCGGGTAGTATAATAGAATCGTAGACAGAGTGTATTCGCCAGAAGGATCAGGTAAATAAGGACTAGTAAGACCCTTCCGTTTAGAGAAAGCAAACTCTGCCTTTCATAATTTAATTGTAGAATGGGAGAGATATTTTTTATGAAAGCAGCAAGAATTTACGCTGAAAAAGATGTCCGGGTGGAGAATGTCGAAGTAAAAGAAGTCGGGGCAAAAGATGTGAAAGTAGAAGTAGCCTGGACAGGAATTTGTGGTTCAGACTTACATGCTTATTCTCATTTTATTGGTATTCCAACAGAAGAGCATCCAATATCAAAAAGACAAGCTCCGCTGACATTGGGCCATGAGTTCAGTGGAACAGTAACGGAAGTAGGCAGCGATGTAACAGCATTAAAACCGGGTGACCGTGTTTGTATCGAACCGAATCTTCGCTGTGGAGAATGTAAGGAATGTCGTGAAGGAAATTATCATTTATGCAGAAACAGCAATGCAGCCTTTATCGGGCTTGCCGATGATGGTGGATTTGCAGAATACTGCGTCATGGATGAACAGTATTGTCATCAAATCCCGGATAACATGACATTAGAGCAGGCAGCACTTGTCGAACCGACGGCTGTAACCTATCATGGTGTAGATTTAGCAGGTGTGAAAGCCGGTGATGCTGTACTGGTTACCGGTGCAGGCCCAATTGGTCTATTAACAGTTCTCTCAGCTCGTGCAGCTGGAGCAAGTAAAGTATTCGTCAGTGATGTTTCGAAAGAACGTTTAGCGTTAGCAGAGTCTTTTGGATTTGTAAAAGCATTAAATCCAATGGAAGATGATGTGATTGGTACCATTATGGAAGATACAAATGGTGATGGTGTTGACGTGGCATTAGAATGTGCAGGCGTTCAGCCGACATTTGATACATGTTTGGAAGCTATCAAACGTACAGGTACCGTTTGTGTGGTCGCCATTTTTGGACAAAATCCAGAAATCAATGCATTTGCTTCTACAGTTAAAGAAGCAAACATTAAATTCTCTCTGGCCTATTCTAATATTTATGATCGTGTGATCAATCTGATTGCCAGTGGACAAATCCCTGCTGAAAAAGTAGTGACTAATAAAATTAAATTAGATAATGTTGTAGAAGAAGGATTTGAATTATTGCTTAATGACAAGAGCCAATCTAAAATTCTTGTCAGTGCGAAATAAAGATTATTATCCAATTTTTGAAAGCCTGCAGACAGTTCTGCAGGCTTTTTCTATAAAAATACAGATAAACTGCCTTTATTATTAAAAAATCAGCAAATATCGTAAGGAGCATGTTTGTACGGGCAAGCTCTTTTTTCAATATTTTAAAATAGAGAGAGTGTGTTTTTATGGTGAAGATTTATTTGGATCCCGGACATGGAGGAAGTGATACAGGAGCTGTAGGACAAGGATTGCAGGAAAAGCATGTAACACTAGCGATTGCTTTAAAAATACGAAATATCTTGAACAATCGTTATCAAGGGCATCAAATTCGGATGAGCCGTTCGACAGATAGTACTGTATCGCTGGCAGCGCGAACGAATGATGCGAACCAGTGGGGCGCAGATTATTTTATTTCTATTCACATTAACGCCGGGGGAGGAGCAGGCTACGAGGATTATATTCATTCGAACCTTTCTAATCAAGGAACCACAGGAAAATACCGGCAAATCATGCATGAAGAAATAATAAAGCAGGCGAACCTTCAAAATCGCGGCAGAAAGCAAGCTAATTTTCACGTGCTGCGGGAATCATCCATGCCAGCTATTTTAACAGAAAATGGTTTTATTGATCATGCAGCAGATGCGGCAAAACTGAAATCAGATACAATTCTGGAGCAAATTGCTTTAGGACATGCAAGAGGGATTGCGAGAGTATTTCAATTATCTGCTAAAAGCAGCCCGGGGTCTTCGAGCAGCTTCAATAGCTCTAACAATCAAGGAAAAACATCTATATCTAAAAAACAAATCCATTCCGTTGTGGACTATTTGAAATCAATTGGAGAAGATTCCAGCTTTACGAATCGTGCCAGATTAGCAAGATCTTATGGTATTTCAAATTATACAGGGACAGCTGCACAAAATACATGTCTGCTAAAAGCAGTCAAATCTGGAAAACCTTCGAATAATTCCTCTAAACTAGCAGCAAGGCGTATTCATTTGCCGGCATCTGCGTCTACATGGCGCACATATCCAATAAACGTTACACCAGTAAAGAAAAATAGCGATTGGAGTCTTACTCCTGCAGCTTTTGGCGGCTTAACCTATGATATTTTAGCAGAGCCATACCCGAATGTCGTGACAATCCAAACAGGGAGAGGAAGACGTAATATCTATATTGGACCAGATACCAGCGCACGCAGATTGTAATTAAAAACTTCATTCAGCAGAGATACCGCTACTGCTGAATGAAGTTTTTAATTTATTCTTCCTGATCTATAAAATATTTTGAAACAGGCACTAAATTGTCATCTAATTCATAAACAAGCGGAACTCCAGTAGGAATGGATACATTTACAATATCCTCATCACTAATATCTTCAAGGTATTTCATTAAGCCCCTTAAACTGTTTCCGTGTGCTGCAATAATCACACTTTTTCCTGCTTTCACAGCCGGTTTAATTTCTTCCTCCCAATAAGGAATAACGCGTTCAATGGTTGTTTCCAGGCTTTCACCAAGAGGAATTTTCTCCTCAGGTATTTCCTTATACTTTTCTTCATGTCCGGGATAACGTTCATCTTCTTTTTCTAAAAAGGGTGGAGCTACATCGAAGCTGCGGCGCCAGATATGTACCTGATCGGCTCCGTATTTTTCAGCAACTTCCTGTTTATTCAATCCCTGTAATGCACCATAATGTCTTTCGTTCAGCTTCCAGGATTTATGTACAGGAACCCATAAACTGTCTGTCTCCTCCAATACATAATTGAGTGTTTTAATGGCTCTTTTTAAATAAGATGTATAAGCTACATCGAAATGGAATCCATGCTGCTTCAATGCCTGTCCTGCATGCTTTGCATCCGCAGCACCATGGTCTGTTAAGTCTACATCTGTCCATCCGGTAAAAAGATTGGCCAGATTCCATTCACTCTGACCATGTCTAATCAGTACAAGCTTCATATATAATCCCTCACTATCTTTTTATTTATAACATACCACTCTGAGGAATGATTTACACGTAATGCGCAGTTGTATTTTCTAAAAAGACAGGAAGGGAGGGAATTTATTTTATAAACTTCCGTAATAATTTTTTCACCGTTCTGCTGGTCGCATGCTTACTGACTTGCTTTTTAAGCTTTTGTTTCTGATGAGGTTCCATGTCATTCCATTTTTTTAATCCTTTATCAATAAATGATTTAATTTTCATCCACTTCTCCTCCTTTTAGATATTTTATCAGGAAGCTGATGCAACGTATCATTTAAAGTATTTAAAAAATAACCCGCTGGCCGAATAAATTTGCAGGAGTAATAAAATACGGTAAGCTAGTATATAAAATGAACGGAGGCTGCAGAGAATGACAAAAATAAATCCAATTGAGTCATTGCTGAATCAATTTGAAACGTTGATTTTAGACGGAGCATTGGCAACAGAATTAGAAAAACTTGATTGTAATCTGGATGATCCTTTATGGTCTGCCCGTGTTTTGCTGGATGAGGCTGAAAAAATTAAAAAGGTCCATTATGCTTATTTTGCTGCTGGTGCGGATATTGCTATCACAGCAAGCTATCAGGCCAGTATAGATGGATTTAGAAAGCATGGTCTAAACGAAGCGGAAGCAAAAGCATTAATCAGGAAAACAGTAGAGCTGGCACAGCAGGCGAGGAAGGATTATTGGCAGGAAAAAATGGAATCAGTACGACCTTATCCATTAGTTGCCGGATCTGTTGGACCATATGGAGCTTATCTGGCTGACGGTTCAGAGTATGTCGGTAATTATGGCGTAAGTGATCAGCTTTTACATGATTTTCACAAGCCTCGTATAGAAGCCTTGGTTGAAGCAGGAGCAGATTTATTAGCAATTGAGACGATTCCATCTCTTCAGGAAGCCAAAGTTATCTGCGATTTACTAAAAGAATTCCCAAATATATCAGCATGGATGACATTTACGCTGAAGGATGCTGTACATATCAGTGAAGGAACAGCATTAAGAGAGTGTGCAGAGTTTTTAAATACATGCAATAAGATTGCTGCTATTGGCGTAAATTGTGTAACAACAGAATTTGTCAGTGATGCTGTCCAGGAATTAAAGACCTGCACGAATAAGCCTATTATCATTTATCCGAATTCTGGTGAAAATTACGATCCAGAGACAAAAACATGGTATGGAGATAATCATATGCATGTAGACAAGGCTGCTGCAGACTGGGCTGAAAAAGGAGCAAGAATTATCGGAGGCTGCTGCCGGACGGGACCTGAGGATATCAGAGGGATCAGCAGGGTATTGAGAGGAGTAAATGATAACCATATATCTGATAAATGAAAGTAGTTTAGAAGCCATGTTTTTATCTTAAGCAAATGTTTATATGGAGAACAAGATGAATATTTCAGAATGATGTTTTCTATTTTTACCACAGCTCTTTAGCAGCTGTGGTATTTTAGGTGGAATCATTTTCCTTATAAAAGTACGGTTTTTATAAGGAATAAATTTTAGGATGTTTTTTAGTTTTTTTAGGATTCAATTATAAAATAACATCGCTTAAGATAAAGTTGAAAATACATTACAGGAGGTAAATTAATGAAAGCGCTTAAAATGATGGCTTTATTTACAGTTATAAGTTTTTTATTATTAGGTTGTTCAAATAATAGCTCGGGAAATGGAGAGGAATTAGTTGTTTATACAGCAAGAAGTGAAAGCTTAAATGAATTAGTTATCCCAAGTTTTGAAAATGAAACAGGTATTAAAGTAAAAACCGTTACAGCAGGCACCGGAGAGCTGGTGACAAGAGTCGAATCTGAAAGAAACAACCCCCAAGGAGATATCCTATGGGCTGCAGATGTAACAATGTTACATGATAAAACAGACTTATTTGCAGAATATGTGTCTCCTGAAGATGAGAATATGATGGAGGAATTCAGAAATGAGACAGGATATTTTTCTCCAGCTTTTGCTGATCCAACTGTTTTTATAGTCAATACAGATTTAACTGGAGGTGAAGGGCAGATTACTAGCTTTGAAGATTTGCTGGATCCTGAATTAAAAGGAAAAATAGCATTTGGAGATCCCGTTAATTCCAGCTCTGCTTTTCAATCTTTAATGGCGATGCTGTATGCAGCAGGTGACGGAGATCCTTTATCTGATGAAGCATGGGATTTCGTTGAAAAATTTATAGCCAATTTGGATGGGAAAATTCAAGGAAGCTCTGGTCAGGTTCATAAAGGCGTTGCAGATGGAGAATACGTTGTTGGATTAACATGGGAGGATCCAGTAGTCCATTATATTAGAAATGGAGAATCAGTTGAGGTTGTTTTCCCGGTAGAAGGGGCTATTTTCCCTGGCCAGGCAGTCCAGATTATAGAAGGAGCAGGAAACATGGAGAATGCTCAAAAATTTGTAGATTATCTTCTCTCTGAAGAAATTCAGACGCAGGCAGGTCAGGAATTAACGGTAAGACCTTTAAGGGAAGATATTGAACTGGCGGATTATATGGTACCTCAGGATGAAATCAACTTATTTGAAGAATATGATGAAATGTGGGTTATCGAGAATACAGATGAGATAACCGCAAGATATGTCGATTTACTGGAAAAATCACTAGACTAGGATAAACAAAAATATTTAGGAAGTAACTTGTGGTATCGACAGATTATCACAAGTTACCGTTCATGCTTTTAAGGGAGGTAATTATGAAGTGAGTGTTTCCGTTAATATAGATAAAGTCGTAAAAAAATTTGGAGAGGATAAAGTTATTGATAAGCTATCTCTGGATATTCAAAAAGGAGAGCTTTTTACTTTACTGGGGCCATCTGGCTGTGGAAAGACAACTTTATTACGAATGATCATAGGGTTTCATTCCATTGATGATGGTCAAATTAAAATTGATGACAAAGTAATTAATCACATTCCAGTGAATAAAAGAAAGATGGGGATGGTTTTTCAGAACTATGCTATCTTCCCACATATGACGGTAGAAGATAATATTGCTTTTGGGTTAAAAGTCAATAAAATTGGAAAAGAGGAAATGACTGAAAGAATTAATGATATTTTAAAAACAGTTCGGATCGAGGAGCATAAAACGAAAAAACCTGAAAACTTATCAGGAGGCCAACAACAAAGGATTGCATTAGCAAGAGCGCTTGTTATCCATCCTAAAGTATTATTAATGGATGAGCCGTTATCCAATTTAGATGCAAAATTAAGAATTGAAATGCGGAATGCTATTAAAAATATTCAACAAGAGGTTGGAATAACGACTGTGTATGTTACACATGATCAAGAAGAAGCGCTGGCTATTTCTGATAGAATCGCAGTAATGAATAAAGGCATTATTCAGCAAATAGGAAAACCTGAAGAAATCTACAGCCGTCCTGCTAACGTTTTTGTATCTCAATTTATAGGAACATCTAATATAATAAAAGGTATAATTAAGAAGAAAGAGGATGGTTTATACGTTCATTTAAATGATATGTATTCAGTAAAAATGAATAACTTGAAGCAGGATGAAATAGTGGACAAACAAGAAGTATTAGTATCTGTAAGACCCCAGGAGTTTATCATCACTAATAAAGAAAGCGGTATCAAAGGTGAAATTGACAGTACCATGTTTCTTGGACTAAATACGCATTACTTTGTAAATCTTGATTCAGGAGAGCGGGTTGAGGTTATTCAAGATAGTGAAGAAGAAGAAATTTTACCAGAAGGAAAAGATATTAACTTAAACATAAAAAGTAAAAAAATTAATATCTACCATGCCGATACGAAGGAAACGTTAATCAAGGCAGGTGGTCATGATGAACAAAAATAAGTTTAATTTATGGAATATCAGCTCTGTTATTATCCTTCTGCTAATGTTAACCTTTATCATTTATCCTCTTTTTTTAATATTAGGTAAAGGTATATTTAATAGTGAAACAGGAGCGTTTACGCTTAGTCATTTTATCCATTTCTTTGAGAGGAAATTTTATTATATAACGATATTAAACAGTTTTAAGGTTACGATTGTAAGTACCATACTGGCAGTTATAATTGGACTGCCATTAGCCTATATGTTAAGAAAGATAAAAATATTTGGCAGTAAATTTATTCAGATTATCGTTATTGTATCTTATATATCACCGCCGTTTATTGGAGCCTACGCTTGGATTCAACTGTTGGGAAGAAGTGGGGTTATCACCAAGTTTATCAATGATACATTTCAGTTGAATTTTGATGGGATTTATGGTTTTGCAGGAATTGTTCTTGTACTGACATTACAATCATTTCCTCTTGTGTTTATTTATATCATGGGAGCATTAAAAAATCTTGACAATTCTTTAGTAGAAGCAGCAGAAAGTCTTGGGTATTCAAATTTTCAAAGAATGACAAAAATTATAATCCCATTAATTATGCCAACAATTTTAGCAAGTTCATTACTTGTATTTATGCGTGTTATCGCAGATTTTGGAACACCAATGTTAATTGGTGAAGGGTACCGGACCATGCCAGTATTAATTTATCAGCAATTCTTAAGTGAGGTTGGCGGTGATGCTGGTTTTGCTGCTGCAATTGCAACTATTTTTGTAATAATTACAGTTACTTTATTTTTATTACAAAGGATTCTGTCCAGACAGTATTCGTATTCTATGTCAGCACTAAAGCCGATGCAGGCAGAACCTCTTTCGGGAACCAAAAATATTTTAAGCCATATCGTTGTTTATTTTATTACCTTTATCGGGATATTACCTCAGCTGGTGGTCATCTTTACATCATTTTTAGAGACATCGGGTGGTCAGGTCTATACAGGCAGGCTCTCACTTGAAAACTATAAAAATATTCTTTTTGACAGGGACTTAAATGCGATTATAAATACTTACAAAATGGGTCTTTATGCGATTATAATCATTATTGTTATCGGGATTTTTATTTCTTATTTAACAGTTCGAAAGCGGAATTTAATGAATTCTGTTATAGATACATTATCAATGTTCCCGTTTGTCATTCCGGGATCTGTACTAGGTATAGCTTTAGTTTTTGCATTTAGTGATGAACCGATATTTATTACGGGAACAATTTTAATTATGGTTATTGCATTTGTCATTAGAAGAATGCCGTACACGATTCGGTCCAGTACTGCTATCATCAGCCAAATTAGCCCCAGCATTGAAGAAGCAGCTATCAGTCTCGGAGCATCTGAAACAAAAACATTTTATCGAATAATTGTTCCAATGATGCTGCCAGGAGTACTGGCCGGTGCAATTATGAGCTGGGTTACCATACTTGGAGAATTGAGTGCCTCTATTATTTTATATTCAACGGAGACACAAACTTTGGCTGTGTCTATTTATACAGAAGTAATAAGAGGGAATTTTGGCAATGCTTCTGCATATTCGGCTGTTTTAACCGTTACTTCTATTTTATCTCTGTTAATATTCTTTAAGCTCACTGGAAAAAAGGAAGTAGATTTATAGAAATGATATATAAGGGTTGCTCCAATTATTGGAGCAATCTTTATATCTAATCATGATTAGCAGGAGTTATTAACCATGAAGCAGAGTAAATCGATAAAAGACTATTTGAAAAAAACATTTTTAAAATATACAGTGATTATTATTTTCTTATTAGTATTCGTGTTTTTAATCTCACTGTGTGTTGTCTTTAATTATTCGGTTATAAAAGTTAACAGAGAAGCGGGAGAGGCGTTAGAGAATGAACTGACAGAGGAATTTGAAGGATATAGGGAAGGTATTGAAGAACTTTCGTTAAATAAGGAGATTGTTCAGGCACTAGAAAACAACGAGGTAGATTCGTATGTGAATAAATTGTTATATGAATTTAAAAACAGCCGGAATATCTCATCGGATTTTGTTTTGATAAATGGTAACGAAGAAATTGTGTCAACAAGCTTTCATCAGGATGATGAAGAAATTCTTTCCGATCATGTATTTCTTAGATTACTGGCTAATGAATTAAAACAAATACATTATAAGGAACAGACGATTCATAACCGGATTTTCGGAGAATCAAGAAGCTATTCCTATTATTTTTCAACTGCTGTATCAAACGGTGCTAAGAATGTAGGATATCTTATCTTTTTCATAGATGATTTTATTGATACCAGTGTTGATAATCAACTTGTATATATAACAGACCAATATGATAATGTCATTGCTAAAACAAACAATTATCATATTGATTCACTTGGCAAATTCACTGTGGATAATGGTCAAAATTTAGTGAAAATAGATGAAAATTACTTCTATATGAATAAACAGCCCGCAATGAATAATCAACTAAATATCATCACTTTATCTATTATCAATGTATATAGGAATATTTTGATATTTGGTATGGTGACCATGTTAATTAGCAGCTTTATTATCTTTTTGATAGCCAGAGTTATTATACCTAAAATATTTAAAAAGACTTTACAACCGTTGAATGCCTTAATCGCTATTATTTCTAACGGAAATCATAAAGATATATTTAATAAATCAACTGCTGTAGACGAGTTGAATGTGATTTATAAGGAGTATACGAGCAAAATAGAGGAAATTAGAGAGCTCATTCAAAAAAATGAAGAAATAACAGAAAAGAAAAGACTGTTGGAAATTAAACATTTAGAAGCTAAGTTTAATCCGCATTTTCTATATAACGCATTGGAAATGATTAAATATGAAATTACTTTAAATCCTGATAATGCATCTGATATTGTTGTTAAAATAGCCAAGCTTATGAGATATAACACTAATTTCGGGAATACGTTAGTTCCGTTAAAGGTAGATCTGGAATATTTGATAAATTATTGTGAAATACAGAAGCTGCGTTATGGTAAAAGATTAGAGTTCAAGATTAACATTCATAACGATTTGTTAGACATACCTATTCCTAAGCTTATTTTACAGCCTTTAATAGAGAATGCGATAAAACATAATATCGATTATAAAAACAATTTAAAAATAACATTAACTGCCCAGGAGATAAGTAATCATCTAGTCATAAATGTGATTGATAATGGTTTAGGTATCAAAGAAATTGAATTAGAAAGTCTAAAAAAGAAAATTTATCATAAAGACGAAGAAATAGAAGAGGTCAGGCAAATTGGTTTGAAAAGTACTCAGGGTATACTTAGACTGCTTTATGGTGAAAAATATGGACTGAGAATTGAAAGCTCCTACAATGAAGGCAGTGTATTTTCTTTAGACATTCCATTAAAAGAGGTGAATAATTTTGAATAAGGTATTGTTAGTTGAAGATGAACCTATTATTCAAAAGGGTCTCCAATATAAAATGAACTGGTTACAATTAAACTGTGTAGTGGTGGGATGTGCAGATAACGGAAATATAGGAAAGGAAATGATAGATAAATTAAAGCCGGATATAGTCATAACGGATATAAGAATGCCTTTTAAAGATGGAATAGAAATGTTGAAGGAGACAGTAGGAAATCATAAATTTGAAGCTATTATATTGACTGGTTATGATGAATTTAATTATGCGAAACAGGCAATCAGGCTGGGTGTCCATGATTATTTATTAAAACCGGTAGATATGGAGGAACTGGGAGAGGTAATTAAAAATCTTATTTTTAAAATTGAGGAGAAAAAAACGAAGGATAATTATAAAGTTAATTCATTATTATATAAAGAACTGTTGAATATTAATCTTAATGTTGCTGAAACATCAAGCTATGTGATAGAAACGATTGATTTTATTAAAAAAAATTATGCCACTAAGATAAACTTTAAAGATTTATGTGATAATTTAGGGGTTTCGAATGTATTTTTAAGTGCCAAATTTAAAAGTGAAACAAACTACAGTCTAAATGATTTTTTAAATAGATACAGGCTGCTGAAAGCTGTTGAATTGCTTCAAAATGATAAGGTTTTAGTTTATGAGGTAGCAGAAGAGGTAGGCTTTAGTGAATATAAATACTTCAGTCAGGTATTCAAAAAGTATATTGGAATGCCGCCAAAGCAGTTTTTACATCAAGAGTTTTAGAAAAGGTATTTAAAAAAGAGACATTACATTAGGAGAGATACCCACCCCCCTTTGATGTTATGTCTCTTTTAAAATGTTATTTATCTAGTTCCATGATTACAATTCACCAGCAGCAATATTTCCCTTAAACATCGTTGCTACACGCTCGGAACGTCGTGCAACAGCTTCTGCTGAACAGGAAGCCTTAATAAATACAATATTTGCTTCATCACCGACTTTTGGCCAGGATTTCTTTCCATCTTTCGTTAATGTTGTTATTCCACCGGCAATGTAGCCTAATGACTGAGTCAGTGAAGGCTGATCAACCCAACGGTATATTTCTGCTAACTGGCCTAAACGTTCTAAAATATCTCCATTTCCAAAAGGAGACCAGACATCAAAGATATTGTCACAGCCGACTGCTGTCTCAACTCCTTTATTTTTTAACAGTTCGAGCGGAGGAAACTTCCGGTTGTTTGGAACACTGCTGATAATGCCGACACCGGCATCAGCAAGAATCTCTGCTAACTCCTCTGCCTGATTCAGAGAAACATCACCAAGGCCGAATGCATGGCTGATGAATACTTTTCCTTGTAATCCAGCTTCCATGGTCAACTCTGCCAATCGTTTCATGGTAAAGGTTCCTAAATGATCTGCATCATGTAAATGTAAGTCAATGCCGGCCCCTGCTTCCACAGCCAGTTCAATCATTGTTTGCAAGGAAGCTTCAATATCTCCGTCTACATTTGCGGGGTCAACACCACCGACATAGCTGGCTCCTTGCCTGAGAGCTTCTTTTACAAGATGCTTAGAATCGGAACGCAGTAATCCATGCTGTGGAAAAGCGACTATTTCTGAAGCCAGCCTGTTTTCAAAGCTATGCAGAGCTCTTTTTACCTCATCCAAATTCTTCAATCCTACTTCCGGATACAGATCGACATGTGTCCGGACTTTTGTTACACCGGCGTGAGAATAAATATTCAGCAATTTTTCCGCTCTTTCCCGAGTTGTTGTTGCCAATGTAGGCAGTACTTTTTTCTCTACTTCGAAACGTTCGAAAATATTTTTGGTCGGAATCACAGGCCGCCATTCATCACCTAATAAAGTTTTATCTAAATGGCAATGCTTTTCGGTGAAAGAAGGGAGAGCCAATAGCCCTTTTGCGTTTATTTGCGGGATATTGTCGGTAATTACTTGATCAGCAGAAATAAACTGCACAATTTTCCCGTTCTTTATGAGAAGATGGGTTAATTCTGTTTCTGTTCCAGTAATATATCCATCTTCTTCTTTATAGTTTTTTTCTATTTTTACATTTTTTATCCATTGACTTGTTTGCATTCGATTCATTTCCTTCCATGATAGGTTTTTTATGGGTGCAAATTCCCTGTAACCTGCTTTCCTTGATAAAACACTGCTTTTCTTTGTGCTCTTCTGGCTACGGCTTCTGCAGAGCAGCTTGCATCTGCCAAAACAAAGTTTGCAGCATCTCCTGGTTTCGGCCACAACTGATCACCGTCTTTGCCAAGAGGTGTAATACCGCCAGTAATATATTGAAGGGTTTGTCCAAGAGAGCGTTCATCGCTTAAGCCGAAACGTTCTGCAAGCAGACCCGTTTTTTCTAAGCTGTCACCTTTCCCAAATGGCGACCAATGATCGATAATACTATCATCACCTAAGAACACCTCGACACCTTTTTGATGTAAGAAAGGGATAGGAATCGTTTTTGATAATGAAACAGAAGAAGCAATAGAGATGCCTTGTTGTGCAAGGATTTCTGCCATTTCATCAAGTTCATTTCCGTGAATATCGGCCAGTGCAAATGCGTGACTGAGTGTTACTCGTCCCTGCCAGCCGGCCTCCTCTGTCAGCGCCGCTAATCGTTTCATTGTAAAAATACCTAATTGTCCAGCTTCATGCAGATGAATATCAATTTTCGCGTTTCCTTCTACAGCAAGTTCCATAACTGTTTGTAAGGATTTTTCTACATCACCGTCAATGCTGGCAGGATCAACGCCTCCCACATAACCGGCACCGTTTCGTAATGCGTCCCGGATCAAGCTGGCTGCATTGCTTCTGAGCATGCCTTGTTGCGGGAAAGCGACAATTTCTACAAAAGCTTTATCTTGATAGTCCTCTGAGGCGCACAGAAGGGTTTCTAAATTATGCAGTCCTTCGATTGGCCCGACATTACAGTGAGAACGAATATGTGTTGTGCCCGCAGATAGAAGTAAATCTATTAATTTCTTTGCTCTGTCAGCAGCTTGAGACTGTAATTCCGGGATCAGCTTCTCCTCCTCCTGCAGCCTTGTCCAAATACCATTTTCAGGAATAGTGGGAGCCTTCCACTTCCCGCCATAATAGGTTTTATCCAGATGAATATGCATGTCCCTGAATGATGGGAGCATCAGATATTGCTTTGCATCATATTTAGGCAGATCAGATGTAATTGATACTTTAGCTGGTAAAATTTCTTTTATTTTCCCATTCTCAATCTGGATATGAAATGTATCTGTCTGTGTACCGGAAATTACTCCATGCTGCAGCTGATATCCTGTTTCCAGTGTAGCATTTGTTAACCAATAAGCTTTAGCACTCAATAGGAAACCCTCCTTTATTCTTTAAAAGAAGAAATTATTCTCTTTCTTACCTTATGCTATCATAGGCATCTGTAAAGAAGAAGAAAATAGGTGTTTTCAATGTGTGCGTTTACATAAAAAGAAGGTCTTGACAAACAAAAAAATAAGTTGTATAGTTACCTAGGTTAATAGTTACCCTAGTTAATTATTTTTCGGAGGGAAGTAAATGGAAGGCTTATTCCGGCAATATATAAGAATTTACCGGCCGTTAATGAAAAGTCTGAACGAGCTGCTGGAAAAATATCAGCTCTCTTATTCATTATGGCAGGTTATTGTGTACTTAAAAGATGAAGGAACCTCCACACTGGTTGATATCTCTAATTATTACCAAGTAGAAAAGCCAAGTATTACAAGACGTGTTCACCGATTACAGGAGCTGGGTTTGATTGACGAAGTCCCGAGTGCCAATCGGAGAGAGAAAATCATGGAATTGACTACTGAAGGAAAACGGATTTATCAAATATGCAGAGAAGAGATTACAGCTTTGGAGCATCATATTTCTAAGGGGCTATCGGAAGAAGAGCAGCAGACTGCTTTTCAATTTTTAATGAAGATTCAAGATAATATATAAAGTAAAGAAGGGTTTTGTAGTGAGTAACAAATCGAAGTTATGGACAAAAGATTTTATTATTGTGTCTGCAGTTAATTTTTTATTGACACTTGTTTTTTATCTTCTTGTTGTTGTGATGGGAGTTTACGCAGCAGAGGAATTTAATACATCCGCAAGTGAGTCTGGATTAGTGGTTGGTATATTTATTGTCGGCGCACTGATTGGGCGTCTTTTTATTGGCCGTTATATTGAAAAATTTGGTCAGAAAACAACATTGTTTATCGGGGTTATTATATTTATTTTGGCTACTGCTTTATATTTCTTTAATTTTGGTATCGGCTTTTTACTTCTTAACCGGTTTATCCATGGTATTGGGCTTGGTTTTGCAAGCACAGCGACTGGTACTATTGTAGCTCAAATCATTCCGGCTGAACGGAAGGGAGAGGGGATTGGCTACTACAGTATGAGTGCCACCCTGTCCACTGCTTTAGGACCGTTCGTAGGTTTATATATGAGCCAGCACACCAGTATGCAAGGAATATTTGGTCTTTGCTTAACAATAGGTGTTATCAGTTTCTTAACAGTCTTTTTTGTGAGAATACCAGTTATTAAGGAAACAGAGGAGGAAAAAGCTATAGAAAAAGAGGAAGAAGGGCATTTTATTGCTCAATTTGTAGAGCCAAGAGCTGTGCCGATTGCAATCATCACACTTATTTTAGCGCTTTGCTATTCCAGTGTGCTATCCTTCCTTAATTCCTATGCGATAGAACTGGATCTTGTAAGTACAGCAAGTGTATTTTTCCTTGTTTATTCCATTGCTGTATTACTTTCACGTCCATTTACCGGGCGTTTAATAGATTTAAAAGGATCAAACATTGTTATGTATCCTGCATTTGTTCTGTTTACAATCGGTATGATTGTACTAGGCTTTGCACATAGCGGATTTACACTATTACTGGCGGGTGTATTAATTGGGCTTGGCTTTGGTAATATGCAATCCTGTACACAGGCTATTGCAGTCAAACTGACACCGCCGCATCGTATGGGGCTGGCAACATCCACCTTCTTTATCTTCTTAGACGGAGGATTGGGCTTTGGACCATATTTGCTTGGGTTTATTGCACCAGTCATTGGGTACAGCACGCTTTATATCGTGTTAGGTATCGTTGTTCTGGCAACAGCAGGATTATACACTGTTTTGCACGGCAAAAAAGCTACCTCCGCACAATCACAAGCGTTGGCACAGTAAAAGAAGAAACCTGTATTTTCTGTATTTCGCACAGAGAATGCAGGTTTCTTTTATTTAAATTTTTAACTATCTTATAACGATAGATAATAATGTATTTTATTTTTCACTGGTCCCGGTAAAGGTTGTTTCAATGCTTTCATTAGCAAATCAGGATGGGCAATTCTTTTTTCATTAAAGTGCTGTTCAATGAGATCGACCTTTTCTTTTCTGTTTGGCATTAAACTATATAGTACATACCAGTCTTCTAAGGATGACAAGTATATGGTTTTCCCATTAAAGCTTGTGCTATCTACAATATTATTTTTCTCAAACTCAAGTTTATAAATTCCTTCCTCATGTATGATAGAAAAACCGCCCATTAAATCAACAGAAGTATTTCCTATCGTATACTTAGCAAAGAACGCTGTTTTAAAAGGTGCAGAACGAACAGCTTCTTTTCTTTCCCCCAGATTATCCAGCACTTTGCCGGCAAGAGTAGCATGATTTTCCGAAACTAAGAGATCAATATCATTTGGATTATCTATTATTCCGTGCATATGAAGCATTAATGAGCCGCCAAGTCCCCAGACTATATTATTATCGTTTAATATATCGGCTGTCTTTGCTAGAGAAGATAACAATATGTTAATCTCCTTTCTTTCTGTTATTTATTTTCATCATAACATTCATTAGAGAAGATTTAATGAAATAATAATGGAGATTATCTGCATTCTATTTAAATAGTAAACCATTTTAAAATAAGCTAATTGAAATTGATATGAATAAATTATGAAATTAATCTCTTTTTCTTAAATTCAATGTATAAATCTGTAAGGATTTATAGTATAATGAACTCAAATAACCTTCTTGCTGTTATATAGAAATGAGTACTATCTGGCTGGGCAGGAAATTTGTCTATATCTTCAGATTTTAGAATATTTTGTTATTTAAACTGGATTCTTTTAGAAAGTTTAAACACCGGCCGGAGAGCAAAATAGAATATATTTCAAGGGAATATTTTTAAACAAAACGTAAACATCGCAGTCATGTTATCATGTATAACATAGAACCATTCCATATATTAACAATATATAATAATGGGGGAAAGCGATGTTTTTTTGTACCAATTTCTAGTATTTTCTGGAAAATATAAAGTTATTTCTAAATAGCAGTGAGAGAAGTGCATTGTTTTTAATGTTGAAGGGGGAATGTTTATGTCATATCAAAGCACCTATGAACAATGGAAGAATGAAGAAGCTCTTGATAGAGAGCTCAAAACAGAATTAGAAAGTCTCTTAAAAAATGAAACAGAATTAGAAGATGCTTTCTCACATCCCTTAGAATTTGGTACTGCCGGCATGCGTGGAATATTAGGCCCAGGAATTAATCGAATGAACATTTATACGGTGAGACAGGCGACAGAAGGTCTGGCCCGATTTATGGAAAGTCAGACAGAAGAGAATAAATCCAGAGGAGTAGCGATTGCCTACGATTCCAGACATAAATCTCCTGAATTTGCTCTGGAAGCCGCAAGGACACTTGCGCGTCATGGAATTCCGTCCTATGTATTTGAATCACTGCGCCCAACTCCTGAATTATCCTTTGCTGTAAGGCATTTAAATACATTTACTGGAATTATGATTACTGCATCACATAATCCTGCAAATTATAATGGTTATAAAATCTATGGGGAAAGCGGAGGACAAATGCCTCCAAAAGATGCAGATGCGCTAACAGAATATGTCCGCTCTGTAGAGAATCCTCTGCAAATAGAAGTGTTATCTGAAGAAGAGGCAAAAGAGAAAGGCCTTCTGAAAATAATTGGTAAAGAGGTGGATAATGCTTATTTGCAGGAAGTAGATACGGTAACAATTGACAGAGAATTGGTATCAAGAGAAGGGAAGGATTTAAAGCTTGTCTTTACACCGCTGCATGGCGCAGGGAAAATGCTTGGAGAAAAAGCATTAGAGCAAGCTGGATTTAAAGGGTTTTCGCTTGTTCCTGAACAAAGTGTCGCTGATCCTGACTTTACTACTGTCAAATCACCTAATCCGGAGGAGCATTCAGCGTTCGAATATGCTATTTCTTTAGGTGAAAAAGAAGGTGCAGATTTGCTGGTGGCAACCGATCCGGATGCCGACCGTCTGGGTGTCGCTGTTAAGCTTCCGGACGAAACGTATAAAGTGTTAAGCGGTAACCAAATTGGAGCGCTGATGCTGGATTATATTTTGAAAGCACGGAAAGAGGCAAATACACTTCCGGAAAATGCTGTGGTATTAAAATCGATTGTTTCGAGTGAGCTCTCTACAGCAATTGCTGAAAAATATCAAACTAAAATGGTCAATGTGCTTACAGGCTTTAAATTTATCGCTGAAAAAATTCAGCAATATCAGGAGGATGGATCGCAGACATTTATGTTTGGGTTCGAAGAGAGCTACGGCTATCTGGTAAAACCATTTGTCAGGGATAAAGATGCCATTCAGGCGCTTGTATTGATTGCTGAAGTTGCTACCTACTACAAGCAGAAAGATGAAAACTTATACGATGCATTGCAGGAAATCTTTGCTGAGTATGGCTGCTATCAGGAAAAAACAATTTCTATTACAATGAGCGGTTTAGAAGGATCAGCGAAAATAGCTTCTTTAATGAGGCAGCTGCGGGAAGAATCTCCGGAATCTTTCGGAGGAATAAAGGTTGTCAGTACAGAAGATTATAAAACACAGAAAAAAGTACACGCTGATGGTTCAGTAACCTCATTGAACACACCGGCTTCAGATGTATTGAAATACTTTTTGGAGGATGAGAGCTGGATAGCGGCACGGCCTTCCGGGACAGAGCCTAAAATCAAGTTCTATATCGGTGTGAAAGCAGGAAGTGAAGAGGCTGCAGAGGAAAAAATAAAAGCTTTTTCAACAGCTATTTCGGAAGTAACCAATGTAACCAGCTGAAAGTCTCCTCAAGAATAAGCTTTAATGAGTGGCGGGGTGAAGAAATGCATACAAATGAGTATTTGGAATTGGAAACAGAAGATGCAATAAAAAGGTTTCACACTGGCGAAAATTTTTATAGTCAGCATGTTTTCGGTTATCACCAGGAAGAGCGGGACGGGGAGACAGGCTTTGTTTTCCGTGTCTGGGCTCCTAACGCACAACAGATATGGCTGGTAGGAACATTTAATAATTGGGATGAGTCCTTGCCGATGCAGAAAAATGAAGAATATGGTTATTGGGAGGTATTCACTACAAAGCCTGCAGAAAATGATTTATATAAATATAAGGTGCGCCAGGAAGATGGCAGAGAGGTTTATAAAATTGATCCATTTGCCTTTGTTTTTGAGAAACGTCCGGACAATGCTGCTGTCATTCATCATGTTCCGCAGAAAAAATGGAAGGACGGCTTATGGTATGGCAGAAAGAAGCGTTCTAATTTCTTTAGACGGCCCATAAATATCTATGAGGTACATGCCAGCTCCTGGAAGCATCATGAAGATGGCGCCCCTTATTCTTTTGCAGATTTAAAGGAAGAATTAATTCCTTATGCAAAAGAAATGGGGTATACCCATATTGAATTCATGCCATTAATGGAGCATCCATTAGGTGCATCATGGGGATACCAGCTGATAGGCTACTTTGCTTTAAGCTCTTATTATGGTAAACCTGAGGAGTTTCAGGATTTTGTAGAGGAGTGCCATCGGAATAATATAGGCGTTTTTGTGGATTGGGTACCTGGTCATTTCTGTGTCAATGATGATGCTCTTGCTAAGTATGACGGCACCCCTCAATTTGAATATCAGGACCCGGACCGGGCAGCGAATGTCCGCTGGGGCTCTATCAATTTTGATTTAGGCAGGCCGGAGGTACAGTCATTCCTTATTTCAAGTGCGCTATTTTGGCTGGAAATGTACCATATTGACGGGATTCGTGTTGATGCAGTTTCCAGTATGCTTTACTTAGATTATGATGATGGACCATGGAAGACAAATCATGAAGGTGGAAATAGAAACTTCGAAGGGTATTATTTCCTGCAAAAGCTCAACGCAGTTGTTAAACTTGCGCATCCGGAAGTTATTATGGTTGCGGAGGAAAGTTCATCTGATACGCAAGTTACAGGGTTAATTGAGACGGGAGCACTCGGCTTTGATTATAAATGGAATATGGGCTGGATGAACGATGTGCTTAAATTTTATAAGATGGATCCTGCCTTTAGAAAGGACCATTTTAACTTAATCACCTTTTCCTTTATGTATATGATGCAGGAAAACTATATTCTGCCGCTTTCTCATGACGAGGTTGTTCATGGAAAGAAGAGTCTGATGCATAAAATGTGGGGAGATAGATATAAACAATTTGCTCAATTACGTAATATGTATACGTATATGATGACCCATCCTGGAAAAAAACTCTTATTTATGGGAAGTGAATGGGGACAATTTTTAGAGTGGAAGTATGATGAAGGATTGGAATGGCAGGATTTAAATGATGCTTTCAACAAAAATATGCAGTATTTTACTTCCAGTCTGAACCAATTCTATAAAGAACAGCCGGCACTTTGGGAGCTGGAAGAGAGCTACGATACAATTTCAATTATCGATGCAGATAATCATAACGATTCTGTGCTTAGTTTTATTCGGAAAAGTAAGAAGAAAAAAGATTTTCTGATTATTGTTTTAAATATGACCCCTGTAGAGCGTCAGGATTTTCATATCGGCGTTCCCTATCAAGGAAGCTACAAAGAAATATGGAATACGGAAATGAAAGAATTTGGCGGTACATGGGAAGAGCATAACCCTGATCAATTGACAGAGGACGTTCCTTTTAAGGAGTATCCTTACCGCATAAAAACTGTTGTACCCGCGCTGGGAGCGTTAATTCTGCGTCCTGAGAGTATTAAAGTATCAAGAAAACCACCAGCGGCTAAGTGATTTTCCAATATATATATAAGCTGAATTACATGCTTCATTTTTTACAACAAATTTAGAAGAGTAGTTGAAAGGGGGACAGGTGAAAGGCTGCTTTCACCGCGTATATGAAAAATGAGATGCTAGCAATGATTCTTGCAGGAGGAAAAGGGTCACGATTGGGGAAATTAACAAAAAATATTGCTAAACCTGCTGTTCCGTTTGGAGGAAGGTATCGTATAATTGATTTCACTCTAAGTAATTGCGCTAATTCTGGGATAAAAAATGTAGGTGTTGTGACACAGTACCAGCCGTTGGCATTAAATAACCACGTAGATAATGGGACAAGCTGGGGACTTGATGGAATTAATTCCGGTGTGACAATTCTTCAGCCTTACGCCGGTTCAGAGGGCGGTAAATGGTTTGAAGGTACAGCTCATGCTATTTATCAGAATATTGCTTATATCGATGAGATGAATCCTGAATATCTGCTTGTGTTATCTGGAGATCATATTTATAAGATGGATTATGAAGAGATGCTGGAAACGCATAAAGCGAATGAGGCTTCATTAACTGTTGCAGTACTGGAAGTCCCTGAAAAAGAAGCTTCCCGTTTTGGAATCATGAACACAGATGAAAACGACCGTATTATTGAGTTTGAAGAAAAACCCGAGAATCCAAAAAGTAACCTCGCATCAATGGGAATCTATATTTTTGATTGGAGCAGATTAAGAGAAGTTCTATTAAGCAGTTATTCCAAAGACGATCACATGCTGGATTTTGGAAAGCATGTTATTCCTTCTTACTTGGAAAGTGGTGAGAACGTATTTGTTTACCGCTTTGATGGTTATTGGAAGGACGTTGGAACAATTGACTCCCTGTGGGAAGCAAATATGGAATTTATTAATCCTGAGATGAATCTTAATATCCGGGATAAATCATGGCGCGTATATTCTAGAAATACAATTTCACCTCCAAACTTTTTAACAGACACTGCGTCCGTGACAGATTCTTTAATTGTTGATGGGTGCTATGTTGCAGGAAGTATTAAAAATAGTATTCTATCAAATGATGTGCAGGTAAAAGAAGGATCGCAAATTACAGACAGCTTTATTATGCCGGGAGCAAGTATTGGCAGAAATGTAAGTATTCACCGGGCAATTATCGGAGAAGATGCAGTTGTCGGAGATAATACAGTAATCGATGGAACGGAAGATATAGGAGTAGTAGGTTATTCTGAAGTGATTGGAGTGACGATGGATGAGGACTAATAAAATTTGTGCTGTTTTAGGGAATATTCAACGCTATAACGCTTTACTTCCTTTAACCAATGAGAGACCGTTAGCAACATTACCATTTGCTTGTAAATACAGACTGATTGATTTCCCGCTTTCCAGTATTGTTAATGCAAATATAAATACAGTTTATATGATTTTTAATGAAGGTGAAACACAATCTGTATTCGATCATATCGGCGGGGGAAAAGAATGGAATTTAGATGGCGTGCATAACCGTTTCTTTATTCATCTTTACCAGGACTTCTTGAAATTAAAAGCACATAATCAAAGCTATTACCGTCCACTGATTGATTATCTGGAAAAATCTAAATCAGAGTATACCGTTTATATGAGCAGTAAAATGATTTGTAATATTGACCTGCGTGCCGTTTTAAAAATTCACCAGCAGCAAAACAATGAAATGACAGTTGTTTATAAAAAAGTTGAATCTGAAAAAATATGCCAGACAGATGCAGTATTATCCTTGACTGAAAATGGTCAGATTACCGAAGTGCGTCCGTATATGGAGCATTTGCAGACTGCAGATCAGGAGAATCTCTGCATGGATATTTATATTGTTCAGACAAATTGGCTGATCCGGCAATTGAAAGAAGGCCAACAGGAGGGAACCCCAGCCGACATCCAAGATTTTCTTCGCAAAAAAATTCATACTGTAAAAAGCTCAACTTATGAACACACGGGTTATCTAAGTAATATCTTTGACATCAACTCGTACTATAATGCATCGCTTGATATGCTTAACCAACAAAAATTCAGTTCTCTTCTCTACTCTAATCAAAAAATATATACCAAATTAAAAAATGAAGTTCCAACATATTATTCAGACTCATCAGAAGTAAATAACAGCCAGTTTGCAACAGGATGCATTATTGAAGGTAAGGTAGAAGGATCCTCCATATCCCGTGGAACAGTGTTGGATAAAGGAACAGAAGTCATCGACTCTATCATTATGCCGAGTGCAAAAATATGTGCTGGCGCCAGGGTCCAAAATGCCATTCTGGATAAAGAAGTGGTAGTGGACCCGGGGGTACAGATAATCGGAACGAGAGAAAATCCGGTTGTTATTGAAAAATATCAGCATGTAACCAATGATATCCTCGCAAATGGGGTAGCAGTCAGCGATATAGAGAGATAGGGGGGAAAATATATATGAAATTATTATTTGCTAGTGCGGAATGTGCACCGTTTTTCAAAACAGGCGGTCTCGGAGATGTAATTGGTGCGCTACCAAAGGAATTAGCAAAGAAAGATATAGAAGTGGCAGTTGTGCTGCCACTTCACAAAAAGATGCCGGCAGCATTCAGAGAACGCTGTGAGCATGTAGGCTCTTTATCCATAGATGTAGGCTGGAGAAATCAATATTGTGGTATTGAACGTTTAGACATGGACAATGTCACCTATTATTTTATTGATAACCTGTATTATTTTAACCGGGATGATTTATATGGTTTTTATGATGATGGAGAACGCTTTGCTTTCTTTCAGCTTGCACTGATTGAGATGATGGAAGCAGTCGATTATATTCCTGATATTATCCATGTAAATGACTTCCATACAGCCATGGTACCATTTCTCCTGAAAGAAAAATATCACTGGGTGGAAGCATATCAATCTATTCGAACAGTGTTGACGATTCATAATATAGAATTTCAGGGGCGATACAACCCGGAAGTGCTATCTGATTTGTTTGGAGTCGGTGACAGAAAGTATCATGATGGAACAATTCGTTTTGAAAATGACATTAACTTTTTGAAATCAGGTATTGTATATGCAGATAAGGTGAATACTGTCAGCCATTCCTATGCAAGAGAAATCCAAACCTCTGAATTCGGTAATGGCTTAGAGGGAATTCTCAGGCAGGAGCAAGGAAAACTGTCCGGCATTGTGAATGGAATAGATTATGAGATTAATAATCCGGAAACAGATCCGGCGTTGAAATCTAACTATTCTTTAACCAGCTTACAAGGCAAAAAAGATTGCAAGAAAGAATTGCAGGAATTAATGGAGCTGCCTGTACGGGAAGATGTTCCGCTAATTGCAGTTGTCAGCCGTCTGACACATCAGAAAGGCTTTCATCTTGTTCTGGAAGAATTAGAGAATTTATTGCAATATGATGTTCAGTTTGTTCTGCTGGGAACAGGAGATCCGTCATTTGAACATCATTTTCGATTAATTTCGGAATGGTACCCGAATAAGTGTGCAGTAAATATTACATTTGATGTGACACTTGCGCAAAAGATTTATGCCGGATCTGATATGTTTCTGATGCCATCTAAATTTGAACCATGTGGATTATCACAGCTGATTTCTATGCGTTATGGAACCCTGCCGGTAGTCCATGAAATAGGTGGACTCAAGGATACAGTAGAACCATATAATCCTGTTGAAAAAACAGGCACAGGGTTTGGTTTTTCCTTATTTACACCATACTACATGATGGAAGCATTGAAAAAAGCAGTGCATGTTTATCAGGACGAGCAGGATGTATGGAAAAACCTTATGCATAGAGCAATGTCACAGGATTTCAGCTGGGAAACATCCAGTGGGCAGTATTACTCGCTTTACCAAGAAATATATGGATAGAGTGTGTTCAAAAAGTTCAGTGTGTATTATATCTTGAGCTTTTTGAACACCTTCTTATAGATTAGGATGAACACATAACAGCATTAGTTTAAGTGGAATAAGCAGCTTTTTTAAGAAAAAAGTGAAATGCTGGTTTGAATTTTGATTTCTTAAAAGAAATGCTTGCAGCTGAACTTAGATATGCAGAAAAGAGGCTTAATACATGGCTTTAGATAAGGAAGTTTTCAAAGAAGAATTGAAGCAGAGGCTGAGAGAGAACTATGCAATGGAGCTGGAGGATGCAAGCAAGCAGGAAATTTTCTATGCATTGGGAGCGTTGGTAAAAGCACGTTACTCGGATGCTTGGAGAGATACATGGAAGTATTATGTGGATAAACATAAAAAGCAGGTATACTATTTTTCAATTGAATTTTTACCTGGCCGGATGTTGAAAAGTAATCTATTGAACTTGGGATTGCTGGATACAGCGAGAGAAGCTTTAACAGATCTCGGTATTGAATTAGACAGCCTGGCAGAAGTGGAAAAGGATATGGCTTTAGGAAACGGTGGTCTTGGACGATTAGCATCCTGTTTTATGGATTCGATTGCTTCTTGTGGTCTTCCGGGAAATGGGAATGGAATACGCTATGATTACGGACTTTTTAAGCAGCGTTTCGTGGACGGCTATCAGGTCGAGCTTCCGGATGAGTGGCTGCAAAGCGGGAATATATGGGAGATACGTAGAGAAAGTAAAGCTGTCGATGTTCGCGTCGGCGGGCGTGTGTACTTAGCAGAAACAATAGAAGGAAAATTAAAACCGGTATACGAGAATGAACGAATTCTTCGGGCAGTTCCTTATGATACAGGAATGGTGGGCTATGAGAATAATGTGGTGAATACACTGCGGCTATGGTCTGTGGAAATTCCTGATTCCGAAGAGGATAAATACCAAAGTATCCAGGGACGAAGAGAGTTGGAGGATTTAACAGCTGTTCTTTATCCGGATGATTCCAATGAACATGGGCGTTTAATCCGTCTTACACAGGAATATTTCTTTGTATCAGCAGGAATCCAGAGTATAATTCGCCACTATAAGAAACGGGTTCAAAAGCCAATTTCTAATCTCAGCGAATATATTTCTATTCATATTAATGATACCCATCCTGCACTATGTGTGCCGGAAATGATGCGTATCTTGGTTGATGAAGAAGATTTATCCTGGGAGCAGGCCTGGGATATTACAGGGAAAGTGATGAGTTATACAAATCATACGATTATGGCGGAAGCATTGGAAAAATGGTCGATTGATTTAATGCGGCGCACATTGCCGCGTATGTATCAAATTATTGAAGAGATTGATGCACGTTATGTACAGACGATGCGGGAGCTGCATCCGCATGATTTGGTAGAGCGCACCCGGATTATTCGTAATGGACAGGTTCATATGGCGCATTTGTCTATTATTGGCAGTCATAGCACTAATGGTGTGGCAAAATTGCACTCGGATTTATTAAAATCTGTTGTTTTGCATGATTTTTATATTATTTATCCAGACCGTTTTAATAATAAGACGAATGGAATTGCGCAGCGCAGATGGTCACAGATTGTGAATGAACCAATGTCAAACGTATTAGATGAGACGATTGGAAAGACATGGAGAAAGGATTCTGGAGATCTAAAGTTGCTGATGAACTATCAATCGGATCAAGCCGTTTTAGAAAAATTAGCTGAAGCAAAGAAAATAAACAAACAGGTGCTTGCTGATTATATTTTGGAAACAACGGAAATTGAAGTTTCTGCTGATGCTATTTTTGATGTGCAAATTAAAAGACTGCATGCATATAAACGCCAGCTGTTAAATCTATTGCATATTATCAAGCTTTATCAGGATATAAAAGAAAATCCGGATTTAGATATGCAAAAGCGTGTATTTATTTTTGGAGCAAAGGCAGCACCAAGCTATCATTATGCAAAAGTAATCATTAAGTGTATTAACGAAGCAGCTAATTTAATTAATAATGATTCTGATATCAAAGATCGTATTAAGATTGTTTTCTTACCAAATTACAATGTCAGCCTAGCGGAGAAAATTATCCCGGCAGCAGATGTCAGTGAACAAATTTCTCTTGCATCTAAAGAAGCTTCCGGCACAAGTAATATGAAGCTGATGCTGAATGGCGCTATTACACTTGCTACGCTGGATGGTGCCAATGTAGAAATCAGAGATGCAGTCGGTGATGATAATATTTATATCTTCGGTCTCACAGAGAAAGAGGTCTATGAATATTATGAGAATCAGGAGTATTCTGCGCATCAGCTGTATGATGAAAATCCAATTATCCGCCGTGTTTTAAATGCATTTATTGATGGAACCATACCAAATATCGTTTATGAAGGACGGGAAATTTTTGATTCACTCATTAAGTATAATGATGAATATTTCTTACTGCGTGATTTTGATTCCTATGTAAAGGCACAGGAGGAAATTGATAAAGCTTATGGAGATCAGATCTTCTGGCAGAAAATGAGCTTAATCAATATTGCTAATGGAGGCAGATTTTCGTCCGATGAGACAGTGCGCCGTTATGCTGAGGATATTTGGAAAATAGAACCGAAAGATTCATTTGTTACTGAGAAAGGATAGTATTATGCCGCATGTTTATTATAATTCGTGGATAAGTGATTATAAAAATCCATTTGGAGCTGTACAGCAAGAAGAAAAGGTTACGTTTCAGATGGATATCCATGAAAATCAAGTGATAGAAGCACAATTTATTATTCGAAAAGAAAATGGAAGTCAAGGCGAAGAAAAATATCAGATGAAGGATACAGGAGACAATCGGTTCTCCTGTATCTACACACCTCATGAAGGAAAGGGTCTGTATTTTTATTATTTTTCTGTGAAGTGGAAGGATGATCATGGCGGAGAATTAACGGCATATTGGGGAGCGTCAGCTGTCAAGGGAGAGGGCTGGCTATACCAGGAACAGCACGAGGTTATCCCCTACCAATTAACCTGTTTTGAAAAGGAAGAACAGACGCCGGATTGGTATCGCGAAGCTGTATTTTATCAGATTTTCCCGGACCGTTTTTATAACGGAAATCAAGACGGGAAGGTAAATAAACCGAAGCGGAACAGTTTTATCTATGGTGATACGCGTGATACTCCGATGTATGTACGCGGGTCTAAGGGTGAAATTCTGCGCTGGGATTTTTATGGCGGGAATTTAGAAGGAATCAGACAGAAGATACCGTATTTGAAGGATTTAGGTATCAATGCAATTTATCTGAATCCGATTTTTCAGGCAGCAAGTAATCATCGCTATGATACAGCGGATTATATGAAGGTGGATCCGATGCTCGGTGATGAAGCGTTATTCCGGGAAATCATGGAAGATCTTCATGAAGAAGGTATCCATGTTATTTTAGATGGTGTATTCAGCCATGTTGGAAGAAACAGTATCTATTTCAACTATGACGGTACTTATGGAGAAGACAAGGGAGCATACCGGAATCTGGACAGTCCGTATTATCCATGGTTCAGCTTCAGTGAATATCCTGATAAGTATGCATCCTGGTGGGGAATTGATGATCTCCCGGAAGTAGATAAGTCAAACAAAGAATTTCAAGATTATATTTACCAGGATGACAACAGTGTCATTGATAAATGGAGCAGGCTGGGTGTAGATGGATGGCGTTTGGATGTTGCGGATGAGCTTCCGGATGAATTTATTTCAGGTATTCGTCATAAGCTGGACCAATATCCGGAAAAAGTACTTATCGGCGAAGTCTGGGAGGACGCTTCGAATAAAATTGCCTATGAAAAGCGGCGACAGTATATTTTAGGAAATCATCTGCATGGCGTGATGAATTATCCATTCCGGAATACAGTGTTAGACCTGCTGCAATTGGAAAAGTCTCCACAGGAGCTTTGCCAAAGGCTGACGCAGCTTCATGAAAATTATCCAAAGGATGTTCTTTTTAATAATCTAAATAATATTGGTACACATGATACGAAACGAATTTATACATTTCTGGGAGAAGATAAGGAAAGACTGAAGCTTGCGTTGAGCTTTTTATTAATTGCCCCGGGGATTCCTTGTATTTATTATGGAGACGAAGCTGGTCTCACAGGAGAACAGGATCCAGATAATCGCAAATTCTTCCCTTGGGAGGATATGGATACAGATATTTTTAAGCATTGCCAAAAATGGATAGCTGAAAGAAAACAGAATAACACATTAAAATATGGTGATTTTGTTCTTTTCCATACGGATGATGTATTGGGAATGCTTCGTTTTACAGATGATGAATATACCATCTATATTATCAATCCCCATGATGCAGAAAAATCCTGCCATTTTGACGACCTGCAATTCTTGCGCGAGGTGCCATTAACGGATGAAGTAATAAAGGGTATTTTCAATAATTTAACAGTCCATGGCAAAAGTGATTTTTTTGTAACAGGAAAAATATAGATGAGCAAAAAAGCAGAGTGCATGGAGACGTATCGATGCATTCTGCTTTAAAGTTTATTCTTCTATCTTTTTAAAGCCCTGTTCTTCCAAGGATTCTATGGCATCTTCCAAATTTAAATTACCTTCTTCATTTTCCAAAAGCTCATTAAGTCCCGACAGCTCGGATGTGTCTACGGTAGAGAAATCAATTTTAATCGTTTCAATAAAATGATTATCCTGAAAATCGAGGTTATATTCCAAACCGTCAATTCCTTGTAAAGGTTCTGCGGTAGGGATAATTAGAGCTTCTGCATCTTCTTTTGTTTCTATGCCCCTGATACTTTCATAAGAGGTTTTGCTCATACTAGACTGCTCAACGATTTCTTCATCCTTGGTAACCAAAGTTACTTCAATAGAGTTAGCCCCTTCCTCTAATTTATACGTTACTGTTTCTTGATTTGATCCGCATGCAGCTAAAGTTATAAAGGAAATAAGCAAGAGAACAAATCCAGTCATTTTGAAGGTTTTTTTATTTCCCATTTTCGCTTCTCCTGTTCTTATGTAATTAAGCTAATCGTATCGGATTAAAACTGGAAAGTCAAAAGAGCTTTCTGTAGGTAATAGAAGGATGGTGTTAGAGCATTATTGGAAGAAAAATATAAAATATTTTTTATTGGAGTACAGAAAATAGATTGAAAGCAAAATAAAACCGTGCCACTAGGCACGGTTCAATTATATTATTCTTCTACTACTTCCAGTCCTGCATCTTCTAATTCTTTAACAGTTTCTTCTAAGCTGATATACTCATCATCTTCAATTGCTGGAAGGCTAGCACCAGGGACGCTGTTTAGCTCCTCCATATCAACAGTTGTCAAGTCAACAGAAATAGTTTGTGTAAGTTGATCTTCTCCATATTCAATCTTTATTTCGATGCCTTCTATATCTTCAAATGGCTCGAGTTCTGCACGAATTTCTTCATCCATCTTTTCAGCTTCTTCTTTTGATTCAAGCATCATAGTAGTATAAGGTATGTCTGTTTTGACAGTTTGATGTGTTACTTCATCATCTTTAGCATCGAGTGTAACTTCCATGCTCATTCCCATTTGATCCCCTTTAAGGGTAACTGTTTCTTCAGATCCACAAGCTGCCAATCCTAAAGTAGCAATCAATAAAAATAATAGTCCACTAATTCTAAAAGCTGTTTTTTTCATTATAGTCTTTTCTCCTATCCGTTTTTTACTATAGTTAGCTTATCGAATTAAACGAGCAAAGTCAAAGTGAAATTGAGAAAAAATAAAGAATTGGACTATTATCCTGCGTTGGAAGTAGCGGTTATTTGCTTTTTTTGGATGTTTGTTATGAAATTCGGGGTATTTTGAATATTATTTAGTGTAAGGTTTACAATATAGCTTATCCGTATGGCATTTAAGCATATTGGTAATCAATATGTTAAAATAGGGAAGAGTATTTCTCTATTATTCTGTTGTGAAACAGTGTGCTGCAGCACGAAGGTATTCATATTCATCAGGACGTAATTGCTGGAAATTGCAGCTACATCATATTTTGATTCTGCAAAAAAAGAAAAGAGGTACAATAATGGAAGCAAAAGAACGCAGAGAACAAATTAAGCAATATTGTCAGGAGTACGACAGCATTTATGCAAAGCTTGTGGAACCAATTAATGATATGTTAATGGACGTTGACGCTGGTATATCAGAGGAAACAACAAATAAAATACTAGAAAACTTAAAGCTTTCCAGTGAAGGAAAGAAAGAGGTCTTTGACTGTCATTTAGATGAAAGCAATAATTTCCTTAGAGACGGTATAGAGGATTTGAAAAATGGAAATCTTGGGGATGGTGCTTTACAGATATTCGGAGCAGGGCTTAATTTTGCCAGTTATGCGGCGAAGGCTTCTCAAACACAGGAAACTAATGCTCATGAAATGCTGGATGAACGGTTTAAGAAGTTAAAAACAACATTAAAATAGACAAATAATTTATTGGAATAGAGATTTTCAGGGCAGAGATAAATGCTCCCCTGAAAATCTCTATTTTTATTTTCCATTTATACAAAAATGATTTTTCTCCTTTCGATTTTTAATAAATGTGAATTTTATTAAGTTATTGTAAGTTATTTGAATGGTAGACGAAGTATCGGTGTGGATTTGGTAAATTTCTCAGTTTTACAAAAAATTTATGCTTTAATGAATTTGAATGAAGGGAGGAAGAGAATGAGCTATATCGAGTTAACAGATATTACAAAGTCTTATCATGCAGGGAAGAACATATTGGAGAAAATTAACTTCACCATAGAGAAGGGTGAATTCTTTGTCTTAGTTGGCCCTTCCGGATCAGGAAAAAGTACATTACTGCGGATGATTGCGGGACTGGAGAATGTGACAGATGGTATCTTAAAAATGAATCAAAAGATAGTCAATCATCTGCCGCCTAAAGACAGAAATCTTTCGATGGTATTTCAAAATTATGCGCTGTATCCGCATTTATCAGTGGAACAGAATATCCTGTTTGGTTTACAGGCAAAAAAGGTTTCCAAAAAAGAGCAGAAAAAAAGACTGAAAGAAACAGCTGAAATGATGGGACTATCAGACTTTTTAGATCGAAAGCCGCGCCAGCTTTCAGGCGGACAGCGTCAACGTGTTGCGTTAGCGAGAGCTGTTGTAAGTGAAGCACCGCTTTGCTTGATGGATGAGCCGTTATCCAATTTAGATGCAAAATTACGTGCGCAGATGCGTGTAGAGATTAGAAGGCTGCAAAAGCAGCTGGGATTAACACTTATTTATGTAACGCATGACCAAGTAGAGGCAATGACTATGGGGGATCGGATTATGGTCTTGAATGATGGGGAAATTCAACAAGTCGGGAAGCCTATCACGCTCTATAATGAGCCGGCAAATCTATTTGTAGCGTCCTTTATTGGCTCTCCTAAAATGAATATTGGCAAAGCAGAGGTAAAGAACACATCCTGTTTTCTTATAAATAATACATTGTCATTCCCCGTAGGACCGATACTCCAGGAGGCTTTGAAGGAGCATAAGGATATTGTAGTTGGAATCAGACCGGAGCATATTCAGCCGACAACGCATCATGAAGCAACACATTCTCTGGAAGTGGTCAATGTAGAGCAATTAGGAAATGAGACAACTCTTGCTTTTGATGTTGATGGGGAATTATGGACGGCGAAATGGCCAGGTCAGTGGGATATTATGGCAGGTCATCAGCTAAAGGTCTATATATCTGAGGAGCACCTCAGCTTCTTTGATGCACAAACGAAACAATTAGTCCGCCCGGCCAGCTTCAATAGTCAGGAGGAGGTTCAGGCTATATGACGGAGGCAGCTGCTACATTATCACAAGAGGATTATATTTTATTTGAGCAGACGAAACGGAAACATCGCTACAAGCAATTTATCAAGGGTATGCTTTTTCTCTTACCGTCTATCGTGCTCTTCTCTGTATTTTTATTCTATCCGTTACTTCGAACTATTTATTTGAGCTTCTTTCTAACAGACGCGAGCGGGGCCCCAACCGTATTTATTGGATGGGATAATTTTGTAACACTGTTTCAATCAAGTATTTTCCAGCAAAGTATAAAGTCTACATTTCTGTTTGTGCTTTATACTGTTCCGTTGACCATTGTTGTCAGTCTGTTTTTGGCAATTATTGCGAATGAGAAGCTGAGAGGAATTGGTTTTTTTCGGACGATATTTTCCTCTGGAATGGGAATCTCTGTAGCAGCGGCATCTGTATTTTGGCTGTACTTATTTCATCCGACAATCGGCTTTTTAAATATTATTCTGGATACATTTAGATTGGAGAAAATCAGCTGGCTGACAGATCCTTCCTGGGCATTGATTGCAATATCTGTGACAACGATATGGATGAATATTGGCTTTACCTTTTTGATATTGCTGGGAGGATTGCAGTCAATGGATAAATATCTATATGAAAGTGCAGATGTGGACGGTGCCGGGTATTTTTATAAATTAAGAAGAATTACCATTCCAATGCTTTCGCCTACCTTGTTTTTTGTTGTAACGGTAACGATTATTAATGCTTTTCAAACGTTTGGTCAGGTGGATATTTTAACACAGGGCGGTCCGCAAAATGCAACGAATTTTATTGTTTACTCTATTTATCGGGAGGCTTTTACAAATTATCAATTTGGTTCTGCCAGTGCGCAGGCGATTATTCTGTTCATTATTATCCTGATTATGACGATTATTCAATTTAAACTAGGAGAAAGGAAGGTTCATTACCAGTGAGAATTCCTTTAGGACGAAAAATCGTGACCTATTTTTTATTAAGTACGGCAGCTCTTCTTGTTTTTATGCCGACGCTGATGGCAGTGGTGATGAGCTTTATGACGAATCAGGATATTATGACAGGGAGCTTTCCCTCTGCTTTTTCACTTGATAATTATCGTCGGGCATTTGAACAGTTCTCGCTGATGCATTATGTAATAAACAGCTTATTTGTTTCAATTATTATCATGATTGGTCAGCTGGTTTTATCCAGCTTGGCAGCCTATGCTTTTGTCTTTTTAGAATTTAAAGGCCGGGACTTCCTGTTCTATCTTTTTATTGCAACCATGATGGTACCGTTTGAGGCTTCGATTATTCCAAACTTCCATACAATTCGCGACCTTGGCTGGATTGATCAATATACCGGACTGACGGTTCCGTTCTTTGCAATGGCTTTTGGAACATTCTTATTACGGCAGAATTTCAAACAGATTCCCAAGGAACTGCGTGAAGCTAGTCAGATTGCCGGAATGGGAGAGGTGAAGTTTTATTTAACAGTTGTCCTGCCGGTAGCGAAAACAAGCTTGATAACACTGGGAGTATATGGTTTCTTAACCTCCTGGAATATGTATTTATGGCCATTGTTAGCCACGACTAATGACAGTGTAAGAACCGTACAGATCGGTCTAAGGCAATTACAATCGCAAGAACAGATGAATGATTGGGGGATGATTATGTCAGGGGCTGTCATCGTTATTATTCCAACTCTGATTCTTTTATTTTTAGGTCAAAAAAAGCTCCAGCGTGGTTTAACAGAAGGAGCATTAAAATAGATGAATTTAATAAAGGAGTCGATTTTTTTGAAGAGAATTTTATTGTTTGTAATCCTTAGTTTGACGATGTTTATGGCTGCATGTGGTTCCAAAAATGCAGAGGGATCCGATCAAGAAACGAAAACGGAAGACGGCAAGCAGATCGTTACATTCTGGCATGCTATGAGCGGTGCATCACAAGAAGCTTTAGACAGGATTGTTGCTTCTTATAACGAATCCCAGGACGAAGTTGAGGTACGTGCTGAATTTCAAGGAACGTATGATGAAGCACTGACAAAGTTTCACAGCGTTGCAGGAACAGACAGCGCGCCGACGATGATTCAGGTCTTCGAAATAGGTACGATGTCGATGGTAAACAGTGGTCATATTGACCCGATTCAGAAATTTATTGATGAGGATGGCTATGATATGGGGCATTTAGAAGAGAATATTGTTAATTATTATAAGATAGATAACCAATTCTATTCGATGCCATTTAATTCATCTACACCAGTAATGTTCTTTAATAAAGATGCTTTTGAAGAAGCTGGGTTAGATCCAGAGAGTCCACCGCAAACATATGAAGAGGTGGAAGAAGCAAGTAAGGCTATTGTTGAGTCAAATCCTGATATGAAAGGCTTTGCGCTTCAGGCGTATGGCTGGTTATTTGAACAATTACTGGCAAGCCAAGGGGCATTATTATTGAATGAAAATAATGGACGTTCAGGAACAGCTACAGAAATTGGTTTTACAGAGGAACAGGGCAAATCTATTTTTGAATGGGTTGAGCGGATGAATGAAGACGGAACATTTGCGAACTATGGTATTAATGGCGATAATATGCTGGCCGGTTTTCTGGCAGAAGATGTATCTATGTTCCTGCAATCCTCTGCAAATTCCCGCGATTTAATTGATAATGCACCATTTGAGGTTGGTGTAGCGTTTTTACCACATCCGGAAAACACAGAGTGGGAGGGCGTTGTCATTGGCGGAGCAAGTCTTTGGATGAGTGCCGGCAAGGAGGAAGCAGAGCAAAATGCAGCATGGGATTTCATGAAGTATCTGCAATCTCCAGAAATTCAGGCGCAATGGCATACAGACACAGGGTATTTTGCTATTAACCCGGCTGCTTATGAGGAAGATTTAGTAGTAGAAATGCATGAAGAAAATCCGCAATTAAAGGTTACGGTAGAACAGCTTCAGGCAACGAAACCATCCTATGCGACACAAGGTGCTCTGATGGATATGATACCAGAAGAACGAAAAATTATTGAAATTGCATTGGAAACCGTATTTAATGGCGAAGATGTAGATAAAGCCTATAGTGCAGCGATGGAACAATTGAATAGAGCAATTGAAACAGCAAATAAAGCTCGTGGAGAATAAATGATAGAAAGTAAGATTACGTACAAAGAAAGAAGTTTTGTTTGGTGAGAGGCATTTAATTTAAATAGTTAGCAGCAGGAGTCCTGTTGAATGAATCTATATTCTATTATATCAACTCTATTTCAGGAGGGATAATTTTGACAAAAGTATATGGTCACCGAGGCATGATGGGTGTATACCCGGAAAATACATTGCTTAGTTTTGAAAAAGCACTCGAAGCTGGTGTGGATGGCTTAGAAATAGATGTACACATGACAGTGGACGGTGAATTTGCTGTGATGCATGATGCTACACTAAATCGGACAACGAATGGATTTGGAGCCATAACAGAGTATACCTTTTCAGAAATTCGGGAATTACAATGGAATCATCCCTATCTTTCATCGTTCCAGAGGTATGATAAGAGCTGGGAGGAAGAAAAAATTCCCTCATTAGCAGAAGTGCTTCAGCTGGTTAGTACGTATCCAGATGTTGCATTGAATATTGAATTAAAAACGTATGAAAATTTATATGAAAATATTGAAGAAAAATTGCTGGATTATGTTGCTAAATATCCTGATGTAAAGAATCGTGTCATCTACTCCAGCTTTCATCTGCCCACGCTGATTCGTTTACGTCATTATGATCGGGACGCCCGTCTGGCATGGATTATTAACCAGCCAATTTCTCACCCGGAGGATTATATTGATATTCTTGGGCTGGAAGCACTGCATATTGGAGTGGATACATTTTTACAGCATATTTATCATTGGAGCAAGTGGAGGAGACTACTGCGAGTATGGACTGTAAATGATAAAGATACATTAAAGCAATTACTGGATATAAAAGTAAAAGGAATCATTACAGATTATCCGGATCGTGCCATCTTTTACAGGTGTGAGCGCTATGCCATGGCGTAGAATATTACTCATTTTTGTAATTGCAATATTTATTATCTCCGGTTTTTTTGAAGCAACACCCGCTGTACCTCAGGCAACAGTCTCGTATAAGGGAGAGACATTGTATGCAAGTGCAGCGGTTAACCCTAAAGCCCCTTCCGGAGAGTTAGAAATTATCGCTCACCGTGGAGCGAATAATATGTTCAATGAACATACGCTGACAGCTTATAAACTAGCTTCAGACGCTAATGCAGATTCGCTGGAGATAGACTTACGTATGACAAAGGATAATGAACTAATTGCACTTCATGATGCAACTTTAGACCGAACAACTACAGGATCAGGTGCTCCTGAAGAGTTGACGCTTAACGAAATCAAGCAATTGGACACTATAGCGGTGTTTGGACAGGAAACCTATAAGGAAGCTGTTCCCGCTTTTGAAGAAATACTGATGACATTTGAGCAGGATCAGCATTATTATATCGAAACCCGGCTGGTAGGTGGTGAGGCAAAAATGGAAGAGCCATTAATCGACTTGCTTCAGGAGTATGATTTATTAGATTCAAAATATGTCACCTTCCAATCATTCTCAAAGAAAAGTCTTCAAAAAATGCAGGGATTTGCACCAGAAATCCGTTCAACACTTTTATATGGAACAGATAAATTTGATTTAAAGGATGCATTGAAAGCAAATGTGGATGTTATTGGAATAGAATCAAGAAATGTTACGAGGGATATTGTTGATGAACTCCATCAGCAAGGAAAAGAAATTCATGTGTTTTTTACGGATGAGCGCACGCAGCTCATTGAACAGCAGCGTGTCATGATGTATGGAGTGGATGGCATCTTTACGGATGATATTGATTTTACAAAGCGGGTTATCATGCAGTAAAAGAGGTCATTACTTATATATATATATATCCTCACAGAGTTGCCCCCCTGACTTTGTGGGGATTTTTTAATAAATATATATGAGAAAAGATAAAAATTTGCTAAAACAGCCATAAGCCGCAGGATAGGAAAAAGCGGTTTTAATGGCTGTTTTATTCATATGAAATACATTATCTTTTTCGTACAGGAATCCAAATTTCTGTTTTTGTATCATCAATACTTTTTACAATTTCCGGAGCTTCTGTAAGTTCGTAACCTGAGGTTGGAAACCAGTCTGTGTAGATTCTGCTCCACGTATTCGTTAAAGCATCAGGCATTTTTCCTTCAGCATCAAATACAGCCCATAGATGTTTGGATATTTCTAATGCAGCAAGATCATTTGGAGCGGGTTGATTTGTGACAACAGCAATATAGTATTCCAGAGCTTCTTCACTCTTCTCTGGACCATGGCATGTGTTGACAGTAATATTCAGCACACCGCTTAAGTCAGTATCCTCTCTTTCAAGTGTTTGAAGCTTTCTATAATCTGCATCAGTGAGCGTATTCCAAAGGGTTGGATTAAAATCTCCATTCTCTGGATGCATAATTTCCTTGTACCCTACAGTTTTGAAAGCATTTTTTTCCACAAAACGATATTTCATCTCAACATCTCCCTTAATCGAAAGTTGGAAGGTTATCCGTGGGTAGGCTTTGAGAGTAACTCTTGCATGCTTGACTGTACTAGGCAAGGTATGATGTAGCTCCTGAAAAGCTCTGGAGAAGGAGTCAGGGGACTGGTAACCATATTTTAAAGCTACATCAATAACCTTCTTATTATGATCCCGTAATTCCAATGCAGCTAATGTTAACCTTCGCCTGCGTACATATTCAGATAAAGGAACGCCGGAAAGAAAGGAAAACATCCGTTTGAAATGATGTTCTGAAAAGCAGGCAATCCGGGCTGCCTGCTGATAATCCAATTCTTTATCTAAATGTTCCTCGATATAGTCGATAGCAGCATTCATTGAATCAAGCGTATCCATATCGCAACCTCCCTGTATTATTAAGGATAGCAAATGAGAGCGGCAGTTACCCGACAATATATGTTCTATTTTGTCGGAGAGTCTGTTAAGCCGGTTATTACTCAGAAAATGCTTCAGAGTATTGAACGACACCACTTACCTTTTTTAACGCATTTTTTTCTAATTCCAGCGCCATAAAAGCATTATCTGGAACATCGAATGGAGCTTCGATTCCCCACAGACTGGCTGACTTAAATCCGAAGCGGGGATAGTAATCCGGATGACCAAGTACAATAACAGAAGTATATCCAGATTCTTTTGCTTTCTCTAATCCTCTGTTCATCAGCATAGACCCGATACCTTGTTTTTGATAATCTGGATGTATGGATACTGGTGCAAGGGCAAGCGATTCTGTTGCTTGATCTTTGTTTTCAATGGTTATTTTTGAAAAAAGGATTTGACCAATAATTTCATCCTGCTGGTTGACTGCGACAACAGATAACTCAGGAATGAAGGCATTAGAACTGCGGATACGCTGCACTAGAAAATGCTCCTGCTGATCACTCATTTCTTCGTTTCGAAAAGACTGTTCAATAAGTGCTTCTGTTTTTAGGTAATCCTTTGGTTGTTCTTGACGATAGATTATATTCAAATAAACTCCTCTTTCTTATATGTCATATTTTTGCTGGCGGCTTTTGAATCTATTGTACTAAATAAGAGGGAAATAATAAATAATGGAAAGGAGTCAGTCTGAAGTGAAGAATGAAAATACATTTAATGAATCTGTTCAACCTTTTTTAGATAATCTTTTATATGAGATAAAGCAGATTACAGGTAATCAATTCGTTGGCTGCTATCTGCACGGCTCCTTAGCAATGGGAAGATTTCAACCTGCAAATAGTGATATTGATTTACTGGTGGTTTTGAATAAAACATTGCGTAAACAGCAAAAACAGGAGCTGGCTGTATTATTTCTATGTCAATCCAAACAACCTTATCCGATTGAAATCAGCTTTTTATTAGAAAGCCACTTAAAGAAATGGGAGCATCCCTTTTCATATATTTTCCACTATAGCGAATTCTGGAGAGAAAGTATGGAAGTGGATAAAGAGCAAGTGATAGAGAAGAGTGAAGGGAAGGATGCAGATTTGGCTGCACATATTGCAGTTCTCTTGGATAGGGGAATTACTCTGGAAGGTCCACCAGCCGGTAGTGTATTTCCTGCAATTCCAAAAGCGGATTATATTTCATCAATACAGTCAGATTATGAAGAATGTCTGGCTGCTTATTTGGATAAACCTGTTTATGCGCTGCTGAATATGCTGCGTTTCTACTGGTATTTAAAAGAGGGCTGTATTTTATCGAAGGAGGAAGCAGGAGAAAGAGCGCTTGAGGATTGTCCAGAGAGTATGCTTACAGCCATAAAAAGCCTGCTGTATAATTATCGGGTCAAAGAAGCGGATAAGCAGAGGATAAATAAACAGAAATTAACAGCTTTAAAAAATTTAATTGATGATAAAATAAAAGAGCTTTTGAGACAGTAAAAAGGTTTTTGGTAAAAGAAAGCGTTATCACTTGTGGGATTCTCTAATTCGTTTTATGCTGAAAATATGTAAGAACCAGAATAAAAATCAGTTTCAGGAGGAGGAAAAATAAATGAATGAGCAGTATCCGGTTTTAAAAGATGCAGAGCCATTTTACTTTGAAGGAAATCGCATAGGTGTTCTCGTATCTCATGGATTTACTGGCACAACACAAAGTATGTATCCAATTGGAAAAGCTTTTGCGGAAGCAGGCTACACTGTTTACGGACCAAGGCTGCAAGGACATGGGACAGCTCCTGAAGATATGGAAAAATGTACGTATCAGGATTGGGTAAGCTCTATTGAAGAAGCATATTCCTGGCTTGAAGAAAGATGTGACACAATTTTCATGTGCGGTTTATCAATGGGTGGGACTTTAACTCTTGATGCAGCAGCAAAGCACCCTCTGGCAGGGATTATTTTAATCAACGCAGCTGTAGATATCCCTGCGATGGAAGCAGATCAAAAGGTACGATTTATGGACGCGATCGGTTCAGATATTAAAAAAGCAGGTGTAGTGGAGCTGGCTTATGATAAAACACCGGTAAAATCAATTGGAGAAATAAAGAAACTGATGAAGGCAATAAAAGCAAATTTAGGAAAAGTAACCTGTCCGGCACTAATTTTTGTTTCGGATGAAGATCATGTGGTTCCACCGGATAATGCTCAAATGATATTGGAAGGGATAGCTTCTGAGCAGAAAGAAATTATTTCTATGAAGGAGAGCTACCATGTAGCGACATTGGATAATGATCAGGGAATGATTATTGAAAAATCTCTGAATGCATTACAATCATGGATGATATAAAAGGAAAATGAAGTCAGACTTTTTTCGGCGCTTGAAGCTGGGCCGGCTTACTACTGAATGAAAAAGAAAATAATAAAAAATTTACTAGCCGTTAAAAAAGGGATGACGCCAAAATGGAGCCATCCTTTTTTGTTATCTTAAATAGTAAACGCTTCTGCATTCACAATTTAAGAAGATTGTGTTTGATTCTGTCCACCACTATTGCTCTGGTTCATTGCCTGGTCACCGCCAGAAAGCATATCCTGGATTGGTTTTGCAATGTCCTGCATGGTAGAGCTATTCATGGAATTGGAAAGCTTTTGTGACATGTTTTGAAATGAACCATTTTGCATACCCATACTTATACCATAGGCTGCAGCGCCTGCTACACCTGCAGCAATCAGTGACGTGGTCATTCCTTTTTTATTATTCATCATTAATTATCATCCCTATCCATTTAGAATGTGAATCAACAACGATACTTAGTTTGTAGTTAAAATTGAAAAATATACAATGGATTTAATTATTTATGGATATTTCTATTATAGTTTTTGTTAACAAAATGGAATTATAATGGTGAATATTATAGAAAAATATAAAAAAATAGAATATTTGTTCCTTTTATAGAGATGTGATAATATAAAATAGAGCTACCATTCGATTATCAGATTTAAATAATGAAAGGATTTGATAAGCTTGCAGATCCAAAATCCGCATGACAAAATTTTTAAAGAAACCTTTTCAAATGTGGATGTTGCTAAAGATTTTATCGAACATTTTTTACCGCCCTCCGTTCGCGAAAACCATTGATGTCATCCATTCAGCCCCCAAAAAGACAGCTTTGTCAGTCATGACCTCCAAGAATATTTCTCCGATTTATTATTCCAGACAAAAATCCATCAAAAACCCGCTTACGTATATTTTCTATTCGAGCATAAAAGCTATCATGACTACTATACCTCTCTGCAGTTACTGCGCTATATGGTTGAGATATGGGAAACCAAACGAAATAATAAAGATGAGAAGAAGCTGCCAATCATTATGCCGATTGTTCTGTATCATGGCAACATGGATTGGTACGCTAGAGCTTCGTTCAGTAATCTTTGGGAAGGGTATCAGGATTTCCCTCAGGAACTGCAGAAATACGTCCCTGATTATGAATTCTTTCTGTACGACGTATCCGATTATGAAGATGAGGATACGCAATTGAATGTATTCCTGCGAATCATACTGATGGTGTTTCGGGATATCCGTAAAAGTGATGTTCAAGTTGTATTGAATACCATTTATCGAGCTGTTGATTATCTGCGGCAATTACAGGATCAAAGAACGGCAACAAAGTACCTTGAAACGTTGTTTTATTATACTTTCCGTGTCCATCGTCATCTAACTAAAAATCAATATTATGATATAATCAATCATATAGGAAATACTTATCAAGAAGGGAGCGAATTGGCAATGACTTTAGCAGAGATTTTTCGGAATGAAGGTAAAGAAGAGGGCAAAGAAGAAGGAAGAGTAGAAGGGCAAGCAGATGCATTATCTAATACTGCCATTCGATTAATCACAAAATTTGTAGCTCCACTTTCAGAAGGTATAAAGACAAAAATATGCGAACAGGAAATAAGCACACTGGAAACCATAATAGATCATATAGATGAATTTGAAACAATAGAAGATTTCAAGCAATACTTGAAATAGAAAAACACGGGAATGGTGGTTACCTCTGAAAGTTAGATTTTCCACTCTAACTTTCAGAGGCGGTACCGATTCTCGTGTTTCTTATTTTATCTATAAAGAAGCAAGTTTCCTGCCACTCATGAAGTTTGCTGGTTTCACTTATTGAAATCAGGAAAGGATTATGCCTGCATAATCCCAGTTTTATCAGCAAAATGAATCCCTGGGTTTCGGCACCGAAAGACCGAATAATGGACGCAAATATAAGGAGAGGAAGGTACCTGCAAGTGCCATCACACCCCAAATATAACCATGGGCACTAAAGGAAGCAATGCCGCTGAAATAAGCACCGACATTACAGCCAAACGCAAGACGGGCACCATAACCCATTAAAAGACCGCCAATAATGGAAGCAGCAGTATTTCCTTTCGTGATTTTCGTAAACCGAAATAATCCTCCTGCTGCGGAAGCAATAAAAGCTCCCAAGATGACACCGAAATTAAGAGCAGTAGTTGTATCAGCAAAAATGGAAGCGTGAAGAGCTTCGGTATTTCCTGCCCAGTAGCCCCAGTTTTCTACGTTAAAGCCAAGCACCTCTGCCACTTTTGATCCCCATAGCGTAAATGCTGCTGTCACTCCCCATGGGCTGTCACGGGTAAGTAGTGTGAGCGCATTTAAAACAGCCAATGCTGCAGCTGCTGTGAAAAGAGGCCAGGAACCCCGGAAAATTCGTCTCCATCCTTTTTCGGAAGGGAGTGCCACCATTTTAGGAGGCTTCCGTTTTTTCTCAATTAAAATGGTTATCCCGGCGATAATGGCAAAAATCAGCAGAGAAACTGCCCAAGCCCCTCCGTAACCAAGTCCCGTTGATGTTGCGAGTGAGAAAGGTTCTGCTGCCGGTAAATCCTCCATCCAAAACGTGGAGTGAGCAGCGCCAATGGTCGAACCGATAATAAAAAACAGCAAAGTAATAAACATAACGGTCCGGCCGCCGCCAACTGCGTAAAGTGTACCAGAAGCACAACCGCCTCCAAGCTGCATACCAATCCCAAACATAAAGGCACCCACAATCAGGCTGATACCAATCGGTGAGATATTCCCGACAGGTGTTCCTCCGAAAAAGGAATATCCAAAGGCCAGAATAGGTGCAAATAATGTACAAGCAATCGCCAGCATAAACATATGCGCACGAAGAGACTGGCCGTTACCTACTGAAGCAAGTCTCCGGAAAGCAGAAGTGAAACCGAATCGTGCATGAAATAGTGTATATCCAAGCAGCACACCAATCAATAATAACAATGGCTGAACGATATGCTGTGTGGCTGCTAAATAAATAGTCAGAATGAATGTAGCAAGAATTCCTCCTGTAACCAGTTTTTTCTGAGGCGGATTCAGTTTTGGTGCTTCTTTTGCTGCTGGTTGTTCGGAAACGTATTGTGTCAATGTAGACATCTATAACACCTCTAATTCCTATCAGTTTAGTTTGTTATGGTTTTTTAGTTTATGCTCCTTTTGAAAAAATGTCAATGGGATATTAGAAATGTTAAATAGTCAGTTTTAATGGGCACTATGCAACAGTGAAAATTTGTGACCTATACTATACATTTCCTTAAATAGAAGCTGGAAAATATGTAACGAAAATTATCTTTACCATTATTAATCACATTTTTTTTGAGAGGAGTTCAAAAAAGTTGGGATGAAAGCGTATTCTTAACAGGGTTAGTTCGTGATACGATATAAATATAGAAAGGAGGTAATGAACATATGCACCTAGACGATCGCAGTAAGGCATTAATTCAAGAGGTATTTGTGAACTCCGGCCTTAAAGTAAAGGATCTATCTAGGAAATATGGATTAAGCAGAGGTCAAATCGACTACAGCTTTAAAAAAATAAATGACTGGTTAGAAGACAATGGATTTCCGCCCATTAAAAAAGACTCAAGAGGTTTCTTTGTAGGTGATCCTAAACACCAGACGTTGTTCCTGAAGGAAGGAAAAGAGTTGACTCCAGACTATATTTTTTCTTCTGAAGAACGGGCGCTTCTTATCTGTTTTATATTACTGACTAAAACGGGGGATATTTCACTTATCCATTTAACATCTGAGCTTGAGGTGAGTAAGAATACAGTATTAGCTGATCTAAAAAAAGCGCAGGAGATAGTCCGTTTTTATAATCTGCAAATTCATTATTCCAGGGTTGAAGGATATGATATGAAAGGTGATGAATGGAATATACGCTGTCTTCTGCTGGAGGTGATTGACCGAATACAAAGAACATCTAATGGATCACAGCGCCTAGAAGTATATGGGCATTTGGCAAGAGACGAAATAAATAGAATGCAGGATATTATTGAGCATTGTGAAAGTAAAATGAATATTCGCTTCACGGACGAAAAACATAACTTGCTTCCCTACGTATTTGTTTGCATAATCAGACGGATCCAACAAGGAAACATGCTGAATAATGGTGAAATTGATTTCTCTCAAGAAAATGTCTATAACATTATTCTCGATTTACTCGAAATGGAAGAGCTTATCTCCAATGCAGATTTATCCTTTTTGACACTGCAAATTCTTACAGCTAATCTGACTTTTTCAACAGAACCGGATTGGTCAACAGACACCGCGATGATGGAAGGATTACGTCAAATGATTCAGAATTTTGAACGGATTTCCTGTACTGTTTTTCTGGATAAAGAAGAACTTTTGAAGAAATTATGGCTTCATTTAAAGCCGGCATATTATAGAATCAAATTTGGTCTGACTCAAAATCATCAGGTGGATGAAAAATATTTTCATCAAATATTTCAGGATGAATATAGGGAGCTGCATCATTTGGTAAAAAAATCAATCCATTCTTTAGAAAAAGTAATCGGCTATTCCATTCCGGAGTCGGAGAGCATTTATTTTACCATTTTGATAGGAGGCTGGATGGAAAGACAGGGAGATTCGCTGCGCCATCGTATAAAAGCGATCGTAGTTTGTCCTAATGGCGTATCTGTTTCCAAATTGATGAAAAGTACATTAGACCAGCTATTTCCAGAGTTTGTATTTTTGGAAGCGTTATCGATAAGGGAGTTTTATAAATTTGATATAGAGTATGATATTGTATTTTCTCCTGTCTATCTGAATACAGATAAAAAACTATTTATTGTGGAGCCTTTTATATCAAATGAAGTAAAAAAACAATTACGTAATCAGGTAATGCAAACGGTCTATGGATTTACCCCTCAGTCGATAGATATAGAAGAATTAATGAAAATTGTAGGAAACAATACTGATATTCAAAACAAATCAAAATTAAAACGGGAATTAAGCATGTATTTAAAGCGTGAACAGTCACATGAGACAGCTATATATGAGGATGAACAGCCTAGGCTGATTGAATTGCTGCGGCCAGATCATATTGTTATCAGATCAGAAGTAGGTTCCTGGAGGGAAGCAATAGAAATTGCTGCAGAACCTCTTTTGAATAAAGGGATTATTACACAACAATATATTAAGAAGATGATTGAACTGCATGATATTGATCGCCCTTATATTATTTATGGAACAGATATTGCAATACCTCATGCTACGCCAGAGGATGGAGTAAACGATTTGGGTATGAGTATGCTGAAGCTTCAAAAGGGAGTAAGCATATCATCCAGCCAATCAATCAGACTCATAATTATCATTGCGCCAATAAACAAGAAAAAACATTTGCGTGCTTTGTTGGAAATATCTAAGCTTTCAGAGCTGAAGCCGGAAATAGAAGAAATAATTAGAGCTTCACACGTAGAAGATATTTATCATTGTTTAGAGCTCTATTCCAATCAAGAAAAGCTTCAGCTATAAGAGTTGTACTTAAATTAAAAGGAGGACCAGAAAATGAAACGAATTGTTTATCATGGTATTCAAGATTTAAGGTTAGAAGAAACAGAAATTCCTGTACCATCTTATGGAGAAGTAGTTATTAAAAATTTTGTTACATTAACTTGTGGAACGGATGCAAAGATGTATATGAGGGGATATAGATACGATCCTCCACATCTTATTGGTCATGAAGCAGCAGGAGTAGTACATGCTATCGGTGAAGGCGTCACAAAATTTAAAATAGGTGACCGAGTAGTTGCCCATAATACAGCTCCATGCCATAAATGTTACTACTGCAAGAAGGGGCAGCATTCAATGTGTGAGGATTTACCTTCTAACCTAGGAAGCTATGCAGAGTACCAGCTTATTCCCAAGAATATCGTTGAAGAAAATATGTTTCAGATGCCAGATGATATGGAATATAAACAAGCTGCGCTAATGGAACCGCTTGCATGTGCTGTTTATGGTACATCGCAAGTTCCAATTGAATTAGGTGACACAGTGGTTGTTAATGGCTGTGGACCAATAGGACTCATGTTTATTCGTTTATGCTACTTGCGCGGAGCACGTGTAATTGCATGTGATATGATGGACAATCGTCTGGAAAAAGCAAGGAAGCTTGGAGCAATAGAAACAGTTAAAGTGAGTGAAGATATAGATCAAGTGGAAGAAGTCCGTAAATTGACTGAAGATGAGCGGGGTGTAGATATTGCCATTGAAGCAGCCGGTGTACCAGCTGTATGGAATATGGCTTTTGATATGGTGCGTCCTGGTGGGACAGTTCTTTGCTTTGGCGGAACAAAAAAGGATACAACAGTAACCTTTGATTGTACAAGGCTCCATTATGAACAGATTACCGTAAAAGGAGTTTTTCATACGACACCTATTCACGTGAAGGCAGCTTTTGAACTATTAAAAATGAGAGCTATTGAAGCGAGCGATTTTGTAGAGAATGAATACCCAATTGAACAGACTGAGCAGGCAATTCTGGAACATGCCAAAGGTGAAGTTATTAAGAATTGCATTGTATATTAGGAAAAGTTAAGGGATAGAACGGGAGATGATGGAGTGTGAACCTATTAGATTTATTTGATGAACAATTAGTTCATTTTGACTTAGAAGCAGAATCAAGTGATGAGTTGCTTGGAAAAATGGTGGAATATCTTGAAAAAAGAAATCTAGTAAAAGACACCTACAGACAAGCTGTAATCGAACGTGAACATAAGTTTCCAACCGGGCTGCCTACGAAAGTGATGTCAATAGCAATTCCTCACACAGATGTAGTGCATGTCAATCAATCATGTATTAGCATCACCAGACTGAAGAAACCTGTTTCATTTCGAGAGATGGGTAATTCAAATAATGTAGTGGAAGTTAATCTGGTCTTTATGCTTGCACTTAACGGAAGCCAAGATCACTTAAAGGTTATCCAAAAGTTAATCAGCTTATTTTCGTTGGAAGATGTTATGAAGGATTTACAAAAAGCAAATAGTAAAAAGCAATTGTTAAATACTGTTTTTCAAGCAATTCATGAGATGGAAACAATATAATAAAGAAAATAAAAGGGAGGAAGAAAAAATGAAAAAAATTATTGTTGCTTGTGGTGGAGGAATCGCAACTTCACAAACTGTTGCGGTCAAGTTAGAGAATCTATTAAAAGAAAGAGGATTAGGTAATAAAGCGAGTATTGAAGCAATAAATATCAATTCTATTCCAACATATATTAAGAGTTCAGATATTTATGTTTCAATTACACAAGAACCGGAAGGAAAATACGAAATCCCGGTATTCAGCGGTATTCCATTTTTAACAGGGATAGGAGCAGAAGAAGAACTTGAAAAAATAATTAAAGTGATCAATTCATAATGAGTCGTTTATAAGACAGCAGCAGAATTTAACAATAAAGGAGGATAAGTATGGGTTATATTGAAGGTTTTTTTCAAGGATTAATTGATATGGGAGCACCTGTATTTTTGACCATTATTTTGACTGTTCTCGGTCTGGTCTTTCGAATGAAATTCAGCCGGGCTTTTTCAGCCGGTTTGACATTGGGCGTAGCTCTGGTTGGGATTAATATTGTAGTAGACTTTATGATTACAAATGTTGGAGAAGCCTCTCGATCATTTGTAGAATTGACTGGTATACAGCTTGGAGCTCTTGATATGGGTTGGCCACCAGCCTTAGGACTTGCATGGACATGGGAATTTGCATTTTTGATGTTTCCTATTCAAATTCTGGTAAATATTTTAATGCTATCCTTTCGCTGGACATCTTGTGTGAACGTGGATATGTGGAATGTGGGAAATAAGGTATGTACTGCTTTTCTGGTCGCTTATGTATCAGGATATGCATGGCTGGGATTACTATTTGCAACGCTGCAATCTGTGCTTGAATTAAAAAATGCAGATTATACGAGATATCGTTTGCAGAAGCTCACTGGAATTCCAGGAGTATCGATGCCTCACCCAATGTTTTTGTCTGGAATTTGGTTCTATCCGTTTGTAAAGATTATGGATAAAATATTCCCAAGTACATTCAATTTTGATGCACAGAAGCTGCGTGATAAGATAGGAATTTTTGGAGAAACACACGTTATGGGCTTTTTAATCGGCTGTTTAATTGGTGCCTTCGGCGGGTACGATATCAGGTCAATCCTTACACTTGGGGTTCAAGCCGGAGCAGCTTTGATGTTATTTCCATTAGTTGCTAAGCTCTTTACAACAGCGCTGACACCGGTCAGTGAATCAGCAACATCATTCATGAAGAAACGCTTCAGTAACCGCGCTTTTACAATTGGTTTGGACTGGCCAATCATGGCTGGACGTTCTGAACACTGGTTAATTATGATTCTGACTATACCGATTATTTTAGTATATGCTTTAATACTGCCCGGGAATCTTGTGCTTCCTTTTGGCGGTCTGATGAATATATGTATGGTTGTTCCACTTTTTTATCTTACAATGGGGAATCTTCCTAAGATGGCGATTGGGACAATTATAGGTATTCCAATGCAATTGTATGTTGCTTCTTATTTTGCACCACACTTTACTGCGCTTGCCAATGCCACTGGTGGTGTGGAAGTGCCAGATGGTCAAATGCTTGCTTGGTTTGGTATGGATATATCTGAATTACGGTATATCATTGCAGAATTTTCATTATTTACGCCAATTGGAATTGTTCTATTTATTATAACAATTGCTCTTACGATTTATTATTTTAAAGGGATTAGAAAAGAAGATTTAAAAATAAAGAAAGAATTAGGCATTGAGGAATAATCAATCAGGAAAGGGAGATTACCATGTGGGCAAAAAAAGTAATTTTTTTCTTCTTTTTAGGATTAAGTATTCTTTTCTTAATTATCAGTATTCTAAGCTGGAATATGCTGCTGGGGGCTTGTTCTTTTGTCATCGCCTTAGGACTGACAAGATATCTGGATGACGCAGGTTTACCTTCGCGCTATAGCCGAAAGGAAGTAAAAAAAGAACTGAAAGAAATGACTTGATTAAAAAAGGAATATGACAGATAGAAAAATATCCAGGCTGCTTTAGTTTTGAATTGAACCGGGAAAAGACAGCTTGGATATTGAACAAGTAATCTGTTTTTTGCAATTCTATATATTGATTGTACTACCGAACCCATTTTTATAGATATAAATCACTAAAAAATGAAAGAAGAGGTGCATATTAAAAATGAAAAAGTTAATTAATGAAGTGGATGATGTCGTTTTAGAAAGCTTAGATGGTTTTGTAGCTGCAAATCATCGTACACATCAAAAAGTAAATGGAGTTAACGGCGTTATTCGTAAAGCTGAAAATAATAAGAAAGTCAGTATTGTTTTAGGTGGAGGAAGTGGTCATGAGCCTGTTTTTCTTGGTTTAGTTGGAGAGGGTATGGCAGACGGAGCAGCTTTAGGCAGTGTGTTTGCTTCTCCAGATCCCCAGACAATCTTAGAAGTGATTAAGTCTGCATATACGGATGAAGGCACACTTTGTCTTGTTATTAATTATGCAGGAGATACGATGAATTTTGGAATGGCTTCGGAGTTGGCAGGCTATGAAGATTTAAAAGTAGAAACTGCACTGGTAACTGATGATGTAGCTTCAGCACCGAAAGGACAGGAGGATGAGCGCAGAGGGGTAGCCGGTCTGTTATTCATTACCAAAGTGACTGGCGCTGCTGCTGAAAAGGGTTATTCACTCGCTGAAGTAAAGCAAATAGCTGAAAAAGCAAATAGGCTTACTCGTACAATGGGGATTGCCTTGACACCCTGCTCGCTTCCTGGAAGTAAGCCCAATTTTACCATTGGAGAAGATGAGTATGAATTTGGTATGGGTATCCACGGGGAGCCGGGAATTAAAACGAAAAAGCTTAAAGCGGCGGACGAAATTGTTACTGAAATCATAGAAGGGCTTGTCGATGACCTGGTTTTGCAGGGCGGCGATGAAGTTGCAGTTCTGGTGAATAGCACAGGAGCGACAACAATATTAGAATTAAATATTGTTTTTCGGCAGGTCGCTAATCTGTTAAAAAAACAAAACATTCATATATACGATACGAATATTGGTTCCTTCTGTACTTCTTTGGAAATGGCGGGTGTATCTATATCTATAATGAAGTTAGATAACGAGCTGAAGAGTCTATATAATGAACCTGCTTATACTCCCTACTTTTATAGAAAGGGCAATGCGTAATGGAACAATTAACTGTACAAGAAACGCAGGCTATGTTGATTTTTGTTGCAGATAACTTGATTGAGGCAAAGGAAATGCTATGTGAAATTGATGGCAAAATTGGTGATGGGGATCATGGCTTCGGTATTGCGAGAGGTTTTAATGCTGTTAAGGAAACGCTTAATAGTAACACGTACGCTACAGTAAATAATGTGTTCAAAGATATCGGAATGTCCATGCTTCGTTCCATGGGCGGAGCTTCTGGCGTTATATTTTCATCCATGTTTCTTGGAGCAGGTACATTACCTGACCTGGCAAAACTTAATACAGAGTCACTAACCTCTATCCTGCGTGAAGGGCTTAAAAAAGTGAAGGCTCAGGGAAAAGCAAAAATGGGAGATAAGACAATGGTTGATGCTTATGAACCTGCTGTGATTGCTCTGGAACAAAGTCAGGATAGCACCTTAGAAACGGCACTTAAATCAGCAGTTTTAGCAGCAGAAGATGGTGTTAGAAAAACAAAAGAATATCCAGCAAAGCACGGCCGGGCAAAATTTCTTTATGACCGCTCCATCGGTATAGAAGATGCTGGTGCTACAACGGTGTCATTAATTTTTAAAGCGATGTACAACTATCTTTCAACAAAAAACTCTTAAAGTATGGACAATCATTTTTAATTTAGTTGAAAATTTTTGTGAATAAAAGCTTAAGTAAACAGAAGAAGTTTTGCTGAATATTAATTCCCTTTGAAGGAGGTAGCATTTTGAAAAAACAAATTTTAAAAACACCGTTTATAGAAGAAATTATCAATGTTTGCAGTAACATATATAATGCAGGCTGGGGAGAAAATCATGCTGGTAATTTAAGCTACAGAATGACCGCTCAGGAAGTAGATGCTTATATAGGGAAAGATTGGGGAGTAACCAGGAAGTACAATCTTGAAAAGCCGTGTCCAGAACTTGGAAATCAATTTTTCCTCGTGACAGCCTCAGGGAGTCCTTTCAGAAATGTAAAGCATGATCCAGAGGTGCATTTGGGAATCATTCATCTTAATGAAGAAGGAAGCACCTATGAGATTATTTGGGGTTTTCGAGAAGGAAGGCAGCCCACTAGCGAGCTTCCAACACACCTTCTCTGCCATAATGAAAGACTGCAGGTAGACCCAGATAACAGAATTGTTCTTCATTGCCATCCAACATATACTATCGCAATGACATTTATACACGAATTAGAGCAGAATGCCTTTATTAAAACGATGTGGTCGCTAAATTCGGAATGTGTTCTTGTCTTTCCAGAGGGAATTGGGTTACTCCCATGGATGGTATGTGGTAATGGAGAGATTGGATGGGAGTCAGCAATGAAGATGAGAGAGTTTCGCATTGTTCTTTGGCCGCATCATGGTATCCTGGCATCTGGGCAATCTATTGATCAGGCATTGGGATTGATTGAGACAGTCGAAAAAGGTGCGCATGTATATATTCTGACAGAAGGAAAAACAAATCAATGCATGACAGATGAACAAATTGTGGAATTAGCTGATGCATTTAACTTAGAGCCGAGAAAAGGGATTATTAAAGAGAATGTATAACGATTTTTGATATTATTCCGGATGCTGAAAATTTATTGGGAAATGGAACTGATTGATTAATTGTACTTGAATAAAGTGATAAAAAGCCCTAGTTCAGGTGAACTTTAACAAAAGTTGCTTGGTAGGGCCTTTGTATTATTTTGGAAATCAGAATTTAATTATCTAAAAACAAAACTCAAAAAAATGTGTAACGTAACATAATAATAAGCATGAAATAGCTGGGATAAAAATATAAACTGTTACAGATTTCGTGCATATAAAACTACATCATCTTGTGAAACAATGAGCATAATAAAGGTTGGGCTGAAATTGAATTTACTTTGAGGTTGGTGCAAACTAAAATGATATGTAACAGGAGGCGAGCAATAATGCATATCGATGAAAGAAGCAATCAATTGCTGCAGGAATTAATTAACAATCCGAATGCAACATTAAAGTCACTTGAATCTAAGATGGGTATTAATCAACGGCAAATAAAATATAGTCTTGAAAAAATTAATAGTCATTTAATGAATATTCACCATGTGCAGATTGAGCGTACTCCTAAAGGACAATTTATCATACCAGGGAAAATTACAGAAATGTTTTCAGAAACTAAAGGTGGTCATTCCTATGTTTTATCAGAAAAAGAAAGGGTTGATATCCTATTAATTATCATTTTAAACCGATCACAGGATTTGTCACTTACCCATTTAACGGAGTTATTGGATTTCAGCAGAAACACAATAACAAAAGTTATCAAGCAAGCCAAAGAAAAGCTTAAGCCTTATCAAATTGAATTAAATTATTCGAGAATAGAGGGCTATCAACTTTTAGGAGGTGAGTATGAAAAAAGGAAGTTATTATTTGATATTATCCAACAGTACGTGAAAAACAGGAAAGACAGAGAACTGTTAGAGAAGTATGGAGATATAGAGTCGGAAGATTTGAAAGGATTTTACTACAAATTGGAACAATGTGAAAAAACACTTGGTTACACTTTTTCAGACAATATGATTACTACAGTAGCATATTGCTTAGCAGTTTGGCAAACTCGGGTAAGGCAAGGAAAGACAGTGGAAGAAAACGAAATGAGTAAGTTTGATTTGGCGGATAAGAAAGAATATTATACGGTAAAAAAAGTATTTCATGAACTTCGTTTTATTAACGAAAGTGAATTACATTACGTAACATTGCAGTTGATGATTATGAACGTATTTTCTACCAAGAATTTTTATACCAGTGAATCAATGAATAATATCAAAAAGGCATTGCAGGAAATGCTTGATAGATTTGAAAGAGTAAGTGTCATTGATATCCCTCAAAAGGAATTATTAGTAGAAAAATTATACATTCATATGAAGCCTGCATATTACCGGATTAAATTTGACCTTATTGATAATTCATCATTAGCTTTAAAATTTGATCAAAAACTTACCAACCTTCATCGGGTAATTAAATTAATTGTAGAACCGATTGAAAACGCTTTAAATAAAAAAGTACCGGAAAGTGAACTAGTCTATATAACTATTATTATCGGTGGTTGGCTGAGACAGCATGGTATTGACTTTAACAAAAAGATACTGGCAGCAGTAGTGTGTCCGAACGGTCACTCTGTATCCGTTATGATTCATGTGACGTTAACATCAATATTTAAAGAGTTTTTATTTTTAAATCCTATGTCGATTCGAGAATTCTCTAATTATGAAGGGGAAGTAGATATTGTCTTTACAACGGATAAATTGGATACCGATGTAAAACAATTCCTGGTCGAACCAATTATGAGTGAGATTGATATTAGAAAATTACAATCAACTGTTTTTACTGAGCTGTATGGTTTTTCTTTTTCAAGTATTGATATGGATTCGATAATGAGCATTATTGAAGAACATGCGGATATAAAAAATCGAATGAAGCTGATGGACAGTTTAAATAAATATTTACTGGATCAAAATCCAGCTGCTGCCCGAAACAATCCATATGACATGGAAAGGACACTGAATGATTTTTTAACCAACGATACCATCCAATTGATGAACAGGGTGAAAAATTGGGAAGAAGCGATCAGAAGAGCTGCTCAGCCTCTGTTGAACAGGAGACATATAGAAGAATCCTATGTGGACGCAGTCATGGAGAACTGCAGAAGGAATTCAGATTATATTATGCTAGGAAACCGGATAGCAATCCCCCATGCTAAACCTGAAGAGGGGGTATTGAAGCTTGGAATGAGCCTGTTAAATCTGAAAGAGCCTGTAGAATTTCCCAATGGTCAGCGTATGAATTTGATTTGTTTTATTGCCGCAGAGGATAAGGAAAAACATATTAATCCATTACTTCAACTTAGAAGACTTGCAGAAGATGAAAGTACGGTTAATCAAATTAAAAAAGCAGGCTCTGAAGAAGATGTGGAAGGGATTATTAACCATTTTGTAAACGAGGTGATTTAGTTTGACAAAAAAAATAATGATATCAGAGAATGCTGTTTTTACAGAATTAGAAGCTTCCAACAAGGAAGAAGCCCTAAAAAAGATGTCTGAGGCTTTTTCAGAAAACGGATTTGTAAATGAGGGATACTATGAGAGTATTCTGGATAGAGAAGAGAAAGCTCCTACAGGGATAGAAGCCTATGATTACGGGATTGCAATTCCGCATACAGACCCAAAATTTGTGAATAAGGATTCTTTAGGCATTGCTGTTTTAAAAGAACCTGTCATTTTTAATAACATGGTCAATGCAAAGGAAACAATTGAAGTCAAAGTAATATTTTTATTAGGGTTGTCAGAGAGTACGAAACATTTAAATATTCTGCGTCAAATCATGGAACTGATTAAAGAGCAGGGTGTACTGAAAAAAATGGTCGCAATGGATCAAAATGAGCTTTATTACTATTTACAAAAACATTTAAAATCAGAATAAAATTGGAGGAATTTAAAATGAAAAAAAATATTGTTTTTGCGTGTTCAAGTGGAATTGCAACATCTACGGTGGTAGCAGAAAAAGTAAGAGAACATTGTGAGCAGCATGGGATTAATGTTGACTCTCGGCAAGCGACAGTGGGTGAATTATCCGGATTAGATGATTCCGTTGATTTATTTGTTGTTACTTCAGACGTTGGAGGCGGTTATAATACACCAGTTGTGAATGCTTTACCTATCCTTACTGGAATTGGGGAACAAGAGGTGTTAGATCAAATTGTTTCTCTTTTAAAAGGATAAAAGAGGGTTAATACTAAAAATCTATGGTTGGAATCAATACAAAAATACTGTTTTGTCAGTCATAGATTTTGGTGAGTACCTAAAATAAGCTTTTATTGATTATAGTTTTGTTGCTTTGATCTGAAAATTCAGTAATAAATAAAGAAATTATAAGTAAAACACAGTTTAAAAGGAGGAGATGAAAATAATGGGACAAACAATAGTAGATGCTTTTCAATACATTCTCAGCTTCGGGCCTGAAGTTATGCTGCCAATTATTATATTCATCATGGCTATCGCTTTTCGGGTAAGTTTCAGTAAAGCATTAAAATCTGCTTTAACTATTGGATTTGGTTTTGTAGGTATATTTTTAGTACTCGATTTACTGACAGGAAGTCTTGGCCCTGCAATTGAAGCGATGATAGACAACTCAGGAGTAAACCTCCCTGTTATGGATACAGGATGGCCGCCGCTTGCAGCAATTGCATTTGCGTCACCGATTGCTCCTATTGTAATCATACTGACTATCGTTATCAATATAGTTATGTTGGTATTTAAATGGACAAAAACAGTAGATGTTGATTTGTGGAACTATTGGCACTTTGCATTTGCCGGTTCGTTAGTCTATATAGCTACAGGAAGCATCATTTTTGGATTACTTGGTGCCGCAATTGCTACAGTTATAACTTTTAAACTAGCTGACTGGTCTGCTCCATATATTCATAAAAGAATGGGCTTACCTGGGATTTCTCTGCCGACATTATCATCAGTTATATATTTCCCTGTTGGAATTTTAGGAGATAAAATCATAAATTTAATTCCTGGCCTTAACAAATTGAATGCCGATCCAGAATCAATAAAAAAGCGTTTCGGTGTCTTTGGGGAACCGATGATGATTGGAGTAATTTTAGGTATTATTATTGGAATTATTGCCAGGTTTGAAATTAGAAATATTATTGAACTGGGAATTTCTTTAGGGGCAGTTATGTTTATTATGCCGCGGATGGTTAAAATTCTTATGGAAGGTTTAATTCCTTTATCCGATGCCATACGTAACTTTTTACAGAAAAGGTTCCCTGATCGTAAAGATTTAAATATTGGACTTGATATAGCAGTAATTATTGGTAATCCTGCTGTTGTTTCTACAGCACTTCTGCTTGTGCCGATTACGATATTATTAGCTGTTGTTCTCCCAGGTGTCATTATCATGCCATTAGGAGATTTACCATTCATTGTGGTTCCATTAGCAATGGTTCTGGTTGCTACCAACAAGAATATTGTGCGGTCAGCGATTATTGGCATCCCGATGATTATAGTGTCGCTATACCTGGCATCGAATTTAGCGCCACTTGTTACGAACGTAGCAGAAAGTATTCAATATGAATTTCCGGAGGGTGCAACATCAATGATAAACAGCTTTTTAGATGGAGGAAACCCAGTAAGATACTGGCTTGTTATGTTAGCACAAGGAAATTGGATTGCTATTACAGCTATTCCTGTTGTCTTAATTGCTGTTTGGTATATTTATAAACTTAGCAGAAGAGATTTTGATGAAAACGGCCAGCTAAAAGAATAAAAACTTATTATTATCATCAATATAATCAGATAAAAAGGAGTGTTATTCATTGAAAGCGTCTGTTTTTTATGGGAAAAATGATATCCGTTTTGAAGAAGTTGATAAACCGGATATAAGTGATAAAGAAATATTAATTCAGATGAAAGCATGTGGTCTTTGCGGAACAGATATTCATAAAATAACGGAAGAATTAGTCCCTGCGGGTTCTGTACTTGGCCATGAATATGCAGGAGAAGTTGTTGCAGTCGGAAAAGAAGTTTCGGAGTTCAGGCCAGGAGACAGGGTTACAGGCGGTATTCATGTTCCATGTTTCACATGTGAGCAGTGTTCAAGAGGGCATTATACCTTATGTCCAGAATTCAAAAAGACGAATATTCATCCAGGCGGGTTTGCAGAATATATTAAGCTCCCGGAAGAACATGTGAAGCATTTACTTTATAAGATTCCGGATGGAATGAGCTATTCCAAAGCTTCACTCGCAGAGCCTGTTGCCTGCTGCATCCATGGTCAGAAGGCAGTCGGTATTCATGCAGGAGATCGAGTGCTTGTGATGGGTGCCGGACCAATTGGCTTGATTCACTCTCAACTTCTAAAAAACAAATTAGTGAAAGAAGTTGTCATAACAGATGTGTCTGATCATCGCTTGAATCATGCACATGAGTTTGGCGCTGATGTAACCATTAATGCAGCAGAAAAAAATCTGGAAACATATTTAGAGGAGCAAAATCATCCAGGATTTAATGTCATCATTATTGCTGCAGGTGTATCGGCGCTACTGCCTCAGGCAATGAATGTTCTAAAAAGAGGCGGGACAGTGATTTGCTTCTCACCATTTACGATGAAACCATCCGTGGAAATTGATGCAAGTATGTTTTTCCATGATGAGAAATCTATCGTTGGAACATACAGTGTTTCTCCATACGAGTTTGAAGAAGCTATCCTGGCAATTCAAAAGGGTGTGATTAATACAGAAGCATTAATCACACATGTAATGCCTTTATCTAATTTAGGTAAAGCAATTGAATTAACACAAGAGAAAACAGAGAATGTCTTAAAAATTGTTCTGAAGAATGAATAGAAAGGGGAATTTATATGACATATAAAGCGATGGATGGCTTTTTAGAAGCATTAGAGGAAGGAAATTATGTTGCACCGGCAATGAACACGACCAATTTAGAGATGACAATCGCGATTGTAGAAGCAGCGGAAGAAACAGGCTTTCCGGTAATAGTTCAGATTGCCCCAACGAATGTAAAACTATCAGGTTATGACTATATTGCAGAAATTGTCAAAAAAGCTGCAGAGAAAGTATCGGTTCCAGTTACTTTACATCTGGATCATGGTATGAGTTTTGAGGATGTCAAGAAAGCTGTAGACGCTGGATTTGCTTCTGTCATGATCGATGCTTCTACTTTAGACTATGAAGAAAATATTAAACTGACAAAAGAAGTTGTGGAATATTGTCATCAACGGGGTGTTTTTGTAGAAGCTGAATTAGGAGAGCTGAGCGGGAAAGAAGACGACCATGTGGCAGAAGATGCAGCCCAAACAGATGCCTCATTATGTAAAGACTTTGTGAATCGAACCGGTATAGATTTATTGGCTGTTTCCATTGGAAATATTCATGGTATTGATCATGCTCCAGACCTGAATTTTGATCTTCTTCAAGAGATAAATGAAAAAGTAGATGTTCCATTGGTTATTCATGGCGGTTCGGGCATACCGGATGAAGCATTGGCAAAGCTGAAGGATTATGGAGTAAGAAAAGTCAATTTAGCAAGTGACTTAAGAAAAGCATTTATTACAGCTGTCGGAAAGCGTTATGAAAAGAATCCGAATGAATATAATCTGATTTCTGTATTATTAGAGGCGCAAACAGCAGTAAAGGAAACTGCTATAACTAAATTTGAGGCATTGAACCGTTAAAAATGTATATCATCAGCATCGATGCCGGTACTACAAATACAAAGGTATGCTTATATCAGCTGCCAGATTTTCAATTAGCAGAAGTAGTCAAATTTGCGACACCTCAATTGGTTAAGGGTACAGAAACAGATATAGATGCAGAGCGGCTTTGGGGGAATATTCTTAGAGCATTACAGAAATTAAGTGTTGCTGTAGAAGACACACAGCAAATAAAGCAGATTACTGTTTCAAGCTTTGGACAGGCGATTGTGCTCCAGGACAGTCAGGAGAAGGTTATTCCTCCGACCATTGCCTGGTTTGATCCAAGAACGAAAACAGAAGCTCAGGAAGCAAAAGAGATTTTAGGAGAAGAAAGACTATATGAGGTAACTGGAATCAACTCTCACTCAAATCATAGTTTAACAAAGCTGCTATGGCTGAAGCGGCATGAAAATACAGCATTTAATAGGATGCATATATGGACCTGTATGTCAGGCTTTATTGCTTCCCGCTTAACAGGTGTTTTTGCTACGGATTGGAGCTTAGCATCCCGGACAATGTTATTTGATATAACAAAGAAAACATGGGATAACAAATTCATCGAGACCTTTGAACTGGATGTGGAAACATTTCCTCATGTTGTAGAATCAGGAGCGAGGATTGCCAATATCAAAGAATCTATTTCTAAGAAGACAGGGCTGCCCAATCATGTCACCGTCTCTATAGCAGGACACGATCATATGGCTGGCTCCATCAGTACAGGATTACAAAAGAAAACAGAGATATTAAACTCAACAGGAACAACAGAAGGGCTATTATTAATAGCAGATAAGCCTAATCTATCAAATGAGTTCAGAAAATTCTTAATATCCAATGGCTGTTATGTCCTGGAATCGACGTACAGTATTTATGGGTCTATGCCGACAGCCGGGCAAAGCTTTAGCTGGATATCTAAAATATTTAATAAGGATATTACAGAGGTCGGGCGATTATGCGATGAAATCTATCAGGAATACACAGCTGATTTCCATCCTATCCTGGAAAGAATGCAAGTGTTTATTCCACATTTAAGAGGAAGCGGGCCGCCAATTCGCAGCACTTCTTCTAAAGTAATGATTTATGGGCTGACGGATCAATCAACGGATAATGATATTCTTGTTTCGATGATTGCAGGACTCTGCTTTGAATTAAAGCAGTTAAAAGGTGTCTATGAACAGTATCTGAATGCTAAAATCAACAGAATAAAAGTTATTGGTCCGGCAGTAAAAAATCCGCTTTGGCTGCAGTTGAAAGCAGATATTCTTCAAGCAGAAATCATAGCTTACGAGGAGGAAGAAGCGGTGGCCAAGGGAGCAGCTATGTTAAGTGGCTGGAAACAAGGCTTGGTGGAAACACTTCCAGAAGCGGAAATAAAAACATATACACCTAAAGCAGAAAGTGTAAAAATACTTCAGGATTTTTATCAAACATTTTATTTGCCTGTTTACAATTTAAAAAATCATTTGGAAGGTAAAGGATGATTAGATGGAAGCTTTAGCTTTTTATGGAATTGGTGATATTCGTTATGAACAAAAGGAAAGACCCAGGTTAGAAAAAGATGATGAAGTGATTATTAGGGTGAAGTATGCGGGAATCTGTGGTTCTGATTTATCCAGATATAAAAAACTCGGACCTCTGACACCAGGAAATATTTTTGGACACGAATGTTCAGGAGTTGTTGAAGAAGCAGGAAGCAGGGTGACAAATGTTCAAGTTGGTAACCGCATTGCAGTATGTCCGCAACTAAAATGCGGGGAGTGTGAAGCCTGTAAGTCTGGATTTTTTGCAGCATGTCCGAATTTATTAGTAATCGGAGCAAAAGAGCCAGGGGGGTTTGCTTCTTATACAAAGGTTCCAGCAGAAAATGTATTGAAATTACCAGACAATGTTAGTTTTCAGGAAGCAGCGTTAATAGAACCATCCTCTGTTGTCCTGCATGGACTTTTTCAGACAAAGCTTCAGCCGGGAAAAACAGTGGCAGTATATGGTTGTGGAACCATTGGTTTACTTGCTTGTCAGTGGGCTAAATTATTTGGAGCAGAAAAAGTTGTAGCTATTGATATTGATTCGGAAAAGCTCCAATTAGCCAAAGAGCTAGGAGCAGATGAAATAATAAAACCAGAAAAAAGTGTGTCCACCTATTCGAAATTAATGGAACTGACAGATGATAATGGAGTGGACTTAGCTATTGAAGCTGCTGGTTCCATTCAGACATCAGAGGAAGTATTTGCAGCTCCCAAAAAAGGTGGAGAGGTCTTATTTCTGGGAATTCCATATAGCGATATTACTTTAAAAAGATTTTATTTTGAGAGAATCGTCAGACAGGAATTAACTGTACGGGGATCATGGAATGCGGTATCTGCTCCATTCCCGGGCAGAGAGTTTACGACAACACTGCAATTTCTTAAAGAAGGAAAGCTAAGAACGAAGCCGATGATCTCTCATTACTTACCTTTAAAAGAAGGTCCAAATATATTTCAAAAAATAACCAGTGGTAAAGAGAAAGCAATGAAGGTTTTGTTTGAAGTAGGGAAGTAAGTGAAAAAATTTTATAAAAGAAAAGTAGTGGGATAGAAAAGTTAAAATTAAATTTCCGTTTCACTACTTTTTTAATTTGTAGGAATCATATCTATTTTTCATACTTACCCCACTATTAAAAGCACTATCGAACATTTACAAATTCAGTTTCTTTAAAGCAAAAAAACATATCATTAAACTGGATTTCTAAAGGAAAGGTGATTTGATGTTTGAAGACCTTTGCTTCTCTACATGATTTTTAATATATTATCCATCTTATGAAAGAAAAATCTGTGCTGAAGCAGCTTCTTTTTTCACTTTAAATAGACAAATCATCTCTGTTCTCCATTAGTTCAACTTATCTAGCTTCATTTAAGGTTTTTCTATAGGTGAATCGTACTTATGATTTTCAAATGATGGCTCAATAAGTTCTAAGTGCTGTAATCCATATAAAATCCCATTTTGGTCACAATCTGTTGTGATATAAGAAGCTACGTCCTTTAATTCACTGACTGCATTTCCCATGGCAACCCCGTTCCTCACTAGTGACAACATTTCTATATCATTTTTGCCATCTCCAAAAGCATAAACGTGTTCAAGGTCTATACCTGCATACTCAATAAATTTTTGAATACCTAGAGCTTTTGAAGATCCTGAAGGCAGTACATCTGCCCCAAAGTCTCCCCAGCGAACAAACGTATAATCTGTGTATTTTTCTTTATAGATAACCTCCTCTTGCTCTGTACAGAATAAATTCAACTGGTTTACTATATGCTTTCTGTAATAATTGGGATCAACTGCAGGATAGTCTAATTTTAAATGCAAAAAATTATCTTTTACAAGTGGGTGATTAGCATGCGTAATCATAAAACCTTTTTTGTTTCCAAAACCAATTGCATGATTATATTGATTAGCATATGCAGTAATATCATCTACAAATTCGGAATCTAATGTTTCCGAATGAACCTCGAAACCGTCACATACCACCAGCTGTCCATTGAAAGCTACATAAGAGGAAATATTTAATTCTTTTTGGATATGATGAAACATGCTGGGACCTCTTCCAGTAGCTATCACAGTATAATGGCCTTTCTCCTGCAGGTGCTGGATGGATTTTTTTGTGCTTTCCGGAATAATCTTATCTTCTGTCACTAATGTCCCATCAATATCAAAAAAGATGATTTTTTTATTTTTCATTTTTTTATCGCTCCTTTTAACGTAAATCATAATGTATGAAATGCATTTCATGTCAACAATTGAATTTTGCTTTAAAAGGAGAAAAACTAAATATGCTAAGGATACTATCATGTAAACTCATATAATATGGTTTATCGTCGTGTGATTGGCTGGGACTGGGGCTGAGACTGCGATTACTCTCCCCATCGAAAACCATTGCGATTACTTGCCTCATTGAAGGACTTTTGTAAGGCTTTTACTTCAAGAAATGGAGGAAATATAGTATTAAAAATGCCGGTTGTTTCTGCAAATAGAAACAACCGGCATTTTTAATACAAAACTACTTTACTTCAATACCTTCCAATTTTGATTGGTTGTCGGAATAAACTCCTCTGTATTTTCCAGTTCCTCAATCAGCATTTCCGTTACGCCAAATGGAAATTCTTTAATAATTTTATCCTCGCCAAACATATCATAGCCGCCTGTACCACTTGCACGGTAACTGCTTGTCGCTACGCGGTATTTTTTGTTTGGATCCAGTGCTTCTCCGTTAAATGTAAGAGAAGTAATCCGTTCACCTTTTGGCTTACGTAGATTAACAGTATACTGAATTCCTTCCCACATATCATAGTTATAGCTGAGTAAACGCGGATATTTCCAAGACTCACTTATCGCAGGAAGGCCGTCTGCGTCCAATGTTAGAAAGGATGCGCTGAACTCAAGAGAGGACCGGATTTCTTCTCCGGCTGCCTCCATCACGACTAATGTATTGGCAAACGGATAGAATGCATGTATATCTCTTCTGGTAAGTGTATTGCTGAATGTCATACCCTGTGTGAGGAAAAAGGCTGTTGAGGCCATTTCCGCTCCAGTGATTTTCAAAAAGGTTTTATTGACCCATTCAATCATAGGATGTTCCTTGATCCATACATCCTTCAGCGGATCCTCAATTTGCATCGTAGACGGGTCAGATATAGTTGTTAATGTTTCATCGAGCCAATCGTCTACTTCATTTTCGATCTCTTTAATATCTGATAAAATCTTCTCATCTGCTGCGGCATCTTCAACTGGAATAAGCGATGTTTCCTGGTCTGCTATTGTATAAGGCTCTTCTTGCTGTTTCTTTTCAAGGTCCAGATCGATGCGGCCGACGAATTCTCCCTTTGTTCCAGATTGAACAACTGCTATGCCAGATTCTGTGACGGCTTGATAAACCAAATGCTGATGGCCGGTAATTAATACATCCAGATCAGGAAGGCATGCCAGTAACTCATTCCCTTGATTTTCACCATTGCTGACAGCAAGATATTGTCCGGTTACGGGATCATGCTCAAAACCGCCGTGGTAGGCAATAACGACAACATCTGCCTGCTCCTCATCCTTTAAATAGCTTATCCATTTTTTTGCAGTTTCCACCGGATCCAAAAAATCAAAACAATCAATATGGCGGTCCGGTTCCCAAACAGGAATATTCTTGGTTGTTAATCCAAGGATACCAACAGTCAGATCATCGAATTTTTTAATCATATATGGTGTACCAAAATAAGGATCTGTTGTTCCTTTTTTAACAATATTAGCGGATAACCATGGGAAGCTCGAATCGTTCATGGCTTTTTCCAGCTTCTCCCGGCCATAATTGAATTCATGATTACCGATAACAGCCGCATCATATTGAATGGTATTACAGGCAGAAATTACCGGATGAATTTGACTGTTATCCTCTTTCTCTGCAAGCATGTAATGCGAAAGCGGCGTGCCCTGCAGCATATCTCCATTATCAATGACAATTACATTTTCTTCTTCTTTTCTTACAGTATTTATGACAGAGGATACTTTGGCATAACCTTTGCCATCATAGCTTTTGTCCTGGCTGTTATATGGTGAAATTTTGCCGTGGACATCACTTGTAAATAAAATAACGATTTTTTTCTTTTTCAAAAAAATACACGCTCCTTTCGTCCTTGAATAAGGCTGGTATAAGAAGTCTCCTCCCATAAATCTACTTACGTATGATCTATGGGAGGAGGTTAATTAAATCGTTCTTAAGTAATTCTCTTTCTCAATGCACTGGAAAGCAGGTCGACGATTAATACGACTACAACAATTCCGATGAGAATGATACCAACACGGTCCCAGCTCCTGCCCTGGATGGCAAAAATTAATGCTGTACCGACTCCACCGGCACCAATGAGCCCTAATGTAGCTGCAGAACGCATATTGATTTCAAAACGATAGAGTGTTGCGGAAATAAAACCTGGCAATACTTGAGGAATGACTCCAAAAGCAAGCTGCTGCAATTTATTCCCTCCAACAGCCGCAATCGATTCAACAGGTCCCGGATCCATAGCTTCTACTTCCTCTGCATATAATTTACCCAGCATCCCCATCGCTCCAATACCAAGTGCCAGCATCCCTGCAAATGCACCAGGTCCGACTACCTTGATAAAAAGAAGGGCGAGAATGATATCCGGAAGTGTACGGAAAAAGCTCAATACCCCTTTTCCACTTTGGGAAGTGATAAAGCTTTTACTTAAATTTTTGGCTGCCCAAAGCCCGACAGGAACCGCAAGAATAATAGACAGGAAAATACCGGCAATGGCAATAGCCAAGGTTTCCAGCAGTCCCCGGATTAAATCTTCACCGTCAGGACTATATACATAGCTCCAATCCGGAGAAATAAAGCCTTTTAATATATTTTTCGTAACAGGTCCCGCTGTTTCTTGAATACCTCTGAACTCAATTCCGGAGATTGCCCAGACGTATATAGCAATCAGGCCGATAAGAATAATTGCGATTTTTCCTCTTTTCCTGGCGCGTGCTTTTTTTAGTTGATCACGTTGACTCATAGCAGTTTCTCCCTTATCTTCAAACTAATTAAATCAATGATAATAACAACGACTAAGGTGTACAGAATCAGAGCCAGAACCTGATCGTAGGCGAAAAAACCAAGTGCGCGGTCATAGAAGACCCCAATACCGCCAGCTCCGACCAAACCAAGAATTGCTGCAGCACGGATATTAATTTCAAACGTATAAAGCACATAGGAAACAAAATGCGGCAGTATTTGCGGGACAACGCCGAAAGCAATCCATTGCAGTTTATTTGCGCCTACCGCAGTCATTGATTCCAATGGTCCGTTATCAATATTTTCAATTGCTTCAAAGGATAGCTTTGCAATAATACCAATCGAAAAAATAGATAACGCGACAATCCCTGCGAGAGGAGAGAACCCGAGAATTGCTGCAAAAATAGCAGCTAACAGTAAATCTGGAATGGTACGTAAAACGTTCAAACCAATTCGTGATAATTCCACCAGCCAGCGCAGCCGGAAAATATTACGCGCGCACAGGAACATAATAGGAATGGAAAATACCATCCCAATGGTTGTTCCTAAGAGAGCCATACGGATTGTCTCCAGCATGGCCGGCGTTGTTGTTGCTATATACGACCAGGCAGGCGGAAACATTCTGACAAATAAATCAACCATATTGTCGCTGTTCTGGATAAAAGTAAGCGGATTTGCTCCGATATAAATGGCACTAATTAACACAATTGCAAACAAACCAATGAGAAAAAAATAAAATGGCCACCTTGAAGGCTTCGCCGGGAGGGGTCCATTCAGTTTTGTGTCCATCATAGGTTTTCCTCCCCGAGCAATTCATCTTCTTTAAGTGAGCGACCGTAAATTTCTTCAAAAACCTCTGAGGTAGCCTCTTCCGGTGTGCCATCGAAGACAACTTTCCCTGCCTGAAGACCAATAATCCTTGTGGAATATTCTTTTGCCAGGTCAACAAAATGCAGATTGATAATTACTGTGACATCATCTTCTGTATTGATTTTTTTTAGATCGTCCATTACCTGTTTGGTAGTTACCGGATCAAGTGATGCTGTTGGTTCATCAGCCAGGATTATTTTTGCTTCCTGAGCCAATGTACGTGCAATGGAAACGCGCTGTTGCTGTCCGCCGGAAAGTTCACTGGATCTTGTATAAGCTTTATCCAATATATTCACTCTTTCCAATGCTTTTAAGGCAAGATCAACATCCTTTTGCGGAAAAAGGTTTAAAAGCGTCCGCAAAGTATTATTGTAAGCAACACGCCCAGAGAGAACATTGCGCAGCACACTGGAACGCTTTACAAGATTGAAGCTCTGAAAAATCATTCCGATGTCTCTGCGGATCATACGCAGCTGTTTTTCCGATGCAGACGTGATAGATTTTTCATCTATTTTTATATCACCGGAAGAAATATCAATGAGACGGTTGATCGAACGGAGCAATGTAGATTTACCTGCTCCTGATAAACCGACAATCGATACAAATTCGCCTTTATTAATTTTTAGATTAACGTCTTCTAATCCTTTTACACCATTTGAGTAGACTTTAGAAACGTCATTTAATTCAATCATATTTACCCAACTTTCTTATCAGAAATAGTCGGCCATAGGCTGACTGTATACAGATTCCCATATACACAAGATGCGGGAAGATGTTAAAAAATGCTGACAAATTTTAAAAAGGATGAATAAAAAGGATTTACCCTTTTAGACATCCTTTCAGGAATGATACTATAAAGCTTTAATCAGCTTGATAATCAATCACGGAATAAATGAAAGTAAAAGTTCCGTCTGTTGATCATATCTTAAGAAAGCTTTTTTTATAAATCTAATTTGCTATAGGAACAGTATGTTGTTTCTACTGTTCTTGAATGCGCTCTGAATATTCACGGACAATATCAAAATTGGAATCCTGGGATTCAACATAGCCTTCGTGTGTGTAAATGTCACGAACAATTTCCCGGCCTTCTTCGGACTCACCGACATTGATAAATGCCTGCTTGATTTTTTCTTTCCATTCTTCATCCATGTTCGTCTGTACAGCGATCGTATCGTTTGGAATAAGCTCTGTATGAGCAATCACCTTTGTATCTTCAAACACGTCAGGGAAATCAGATAAAACAACATTACGTGCATCCTGGAAGATTGCTGCAGCATCTGCTTCTCCATTAAGTACTGCCGTAACAGCTGCATCGTGTCCTTGAAGAGTTAACGGTTTTACATCTGTTAAAGGATCAATTCCCTCATCCATCAAAGCAGCAGCAGGCCAAACATAACCAGCTGAAGAAGTGATGTCCTGGAACGCAATGGTTTTACCTTTCAAGTCAGCTATGCTGTCAATATCGGAATCAGATTTTGCAATAAACATAGAGTAATAAGAGTCTACAAGTTCATCTGTGCTTGTACCGTCGTCATTTACACCGTAACGCTGAGACTGCAGTATTACATCTGCTGCACCGTATTCGTCATGTGCCTGCACATATGCATTCGGCGGCAGGAATCCTACATCAATTTGCTCGGAAGCCAATGCTTCGACAACAGAGTTATAATTTGTTGAAACACTTACAGTAACATCAATATCCAGCTCATTCTCCAGTAAATCTTCTAAAGGTTTTGCTTTTGCCTCTAAAGTTTCCGCATTTTGAGAAGGAACAAATTGTACTGTCAGTGAATCGGGTACGTATGTATCGCCATCTGATGAGTTATCGCCGTCAGCCGAATCATCTGAACTACCGCATGCAGCTAAAAATAATAAGGATACGGCAAACAGAAAAATGCCTGTTTTCTTCCACGTCATTGATAAAACCTCCTAGTAAAAAATATGGGTAATAGATTCGATTACCTATTATTTCGAAATTCTACATAATTATAACATGGAATATGTCAAATAATACATATAATTTTGCTAAAAAAAAGTAAATTATGACATAATGTTTGTTTTAAATGTAAAATATTAAAGTTTTGTAAAAGTAATGTTATTTTTTGACTACTTTGTTATAATAGAACATCATAGAAAGCGTTTTCAAAAATTAATTGGGAGGTATGTGTAGAATGAAGTATGCCTTGAGATGGACGATGTCAGCCTTGTCTTTTGTGTTGTTATTAACATTTGGAAGTATTGCTGCGGCAGAAGGTCCCAATGATCCAGCTCCTGTACTGAATCCTGAAGAGCCGAATGGGATGAAAGTTCTGTTTGACAATAGTCATGGTCAAACTGCAGGGCAATCTGACTGGGTAATTGATGGAGCATTTTCTGATTTTGCTGACGCATTGGTTGAAGAAGGATACGTTGTTCAGGAGCATCGAAGTACAGAACCTTTATCACTGGAAAATTTGGAAGATTTCAATGTACTTGTTATTCCAGAAGCACAAATTCCTTTTAAGACGTCTGAACAAGATGCGATTGTAGCATTTGCTGATAATGGTGGAGGTGTCTTCTTTATAGCCGATCATTATAATGCTGATCGAAATTTCAATCGCTGGGACTCGAATGAAATCATGAATGGCTGGCGGCGAGGAGCATATGAAGATCCGACAAAGGGAATGAACATCGGAGAGCAGGAAGCAATGAATGGAGTGGAGAGCACCGATTGGCTGAGTGAAGAATTCGGAGTCCGCTTCCGGTTTAATGCAATTGATAATACGATAGGAGACGACATCGTTCCTTCATCGGAGGCTTTTGGCATAACAGAAGGTATCGGTGAAGTAACTATTCATGCAGGGTCTACGCTGGCTGTAACGAATCCTGAAATTGCCAAAGGTATTGTGTATTTGCCTGAAGGTTTAACAGAAGGTGAAAATAAATGGAACAATGCTGTCGATCAGGGTGTTTATTTTGGCGGTGGAACAGATGAAGGTCCGTTTACAGCTATAGGAAAAAAAGGAGATGGAAAGTCTGCGTTTATTGGAGATTCTTCTCCAGTAGAGGACAGTACACCGAAGTATCGGAACGAAGAGCATGGAGAGACGAAGCGTACCTATGATGGATTTACGGATGCAGATAATGGTCTGTTACTGGTCAATATCGTGAATTGGCTGGCGGATCAAGAGGATTATCAGGCTTTTTCTGAGGTGGATATTCCTTTAGATGAGCCGTCTCCAATTTTAGATATGGAGACACCGGAAAATTCTTCGGAGCCTGAAAATGAACCATGGAGAGAGCCTGCGGAGGGCTACTTATGGTATGAACCGTCGACATTTGCTGATGGTGCTTTTGGATCTGAAGTGAGTCCGCCGAAAGATATCATATATAATATTGAGACACCGGAGGTAGTTCCTGTTGACGGTACGCCATTTGAAGCAACGATAACATTAACGGATATGGAACCTGGTCAAGTTATCGAAAATGCGGAAATGCAAATTTATCTTGACGGCGGGAAAGCTGTTTCACAAATACAGAATGAAGATGGAAGCTGGCCGGGCAACAGCTATGGCTACCAAAGCATTGGTATTTTAGAAGCGGATGAATCGGGAGAAGCTGAGGTCACAGTGACTATGCGGGTTGGTAATGGTGCCTCAGAAGGTAACGCAAATATCCGTCTTCGTCTGGGGGCTGGAAATAATGTTTATACGAAGACAATTATGCTTGGCGCTCAGAGTGTTTCTTTAGAATACAGCGAGGTAATCTATCCGATTGCAGGTTAGTCAGACAGATAAACGAATCAGATATTCCGATTCAATAAAGAGGTAGACAGAAAATCATATAACTTACAGTTTGAAAAACGGTAATTTACGAAGAACTATCATCTGTTATGCGGATGGTAGTTTTTTGTTGTGAAATTTTTTTTGAAGGCGAGGAAAAAAAGATAAAGCACACTAGTAGCTTAATTGAAATGAATATAACAAAGGAAAGTATTAATAGGATATAATTAAATGAAAAGTATGGAAAGGGAGAGCAAACTATATGACAAGTATTATCTTTGATTTACATTCACATCATGACCGCTGTGGACATGCAGAAGGAAAAATAGAAGATTATATTCAAGCAGCTATCGATCGAGGGCTTCATTACATAGGCATTTCTGATCATTCTCCATATTTTTATGCAGATGAAGATCAGCTTCATCCCGGAATAGCTATGGCCAAGAGTGAACTGAACAACTATGTAAAGGAAGTATTGTCACTAAAGGAAAAATATCAGGATAAAATTCATGTGCTATTAGGAATGGAAAGTGATTATTTTCCGGAGTATGAAGCGTTGTATAAAGAAAAATATAAGCAGTATCCTTTTGATTATATTATTGGCTCTGTACATTTTGTTCATGGCAAAAGTATTTTTCAAAGAGGCAGATGGGATAATTTATCGAAACAAGAACGTCTGGAGGAAAAAGAATCTTACTACCGTTTGATACAGCAATCTGCAAAGAGCGGTATGTTTCAGGTTCTTGGTCATATTGATGCAATGAAGGGGTTTCTATTAGATTTTCATGATGAAAAGACACCAATTATAGATGAGACATTGAAGGTGATTGCTGATGAAGGAGTTGCCATTGAAGTAAATACATCTGGTAAAAATAAAGATTGTGGCGGCTGGTACCCATCTCATGAAATATTGGAAAGAGCCTATTATTATGGAGTAGATATTTCCTTTGGCTCAGACTCACATGTTCCTTCCAGGATTGGCGATGATTATAAAGAGGTACAAGAAACATTAAGACAAATTGGCTTTAAGGAAATGGTTTATTTCGTAAATAAGAAAAGACATAATGTATTATTATAATTTTGAAGGCAGGAATGATTAGCTTTCATGGTGAAAAGTGGACGACGCATATAAGCTTCGTCCACTTTTTACAATATTATCCCTCTTTCAACATTTCCCGGGAAATAACGACAGTATTCAACTAGGGGTATTTAATATTTTAATAAACCTTTTAAATGCTTCTTTCTCTTTAAAAACTCCTGCGTCTTCCAATACCTTTGTAAATTTCTGGCCGAGTTCCCTTTGTATAATCATACCTGCCTGTTCAGAATTTGAGCAGATACCATAATTCTGTCTAATCTGCTCTGCCCATTCTTGATGATAGGCCTCTATATTAGATGGCTCTCCACATAAAAAATGCTGGATTTCGATAAGCTCATCTTTTAAACGCGGAGGTAATACGGCAAGACCCATCACTTCAATTAAACCTATATTTTCCTTCTTAATATGATGAACATCTTTATGAGGATGAAAAATGCCCAGAGGGTGCTCGTCTGAAGTCCGGTTATTACGCAGAACAAGATCAAGCTCATAGCTGTTATCCCGCATTCTTGCAATTGGTGTAATGGTGTTATGAGGTATGTCCTCAGAAAAAGCTCGAATGCCGGCTTGTTTATCATCATAATATTTCCATGTTTGCAGGATGTGATTTGCCAGAGACAGCAGAGCTTTTTTATTTTTGCTATGCAGACGGATAACGGACAATGGCCAGTTTAAAATGGATGCAGTTACATCAGAATAACGCTGCAGATCAATAGAAAAGGCAGTCTCGGCATTTGTCATGGTAAATTCATAATTTCCCGCCTGATAATGATCATGGCTTAGAATCGAACCGCCAACAATCGGTAAATCAGCATTGGAGCCAATAAAATAATGTGGGAACTTTTCTGTGAAAGTAACAAGCCTTTCAAATGTATCCTGATTAATTTTCATATCCCGGTGCTTTTCAGATAATACGATACTATGCTCATTGTAATAAACATAGGGGGAGTATTGAAAATACCAGTTTTCATCGCCTAAAGGAACCTTCACTAAACGGTGATTAGCCCGGGCAGGATAACCGACTCTGCCCTTGTAGCCTTCATTTTCCACACATAATAAACATTTTGGATAAGAAATGGATTGCTTCATTTGCCTTTCCCGTTTTAATTGTTCAGGGTCTTTTTCCGGTTTGGACAAATTAATGGTTATATCGAGCTTGCCGTAAGCTGTTTCTGCTTTAAAGTGGATATTTTTCTTAATCCGGTTCATCTGTATATAATTACTGTTCTTACTTAAGTTGTAAAAATAATCGGTTGCTGCTTTCGGAGATGCTTCATATTTTTTATAAAAGGCTGCTTGTATTTCAGAAGGACGGGCAACGAAGCAATTCATTATATTTGCAGCAAATATCTCTTTTTCATCAAAAATGTCTTCAATCAGCTGCTGTTCTACAGCGTAGGCTAGGACTTCTTCTAATAGATTAGGGATAGTATCCTGTAACGCTTCTGGCATTTCTTCGGGTATGGATTCTAGATTTAATAAAGCAATAACCTGATTACGCACATAAATTTGATCAGCGGATTCGATTAACCCATTTTTTGTGGATTGCTGGATAAGCCCTTCGATGATGGAGTAAATCATTTTATATTTCCTCTTCCACTGTATCCATGTGGATTTGCACTATGCCAATTCCATGCATCCCGTATCATTTTTTCAATAGATGTGCGGGATGGATTCCATTCGAGTATGCTTTTTGCTTTTTCAGAGCTGGCAATAAGCATGGCAGGATCACCTGCCCGGCGTCCACTCATTTTTTCAGTGATATCGATCCCTGTGACAGATCTTGCTGCGGCAATCACTTCTTTTACTGAAAATCCTTGACTGCTCCCTAAGTTAAAGATATCGCTCTTTTCATGATTGTCTAAGTACTCCAAGGCTAGCAAATGCGCCTCGATAAGGTCCTCCACATGGATATAATCTCGGATACATGTACCATCCGCTGTTTCATAATCATCACCAAAAATAGAAATATGTTCTCTCTGCCCCAGAGCCGTTTGTAAAATAATAGGTATCAAATGTGTCTCTGGAGTATGGTCCTCACCAATCTCAGCTGTTTCTCTGGCGCCGGCAACATTAAAATAGCGAAGAGAAATATAATTTAAATCATGCGCCTGTGCTGTCCACTTCATGAGCTTCTCCATGATGAGCTTAGTTTCACCGTAGGTATTTGCAGGAAGACAGTCCATTTCTTCTGTAATTGGCATGGATGCTGCTTCACCGTAGGTTGCAGCACTGGAAGAGAAGACGATTTTTTTCACGTTATGCTCTATCATCACCTTCAATAAGATTTGTGTACCGTACACATTATTATCAAAATACTTTAGCGGATTTTCCATCGATTCTCCAACTAAGGAGTTTGCAGCAAAATGAAGGACAGCATCAATCGATTCCTTGGTAAATACTTCACGAAGAAAAGAGATATTACGTATATCTCCCTGATAAAAGATAGCCTTTGGGTGAATAGCTTCTGGATGACCGGTTTCCAAGTTATCGACAACAACAACCTGTTGTCCTTGGTCAATTAACTGATACACCGCATGAGAACCAATATAACCAGCTCCGCCTAAAACTAAAATACTCATAGGATTTCTCCTTCCATAATTTCTTTCGCTCCATCTGCAATGGAAGCTAGATAGAATGTAGCGTCATAGCCAATGATATTTTGATAGATTTGATTAACATTCAGCTTAAAATTATCAACAAAGTCCTGATGGATAATAGCAATAGCACAGCCGCCAAAACCTGCCCCTGTCATACGGGCACCGATAACACCTTCCTGCTCCCAGGCAGCATGCACAATTGTATCCAGTTCAAGACCAGTCACTTCATAATCATTCTGCAGAGAACGATGTGATTCATTCATCAAAGCTCCAAAAGCGGTCAAATTACCTTTATGCAGATCTTCGAAAGCCCGCAGTGTACGTGCGTTTTCATAGACAGCATGCCTGGCGCGTTTTTGATGGATTTTATTCGTAATAGCGTGTTTGTTATCTTCAAACTGTTTTGTTGATAATTCACCGAGACTCTGGATAGGGAGACTTTTTTGAAGCTCTGCTAATGCTTCTTTGCACTCAGTGAATCGTTCATTATATTTAGAACCTGCCAGGGTCCGCTGTTTATTCGTATTAATAATGATAATAATATGGTCCTGTAACGCGATAGGAGCGTACTGATAATTCAGTGTCTGACAGTCTAACAATATTGCGTTATCTTTTTTTCCCATGCCAATAGCAAATTGATCCATGATTCCGCTGTTGACACCAATGTATTTATTTTCGACTTTCTGGCCGATTTGAATCATTTCTATGCTGTCAATCTCTAAATGAAAAAGTCCTTCTAATAAAACACCGGTTGCTAATTCAATAGATGCTGAAGAGGAGAGGCCTGCACCATTGGGGATATTGCCATAAAATAAAATATCCGCACCAGAGTCTAACGCATACCCTTGATCCACTATATATTGAATCATCCCCTTAGGATAATTAGCCCAAGCATGCTTCTGTTGAAAAGAAAGCTCATCCAGTGTACATTCAATGATACCATTTTCAGAGAAATTTAATGAATAAAATCGAAATGTATTATCTGTACGTTTTCTCCCGAGAGCATACGTACCAAGTGAGATAGATGCTGGAAAAACATGCCCGCCATTGTAATCAGTATGCTCACCAATAAGATTGATACGTCCTGGAGCAAAGAATTTTCTCGGTACATCCGATGTATTAAAAGTTTTTTGGAATAGTTTTGTTAAATTTACCATCGGGGCCTCCTTATTATTTAAAGTAAGCAGTTTATATCCATACATATTTTTGACGTTGTGCAATTATCAAACTTTTGCTATAAACATTCGCATTTTACGGATTTGAACACAATGGATATAAATAGCTACAAAATTCTAAAAATAAATTATGTTATTTTATTAATTTAATTAATTAAGTTTTATTTTACAATTGATTAATTAAATCTGCAAGAGGATTTTGTTAAAACAGGCTGGTGATAACTATAATGAAGGAAATAAGAAATATACTCAATCAAATAATAACGTAAAGCCAGACTAGACAGCCTATATTCCGCAGATTAAGATGGAGGATAGAGATACTTTTCTATCAAGTCTTTATAATTTAGAAGGGATGAAGTAAAGTGAAGCAAATAATTGAAAATGATTGGTTAAAAGTTGAAATAGACAGTAATGGCGCGGAAATACAAACTGTAGAGCATAAGAAGAATAAAATTAATTATATGTGGACAGGAGACAGCGCATATTGGGGACGCGTATCACCAGTACTATTTCCGATCGTCGGCCGTTTGAAAGAGGATCAATATCAGCTTGAAGGGAAAACATATGAGATGTCGCAGCACGGATTTTTAAGAGATATTGATTTTGAGCTGAGCACACACTCTGGGGAGAATGCTTCATTTGAAATGGCTTCTAATGGGCGTTTTAAAGATATCTATCCATATGAATTTAAAGCGGTTATCACCTATACGCTGAATCAGAATTCTCTTTCCGTTGATTGGAAAATTGAAAACCAAAATAGTGGAGAGATGTATTTTTCAATTGGCGCACATCCTGCTTTCCGAATTCCGCTTATAGAAAATGAAGGGTTAGAGGACTACCACTTAAAATTTACACCTGCTCCAAATAAAGAAGTCATGGAATATGAATTGGAAAATGCACTGATTCAAGAGAAAGGAGTCCGTACTAATTTGTCGGATACCCGGGTGCAGCCGGAGCTGTTTGCAAAGGATGCGATGATATACAGTCATATAGATCGAATTGAACTTGTTTCTGCAAAATCAAATCATGGTATAGAGGTAGGGTTTACTGACTTTCCTTTTGTAGGAATCTGGTCTAAATATAATAAAGAAAAAAATAGCATAGCTCCATTTCTATGTATTGAACCATGGTACGGTGTTGCAGATACACATGATACAACAGGAGATTTAAAAGAAAAGTTTGGAATTAATCAATTAGAAGCAGGCGGTGTTTTTCAGAAGGCGTATACAATGATATTTAAATGATTTTGATGGAGGGCGCTCTTCTGATAATTACTGCAATTCTCGTTCGAAAGTGTTATACTATTTAGAAATAATATGGCATAATTAAAGGGGGATTTGGGAATTGAATACAAAATACCTTGATTTATTAGCGGAGAAATATGATAGCGAAGAGAAGGTAGTTACAGAGATTATCAATTTAGAGTCAATTTTAGATTTGCCAAAGGGGACGGAGCATTTTGTAAGTGATTTACACGGGGAATATCAAGCTTTTCAGCATGTGCTCCGGAACGGTTCCGGTAAAGTAAGAGAGAAGATAAATGATATTTTTAAAGATACCTTATCAGAGGAAGATATTAATGATTTTGCTGCGCTGGTTTATTACCCGGAAGATAAACTGAAGCTTATTAAACATCAATTTAATTCAAAGCAGGCGTTAGACGAATGGTATGCAGAGAAAATTCATCATATGATTCATTTAATTTCCTATGCTTCCTCCAAATATACACGTTCAAAGCTGCGTAAGGCATTGCCGGAGCAATTTGTCTATATTATTGAAGAGCTTTTGTATAAGACGGATGAATATACAAATAAGAAGCCATATTATGAGAAGATTGTTCAAAAAATTATCTCGCTTGGTCAGGCAGAGAAGCTGATTATTGGCTTATCCTATACAACGCAGCGTCTTGTCGTAGATCACCTGCATGTTGTTGGAGATATCTATGATCGTGGACCAGAGCCCGATAAAATTATGGAAACACTGATTGGATACCATTCGATTGATATCCAATGGGGCAATCATGATGTGCTTTGGATTGGCGCATATGCAGGCTCTAAGGTTTGTCTGGCCAATATTATTCGAATCTGTGCCCGTTATGATAATTTAGATATCATAGAGGATGCTTATGGTATTAACTTACGCCCATTACTTAACCTGGCGGAAAAGTATTATGGAGATAATCCAGCTTTCCGTCCTAAAAAACATTCAGATCAGAATATTACGGATCAGGAAAAATTACAGATTACGAAGATTCACCAAGCAATTGCCATGATCCAGTTTAAGCTGGAAAGCCCGATTATTAAACGTCGTTCTTTCTTTAATATGGAAGAAAGGCTGGTATTAGAAAAAACGGATTACGAGAAACAGGAAATCACGGTATATGGGAAGACTTATCCGCTGGAAAACACATGTTTTTCTACCATTGACCCGTCTGATCCTGCCAAGCTGTTACCAGAGGAAGAGGAAGTCATTGATAAGCTTCTGCTCTCGGTACAGCAATCAGAGAAGCTGAAAAGGCATATGAACTTCCTGATGAAAAAAGGAAGTCTGTATCTGAAATATAATGGAAACCTATTAATTCATGGCTGTATTCCTGTTGATGAAAATGGAAATATGGAGCAGATGGAGATTGAGGGAAAAGCATACAAGGGAAGAGAATTGCTGGATAAATTTGAGTCTTATTTGCGCCATGCTTTTGCACATAAAGAATTGACAGATGATTTAGCGACGGATATGGTGTGGTATTTATGGACAGGAGAATATTCTTCACTCTTCGGTAAACGGGCTATGACCACTTTTGAACGTTACTTTATTTCGGATAAGGTATCTCATAAAGAAGAAAAAAATCCATACTATTATTTACGTGAGAATGTGGAAATGTGCCGTAAGATGCTGGAAGAATTTGAACTGGACCCAAGTCAGGGGCATATTATTAATGGACATACACCAGTAAAAGAAATAGATGGCGAGAATCCAATTAAAGCAAACGGGAAAATGATTGTTATCGACGGCGGGTTCTCAAAAGCCTATCAATCTACGACAGGTATCGCCGGCTATACTTTACTATATAATTCATTTGGAATGCAGCTCGTTGCCCATCAGCATTTTAATTCAAAAGAAGATGTTGTATTAAATGGTGCTGATGTTTTATCTGTCCGGCGGGTGGTAGACAAAGAGCTGGAACGGAAAAAGGTCAGGGAAACCAATATCGGAGCTAAGCTGCAAGAAGAAATTGAAATGCTGAATCAGCTGATGGCATATCGTTATATTAATTAAATAGGGTTAAGACCAGGCATTTAGAATGCCTGGTCTTTGTGTTGAAAAGAGCCGGGATAACTTTTCCTTTGAAAAAGTATGAAACTGATATATAATAAATCTAACAAACTTATATGGAATTTATTTTGGTTCATTTACAATGCTGTAAATGATTAAAAAGGAATCAGGTGAAAATCCTGAACGGTCCGGCCACTGTAAATGGTAGGTTCACTCTATATTGCCACTGGATACTTCCGGGAAGGCGGAGTGGATGACAGCCATGAGTCAGGAGACTTGCCAAAGTAATATGCACAGCTGCCTTCTGGGAAAAGGAGATGCATACTGGTAATTCAATGAATACAAATTGAATTCTATTTGCTGCTCTCAACTTAAGACAGGTGAGGGTTTTTTTAATGTGTATAGAGCGAGAAGTGCTATGTACAGCATTTATTGCCGCTACTTACTTTGGTTTGTGCGAAACCAAAAGTTTGTTAAGCATTCGGGAGCCTTGCAATGCAGCAGGCTGAAAAAGCCTTACATGGATCGTGGGGCTGCATCGTTACGCAGAAGTAACCAGCTCGGACAGAGGTAATTACAAAGAGGTAATACCTTCCATGCTGGAAGATTCGCTCCAAAGAAGTGGTGAACCTTCCAGCTTCTAAATTAAAATTGACAAGGTTAACAGATTAATAGTACACTACAGGTAACACAAAGACGTGTAGTTTTAAAAGCAGAGGAGCTTTGCAGAATGATAAATTCTGTAGAGCTCCTCTGCCTTTTTTTATGCCAAAAAATGAGGAGGAGTTTTCTTGAAAAAGGTGGCTTTTCAAACGGATATTTACTACGGGAAGAACGCTTTGGATTATTTGAAAACAGTTAGTGCTAAACGGATTTTCATTGTTGTGGATCCCTTTTTAAAAGAAACAGAGATTTTGGAGAAAATAGAAGGGTATCTTTCAGAAGGAGATAATGTGTGGCGGTTATTTACGGATGTTGTGCCTGATCCGCCGATAGAGAATGTTGCTGCCGGTGTAGAGGCAATGAAGGATTTTGAGCCTGATTTTGTCATTGCCATTGGCGGAGGATCGGCAATGGATGCGGCAAAAGCGATGAAGGATATCGCCAGGAAGGTATATTCTATTGACCAGCTCCCGCTTCTTGCTATTCCAACAACAAGCGGCACAGGGTCGGAAGTAACCTCCTATTCTGTTATAACGGATCAAAATAAAGGAGTAAAGTACCCGTTAACAGCAGATTCTCTTATTCCGGAGACGACTATTTTAGATGTAGAGCTTGTGAAAACTGTCCCTAAACCGATTGTGGCTGATACAGGGATGGATGCCTTAACACATGCTGTAGAGGCTTATGTTGCGAAAAATGCCAATGATTTTTCAGATGCCATGGCGGAGAAGGCCATTCGTCTGTTGTTTGATTATTTGCCAAAATCCTATCAAAATGAACAGGACGAAGAAGCAAAGGAAAAAGTTCATCATGCTTCTACATTGGCTGGTTTTGCATTTAATACGGCCGGTTTAGGGATCAATCATAGTATTGCTCATGCCAGCGGGGCAAGGTTTCATGTTCCACATGGCCGTCTGAATGCTATTTTACTCCCGCACGTCATTGCTTTTAATGCAGGTATCCATCAAAATCACCATCAGTATATAACTCCGGCAGCAGAAAGATATGCAATGCTTGCCCGGTTATTGAATCTTCCTGCAGCAAATCATGCCAGCGGAGTAAGAAGCCTTATTAAAGAAATAGAGAAGCTCCGGAAAAAGTTAGACATTGCTGCCAATTTAAAAGAATATCAATTGGAATACAATGATGAGATAGAAAGAGAAATTGCAGAGGCTTCATTAAACGACAGCTGCACAAATATGAACCCTGTTAAACCGGCCCCTCAGGATATCACAGCTATTTTAAAAAAGATAAGATAATTATGCGGATTGACTTCAGTGTAAAAGAGGCTTGCAAGAAAGTGCTTTCAAATATATAATGGTTGTAGAAGCACAATGGCGTGCATAAGTAATCAAATGAATGCAGTTAGTTGATGATAAAAGCAAAGGGGCTTTGGAAAAGAATGTATCTTTTTCATGCCCCTTTTTTGCATTTTTTACGGCTGAAGTCTTATTAAATTCTTCAATAATCAATAATCAACAATGAATTATACTGTTTAAGGAGTATGGATATGAATGAAAAAATTGTGATAGTCGATGATGAACCTATTACAAAGATGGATTTGCAGGAGCTTTTGGAAGAAGCCGGGTACAATGTAGTAGGACAGGCTTCCGACGGATTTGAAGCAATTGATGTTTGTCAGGAACAACGTCCAGATCTCGTTATCATGGATATAAAAATGCCTGTACTGGATGGACTCAAGGCCAGTAAGAAGATCATGTATGACAAGATTGCCGGAGGTATATTGCTGCTTACTGCTTTTTACGATGAAGCATTTGTGAAAAAAGCAAGAGAAATTGGGGCTCTTGGATATTTAGTGAAGCCGCTGGATGAAAAATCATTTATTCCGACAGTGGAAATGTGCTTATCACGGGCAGAAAAGATCCAGTCCCTGGAAAAGCAGGTGCAGGAAGTATCTCAAAAGCTGGAAGACCGGAAGATTATTGATATAGCTAAGGGTTTATTAATGAAAGAGAGAAATCTGGATGAGCAGGAGGCTTATAAGCTTCTCCGGAAAATGAGTATGGATGGAAGGAAGTCCATCAGTGAAGTTGCAAGGACGATAGCTATTGTTTATGAATAAACAAATAGATAAAATTATGGAATTATGCAAGAAGTATACAGAAATGACAGATAAAGAGATTGAAATTATTTATCAGAAAGCGCATGCTCTGGATGAACTGGCAACTATTTTTGATTGTGATATTTTTATAGATGTTCCTCTGAAGAACAGTACTGCCTCCATCGTTATTTATCATGTTCTTCCTGTATCGAAGGAATCACTCTATGAGCAATCTCCTGTAGGCCAGCCGGCAATGAAGATGAATGAACCGGGGGTCTGGAAGGTTTCACGGGCTGGTGGAAAGCTGAAAGGATATAAAGCGTTCACACAGGAAAATGTGTTTATCCGGCAAAATATATATGCCATTGAATATCAGGACAAGATTCTTGGAACATATATTATGGAAACGCCTTTTCATGAAGTGCAGAAGGATGGAACAGAAGAACAAAATGATTATATGGTTATGACTGCCCGATTAAACAACTATATTGATGATGCTATCTATTTTTTTGACTCATCCAGCAGGCTGATTTTTCAAAATGAGAAAGCAGATAGTATTTTAAAAGACAGTTTACAGGAGGAAGTTTATTATAATCAATTGTTTGGCAATCAAATTCCTTATAGTGATCTGGTCTTAAATGATAAAAAAGCATTTATGAAGGAAATTGAGCTCGATGATAAATTTTATATGATGAAGCGGATTATTCTCGAGGATGATAAGCTGGAATTTGCGATTATTCTAAGGGATATTACGCAATTGAAAAACAAAGAAGCTGAAATTATTTCCAAGACAGAGGCAATTCGGGAAACGCATCACCGCATAAAAAATAATTTGCAGACAATGGCTTCTCTTTTGCGGATGGAGAAAAGAAGAAGTGAGAATGAAGAAATTAAGCATATTTTATCAGACAATATGAATCGGGTAATGTCTATTGCTGCTACGCACGATATTTTAGCAAGACAGCTCGGTGATAAAGTAGAGTTAAGCGAAGTAATTAAATTTATTGTGAATAATATGCATCGGAGCTATATGCTTTTAAACAACCTTGAATTAAGTCTTGATGCAGAGGAATCTATTATTGTCAGAAGTGAAATCGCCACATCTGTTTCTCTTATTGTGAATGAACTCGTACAAAACAGTTATAACCATGCTTTCATAGGGAAAAGCAATGGGAAGCTGAAGGTTTCTTTGAAAAAACAAGATGACACAGTATTTATCACCGTTGCAGATAATGGTATAGGCTTTTCAATCGATGAAATTAAAAAGAATAGCCTGGGGTTAGTTATCGTTCAAAATTATGTGAAAGACAAGTTGAAAGGAACGATTCAATTTAATCGCCAGAAAAAGGGTATGGAAGTTACCTTTCAATTTAAACAGACACTGTACAATGATGTATAAGTGAATCCGAAAGCAAAGAAGCTTAAGGTATAAATGGGATTGCTATGTGCAATTTTTTATACTTTAAGCTTCTTTGCTTTTTTATATCCTTTAAAAGCTTAACAGAAGGGAGGAGGAGAAAATGGCTGAAAATGTTTTAAGTGTCGGGATTGATATTGGGACTTCGACCACACAGCTTGTATTCTCGCATCTGAAGATTGAGAACACAGCTTCTGCTTTTAATGTCCCGCGCATTGTGATTGTTGATAAGAAGGTTGTATATAAGAGTGACATTATCGATACCCCGCTTTTGGAAGGAAAGCGGATTGATCAATCCCGCATCGAGCAGTTTGTAGCGAGTGAGTATCAAAAAGCAGGTATTGCCAAAGAAAGCATTCAAACGGGCGCTGTCATTATTACTGGAGAGACTGCCAGAAAAGAAAATGCAGAAGAGGTTTTACAGGGCTTGAGCGGATATGCTGGAGATTTTGTTGTTGCAACTGCCGGGCCGGACTTAGAAAGTGTTATTGCAGCGAAAGGAGCCGGACTTCACCGGTATTCCAAAGAGCACGCCGGGAAGCTCGTCAATCTGGATGTTGGCGGCGGAACAAGCAATATGGCCGTGATGCAACGGGGAGAGATAGTAGATACCGGCTGCTTAGATATCGGTGGCAGACTTGTCAAAGTAAATAAGGAAACGAAAGAAATTGAATATATTTCGGAAAAGATCCAGGCCTTAATTAAAGAAAATGGATGGCCCATTTATGTAGGAGGAAAAGCAACAGAAAAATTATTTAAACCGCTGATTGAGCGCATGGTACAACTGCTGGAAGAGAGCGTAGGCATCCGGCCGCAGACGGAGGCCTTTAGCAAAATAGTGACACATAGAGGAATTCAGTACAAAGAGGATATTTCACATATTTCATTTACGGGAGGTGTTGCAGAGGCGGTTTATCAGCCATCTGAAGGTGATGTGTTCAGGTTTGGGGATATTGGCATTTTACTGGGAGCAGCAATCAGTGAATCTGCATTAACGAAGCGCTTAACGCTGGTAGAACCAAAAGAATTAATTCGGGCAACAGTTGTTGGAGCTGGATCACATACGACAGAAATTAGCGGAAGCACCATTCATTATTCTCAAAACCAATTTCCGATTAAAAATATCCCGGTTGTAAAAATTCCTGATAAAGAGATGGCCCAATTTCATTCCATCGCAGCTTATACAGATGAAAACTTAAGCAGATTCCAATTGGAGGAAGAGAAACAGCGTGTGGCAATATCTTTTTCAGGCAGGGAAATATCGAGTTTTAAAAATATCACAAGAGTGGCAGAAGAAATTATAAAGGGTTCCAGAAGTTATCTGAATTTAGGACTTCCGCTCATTGTCATTGTAGAGAAGGATATTGGAAAAGTGCTTGGCCAGACGCTTTATACAATACTTGGAAAAGATATTGAAATCATCTGTATTGATAGTGTTTTTGTAGAAGATGGTGATTATATTGACATTGGACATCCGCTTGCAGAAGGGAGTGTATTGCCGGTAGTGATTAAAACACTCGTATTTAATTAAGCTATTTTGTAAATTTCGAGAGGAGGATATGCATGATTTTAAGTACAGTATTATTTGGAAGAACCTATCAATTTAAATCAATCAACGAAGTAATGGCGAAAGCAAACGAAGAAAAATCAGGGGATGTGATGGCCGGGATTGCAGCAGAATCCGCAGAAGAGCGTGTCGCTGCCAAAGTCGTTTTAGCAAATTTAACATTGGAGGATTTGCGGAACAACCCTGCTATCCCTTATGAGCAGGATGAGGTTACAAGGATTATTCAAGATAGTTTGAATGAGAAAATCTATGATTCTATTAAGCGTTGGACTGTACAGGAGCTCCGTGAGAAAATTCTTGATTATAATACATCAGGAAATGATATCAGGAGAATTTCAAGAGGGCTGACCTCAGAAATGGTGGCAGCAGTAACCAAGCTGATGTCCAATTTAGATTTGATTACAGCAGGAAATAAAATAACTGTTACAGCACATTGTAATACGACAATTGGATTAGAAGGAACCTTATCAGCGAGATTACAGCCAAACCATCCATCTGATAATGAAGACGGAATTGTCGCATCCATTTTAGAAGGTCTTGCATATGGATCTGGCGACGCTGTGGTTGGATTGAATCCGGTCGATGATACGCTTGAAAGTGTGAAGCGGATGTTCCATCGTCTGGAAGAAGTGAAAAATAAGTATGCAATTCCTACTCAGAATAGTGTGCTTGCCCATGTAACAACACAGATGCAGGCTATTCGGGAGGGCGCACCTGCTGATTTAATCTTCCAATCTATTGCCGGCTCTGAAAAAGGAAATACAGCTTTTGGAATAAGCGGCGAACTAATTGCGGAGGCAAGAGAGCTTGCTTTGCGTGAAGGAACAGCAGCCGGACCAAATGTCATGTATTTTGAAACTGGACAGGGTGCTGAACTATCCTCTAACGCCCACCATGGTGTGGATCAGCTCACTTTGGAAGCCAGATGCTATGGGTTTGGCAAAACCTATGAGCCTTTCCTGGTGAATACAGTTGTAGGATTCATTGGACCGGAATATTTATACGATTCTAAGCAGGTTATCCGGGCTGGATTAGAGGACCATTTTATGGGTAAGCTTTCCGGGCTTCCGATGGGCGTGGATGTTTGTTATACCAACCATATGAAAGCAGATCAGGATGATATGGAGATTTTAAGTACACTGCTTGCCCAGGCTGGAGTTAATTTCTTAATCACTGCTCCTCATGGCGATGATGTCATGTTGAATTATCAAAGTCTTGGCTATCATGAAATTCAGACATTGCGGGAATTGCTGCAGCTGAAACCAATTAAGGAATTTGAAGAGTGGCTTCGAAAAATGGATGTTATTGATTTATCTGGCAGATTAACGAAGCAGGCAGGAGATGCATCATTATTCTTAGTGTAAGGAGGAGAAAGGATGGTTACAGATACACAATTAAAAACGCTGATTGAAAAGATTGTCCTGGAAATGGCGGGAGAAAGCAAAGCTTCTGAGGAGCATACACCAAAATTAAAGCAAACCGATAGTACAAATCATGCTGTCAGTGAGGAAGTGCTGCCTGATATATCAGAAATACTGATTAAGAAAGAACTTCTTGTACCGAATCCGGCAGATGAAGAAGGATATTTGGATATGAAGGATAAAACGCCTGCACGATTGGGAGTATGGCGGAGCGGCGCACGCTATATGACCTCCAGCGCATTAAGATTTAAAGCAGATCACGCTGCTGCTCAGGATGCTGTGTTCTCTTATGTCAGTGAGGATTTTGTCAAAGAAAATAATCTATTTCCTGTTGCAACTGTCTGTCAGGATAAGGATGAGTACGTAACCCGGCCTGATTTAGGAAGGCAATTCTCTGATGAGGAGAAAGAAAAAATAAAAGCGCATTGCGGTAACCCTAAAGTACAAATTGTTGTAGGAGACGGCTTGAGCTCGGCTTCCATCGAAGCAAATCTGGAAAATACTTTGCCGGCTATTAAGCAAGGCCTGAAGCTGCATGGTATTGACGCCACGAATGATTTGTTTATAAAGCATTGCCGTGTGCCGGCGATGGATGTCATTGGTGAGCTAACAGGAGCTGACGTAGTCTGTCTGCTTGTCGGTGAGCGTCCTGGTCTGGTTACAGCAGAATCAATGAGTGCTTACATCGCATATAAACCGACTGTCGACATGCCGGAAGCAAGACGTACTGTTATATCGAATATTCACGAGGGGGGTACGCCTCCAGTTGAAGCGGGAGCACATATCGCGGAATTAATTAAGAAAATGATTGATAAGAAAGCTTCAGGTCTTGATTTAAATAAGGTTTAAGGGAGTTTCAAAAAAAGTAAATATGCTGCTCGACGATAAAGCTAAGAAATGGAGGGTTTACTATGAAGGATGATGCGCTTTATGCACAGGTCCTCGGTGTGAAGCTGATTTCAAATGTGGATGCGCATTTAGCAGATGAATTAAAACTACTGCCCAACCAGCGGAGCATCGGGATTCTGACAGGAGATATTGATGATGTTGTCTACACAGCATTAGATGAAGCAACAAAGAAAGCAGATGTAGAGGTTGTTTATGCAGAATCAATGTATGCCGGTGCGGACAATGCAACCACAAAATTAACCGGAGAGGTTATTGGTATTCTGGCAGGCTATAATCCGGAAGAAGTAAGAAGCGGATTAGATGCAGCAATTTCCTATATTGAGAATGATGCCTATTTTGTCAGCGCCAATGAGGATGATTCTATTCCTTATTTTGCGCACTTAGTATCACGAACTGGAACATTTCTTTCCAAACAGGCAAATATAACAGAAGGGGAAGCAATTGCTTATTTAATTGCTCCGCCATTAGAAGCTATTTATGCGTTAGATATGGCGTTGAAGTCAGCGGATGTGAGGCTGGCTGCATTCTTTGGCCCGCCGTCTGAAACAAACTTTGGAGGCGCCTTACTAACTGGAAGTCAATCAGCCTGTCATGCTGCCTGTGAAGCATTTGCACGCGCAGTAAATGATGTGGCAGATAATCCAAAAGGATATTAGGTGAGATAAATGGAAGCATTAGGATTAATTGAAACGAGAGGATTATTGAGCTCTATTGTAGCAGCAGACGCAGCGGTAAAGGCGGCAAATGTGAAGCTCCTGGATGCAGAAATTATCAAGGGCGGGCTTGTTACAGTCCAGCTGCTTGGAGATGTTGCGGCTGTTCAGGCGGCAGTGGAAGCTGGTGAAAATGCAATTACATCACTTCAAACATTGATTTCCGTCCATGTTATTCCGAGAATGCATCATGAAACCAGCGCTTTGCTAAAAAAGCTTCCATTACAGGAAGCGGCTCCTGCCAAGCTGGAAGTTGAGATACAGCCCAGCCCTAAAACTGAAAACAAACCAGGTATAGATACAAAACCTGATTATTCCGCCCCAGGATGGAAACTGGAAAATCTGGAAAAAATGACGGTGCTTCAATTAAGACAGCTGGCCAGAGCAAATGATATCACCCTGCTGGATCAAGCAAAAAATATAAAATATGCAAGAAAGAGTGAATTAGTCCAGGCAATACTTGCAAAAGACAGTAATGAAAAGAAAGAAAAATAGGTTAATTACTTAAAGGAGGAATTTATAATGCAAAATGCAAATGCGTTAGGAATGGTAGAAACAAAAGGATTAGTCGGGGCTATTGAAGCAGCTGATGCAATGGTAAAGGCAGCAAATGTTACGTTAGTTGGCAAAGAACAGATTGGTGCAGGGCTGGTAACTGTACTTGTCAGAGGAGATGTGGGAGCAGTAAAAGCAGCAACAGATGCTGGAGCAGCAGCTGCTGACCGTGTAGGGGAGTTATTATCCGTCCATGTTATTCCACGTCCGCATACTGAGGTTAGTGCAATCCTTCCGAAACAATTTGATGAAGCTTAAAATCTGGAAGTAGCGGAGCTTTAGAATTGAGGTGATTGATTTGGACGAGCTACTTGTAAAAACGATCGAAGAAGCAGTAAAGAAGGAAATGCTGAACCAGTCTTTAGTTGAAATAGAAGCCTCTGGCAGGCATGTACATTTAAGCAGAGAAGCTGTCGATTATTTATTTGGTGCAGACTATCAATTAACAAAGGCTAAAGAATTATCACAGCCGGGTCAGTACGCATGTAAGGAAAGAATTACAATCAAAGGACCTAAGGGAAATCTTGAAAATGTAGTGATTTTAGGACCTGAAAGAAGCTCCTCCCAGGTTGAAGTGTCTAAAACAGATGCAGTTGTTTTAGGAGGGAATATCCCGGTGAGAGAAAGCGGGGATATTGACGGAACACCAGGGGTAACACTTGTCTATGGAGATAAGGAATTGCAGCTGGATAAAGGGCTTATCGTCGCTAAACGGCATATTCATGTAGCTTTGCATGATGCTGCGAAACTCCAGGTAGAGCATAAAGAAATCGTACAGGTAAAGGTGTTTGGGGAACGGTCACTTATATTTGATGATGTTGTTATACGTGTTCATCCCAACTATCAGACTTATATGCATATTGATTTTGATGAAGCAAATTCCTGTGGGTTCCAGCAGGGAGCACTCGGCAAGATTATTAAAAAGAATGCGGAGGAAGCATCTTCAAATATAGAAAAGGCTGATAAACCTCTAGAAAGCTGTCATGCACCTGGAAATGACACGGGATTTATAGAGAAGCGGGTCATTACAGAAAGAGATTTACAAAAGCTGCTGATGCAGAAAAAGAAGAAGGTTCTGATTCCGCAAAATAGTATTACTACGCCGCTGGCTATGGATTACGCAAAAAAGCATAAATTAGAAATTCAACGATGTGAGGAGAATGAGGAATGATCATCGGCGATGTGATGGGCTCTGTATGGGCAACACGAAAAGATGAAAAACTGAACGGTCTGAAGCTGTTAATTGTCAAACCGACGTATAATGATGATTTATCCTCTACCTTTGTTGCTGCGGATTTAGCGGGTGCCGGTGTTGGAGATATCGTATTAGTAACGAGAGGAAGCAGTGCAAGGTCTGCTTTTGGAAAAGAAAGACTGCCCATTGATTCCGTAATTGTCGGCGTGGTTGACTCGATTGATATGGTTCAAAAAGAATAGAAAATCACATGAGTTGAGGAGGAAGAGGTATGGGCATAAATGAGATTGTAATTTATATTATGGTCATTTTCATGGTAGTCGGTGCCATAGATAAGATATTTAAAAATAAACTCGGACTCGGAGATAAATTTGATGAGGGTATTATGGCAATGGGTGCCTTGGCACTTGCGATGGTCGGTATTATTGTCATGGCTCCTGTCCTGGCAAATGTGCTGAGCCCTGTTATTGTTCCAATTTATACGGCACTTGGTGCAGATCCTGCTATGTTTGCCGGAAGTTTATTAGCTATTGATATGGGAGGCCTGCAGTTGGCTCAAGAGCTGGGACAGAGTCAGGATGCAGCTATGTTCTCTGGTATTATTCTTGGAGCAATGATGGGGGCGACAATTGTATTCTCTATCCCTGTATCCTTAGGAATTATTAAAAAGGAAGATCAGCGCTATCTTGCTACCGGTATGCTGGCAGGCTTTATTGCAATTCCTTTTGGAGCAATTGTTGGTGGATTAGTAGCAGGGTATTCCTTTTCCATGGTTATTATGAATTTAATTCCTATCTTTATCCTGGCAGCCCTCGTTATTTTGGGACTTTGGAAAATACCAAATCAGATGATTAAAGGCTTTACGATTTTTGGCTATGGCGTGGTAGTAGTTGCAACAGCAGGCTTGGCAATCGGTATTATTGATGTTCTGACAGGTATTACCGTTATACCTGGAATTGCTCCTTTAGGAGAAGGGATAGAGGTAGTCGGAAGTATTGCGATTGTGCTTGCCGGAGCCTTTGTTATGGTAGAAGTGATCACCCGTGTATTTAAGAAACCACTGATGAACATGGGGAAAATGCTTGGTATGAATGATGTTGCTGCAGCTGGTATGGTTGCAACACTGGCTAATAATATTGCCATGTTTAATTTGATGAAGGATATGGATAATCGTGGAAAAGTAATTAACGTAGCATTCTCTGTACCAGCAGCCTTCGTACTCGGAGACCATCTGGGATTTGCTGCAGGAGTAGCACGTGAAATGATTTTTCCAATGATTATTGGAAAGTTCGCCGGAGGAATTATCGCAATTGTAATCGCAATTGTGATTGCAAATGCTATTTTAGGAAAAAGTGAAGAGAAAGAAACCAAGCTTACAAAAGCTACCTGAGAAATATGAAAAGCAGCTTTCCTATTCCGGGAAATGTAAAAATGGGAAGGAAAGAAGGAGTGCATATGGAAGAGAAAAAAAGGTTTATTCAAGAATTTGTACCTGGAAAACAAGTAACTCTGAGCCATTTAATAGCTAATCCTGTTGAGGATATGTTCGATAAATTAGGCGTGCAGCAGGCTGGAGCATTAGGGATACTAACGCTGACACCAAGCGAGACAGTTATTATAGCCGGCGATCGTGCCACGAAAGCTGCAAACGTGGATATCGGCTTTCTTGACCGGTTCACAGGGAGTTTGGTGATTGTAGGCAGTGTTTCCGAGGTGGAGACAGCACTGCATGATGTAAATCAATTTTTGGCAGATATTTTAAGCTACACACCTGCAGAAATTACTAAATCTTAAAAAGGGAGGGGGTAAATGCCATTGAAAAATCGAGCCATGATTCTTGGCGGAATAGATGCTGGAAAGACGACGTTAAAGGAAGTGCTTTTTGGTAGAGAGAGACATCCGAAAAAAATAAAAACACAGTCTTTGATTTATGAGGATTGGATTGTAGATACTCCCGGGGAATATACAGAAAACCCCTTGCATTACCGGAGTATTATGGCAACCTCCCTTGAGATTACACATGTGTTATTTGTGCAGGATGCAACCAATGAAAAAACAATTTTTGCACCCGGGTTCAGTCTAGGAATTAATAAACTGCCGATCGGTGTTGTTACAAAAGCAGATGCAAGTGAAGCAAATATAGAACAAGCAATCAGCTTATTAAAAAAGGCAATTGTCAAAGGGCCGATTGTTATCACATCTGCCTATACAGGGGAAGGTATAGATATCATTCCTGCTCTTGTCAGATGTCAGTCATTGGACGAAATGAAAGCATATGCTGCCAGCCATCAATCTGAGAATCTTATCTTCCATGAAAATGCTAAAGTCCGGAGACAGCAGAGCAGGAAGGAGGAATGAGATGGATAGAGAGCTTGTAGAAAGAGTAACGAAAGTGGTAATCACCGTTTTAGAAGAAATGAAGGAAGTGGATGTCAGCAAGAATACAACTATTAAAATATGGCCTCATGAAAGTCCGCTTCCAGATCCTGTTGAACAGCAGGCTGAGGTGGTGGATCAAAAGATAGGTGAGGTAATTACTCTCAAACCATATACAAAAGGAAATTAGGCAGGGAAGGAGTGTTACTGTTGACACTAGATAAGGATTTATCCTCTATTCAAGAAATGCGGGATGCAGTAAAGAAGGCCAAAAAAGCACAGCAGGAATTTATGCAATTCTCGCAGTGGAAAATTGATTCCATTGTAAAAGCAATCGCTGCAGCAGCCTTCAACCAATCAAAAGAATTAGCACGAATGGCTGTAGAAGAAACAGGAATGGGTGTTGTAGAGCATAAACTTATAAAAAACCAAGTAGGTTCAAGAGATGTCTATGAATCTATTAAAGATGAGAAAACCATCGGGGTTATTCATGAAGATACAGAAAATAAAGTAACAGAAATTGCTTATCCATATGGTGTGATAGCTGCCATTATCCCGACAACCAATCCTACTTCTACAGCAATGTTTAAAACAATAGCAGCTCTGAAGTCAGGAAACGCAATTGTAGTCAGCCCACATCCGCGAGCTAAAAAATGCACCGTAGAAACATTGAAAATCTGCATGGAGGCTGCGCTGGAAGAAGGGGCACCAGAAGGATTAATTGGCTGGATTTCGGAGCCCAGTATGGAAGCAACCAATCAATTAATGACTCACCCAGACGTGAATTTAATTCTTTCCACCGGCGGGGGCGGCCTTGTTAAAGCGGCCTATAGTTCAGGAAAACCTGCGTATGGAGTAGGGCCTGGAAACGTACCGGTGTATATTGAAAAATCAGCAGATGTTGAGAAAAGTGTAAAAATGATTGTTGATAGTAAAACCTTTGATAACGGTACAATTTGCGCTACAGAGCAAGCGATTGTTGTAGATAAGGCTATTCAAGAACAAGTGAAAAGAGAGCTCGAAAAAAACGGTTCTTACTTTTGTAACCCAGAAGTGAAAAAGAAAATGGAAGAAATTATATCGATTGGACCTGGTAAGGTCAATCCGGATATTGTCGGGAAGTCAGCTCTGAAAATTGCAGAATTAGCAGGTATAAACGTTCCAAGTAATACCAGACTTTTAATAGCAGAAGAAGATCAGGTAGGCAAGCATATTCCTTTTTCTTTGGAAAAGCTTGCTCCTGTATTTGCATTATATACAGCAGAAAATTCTAATGAAGCAAAAGAAAGATGCTTAGAACTGCTGAATTTAGGGGGGAGAGGTCATTCCTTCTCTATTCATACCAAGGATGATCATCTGGTCCGTGAGTTTGGAAAGGCGATGCCAGTCTCCAGGGTGCTGGTAAACACACTGTCGTCCATAGGAGCAGTAGGAGCAACAACCGCACTAGCCCCGTCTCTAACTTTGGGATGTGGTGCATATGGCGGAAATATTAGCTCGGATAATATTACTGCACGTCATCTTTATAATGTAAAAAGAATTGCTTATGGTCTGAGGGAAGCAGATATTCCACAGCCTGGGGAAAGTAAATCAGAAGCAGTATCAAGTAAACAAGTAGAGCACTTAATGAAGGAAGCAGTTGAAAAATCAGGTGCAGCAAGTGAAGAAATTGATAAAGTGAAAATAGAGGAGCTTGTGAGGCAGGTTTTAAAGGAATATCAAAATCAATAATATTTTAAGGAGGTTCAAAAAGTCCAATAAAAATGACACGGCGATGAGAGGATCTTCTACTAAGAACGCCCACGTCGTGTGGGCAACGTAGAAGCCACCGCATCCTGCGGAAGTACGTTGACGAGCTTTTTACGATACTCACGTATTATAAAGTATAGAGGAACTTCTGTTAAAGTCGTCCACGTCCTGTGGACAACACAGAAGTCATCACATCCTGTGAAAGTCCGTTCGTAAAAAGCTAGTCGCCTTGAACTTCTTGGTCCTATTTATCGGCCTTTTTGAACACATATTTTAAGGAGGAATTTAAAATGGGTAAAGTAAATGGAGCTTTAGGAATGGTGGAAACAAAAGGATTAGTAGGGGCAATTGAAGCGGCGGACGCAATGGTAAAGGCAGCAAATGTACATTTAATCGGGAAAGAACAAATTGGCGCGGGCTTAGTAACTGTACTTGTCAGCGGAGATGTAGGAGCTGTAAAAGCAGCTACAGATGCAGGGAGCGAAGCAGCAAGCAGAGTTGGAGAATTATTATCTGTTCATGTAATCCCTCGTCCGCATAACGAGTTATCTGATATTCTTCCAGATTAATAGAGAAAATAGGTGCTCTTATTTTGGAGCACCTCCCTCTTTTTATTAGAAATAATGGATACAAGCAACAAAGGAGTGATTTACATTGACATTTAAACGACGTAAATTTGCAGTGATCGGAGCTGGGTTTACTGGAGCAACAACCGCTTTTTTACTTGCTCAAAAGGAGCTGGGGGATGTTGTTTTAGTAGATATTCCTGATCAGGAGAATCCGACAAAAGGAAAAGCTCTGGATATGCTGGAATCCGGACCTGTAGAAAAGTTTAATGGGAAAGTAACCGGTACATCAGATTATGAAGAAATTAAAGATGCAGACATGGTGATTATTACTGCAGGAATTGCAAGAAAACCAGGGATGAGCCGGGATGATCTTGTTGCAATCAATGCAGATATTATGATGGATATCTCAAAGAAAATTGGTCGTTATGCACCAGAAAGCTACATTCTTGTTTTAAGCAATCCAGTTGATGCCATGACCTACACTTGCTTTAAAACAACCGGTTTTCCAAAGAATCGGGTAATCGGTCAATCTGGAGTTTTAGATACCGCACGTTTTAATACATTCGTTGCAGAAGCGCTGGAACTTTCTGTGGAGGATGTGACCGGATTTGTACTTGGCGGCCATGGAGATAGCATGGTCCCTTTAATCCGCTACTCTAATGTAGGAGGTATACCAATCAGTAATCTGCTTCCGAATGACAAGCTGGAGGCAATTGTAGAGCGGACGAGAAAAGGGGGAGGAGAAATTGTAAATCTTCTTGGTAATGGCAGCGCCTATTACGCCCCTGCTGCATCCCTTGTTGAAATGGCAGAAGCGATTGTTAAGGATAAAAAACGTATATTGCCGTCGATTGCTTACCTGGAAGGAGAGTACGGCTACCATGATATTTATTTAGGGGTACCGACAGTTCTAGGAGGAAAGGGAATTGAAAGTGTTATTGAATTACCTTTAACAGAAGAAGAAAAGCAGCAGTTAAATCAATCAGCGGATGATGTGAAGAAGGTTATTTCTTCTCTGCCAATAGATAAATAAAATGAGGCCGGAAAAACTCTCCGGCCTCATTTTTATTTTGTTGCTGTTTCTTCTGTTGATTCAAATGAAATCTTTTGATTTTTACCTGCAATTGTCCCAAGGAAGGCAATACATAAGGCTACAGCCATTAAAATAATAAATGGAACGGTCCAGCCTCCTGTCATTTCTGAGATTGTTCCAAGAAAAAGGGGACCGGTAGAAGCAACGATATACCCAATCGATTGAGCCATGCTGGATAACTGTGCTGATTCTATAACCGTATTGGTACGGAGAACAAAAAACATCATCGCTAAACTGAATGCAGTTCCTGCCCCGACACCAGTTAAGATAAGAAAGACAATAATCAAATGCGATGAAGTGAAAGCAACCCCCAGCAGACCGAAGAAAAATAATAATCCTGCGCTACAGCCGATCAGACGCTGGCTTTTCATTCTTCCGGCAAGAATTGGAGCGATAAATGTTGTCGGAATAAGCCCGAGTTGATAAATGGCAATTAACCATCCGGCTTCACTTTCATCAAATCCTTTTGTGATTAAAATATCAGGAAGCCAAGTAAATAAACTGTAGGGTATAAGTGATTGCAGCCCCATAAAAAATGTAACAGCCCAGGCAATTTTTGATTTGAAGATAGCTCTGGATGGCTGGCTTTTTACATTCATAAACACTTTTTTTCCGCCTGAACGCGTAACTGGAAGTCGCAGTAATAAAACAATGACAGCTGCTAAAGAGATTATGCTCCAAATTTGCATAGCATTCCGCCAATCGAACGCATCTATGGAAGCAATCGGTACGGAAATACCGGAGGCAATCGCGCCGAATAAATTCATCGAGACAGAGTAAAGCCCTGTCATCAGCCCAATCCGATAAGGAAAGGTTGATTTAATTAATCCCGGCATCAGGATATTACCGACAGCAATAGCCATTCCAGTCAGGAGTGTACCGAATAATAACAGCTCTATTCCTCCGCTCGCCCGGATAAATACACCAATAGACAGAAAAACCATAGCAACCAGCAGAGTAAATTCCATTCCAAATTTGCTGGATAGTCTCGGTACAAACGGAGAGAATAAGCCGAAAGCAAGCAATGGAAGTGTGTTGACTAATCCAATCATAGCGTTTGAGGCTTCTAATTCTCCCCGAAAAAAAGGAATAAGCGGCCCGACAGATGAAATTGGAGAACGGAGTGTTGCTGCAATAAGTAAAATAGCTAAAAGTAATAGAACGATATAATATCTATTTAAAAAATCTTTCTTTGAGAAGTACATAAAAACAATTCCTTTACAACGTATTTTTAAATACACAAGAAATCATTCTATCAAAGAAGACATGGGAATGTAAAGCTATTTTTAATATCAAAGTAAATCAAGCAGTTCTAATGCGGGATTTAAATTTGATAGTTTTAAGTAAACTGTTTTTTCATTTTTCTTATATAAACAATTTGTCCAATATGATAGGCATTATGTGTTGCTGCATTACTGATTAAATTCCACCATTCAGCTTCTACGGGAAATCCGGGAACGATGGAGTCCAACTTTTGATTACTATTAATAAGCTTTTGCCAATTTAAAATGGTGTTTAATAAGTCGTTTTTTAAATCAGAAAATGACTGTCCACTAGAGACTTGGAAGGTATCTGCGTTATCTTCTATTGCTTTAACAGCTTGAACATCAGATTGTTCATATCTGGTTTGCCATACTCTATTCCAATAAATGAGGTGGTATGTAATTTCGGCAATACAGTGGCTGTCTTTATCAGGTTTCCAAAATGCTTCTTTCTCTGTAACTCCTTCAACAGCCTGCTCAAAAGAAAGATACCAGCTTTGGTCATTCGCATTTGCTAACAACTGGTCCAGTAAAACACTTTTAGCATGAGTCATTGATATCAAATCCCTTCGTTTGTATTAAATAACATTTCTATATATACATTCAAAGCCTTTAAATCTGACACTATATTTTATACAAAGTAATAGATAAAGATAAATAAAATTCCACATAAAAAATTTAGAAATATTTGTTATAATTATATATTAACTTAGAATGACTTAATAATAAATGTGTGTTACTTATGATGTTGAATTGAATGAAACCATTTTAAATAAGGAGTGAAAAAATGCTGAGAGAAGCGAACAGAGAAGATATAGATCATGTTGCCTGTTTAGCAAAAATGTTATGGTCAAAAAATGAGCTCGGCACATTAAAAGAGGAATTCAAGAGTTATTTAGACGATAAACATGCATGTATTTTGTTAGCTATTGATAAGGAGAAGGCTATCGGGTTCGCGCAATGTCAGCTGAGATTTGATTATGTCGAAGGAACAAAAACATCACCAGTCGGCTATTTAGAAGGAATTTTCGTCAAGGAATCACATAGAAATAATGGATATGCAAGAGAATTAGTAAAGGCTTGTGAGCGCTGGGCAGAAGAGCAGGGCTGCATTGAATTTGCAAGTGATTGTTCCATAGATAATGAAGAAAGCCTCGCCATGCACCTCCGTCTTGGTTTTATGGAAGCCGGGAGAATAATTTGTTTTAAGAAATCATT